>DUMA01000032.1 GCA_012840135.1 Thermoanaerobacterales bacterium
CAAAAATTATGGTCCAAACCTGCTGAAAAATAGCAGGGTATTGGAAAATAAATGAATAAAGATTAGGTTATCAAGGTCCAATGAAAAAAGGATAAGATTTAAAATCGCGTTTTTCAATGGTAACTAAGTAAGCAAAAAAGCATCTAGAGCATATGGATTATTCAATTCTCTTTAAAGTTATCAAAGTTTTTTCGACATCATCAATATGTGCAGACATTACTTTTTCAGCTTCAGCAACATCTTGATGTTTAATTGCTTCAAATATTTGTTTATGATATTTAAGAGAGTTTTGCATTATTATGGGAGATTTAACAACAGCCTTTTGTGCTTCCAACAGAAGGTGACGAACGGCAGTAAAAAGTTCAAAAAGAATCTCGTTTTGCGCTGCTTCCGCTACAGCTTCATGAAAAGCTATATCAGCAGCCACAAACTTATGTTCATCATTAGTCATCATATCATCCATTTCCTTTAAGGCATTTCGCATGCGTTCGATATCTTCTTCCGTGGCCCGTTCAGCAGCTAAGGCAGCTATTTTAACTTCAAGTAATTTACGTACCTCAAAAAGTTCTTTAAAGCTTATACGTTGTAGTATAAGTTTTTGAGTAAGAGGATCTGTAAAAAGAGAAGAAATATCACTATTTACGAATGTTCCTTCCCTTTTTCTTGTAAGAATTCCCAAAGCAACAAGGGCTTTTAAAGCTTCTCGGATGGTAGGTCTGCCTACCGAAAACCTTTCGGCAAGTTCTCTTTCTGCGGGTAATTTCTCTCCCCGTTTTACTTCCCCATCAACAATCATTGTCTTAATCTGTTCAACAACTTCATCTGCTAAAGTTGTTCTTTTTATAGGTATAATTTTCACGTAAGACCTCCCAAAAAGTTTATTTTGACAGTTGGTATTATTGTAAGACCATCATTTCGTATAAAAGTGTAATAACCTGTATAAGACTGTTATTAATAATGGTATTATTATAATATCATGCAAATATTTATAAAATTTTTGGTTTGCTGTTCTATTGGTTAACTGGTCATACCTCTTAGTTATATATTTCGACATAAAAGTAATTTTTCCTTCTTTTTTATAAAAATTTTTTATAAAAATTTTTTATAAAACTATGATTTACCACTCTAATACATTTTGGGAAAATTATTCTTGTGTAATTATGAATTTTGACTTATAATGTATTAAAATATGAGTCCATGTTTTTCTAAAAACCTGCATACAATCTTTTAGAGGGGCTGATATAGATGAACATAAAGACCTTCGGAGTGGAAAGATGGATGAACGCCTATGAGCATGGAGCCTTCTACAACCTGGCCGAAACCGATGCCAAGGCTTTCACCCTGGACGAACTTCTGTCCCTGGGAAAGAAATTCGAAGTGCTGGATGAACTCCTTAGGGTCAAGATCAGTTACAATCCCACCACCGGTAGTCAATCCTTGAGAGAGGTAATCTCCGGCTTTTACGGCGATACCGGGCCCGAGAACATTCTCATCACCACCGGAGCCATTGAAGCGGATTTTCTTGTCACCAACTCTCTTGTGGAGGCCGGCGATACGGTCATAGTCCAGTTTCCGGCATACCAGGCGCTGTATTCCACCGCCGAGGCAAGAGGTGCCCGCATCAAATACTGGCATATGAACATAGAACGGGGATATGAACCGGATATTGAAGAACTAAAAGCTCTCATCGATGACAGGACAAAAATGATAGTGCTGAATATTCCCCATAATCCTACCGGAGCGGTCATTTCCGAAGAGCAGCTGAAAACCATTCTTTCATGGGCCCAAGAGCGGGACTTCTGGGTGCTTTGCGATGAGGTCTATCACGATTTTGCTCTGGAGCCCGGTGTGGTGCCGCCTTATGGGCGCACTTTAAGCAAAAGAGCCATAAGCGTTGGAAGCATGTCCAAAGCCTATGGACTTTCTGGTCTCCGCCTGGGATGGATTGCAGCCCCCGATGAAATCATAAACCGGTGCTGGTGTTGGAAGGACTATACCTCCATAAGCAACTCGCCTATCAACGATTTCCTGGCCACCTTCGCTCTGAAAAATATCGACAAGGTAATGGAAAGAAACCTTGGCATCGCCCGGCAGAATCTTGAAACACTTTTAAAATGGTTCAAAGAACATGAGATTTTCTTTGACTATGTCACGCCTAAAGCTGGAGTGCTCACCTTCCCGCGGGTCAAAAACATCCCCATGTCCACCGAAGAATTGTGCAAAAAGCTCTTTGAAAAAGAAGGCCTCTTGATGGTGCCGGGAGAATGCTTCGAGATGCCGGGACACCTGAGGATTGGATTTGGAAATGATTCCAAGATGTTCAAGACCGGCCTTTCCATATTCTCGTCATTTTTAAACACTCTTTGATCTTTTACAGCAAGGCTTTTTCCGATTAATTATCTTTTATTTTTTGTTTTTTTGTAATATACTTGTTATGGCATCTTAATTTTAAAGAGGGAGGTTTAATTATGCCGCTGGTTACATCAAAGGAAATGTTTCAAAAGGCCTATGAAGGCGGTTATGCCGTAGGCGCCTTCAATGTTAACAACATGGAAATCATCCAGGGAATCATTGAAGCTGCCAAGGAGGAAAAAGCTCCTCTTATCCTTCAGGTCTCAGCCGGTGCCAGAAAATACGCCAAACCCGTATATCTTCGCAAGCTGGTAGAGGCTGCCGTTGAGGATTCGGGCTTGCCCATTGTCCTTCACCTGGACCACGGCGAAAACTTTGAAATCTGCAAGGCCTGCGTGGATGACGGCTTCACGTCAGTCATGATCGACGGTTCCAAATACCCCTTCGAGGATAACATAGCCATCACTAAAAAAGTCGTGGAATACGCCCATGAAAGAGGAGTGGTGGTGGAAGCGGAGCTCGGAAAACTGGCGGGCATTGAAGACAACGTAAAAGTGTCCGAAAGGGAAGCCACCTTCACCGATCCCGACCAGGCCGTGGAATTCGTTGAAAGGACCGGTGTGGACTCTCTGGCAGTGGCCATAGGCACCAGCCACGGGGCCTATAAATTCAAGGGTGAGCCGAAACTTGATTTTGATCGCCTGGAAAAAATAACAAAAATGCTTCCCGGATTCCCCCTGGTGCTCCACGGTGCTTCTACCGTGCTGCCGGACTTCGTGGAGGCCTGCAATAAATACGGCGGCAATATCCCGGGGGCAAAGGGCGTGCCCGAAGAAATGCTTAAGAAAGCCGCCAGTATGGGGGTCTGCAAGATAAACATAGATACCGACCTTCGCCTGGCCATGACCGCATCGGTAAGAAAATACCTGGCGGAAAACCCATCGGAATTTGACCCCAGAAAATACCTGGGCGCAGGCCGGGATGCCATAAAGGAAATGGTGCGGCACAAGATCAAGAATGTGTTGGGCTGTGATGGTAAAATATAATTTTTTGAGACAAAAATACTCCGATCGTTTTATCGGAGTGTTTTTGTTTCCATGATCAGTCGATATTTTTACATAATAGTAATGGGCAATTAGGATATTTTTGTCCTATTTTTAAAGGAAAAAAGCAAATTGCGTAGAATCTTATTGTTATATTCTAATAATGAAGGTGATCAAATGCTCAATTTGGACTTTTTAATGGTAAACCTTCCGGAAGACATTCAAAATCTGGTGATTTACGGCGATTATGAAGGCGCCCGCAGGTTGATCGACCTTAAACTGAAAAAGAATATAGGAGATATGCTGAGGGACAGGCTGCTTTTTGAAAAAGAAAGGCTGATGCGGCTGGAGGGCGAATACATTTACCCCTTCGATGAAGCTTTAAAACTTGCCTCATCGGCGATAAAGGATTTTACCCAGGAAGAGCTGGAGCGGTTGAAAGAAGAAGGGTATGCCGATTGGGCCTTTGTGAACGGTAAATTGATGTTTCACAGGAGGTTCCTGGAAAACATTAAAAAAACCCTGCCGGAAATTAAAGACCGGCTGATGGATTCAGGCGAAGATTCCGATAAAGAATCGGATATCCTGGATGCCACCGTTAAAAATATCATTGAACATGGGCAGAAGGCATATCATATACATGTCAAAACCGGCGTGAAGCTTAAAAAGGAAGCCGAAAGGGCAGGAGAAAAAGTTAGGGTTTATCTTCCAATTCCTGCCGCCGAAAAAGGCATTAAAAATATCAAGATATTGAACACATCCCATAAGCCCGCCTTCACATCACCTGATTATCATCCTTCAAGGACCGTTTATTTTGAAGAAAATCTCAAGAGCGGCGATGTGTTTTTTGTGGAATATTCCTATGAAAATCACGTGAGCTATATCAAGCTTGACTACAACAACGTTGATGCCGACCAGCCGGTTTTTTACACCGAAGAAATGCCGCCGCACATTTTGTTTACACCATATCTTAAAAACCTGGCGGCAAAGATAGTGGGCTTCGAAAAAAATCACTTGAAGAAAGCCAGAATGATATATGATTACATAACCTGCCATGTAAAATATTCTTTCGTAAGGTCTTATTCCACACTGCCGAACATCCCCGAATATGCAGCCTTAAATTTAAAGGGAGACTGCGGCGTCCAGGCCCTGCTCTTCATAACCCTCTGCAGGATTTGCGGCGTCCCTGCAAAATGGCAGTCGGGCCTTTATGTAAATCCATACCATATCGGCTGTCATGACTGGGCTCAATTTTACGTAAAGCCTTACGGGTGGCTGTACGCAGACCCGTCTTTCGGCGGGGGCGCCCTCAGAAAAGGAAGTAACAAGCTGTGGGATTTCTATTTCGGAAACATCGACCCCTTCAGAATGCCCGCCAACTCCGAGTTCCAGCAGGAATTTGCGCCCAAAAAGTCATTTCTGCGATCCGACCCTTACGACAACCAGGTGGGGGAAGTGGAATACGAGAGCGGCAATGTCTACTCAAATGACTTTGAATCGATAATGGAGATAATTGACATGCATGAGCTATAGATATAACGTCAGTTTATTGCTAGCTACTGTATATCGTGGCGTATATAAAGATATATATCACCCCCGGACCTAATTATGACCACCCGTTTAGCGGGTGGTTTGCCCTAATTTTATAAATTTAAAGCCTCAGCCAGAGCTTCTTCATATGCTTTCATTGTTGTCTCGTCAAAACATACCATGAGTACCGTTTCTATACCTTCATTTTCCTCTAGGAACTTGCTTATTTCCCGAATCGCAATCCCGGCGGCACGTTTTACCGGAAACCGGTATGCACCAGTGCTTATGGATGGAAACGCAATCGTCTTCACCCCGTTTTTTACCGCCAGCTGCAGTGAGTTCCTGTAGCAGGCGGCAAGAAGCTCATCTTCATTGTCATTGCCGCCGTGCCAGACGGGGCCCACCGTATGTATCACGTATCTTGCGGGAAGCCGGTATCCCTTTGTGATCTTCGCTTCCCCCGTCCTGCAGCCGTTCAGACGACGGCATTCCTCCAAAAGCTCAGGACCCGCCGCACGGTGTATGGCGCCGTCCACACCGCCGCCCCCTAGCAGCGTATTGTTTGCGGCATTAACAATAGCATCCGCCTTAACCTTTGTGATATCTCCTAGAATTATATCGATACGCCCCATAATGATTATCCTTTCTATTATATCTTTTTTAATTATATAATAGTTCACACTTCATTCTATGTAAAGTGGGGCCTTTTTTAATTTCTTACTATTCTAATTCCATGGCTTTTTTTATTGATTCTTTCAGCTTGGGAAGGTTCTTTTTAATCGTATTCCATACAAGTAACAAATCAACTCCAAAATATTCATGTATAAGAATATCTCTCATACCTGCCATTTCTTTCCATGGAATATCAGAATACTTTTCTTTAAATGTTTTCGATATATTTTTTGCCGCTTCGCCTATTATCTCAAGCCTTCTTATTGGTTAACTGATAAAGTTTCTGCAACAGCTTATATTTTTCTTTATGAGTTAATTTGTCCATGTTTTTTTCCAATTTATTTATTATTCGCTATGTTTACAATAAGTTCATGTATTGGAAAAGAATCGACTATGTTTTTCGACAACAAAAAAACTGGGTCAATTCCTAAAACCCAGTCACTGTAACGTATCTGGTAGCCATAGGGGGATTCGAACCCCCGTTACCGCCGTGAGAGGGCGGCGTCCTGAACCCCTAGACGATATGGCCGTATAAAAATGGCTGCGGGACTAGGATTCGAACCTAGACAACATGATCCAGAGTCATGCGTGCTACCGTTACACAATCCCGCAACGCTATTTTGTTTACGCAAAAAATATATTAACATATTTTTTTTGGGAAGTCAAGATTTTTAGTGGCAGCCGCCGCAGGTGCTGCAGCTGCCTCCGCTGCAACCTCCGGAGCCCGAGGAAGTTGACCCGCTCCCGCTAATATACATAAATCCGGTAAAGCGCTGGCTGGCTCTTCCGCCGCACTCGGGACAGCGGACTTTGTCTTTATCTTTGATAGAAACAAACTCGCTGAACTGAAGACCACAACTGTCGCATTTAAAATCAAAGGTCGGCATATAAATCCCTTCCTGAAAATTATTGATATTTATATATAGAATCAATGCTCCAGCAGGTTTTACCCCCTCTGAAGCAATTTTAGTATAGAGAGCTCTCCGCCACCTGTTCCACTCTTAAAGAAGCGGTGTAGATCAGCTTTTATAAAAAGACGATGGTTACAATCTACCTCATATTGTATTCTTTAAATGCTTTTTCCATCTCGCGCTCGGCATCTTTCCGTTTTATGTCTTCCCGGCGGTCGTAAAGGGTTTTTCCTTTTGCCACAGCCAGTTCAACCTTCACAAGACCCCGCTCGTTAAGGTAGACCCTCAGCGGAATCAAAGTTACACCTTTTTCCTTCACAAGGCCGAAGAGGCGGTTTATTTCCCTCCGGTGCATGAGGAGCTTTCTGGTGCGCAAAGGGTCTTTATTGAAGATATTGCCCTTTTCGTAAGGGCTGATGTGCATGTTGTAAAGAAGCAGCTCTCCCTTTTCCACCCCGGCGTAGCTATCCTTCAGGTTGCCCTTCCCCGCCCTCAGAGATTTTACTTCAGTCCCGGAAAGAGCAATACCAGCCTCATATGTTTCCAATATATGATAATCGTGCCGGGCTTTCCTATTTGTCACCAGATCCCTGGACTTTTTCTCCACTGCCATACCTCCGCTTATATTGACTGTCAAAAAATCTTTCATTCTTCCGCCATCGCCATTAAAGCAGCATAGGGCTGTTCACCAGTTGCCGAATATGTGCGATGGTTTTGGGTTCTTGTTTAAAAGATTTCCCATTAATTATATCATAGATTTTATGCCGCCGCAAAAGATTTACATTTGCTCGCTCAGGATTTTCCGGTAAACCTCATTTTGTCTAGCTTTGCTGGAAAAAGCCAGCTCAAAAACGTATATAATAAATATATAACCTTAGCGTTGGGAAATTTGGTTCTGATTTGAGGTGAAATATATATTGCTACAATGACCCTATGACCTCAGAGATGCCTCTGGCCTTGATGCGCTTCAATGGGCTTATGACGGAAAGGGCCGTCACGAGCAGGGTGAGAATCCATATCAAGATGATTTGGGCCAAAGGAAATCTCCAGACGATGCGAAACGATGAAAGCCAATCTGCAATGAGTGCTCTCTGCAGCATGACTCCCAAAACGCACCCGGCGAGGCATCCGGTCAGGCTGTACGTTGCCGCTTCCGCCAAAACCATTTTATCCATTTGGCCGCCTGACATGCCGACAGCCCGCATGACCCCCAGATACCTGGTCTTTGACGCGACGCTGGTATTCATGGTGTTGATGATGTTCAGAATACTGATTAAAGCAATGACCATCACGAAACCATATATAAAAACTGCCATTGTCAGAAAGGCCTGGTCAAGCTCGGCATTTTTCTGGCGCGCATCATGGAGCGTTATGGAACTGTCCAGCATGCCTTTTATTTCTTTCACCGTTTGCTCCTGATTTCTCTTTTTAAGCTGTATATCTATTATCTGGTACGGTGATTCTCCGGCCAGCTCCGTGAACAGTTTTTCCGTTACGATAAATGTTGCAAGGTTCAGCCTGGAATCATTGAAGGGCACCGAACGCAGCCTGCCCATTACGGTCAGTTCTCTGGTCCCGGCAGGGGTTTTAATATAAACCTTATCACCAAGCTGCAGGTTAACGGTATTTATTGTGACACCTTTTCTTACATTGGTCATAACCGCTATGATGCCGTTTCGGGCATTCAGCTTATCTTCATCGAGGGTGCCGTCGATCAAGTCCCGTTTTGCCCAGTTCAATTGATTCCTGTCATAGGAGATGAGCCAGGAGTTTTCATGAGGAACAAAAAGGCCATTATCTTGTATCTTGATTTCTCCCACCTGCTTTTCATATGCCTCGGTCAATCTTGCCGCATCGAAAGCAGCCTCCACATAGGCAAACCTTCTGCCGTACGCTTTCTTGACACCATCCATATTCGACAGCTTTTTATACAGATTGTCGCTTATCCCCTGCTCTGACGTCAGGGAAATATCGGGAGTATACGGTTTGGTGGTCTTCATGCTCGCATGCATAAAATCTACGAACACCTGAAACCCCAAAAACAAAATGATGCTTATGGCAATGGAACAGGACATCAGAAAAAGTGTTTTCTTTTTCATGACGGCGTTATTTATCCCCATGGCGATCTCCGCACGGAACACTTTGGTCAGAAGGCCGCGTTTTTTTCTTCTGGATATTTTTATGTCGCCGCTTCCGGTCACCGCATTGATGGGGGAAACCATGGCGGCTTTTCTGGCTGGCAGAAACGAAGCTATAAATACGGTCAGAAATCCCGTGGCAATTCCCGCCCCGATTCCTGAGACGCTGATATTAAACAACGGCATTCCGGCAAAAAGGCTGCTGTTATAAAACTTCAATATGGCCGAGCATACAAAAGCAACGATTATGCCCGAAACTACACCGATAGGAATGGCCCTCAGCGTTATGGCAAGCCCTTCTCTTTGCACAAGTTTTCTGATCTGATCCCGTGACGCGCCGATGCACCTTAAAAGCCCAAACTGCCTAACCCTTTCCATGACTGAAATATTGAAGGTGTTATATATCATCATGACGCCGGCGATCAGGACTATCAAAAACAGGATGGCTCCTGTCGTATAAATCCCGACAGCCGCCTTGTGCTTGCTCTGTCCTATGACTGCGAGAAGGCGTTCGTTGCGTTCAATCCTGCCATCGGCTATCTTTAATGTGTCTTTTATTTCCTTTTCTGCATTTAATATCTTTACCCCGCGTTTAAATAAAATTATGTATGATAATTCTGCCTCGGGCTTCACCATAGCAGTGCCATCAATAGACATCAATACTCCCGGAACGGCCTTGGCCTTCATATTGGCCAGGTCATTGTATATTCCGCTGACTTTAAACTCTCTTTCCACATTGTCCGGTGAGGAAATCCTGACAGTGTCGTTTATTTTCACATTCAGGCGATGGCTTTCAACCGCCCACTGTTCCAGCATTATTTCATTTTCGGCCGACGGGTATTTACCGGCAATCACCTTTATATTTAGATTGTCCGCAAGATTTTCGTCAAGGGCGCCCACTGCACATCTTACGCCATTTATGCTTGCCTGCCCGAGTTCTATCCACCTTCCGGCCTCTTCCACATCTATCCGGCTTGCAATGGCCTGCATTTCTTGAGCGGAGGCGTCTTTAATCAAAAGGTGGTAATTCCCATAATCATGGATCACCTGTATTTTTTCAAACCGCAGGAACACGTCCAGCATGGAGAAGATACCTGTCACAAGAGCCACGGACAGGGCAACACTGATGATGGCAAGATCGGTCCTCTTTTTATGAGCAGCCAGGTATTTGGGGACAAGGACAAGATAATTCCTCATTTTCCCTTACCCCCCCAGTTCGGTTACAATACCGTCCTCCACATTGAATATCCTGTCCGCAAGGGCAGCGAAATTCGGGTTGTGAGTAATCATAATGAGGGTCTGTTTATACTTTTCAACGGACAGCTTCATCAGATTTACTATCTCTCTGCTGTTTTTGCTGTCAAGGTTTCCTGTGGGCTCATCCGCCAGAATAATCGCCGGTCTGCTTGCCAGCGCCCGACCTATGGCAACCCGCTGCTGCTGCCCTCCCGACAACTGGTTGGGAAGGTGGCGTTTCCTGTCCGAAAGGCCCAGCAAATCCAGCAGTTCGTCAATATATTGTCGGTCCGGCTTTTTATAATCCAGCAATAACGGCAGGATAATGTTTTCCTCGACGTTTAATTCAGGAACCAGGTTGTACGCCTGAAAAACAAAGCCTATGTTGCGCCTACGGAAAACCGACAGTTCCTCTTCTTTCATTGTAAAAATATCCCGGCCGTCTATGAACACCCTGCCGGATGTAGGAGTGTCCAGTGCGCCGATCAGATTAAGAAGTGTGGTTTTCCCCGAGCCCGATGGGCCGACGACTAAAACAAATTCACCTTTTGAGACGGAGAAGGATACATCACGCAGGGCAACCACCCTTGTTTCACCTTCTCCGTATGTTTTTGACAAGCTTTCGACTCTAAGTATTTCCATTCTTCCACCTCAGCTTACTATTTGGATTTTATCCGATAACAAGTATAGAATATCACCGAAACCTTACAATATTATGAATTGAATCTTACTGTTTTGTAAGCCTGGGCAGATGAACGGTGAATGCGGAGCCTTTTTGAAGTTCGCTTTCGACGGATATAAAGCCTCCATGCATCTCAATTATTGTTTTTGCCAGGGCAAGGCCTATACCTGCGCCCTGCGTATTTTGTGAAAACCTGCTTCGATAAAATCTTTTAAAGATATGGTTTAGATCATCCGGATGTATGCCTTCGCCGTTATCCCGCACGGTTATCTTTACCATCAAAGGTGTTTCCTCAATGAGCGCCGAAATATGGCCTCCTGCTGCAGTATGCTCCACGGCGTTCTTTATAAGGTTGCTCAGGGCTTCGAGCATCCACTCTCTGTCGCAGGGATAATAAACTTTTCCGCCGGCCTCCAGCTCAAAGGTTTTTCCTTCTCTTGCGAGCCTGGTTTCAAAGCTTTCAGCCGCCTGCTTAATAATGTCATTTAAAATATGGTTACCTTTATTGAGTTCAATAATTCCCGCATCCAATTTGGCCATCTTTAAAAGATTGGCTATCAGGGTTTGCATGCGGCAAAGCTCCTTTTCGCTTTTATTTAAAAAGCTTATTATGGCTTCATTTTCGACATTTTCATCTTTCATAATTTCGTTATACATCATAAGTGCCGATAGAGGAGTCTTTAGTTGATGTGACACATTTTCCAGGATATCCTTCAGGAAGGTCCTGTCATGTTTTTCTTTTTCGATGTGGGCGTGCAGCGCCGAAGTCATGTTATTTATGGATGCCGCCAGTCTTGACAGGCTTCCTTCTTCCGTATCCTCAAGCCTTGTCTCAATTTGTCCCCTCATTATTCTGTTTATATCCTCATTATACCCGTCTATTTTTTTATAATGGGCTGCCAGAAACAGATAAATCGAAAGCAATATTGCGGCACCCATAAAAAAGGAAAAAATGAAATTTGTTGCCATATTCGACTTATAAAACGCGTTTGCCCTGGATATCAAATGAATTTGCACACTGTTTATATAGCCTGCCCTTTCAAGCAGCTTTCTGCCTTTGTCAAGATCGGTCCCCGTTTTGGCCGATGTGAAAATGGCCGGAATCTGAGAAGCCATTTCAGGATACTTCTGGCTTAAGAACCCCGCAAGCTCATAGTCGTGCTGTATCAATTCATTTTTAAAACGGACGGCACTCATATAGCTAATTAGCTGGGCCAGCATGAATCCCAGAAGCAAAACCGATATTATAAGTATCAAAAAATTTTTTGCGCTTTTATTTATCAGAAGGTCCATGGCAAACACCTCGTACAATGTTCCATTTATATCCCATTCCCCTGACAGTGGTTAAAAAAGACGGGTGTCTGGGATCATCCTCTATTTTTTCACGCAGCCTGCTGATGTAAACGGCCAGAGTATTGTCATCAACAAAGCTTTCACGGCAATCCCACAGCTTTTGCATTATCTGCTCCTTTGACAATATGACTTTCGGATTTTGCATGAAAAGGCAAAGCAGCCTGTATTCGGCGGATGTAAGTTCCAGGTCGATTCCGTTTTTTATCACCCTTCCTTCCAGGAGCTTCACCGCAATCCCGTTTGCCTTCAATTCCGCAGCCTGCTGATTTGCCGGATCGCAGCGCCTCAGCACGGCGTTTATCCTGGATATGAGCTCATTCAGTTTGAAGGGCTTTGTGATATAGTCATCGCCACCTATATCCAGGCCCATAACGATATTTACCTCCTCATCGGAAGCCGTCAGGAAAATGATCGGAATGTCCGATACTTGCCTGACCATTTTGCAGACATCAAAACCGCTGCCGTCTGGAAGCATTAAATCCAGCAGAATCAAGTTATATTCATTCTGATCAATACAGGCTCTGGCTTCCTTTACTGTCCTTGAAACGGTCACATCAAAGCCATGCTTGGAAAGGGAAAATTTCAAGCCTTCGATCAGGCTTAAATCATCTTCCACCAACAATATCTTTCTCATAGCCGTTCCTCCATGTCTCTCTGCGGGTATAATCTGGAATTATTGGCTGATATATGTTTACTTTTTTAAATTTTGTGCTATAATATAGTCAGAGGTAACCGGACCCGCAAAAGTGCGGTTGCCACATAGGGTAATTAAAGAATAATCACCCGCTGGGGCATAGCAGGGTGATTATTTTTTTTCCTTTACTTTTGGCCTTAATCAGCACGACAATTAAGGAAATCAGCGATACGGTAAGCATAGAGGATGCAATCATTAATGATAGAGCCTCGTATACCCATACCGCACCACCTCCTTCCTTCTGATATAAAGGAGGTGGCAACCACACCCTGCTCATCCAGTTACCTGAAATAATGGTATCATATTCTACATTTTTATTCAATTTGCAATTTATTTTTTCTTTCAAACAAGTAGAGGAAAATAGCCGGCCGGTCACACGACACTCCAGGCAGGCAAGGCACTCGGCAATGAGCGGCGCTTTTACATCGGTCGCCGCAAGCGGCGTCAACCCGAATTTCTTAAACTTGTCCACCTCCGCACCAGAGATTGCACAGGGCAAAAAAGAGCGGAAAGCTGGAATAAATACAGAGGCCTTTTGACCAAAGCGGCAGTCATCTTCATCGTAGCCACATGGATCTTAGTAGCCAAGGTCGAAGCTGTCAGAGTGCCGGTGATGAACTTTTAAGCATTATGATGTAATGTTTTCCCTTTACACCGACGATGGTGAAGAAATAAGAGAAGTATCGGGAAAGGTAACGCTGGACGGGAAGCTGATTTTTTCCAAAGAAGAGACAGGCAGTCTTCATCTTAAAAAATGCATAGAATAGAGCAGCAATATTGATCCCAATATAAATTATCCACACAGTGTTCATTTTGGTCAACCCCAGATGACCGCCAAAAATACTCCCGATTAAAAATCCGGCAATGCAGGAACAGCAGCACCGGATAGGGCCTGACATAATTCGGCAAATCAAATAGCGTCAGCCCGGATCTTTTTGTCATTATAAGCGCACTCCTTCACACTTTGAGATAAGGATTTGAGATGTTGTCAACAACTCCGTCCCTCTGACACTCATAGCTACGGCGCTTGAGCCTTTTTGGCTTCTACCAGTTCAAAATCTATCTGCCTCTCGGGCACATTTACTTTCGATACTCTGACCCTGACAGCATCTCCAATGCGAAATACCCTGCCTGTGCGCTCGCCCCGCAGAGTAATACTCTTTTCGTCAAAGTGATAGAAGTCATCTTCAAGGTTGCTCACATGCACCAGACCTTCCACGGTGTTTTCCAACTCCACAAACAGGCCAAAGGAAGTAACTCCGGAAATAACCCCTTCATATGTGTTGCCTATGCGCCTGGCCATGTACTCGGCGATTTTCAAATCCGTGCTCTCCCGCTCGGCTTCCTCGGCTATGCGTTCCCGCTCGGAAGAAATCTTTGCCACCCGGGCTACTACTTTGTTGAGCTTTTCCTGTCTTGCCTCATCCAGCCTACCTTCCAGGTGTTCCCGAATGATCCTGTGTATCATTAGATCGGGATAGCGCCTGATGGGGGAGGTAAAATGGGTGTAAAAATGGGCGGCAAGACCGAAGTGGCCCAGGTTTTCTTCGCTGTAGCGTGCCCGTTTGAGAGACCTTAAAAGCACTGTATTTACCACGCGTTCTTCGGAACGGCCCTTCACTTTTTCCAGAATATCCTGCAGTGCCTTGGGCTTTATATTTTTTATGTCCTTAATGGTATAGCCCAGGTTATACAGAAATTCCCTGAGAGAGAACATTTTCTCCTCGTCGGGCACCTCGTGGACTCTGTAGACGAAAGGTGCCTTTAGCCAGTACATGTGCTCGGCTATTGCCTCGTTGGCTGCCAGCATAAATTCCTCGATGATGCGATTGGCGATTCGCCTCTCCTCCTTCACTACATCCACCGGGCTGCCGCTTTCATCCAGTATTACCTTTGCTTCTTCGATGTTAAAATCTATGCTTCCCCTGGAAAACCGCTTTGCCGTAAGTTTTCTGGCCAATTCCTCCATGAGCCTGAAGTCTTCCACCAGATATTCATAGCGCTTAATTGCGTCAGCATCATTTTCCTCCAGGATTTTCGTGACTTCGGTATATGTCATCCTTTCGCAGGTCTTTATCACCCCCGGAGTTATCCGGTAACTCTTTACATCCGCATTTTCGTCAAAGTCTATGATAATGCTCATCGTGAGACGATCGGTCCTGGGGTTCAAGCTGCAGATGCCGTTGGAAAGCTTGGGCGGAAGCATGGGTATTACTCTGTCCACAAGATAGACGCTGGTGCCCCTCTTCATGGCTTCAATATCCAGGGGGCTTTTTTCCCTGACATAGTAGCTGACATCGGCTATGTGAACACCCAGCCGGTATCCGTCTTTTGTGCGCTCTATCTCCACCGCATCGTCCAGATCTTTTGCATCCTCTCCGTCTATGGTCACTATCTTCTTATCCCTGAAATCCTCCCTGCCCTTCAAATCCTCGGGCCTTACTTCATCGGGTATACTTTCCAGCTGGTTCAATACTTTTTTGGGAAATTCCAGAGGAAGGTCGTACTTTTTTATGATGGAAAGCACATCTACGCCTTTTTCCCCTTCATACCCCAGAACTTCCACCACTTCACCCTCGGGGTTGCGCCTTTTTTCAGGCCACCGGGTTATTTTCACAACCACTTTCTGTCCGGATTTTGCACCCATGGTTTGATCCTTTGGAACGAATATGTCATAATAAAACCTTTTATCATCGGGTATCACAAATGAAAAATGCCTGTCCCTTTCAATGGTGCCCACCACCTTTTTGCTGGCCCTCTTCAGAATTCTTATCACTTCACCTTCGGTTTTACCCTCATGTCTTGCGGGCAGCTTGGGACGGACTACGACTTTGTCGCCGTGCAAGGCACCGTTCAAATCCTCACGGCTTATATAGATATCATCTATATCCTGATTTTCAGGGATTAAAAAGGCATAACCTTTAGGATGGCCTTCGATCATCCCCACTACCAGGTTCATTTTTTCCGGGATACCGTAGCGGCCCCGGCGGGTTTTTACTACAAGGCCTTCCTTCTCCATATAATACAATGCTTTAAGTAAAAGGTCTAACTCCCCAGCCTCAATATTCAGTGCCTGTGCCAGTTCACTTTCCGTCATGGGTTTATATGCTTCCTGTCTCATGAATTCTATGAGCTGTTCTTTAAATGGCATGCTGTGCCTCCTGTTTTTATAAATTACTTCCTGACTTATTTTATGCTTTTCTGGCATATTTTACAAGCTATGTAAAGGCTTATCTGAAAATATTTTTGTCTCTTTCGTGCCGGTTACTATCATAATATCTTACAATGCCATTGGTTATAGCCTGAGCCGTTCTTTCTTTAAAAACCGGGCTCCGGAGCCAGCCTTCTTCGACAGGGTTTGATATAGTGCAGACTTCAATGGTGACAAAGGGAATACTAGCCATCGACCCTATGGCGTCGACTACCCCGGTAAGGCTTTCTTCCTTTATCCCCCTGTTTTCCAACTTTAATTTTTTGTAAAGTTCTTCGAGAATAAGCCCGGCCAGGAGTTCGCCCGGCTTGGAATGATACGATCCACCGGCGCCACAGGCATCTTTATTCCTGACCCAGCGGGTATGAATACTTATCCACAGGTCAGCTTCCAGTAAACCTGCAACTTCCAGCCTGTCTTTTAAACCCAGGGAAATGTCTTTTTCTCTTGTCAATACGGCCCGGGCTCCTGTTCCAATAATTTTTGACTTGAGAAAACTTGCAATATGCATTACTACATTTTTTTCCAGGAGATTTATATAGCCCCGGCGACCCGTATCGCCTCCTCCGTGGCCCGGGTCAATTACTATCAATCTATCCTTCATAACTTTTTTTATATATCCCCTGTCAAAACATATCTCAAGCCTATCCGGAATGCCCCGGGTTCTCTTTAATCGGTATGAGGCCGGATGCTGCAAAGATACTGAAACCATTGGCTTCTCATCCTGTTGTTCGACTCTTACGGTGTTTATCAGACCATCATAAATGCTTATGGTATCTTTCGCCATAATAAGTTCCCCGTCCAATATCAGCTCATAGATATTATGTGAAGATTTGCGAACGGTATGTGAAAGCGGTGCCGTGGATTCCATTATCAGTGTCGAAAAATCGGGGTCGGTTCTCACATATACATTTGTCAGACCGCGTTTCATACGAACCCTCCTGTATTAGTTTCGTATCATAAATATATTATTCATGAGTTTTCAAAACGGTGTTGAGAAACAACCAATTAATTCTAAAACTCGCAGTGGTTGAATAGAAATGTAAATGGAGGGAAGGGGTAACGATGGTAATGTCAGCCGCCAAATGGATGCCTGTACCCATCAGGACCCATATCATCACCGAAAAGGATGACATCGTAGAGGTTGTAATAAAATATATTTCTCCTGTGGCCGAATCCGGAGACATCATAATCATAGCCGAAAGTCCCGTGGCTATTGCCCAGGCAAGAGCGGTCCTATCCAGTTCCATAAAGAGCGGTCTCTTGGCTCGCTTCCTGTGCAAATTCCCCAACAAGGACGGTAGTCTTGGCACTCCCGAAGCCATGCAGCTGGCCATAAACGAGGTGGGGAAATTCCGCATAATTCTCGGAGCCATAGCTGCCGCCCTCGGAAAAATGGTGGGCCGTAAAGGTGACTTTTACAGGGTTGCCGGTAGGGATCTGGCCAAGATCGATGACATAGCAGGAACCCTCCCGCCTTACGATCGCTACATTGTACCAGGCCCTAAAAATCCGAAGGAGATTACGGATAAAATCTTCAAAAAAACAGGTTTAACCACCGTCATTGCCGATATCAATGATATGAAATGTGTAGACATACTGGCCATTTCAGGAAAGGTAAAAGAAAGCGAGTTTATTGAAATCCTAAAAAACAATCCTCTTGGAAATGATGACCAGCAAACGCCCATAGTGGTGTTAAAGCGCGTATAAATTCATAAGAAAGTCGGGTGGTGTGATTTATGAAAAACCTGTTAAGAAAGCTTTCCATCCTGCAAAAAAACCGGGGCAAAAAAGTCCTCAATCCCAAATTACCGGCGATAGTTTTTCTTGTAATGCTCCTGGGTTTGACTTATAATATTTTTATTGTCAGAAACATTTCCGCATGGAAATTATTCATTCCTGGCAGGACCGTAGCCATCGATCCCGGTCACGGGACCATTGACCGCGGTGTAGTCCACCGTGACAGCGGTGTGGCCGAGAGCCCAATTAATCTTGCAGTTTCTTTGAAACTGAAAGAAATCCTTGACCGGCAAAAATTCAATGTGGTTCTTACCCGGGACCATGAGACCCAGGAACAGATGGCAAACCACAAAGAACTCAAGCGCAGAATTGACATGGCTGTTTCAAACAGAGCGGATATATTTGTGAGCATACATGTAAACCAGTATCCCGACCCGTCCTGCTTTGGAGCTCAGTGTTTCTACAATCCACAAAAACCCGAAAGCAAACTGCTGGCTCTACTGATTCAGGAGGAATTAAAAGCTCTGGAACCAGAAAATTTCCGGGAAGCCCTACCCCAGGACTTGTTCATACTGCGGGAATCTCCAATTCCTGCGGTGCTGGTGGAAATGGGGTTTATATCCAATCCTTCGGACCGTCAGAAACTTCAGGACCCTTCTTACCAGGAAAAGATAGCCAAAGCCATATCGTCAGGTATAAATCGGTACTTTAATAAAGATACTCCCAAACATACTCCTGAATACAATTAAAAAAAAGTAACGCATCTTTTCTCCCTCTCATATTATATTTTGTAAAATCAGATGAGAGGGGTTTTTTTATGCTGCCAATGCCAACAAAATACAGGATGGTAGCGGGTAGTTCGGAAGGAGCTACTGAACTCAATGCCTTCGATGGTGCGCTGCTTTCGGCCGGAGCTGGAAACCTTAATCTCCTCCGGGTTAGCAGTATTTTACCTCCAGGTGCGGTATATGATGAAACTCTGGTTATACCTCCGGGGAATCTGGTACCCGTAGCCTATGGTTCCATCGTGAACAGCAGGCCCGGGGCCGTCATATCTGCTGCGGTGGCGGTAGGAATCCCGGAAGACGGTGATTACGGCGTCATAATGGAGCTTTCCGGAGAATTTGACAGGTTCACTGCCGAAAGCAGGATAAGGCAGATGGTGGTGAATGCCTTCAAAATTAGAAACAAGCCTCTGGCCGACGTAAGAATCTGTTCTGCCGAGCACATGGTGGATAAAATCGGTTGCGCCTTTGCAGGAGTTCTTCTATGGTATTAAAATATGTTATTGACTTGTGAGATCAGTTTTTGTTATATTTTTATTAAATTAATGCACAAGAGGAATCGTCATGACATCCACTGAAAAAAATCAACTCGCATTCGGCATTAAGCGTGCTATGCCCATAGTGATGGGTTACATTCCCGTGGGATTTGCCCTGGGGGTGCTGGCATCGGGCAACGGTCTTTCTCCGTTCGAAACCGGAGCCATGTCTATTCTGGTCTATGCCGGTTCGGCTCAATTTATAGCCGTAAATATGCTGGGAGCGGGCATAAGCCCACTCCCCATTATTATTACCACGCTGCTGGTAAACTTAAGACATATTCTGTTCAGTGCTTCCCTGAGCCCTTATTTCCGGGAAGTAAACAAAAAGCTTATCCCGCTGATTTCCTTTTACATCACCGATGAAAGTTTTGCTGTAAGCATCACCGATGTTAAAGAAAAAAGTTTAACCCAAACTTATTTTCTGGGGCTTTACATAACTTCATATTTGAGCTGGGTGCTGAGCACCATACTGGGCTCGGCTTTTGGAAGCCTCATACCGGATACAAAAGCCCTGGGTTTTGACTTCGCCCTGCCGGGCATGTTCCTTGCACTTTTATGCATGCAGTTGAAGGATATGAAAACCATCTTAGTAGCCCTGGCGGCCGGTGCGTTGTCCATGTTTTTCTTTTTCACTGTTCCCGGCAACTGGAACGTGATTCTGGCCACCATCGCTGCAGCGTCACTGGGGGTGTTTCTCGAAAGATGGAATTGAGTTATATTATTCTGATCGTCGGCATGGGGATCGTAACATACATCCCCCGCATGCTGCCGGCTACGGTGCTCTCTCAGAAAAAACTGCCGGATATTTTGATAAGGTTTTTAAACTACATCCCTACAGCCGTACTGTCGGCCCTGCTTTTCCCCAGCGTGCTGGTGACGGGGCACGAAATCAATATAGGGATATCAAATCCCCTTTTTATAACGTCATTGCTTACATTTCCCATAGCATATAAAACCAAGAATATGTTTTTAACCGTAATCATTGGAATGATAATAATTATAATTTTAAACAACCTTGTATATACGTAAGTGTATCCCATCATTCTTATCCGTTATATGCGGGTGATGGCCCCAGGCCAACGGCTTTACAACGGCTTTAGGTGTTGTTAGATTAAAACCCATATGCCGATGGCTGCCAGAATCCCCATAAACCCTCCGAAGTAAAAGGGCGCAGTAGCCCCGAACATGTTCCATAAGGCCCCGGCCAGAATGGAAGCAGGCAGAAGGCCTATACCCACCAGAGTGGCGTGCAGGCCTATTAATGTCCCCCTCAAGTTTTCCGGCGCTATATCCGTCACAAAAGCCTTTTCCACGCCTTCGGTGAAGGCTATGTAAAGCCCGTAGACTCCGAATAAAACCCAGATGGCGGTAGACGTCCGGGCCAGGGCAAATCCGAAGTATACCAGGCCGTAAACGAGATAGCCCGCCACCAACATTTTCTTCCTGCCGATGCGGTCCGATATCAATCCTGCAGGATAGGAAAATATATCGTATATTACATTATACAAAAGGTATAGAAGCAGCACAGTCTTTGCATCAAAACCCACATTCTGGGCTTTTAAAAGCAGGAATTGGTTGGATGAATTTCCAAGGGTAAATATAAACATCAGAATTAAAAAGGATTTCAAACGTTTATCCAGAGCGTTCCAGTTCAGGGATAATTTTTTGGATGCATTTTTAACCTGAGTAACCTTTTCTTTTACCAGAAAGAGTGCCGCCACACCCAGCACTGCCGGAATCAGGGAATAAAGGAACACGCTGTAGTAATTGCCGGGGTGTCTGGTCAGAAAATAATAGGCCAGTACAACACCTATGGCTGCCCCCAGGGTATCCATGGCCCTGTGCAGTCCGAAAGCCCTGCCCCTGGCATCTGGGGGCGCCGACTCGGCAATGAGCGCATCCCGCGGTGCGGTCCGCACTCCCTTCCCGAAGCGATCAGCAACCCTGCCCGCCAGCACGAAGGGCCAGGATGTGGCCAGGTACAGCAGCACCTTTCCTATGGTGGAAAAGCCGTATCCCATTATGGCGAAGGGTTTCCGCCTTTCCATTTTGTCTGAAAAGTATCCAGAAAAAACCTTCAAAAGGCTGGCCAAGCTTTCAGCTATGCCTTCAATCGTGCCCACAATCAGCGGCGTCGCTCCCAGCTTTGTGGTTAAAAATATGGGGAGCAACGGATACACCATCTCGGTGCTGATATCGGTTAAGAGACTGGTTATGCCCAGAATGATGATGTTAAACAATTATATCGTCCCCTCTTTTTTATATATTTTGTCCGCAAACTCCATCAGGAGTTTGCGGCATCCAGCCATCATTTCCTCGGCTTTTTGCCTCTTCTTTGAGCCGAAAAAATCCCTCTCCCTTATTTTTGAAAACCAGCGCGACAGCTTGTCAATTTCTTCATCGTTTTCTTCCAGCTCCGCAAAAGTGAAATTCTGTTTTGCGGTCTCTTTTTCTATTTCTGAATAAAAGTCATTGCATTTATCCATCAATTCCTCATATTCCAGATCTCTTTGCTCGTTGAATTTTGAGATAAGATAATTTTCATCCTCGTCAGAAAGGGCCGTCACTTGAAGCAGTAGAGCCTCTCCCCCCGATTCCTTTATATCTTTTGTCAGGATGCGGATCTCATCTTCGAGATTGTTTATGCATGGATATATGGCTGCCGATTGCTGAAGATACAACGCACCCAGCTCTTTTAATTTTCTCCATGCCTTCACCCGCAAAGTCGAAGGCTCCGACGGAACCCTGTATATGATCAGAAACCACTTTAATTTTTCGGACATATGGTTCGCCTCTTTGCAACATATGTTTATTTTTTAATATTGTAACATATGTTTTTGACTAATGCAACATATGTTGCTAAAATATATGTTGCATTATATTTTGATATTGACATTAATTCTAATGTATTTTACAATGTGTGTAAGAATTTATTACTTTAAGTAAGGAGGTTGGAATTGTGAATTATAATATTGTAAAGGTAACAAGTAAGGGTCAGATGACTATTCCACATCTCATTAGAAAAAAGCTGAATATAAAAAAAGATGATTCTTTAATCGTCTATTTACAAAATGACGAAATCAGGATAAAAAAACTGTCAGTAGTAGAACCATTGGGAGACAATGATCCTATATGGAAATTCGCAGGTACTCTGGCTGATGAGCCGGATGTAGCCGAAAATCACGACAAATATTTAGTAATGGAAGAAAAGAAGTATTTAGAATATAAAAAGGATGAATAATATGAGCAGAAAGATATTGGTTGATACCAGTGCCTTATATGAAATCTTCAATAAGACCGGTTATTATCATGAGTCTGCTATGAATATCTTAAAGAATATGAATAAATATAAAATGATTCCAATATTAACAAACTTTATCGTAGCAGAAATCTATACATTGATTTTAATCCGGGTCGGAGCCGATAAGGCAAGAGCCTGGATAAAAAATAACATATGGCATATTGAAAGAATAACGGAAGAAGATGAAAAACGTGCGATAAATATTTTATTAAGCTATACTGATAAAACCTTTTCTTATACTGACGCAACAACTTTTGCATTAATGGAAAGATTAAATATAGATACAGCCTTTACTTTTGATAAACATTTTGTACAATACGGATTTAAACAACTTTAATGAAAAAAAAAGAGCTTTTACCTTTAGAGTAGAAGCTCTTTTTATCTTTAGTACTCGTAAAATCCAACTCCTGTCTTTTTTCCCAGTCTTCCGGCCATCACCATCTTTTTTAGCAAAGGCGCCGGGCGGTATTTACTGTCCCCGAACTCCTGATAGAGCACTTCCATGATGGCAAGGCATACATCAAGTCCAATGAGGTCGGCCAGAGCCAGGGGGCCTATGGGATGATTGGCTCCGACCATCATAGCTTTATCTATATCTTCAGCCTTTGCAATGCCCTCACTGTACATGAATATGGCTTCATTTATCATAGGTATTAACAGCCTGTTTACCACAAATCCCGGAGCTTCTTCCAGCACAACGGGGGTTTTGCCCAGATCTTCGGCAATATTTTTTACCAGATCCACCGCTTCATTGGATGTCCGTATACCCCTTATGACTTCCACCAGCTTCATCACCGGTGCTGGGTTGAAAAAGTGCATCCCCACAACTCTTTCAGGGGTCTTCGTAGCGGCGGCTATCCGGGTTATACTCAAGGAAGAAGTATTCGTTGCAAGGATGGTGTGAGGAGGACATATACGATCCAGCTCTGTAAAAAGTTTTACTTTTGTATCCATGTTTTCAAATACCGCTTCCACCACCAGTTGTGAGTTGGATGCGAGGGAAAGATCGGTACCGGTCTTTATGTGATTAAGTGTACTTGTATATTCATCCGGAGTAATTTTTTGTTTTTCAATTAATTTATTGAGATTTTTTTCTATATTCTTATACCCCTTTGTTACCATGTCTTCACTTATATCAAGCAATGTGACTTCATAACCTTTTTGAGCAAAAATCTGGGCTATACCGCTGCCCATAGTGCCTGCTCCGATAACGGTGATGTTTTTTGTATGCACATTGAGTCTCTCCTTTTTTCAGATAATCAGGCCTCCGTCTACTCCCAGCACCTGACCGTTGATATAGGAAGCTTCATCCGATGCTAAAAAGAGGTATGCTCTGGCCACATCTTCTGGGGATCCCAATCTGCCAAGAGGAGTCTTTGATTTCATAAGGTCCAAGACCTTTTCAGGTACTTTTGCGGTCATGTCGGTTATGATGAATCCCGGAGCAACTGCATTTACCCTCACTCCCCTTTTACCAAGCTCTCTCGCCCAGCTTTTTGTCATCCCTATGACTCCAGCCTTTGCAGCGGCATAATTGGTTTGGCCTATGTTGCCGTATATTCCCACCACCGATGAGGCTGATAGAATGACTCCATAGCCCTGTTCTATCATGATGGGAGCTACGGCCTGAGTACAATTGAATACTCCTTTTAGGTTTACATTTATTACTTTGTCCCATTGCTCTTCAGTCATATTTGTCAAAAATGCATCAGCGGTGATACCTGCATTATTTACCAGGATATCTATTTTGCCGTATTTCGCCTTTGTTTCATTTACCATATTTTGTACATTGCTTCTATCGGTGACGTCCACTTTAAAAAAAGATGCTTCGCTGTTCTGAGCTTTTAATACTTCCAGGGTTTTTTTACCGATATTTTCATCAAAGTCACAGATGATTACTTTTGCTCCTTCTTTAGAAAAGAGAAAGGCCGTTTCCTTTCCTATGCCTTTTGCTCCTCCGGTAATAATTGCTACTTTATCCTTTAATCTCATGTTGATTCCTCCAATTTTAAAAGACATTTTCCACCACTGCCGCTACACCCATACCCCCACCCACACACAATGTAGCAAGACCGAAGCGGGCATTCCTCTTCTTCATTTCGTAAAGCAGTGTCACGAGGATTCTGGCCCCGCTGGCCCCTATGGGGTGACCAAGGGCTATAGCTCCTCCGTTAACATTTACCTTTTTCATATCTAAACCAAGCTCTTTTACCACTGCGAGGGATTGGGCAGCAAAAGCTTCATTAACTTCCATGAGATCAATGTCCTCCAATGCAAGGTCTGCTTTTTTGAGAACTTTTTTTATTGCTTCCACCGGGCCTATGCCCATGATGGAGGGTTCTACTCCAATACAAGCTGTAGAAAGTATTTTTGCCATGGGTTTTATTCCGAGTTCTTCCGCTTTCTCTTCCGACGAAATGACCAGGGCAGCTGCTCCATCGTTTATCCCTGATGCATTTCCTGCAGTCACGGTACCTTCTTTTTTAAAGGCAGGTTTCAGTTTACTCAATGCTTCCATAGTGGTCCCGAATCTTGGATGTTCATCCTGAGAAAATATTACAGGGTCTCCCTTTTTCTGAGGTACGTTCACACATACTATTTCTTCTTTGAATTTCCCCTGTTTTATTGCCTGTTCAGCTTTAATCTGGCTTTTTAATGCAAATTCATCCTGTTCCTGTCTCGTAATGCCGTATTTTTCCGACAGGTTTTCCGCCGTAACCCCCATGAGATACCCGTAGAAAGCGTCACTCAACCCGTCCCTTATCATAACATCAATTATGGTGCTGTCACCCATCCTCTGGCCCCAGCGGACATTCGGTATTATATAGGGTGCCTGGGACATGTTTTCCATGCCTCCTGCGACGATTATCTCCGCTTCTCCCGTTTTGATAAGGTTTTGAGCTAGGGATACGGCCCGAAGGCCCGAGCCGCACACCATATTTACCGTCATGGCCGGTACTTCCACTGGTATCCCCGCTTTTACGGCTGCCTGCCGAGCTGGATTCTGGCCCTGACCCGTCTGCAGTACATTTCCCATTATGACTTCATCTACCATGGCAGGCTCTATTTTTGCTCTTTTTATGGATTCCACCAGCACCGTCCTGCCGAGTTCTATGGCGGAAATGTCTTTTAAGCTTCCGCCGAAGGTGCCTATGGCTGTTCTGACGGCGCTGAGGATAACTGGTGTGGTCATGGTTATCCCTCCTTAGCTATTTTTGAAGAAACTTTTCCATACGGTTTTTTGCGTCAGATATGGAAAAAGCCATAGAAAACAGGTCATTTTCCAGTTCGTAAAATGCAGGATCGATCCGGCCGATAGCATTTAAAGCTCTTTTGGCAAGTTTTACTGCCTCGCAGCTATTCTTGCAAATTTCTCTGATGAACTCATTCGTTTTATTCTGCAGGTCTTTAGCCTCTATAACTTGATTTACCAGACCTATTTTTACTGCTTCTTCCGCTGTTATCATTTTGGCTGAAAATATCAATTCTTTGGCCTTCCCAAACCCAACACGGCGGATAAGTCTTGCAATTCCCCCAAAACCGGGAATAATTCCAAGGCTAACCTCAGGAAGTCCAAATCTGGATTCCCTTGATGCAATTATCAAATCACAGGCTAAAGCCAATTCACATCCGCCCCCCAAGGCATATCCATTAACAACCGCTATTACCGGAAACGGTAAATGCTCTATTTTATCGAAGATGAATTTTCCTTTTTGGCCGAATTGTAAAGCTTCTTTCGCATTAAAATCCTTCATTAAAGCGATATCTGCACCGGCTACAAAAGCTTTATCTCCTGCGCCGGTGATTTCCAGCACTCTTAAATCCTCGGGGAGCAATGACAAAATATGTTCAAGTTCTTCCAGCGCTTCAAGATTTAAAGAGTTTAAGGCTTCCGGTCGGTTTATTACTATGTTGCCGATGATGCCGTTACTGCTGAAATTTATATATTTTAAATCCTTTGTCATCATAAAACATCGCCGCTGAGTCATTTTCAACTTTCTCCCCATTTCAATGCGGTAGCACCCCATGTGTAACCTGTTCCGGCTCCTACCATTACTACCAGATCCCCATTCTTTAACAGATTCCTGTTTTGAGCTTCTTTCAAAATGATTATGGCATCGGCCGACTGAACATGGCCGTAGTTTTCGAGATAAAAAGAATTTTCCTCTTTCAACCCAAGGTATTTCAACAAGGCTGAATGAATGGATTTTTTCATGTGAATGGGAGCTAGAAAATTTACATCTTGAATTGTATAGCCGCTTTTTTCCACACATGTCTTAATAACTTTTATGAAATTGGTTTCGGAAACCTTGTCAAGCCTTTCCTTCATACCTTTTGGATCGGGCACATCCAGTCTATGAAGCTTTTTATCTATGGTTTTATAGCTCGGGGGAAATTTTGATCCTCCCCCTATCACCATAACATCTTCACTAAAAGAACCATCAGTAATAATGCATGTTTCCAGAACCCGGTTTTTTTTATAGTTCTTTTTCAGCAAAACAGCTGCGGCACCATCGCCAAAATTGAACATAAAGCGTGATCTCTCATTAGTATAATCCACTAAATCCAATTCTTTGGAAGCTGTTACCAGCAATACATTATTTATATCCTTTTCTCTCAGCATCATGTCTTTAGCAATTTTTAATGAGAGAATACCGCTCGCACATAAAGCCATCACTTCAAAGGCAAAGGCTTTTTTTGCACCAATCTCGTGCTGAATCTTAGCAGCCAGAGACCATACATAATAATCCTTATACTCGCTGCCACAATAGATTACCATATCAATTTCCGCAGGATCAAAATCTTCAAGAGCCTGCTTTGCAGCAGCAATAGCCATATCTGAAGGATGTTCATCAGGTCCCGCCTTATGTTTCTGCATTATCCCAAATTTTTCTTCTATCACTTCCACGGGTATACCGCTTTTTTCGGCAATATACCGGCTTGTATGAACTCCTTGGGGAACGTATATTCCAATTCCTGCAATTCCGATGTTTTCACTGTTGTTCAACCATATCACCTCATGATATATTTTAAATTAAGGCTGGGGCCTTAAGAGCCTCTTTTAATCATGCGCTCCACCGTACATCTTTTTTACCTCAGATTTTACTATCTTACCTGCAGAGCTTTTAGGAAGATCTTCTACGAATGTAACATATTTGGGAATTTTATAACGGGCCAGCTTGCCGTTAAAGAAATCTATAACCTGTTTCTTATTCAATGTAAAGCCCGGTTTCACCGAAATGATTATTTTACCTACCTCTCCCCATTTTTCGTCAGGCACACCAATGACACAACATTCTTTAACTTCAGGCATCTGGTAAAGGACTTTTTCTATTTCCGTGGGATACACATTCTCCCCACCGCTTATATACATATCTTTTTTTCTATCGACAATATAATAAAAACCATCTTCATCTTTTTTTGCCAGATCGCCAGTATAAACCCATCCTTCCTTCAATGTTTTTTGTGTCTCTTCAGGTTTATTCCAATAACCGGAAAATATCTGCGGGCCGCTGAATATGAGTTCCCCGATTTCGTTCGGACCCACGTCATTCCCATTTTCATCTACTATCCTTGCCTCTGTAAAAATAAAAGGTTTCCCCACCGATTCTGCTTTATTGCGAATTTCATCAAAATTCATAAACTCTGCGGGAATAGAGAGGTTTGTGGGACCTCCTTCGGTAAGCCCATACCCCAAAATAAATCTAATACCTTTCTTCCAGAACTCCTCCATGAGCTCTACAGGAGTGGGGGCCGCACCTGCCATCATCCATCTTACAGAAGAAAAATCAGTATTATTGAATTCCGGCAGCTGGGCAATCATCCTGAATATGGTGGCCGCACCAAACACCAGAGTGGTCCTCTCTTTTTCAATGAGTTCCAAAGTCAGTTTGGGATCGAAAGAACGGTTGATTATTATCCTCCCGCCGGCATAGAGTATGGGAAGCGTTAAAAGGTTCCATCCGCCAGTATGAAAAAGGGGCAGTAAGATATGAGCCACATCATTTTGATTTATATTCCATGTTATAATCTCACTGACTGCGTTTGCAATCATGGCACCATGGGATATCATTGCACCTTTGGGGAGACCGGTGGTACCGCCGGTGTGCAGTATGAGGTGTATATCCTCAGTTCTCAAATCCCGGCATCGAAAAGGGCTGTTATCAGTATAGTTCATAATAACTTCATAGTTTAAATCAGAAGTATTTTTATTCATTTCCGTTATAGCAACATAATTTTTTATTGGAATATACGGTTTAATACCATCTA
The DNA here is from genome assembly GCA_012840135.1 of Thermoanaerobacterales bacterium. Taxonomy (GTDB): domain Bacteria; phylum Bacillota; class Thermosediminibacteria; order Thermosediminibacterales; family Tepidanaerobacteraceae; genus Biomaibacter. The sequence continues at coordinate 28,458 of DUMA01000032.1, forward strand.
CCAGATCGTTGAATAAATCCTCATAAATAAGCACCCTAGGCGTCTCATCATTTATCAATTGTTTTAATTCCACGGGGGACAATCTGATATTGTAAGGCACGTATATGGCTCCGAGCTTGCCGGTGGCAAAATAAGCATCGAGCATTTCTATACGGTTCCTGGAAATGAAGGCCACACGATCCCCTTTTTTGATACCCATCTCTTTAGCAAGATAATTAGCAAGTTTATTTGCCCGTTCTTCCAGGTCACTATAAGTGAAGCGCCGTTTATAATCACAATCATAGACCGCTTCCCTATTTGGCGAATACTCTGCACGCTTTGAACAGATATTTCCCACCCACATCCAGTTGTTTGAAAATTGTCCAAACATCTATTATACCTCCCCACAATTTTTTAGCCTTTTTAACACAAAGGCCATGTTTTGGGCGAGATGTTCAATTATACCGATGCCTTCAGTATCAGCCTCTGCATCCACCTTACCGCCCGATCCAGCTACTCCTACATTCCAGTAATGGGAACCTATCACTATGAAATCATTTCCCGTAAACCATAACAAAAGCTCTGCGAAGGCAAAATTCTGACCTGCTCGTCTTGCTACAGTGATGGGTGCACCCACTTTGCCCGAAAAGGCATTGCCCTTCCACTCATAATTTCCGTATACCCCTTTCATTTCGTTGACTATCCATCGCCCAAGGAAACCCGCGCGGTCCAGGAGGGTCTTGATATATGCCGTGGGTGCCGAATGATATACAGGTGATCCAACCAGAATCCCATCGGCCTCCAGCATTTTGTTAAAGATGTCCTGGAAATCATCCTTTATACTGCATTCCTTTGCCTTTACGCAATGATAGCAGCCGGTGCAGGGATGAATGACCTTATCTCTCAACGTAATTAATTCAGTATCGATTCCATGTTTTTGCAATTCTTTCAGAGCTAGATTTACAAAAAATTCCGTATTGCTTCTTTCCCTCGGACTTCCGCAAATCCCAATAACTTTCATTTTTTAAAGCCTCCCTCAATGCTTTTATTAGCTTTTCTGTGGCTTAAAGCAGGAATAAATCCGACAGGTTCGGTGGGAATCGAAGCCCACCGAACCTAAAGTCTCATGATATTTAAATTTAAATTTCTTTTACGGAACCCGGAAGTGCTTCTCTCTTCTGATAGGGAGTAATCAGAGATATGACTATAATTACCGCTATGGAAACCAGAAAAGCGATGGCACCTGTATCCAGCTTTGGGACATATACTTTTTGAACTTTAAGAACGTACAGGAGGAGAGCCGTAAGAGAACCAGTGACCATACTTGCAATGGCACCATATTTATTTGCTCTCCTCCACCGTACTCCCGCTACAATAGCCGGTCCCAAGCCTGCTGCGAAGAATCCAAATGCTGCATTGCCCAGCCATGCGACAAGATCTGGTGGCTTTATAGCAAATAAAACCGTGATAATACACATGATTATCGTAGATATTCTTGAATAAAGAACTCCCTGGTTTTCAGTTAAATTTATATTAAAACCTTTTTGTAGCAAATCTCGGGTGAGAGTGGAAGCTGATACAATGATAAAAGCTGATACTGTCGACATGATAGCTGCCACAGCAGCCGCAAGGACAAGGCCACCGGCGCCGGCAGGCATAAATTTGACCAGGAATTGCGACACAGCCATGTCGGGATTTTTCAGAGGCTCAACCATGCCTTTTAATTCTGCTGCCTTATAAATCATTCCTGTCATCAAAAACAGCGTAATGAAAACATATGCCACAGCACTGATGGCAGGCGTCCATCTTAATTGGTCTATTTTCTTTATGGTAAAAAACCTTGTAGTGAAGTGTGGTTGACCGATGGTCCCAATGGCATATAAAAGGAAGAAAGATATATATGTCCAGATATTCAGGCCAAACTTGCTCGAAAACGGGAGTAATACTTCGGGTCTAAACGATGCCAATGTTTTATTCATTTCAGTAAATCCACCAACCGCTCCAAACCCATAAACAAGGGCAATAACGGCACCCGCCATCATTACAAGCATCTGAAATGATGAAACCCACATATTACCCAATTGACCACCCATTACTACATAAAAACCTACTACCACTACTCCTACGATCAAGCCCGTTAAGTATGGAGAATTTAATAAAGTCTGAAACATCACTCCCATTGCAACCCATTGGGACACCATGAATCCGAAGATGCCCAAAATTATTATTATTGAAGATATCCAACGAATAGTTTTTGTTTCATATAAAAGTTCATACAGGTCGGGCACAGTCAATAAATCATATTTTTCACTTAAGTATCTCATAGGCTTGGCCAGTAAGCCAAAAACGATAACATAGGCAAGTACCGCATTTACTGGTAACCCCAGCATAGGTTGATATCCGAAGAGATAACTCAAGCCTGGCAAGCCCACAAAAAAGAAACCACTGGCAATGGTAGCGCATGCAGAAAAAGCTACCATGAATGGACCCACTTGTCGCCCTGCTACATAAAAATCTGCCATACTCTTTTGAAAACGTGCTGAATAAATTCCGATACCAATAGTTATTAAAAAATATATGACAAATAACGCTATTACTATAGGATCCACCACTCATCATCCTTTCCTTTTTTAAAAGTAATCCCATAAAGGAAGTTAAGAAATACCCAAAAAGGCCAGACGAGGAACATAAGTATAACTGTCACTGTCGGTAAACCAAACATAATTTCCCTCCTTTTTATTTTTTAGGTTTTTAGCATTTTAATTAATCTTTCCTCATTTACCTCCTTTATAACTTTTTAGAATATAATATATGAATCATGTTTCATGTTTATTATAATATAAAACATTATTTTCTGTCAATTGGTTATTTTCTTTTGTTTTTTTTATCTATTTTATTTTACATAATTTTTCCTTTGTTATATGCCGGTTTTTACATAATAGTTTATTTAATCAAAACCTTTATTTTTTAGCTCTCCTGTCGTATAATAATTTTACTAGAATAACTTATGAGGTGATTCATTTGTCATACTACAATGAACCGAAAACAGAGAGGGGTCAGGAGACTCTTAATAGCTTACTAAAAGCTGCGGAAGAAATTTTTGGTGAAAAAGGTTATTACAATACATCTATTATTGATATAACTCAAAGGGCCGGTGTTGCCCAAGGAACCTTTTATATCTATTTCCCAAACAAAAAGGCAATATTTCAAGCCCTTATTCTGGATTTGAGCCATACTCTAAGAAAGGAAATAGCTATTTCCATAAAAAATGCAAAAAATCGAATGGAAGCGGAAAGGACCGGATTTAGAACTTTTTTTTCTTTTATAAACCGGCACAGTGACCTTTATAAAATAGTATGGGAAGCCCAATTTGTCGATCCGGACCTATTTAGAGCATACTATCAAAAAATCGCCAAAGGTTACTCTGATGGTCTTGCCAATGCCATAAAAAAAGGGGAAATAAAGGATTTGGATACAGAAATGCTAGCTTATAGTTTGATTGGAATAGCCAATTTTGTAGGCCTTCGCTGGATTATATGGGAAAAGACGCAGGTTCCTGAAAAGGCATTTGATGATATGATGGCTTTCATTACAAGTGGAATGAAAAAGCATTAAAAGTATAAATAATCCGGGATGTAAAAGAGCTTCCGTTTTTTAAACGGAAGCTCCTGTTGTTTTTATCTCATAAACAGCGGTGCAAAGACCAGCGCCACGATGGACATCAGTTTTATCAATATATTGAGGGATGGGCCCGAAGTATCTTTGAATGGATCTCCTACGGTGTCTCCTACTACAGCGGCCGCATGAGTGGGTGTGCCCTTGCCTCCGTAGTTCCCCGATTCGATGTACTTCTTGGCATTATCCCAGGCGCCGCCGGAGTTTGCCATCTGAATGGCTATCATTACGCCGGTCACCAGTGCTCCTGCCAGCAGGCCGCCCAAGGCTTCCCTGCCGAATATAAGCCCTACCGCCAGAGGTGCCGCCACAGCCATGAGTCCCGGTATTATCATTTCTTTCAGTGCGGCGGCGGTACTGATATCAACGCACTTTGCATAGTCGGGTCTGGCTTTGCCTTCCATGAGGCCGGGAATGGTCTTGAATTGCCGTCTTACCTCTTCTATCATCTGGAAGGCCGCCTTGCCTACGGCTTCCATGGTCATAGCCGAAAAGAGGTACGGCAGCATGCCGCCGATCAAGAGGCCCATGATGACATCGGCCCTCAGCAGGTTTATACCCTCTTTCAAACCTACTGCCGTGGTATATGCAGAAAACAGGGCCAGGGCCGTCAAGGCTGCAGAACCTATTGCAAATCCCTTGCCTATAGCCGCCGTAGTATTGCCCACAGAGTCAAGCTTATCGGTAATCTTTCTGACTGACGGGTCAAGTTCTGACATTTCGGCTATGCCTCCGGCATTGTCTGCTATTGGACCGTAGGCGTCCACCGCTACCGTCATCCCGGTGGTGGAAAGCATACCTATGGCTGCCAGGGCAATACCGTAAAGGCCTGCAAATTTATACGCTATGATTATGGCAAAAGCTATAAACAATACGGGCCATGCGGTACTCTTCATGCCCACCGCCAATCCAGATATTATATTCGTGGCGGGACCTGTCTGGGAAGATTTAGCTATGCCCTGGACTGGAGGGTTATCGGAGGATGTATAATACTCGGTTATCATACCTATAATAATGCCTACTACAATTCCCGAAGCCGTAGCGTAGAAAACTCCCAGCTCTCCCAGGATAAACCTGCTTAAAAAGAAGGATGCCAGTATTATCAGTACGCCACTGGCAAAAGTTCCATTCATCAGAGCTTTCTGGGGACTTGCGCCTTCGCCGGTTCTGACAAATAGGGTACCTATGATGGAACTTAAGATCCCGGCTGCAGCAATTACCATGGGAAATATTATGCCCTTTATGCCGTAAGGCTGGCCGGTGGCGGTACTTACTGCCACGGCTCCTATGGCCATGCCGGATACGATGGACCCCACATAGGATTCGAAAAGATCTGCTCCCATGCCGGCCACATCGCCCACATTGTCACCCACGTTGTCCGCTATAACTGCAGGGTTTCTGGGGTCATCTTCGGGAATTCCTGCCTCCACCTTGCCCACCAGATCGGCTCCTACATCGGCGGCTTTGGTGTATATGCCGCCTCCCACCCTGGCAAAAAGGGCAATGGAGCTGGCTCCTAAAGCAAATCCGTTTATAACGTCAAAACTCTTTATGTCGGCCGGGTTGCCGAATATAAAGTAAAGTATCCCAAGGCCCAAAAGGCCCAGGCCTACTACAGACATACCCATTACCGCTCCCCCGGAAAAAGCTATGGCCAAAGCTTTATTCTGGCCTTCCTGGGCGGCGTTGGCTGTGCGGACATTGGCTCTGGTGGCAACATTCATACCTATGAAGCCTGCCGACACCGAGGCTATAGTCCCGGTTATGTAGCTTACTGCAGTTTGCCAGTTTATAAATATGCTTATCACAGCAAACATAACAATAACAAAAACTGCCAGGGTCCTGTATTCCCTGAAAAGAAATGCCATGGCTCCCTCATGGATAGCATCGGAAATTTCCCTCATGCGTTCATCTCCTGCAGGGCTTTTTACCACTCGCATAGCCAGCATGTATGCAAAAGCAAGTGCTACTATGCCCATGACGGGGGCTGATACGATCAAGTTTGCCATCGTTGTCCTCCTCCATATCCTGTCTATAAGTCTTTACTACCAAGTACATAAATAAGCATTTAAGCATTGAAAAAAAGCCGCTCCGGCGGCATTTGACTACTTTAAAAATACCATCATTATGATTGACATTGCCAGAAATCCCACAGCCAGGAACTCGGTATAGCGGGCAAGTTTTTCATCTATGCCCTTCTTTTTACCAAAGAAAACTTCAGCTCCTCCGGCAATGCTACCTGAAAGTCCGGCACTTTTGCCCGATTGTAGCAAAACTGTTGCAATTAGACCAAGGCAAATCAAAACATATACAACAGTTAAAAAAATCTCCATCGATACACCTCCTAAAATGTTACAAATGTTATTTTACCACAAAGCAGTTAAAAACTCAATATAGATTGTAAATAATAATGACAATTTTTTCAGCATTTTAACATGAATGATATAAACTATTTATCGTTTTACAGGCATCTGTGAAATCCTATTTATAGTATTATGATATACTATTTTCGCATTCTTTTCTGTCTACTGCCTTTTTGCTTATTTTTTGCACTTCTTCCCATTCTATCCTTACATATTGAGTTACTCATAAACTCGGAAAAAGCGGCCGGAATTTCCGGCCGCTTGAAAGATTTTAGCTCCTAGCGCTTTATGTTGTAGAAGGCTCCGATGCCCAGATACTGGGCTGCCATGTCGAGCTCTTCTTCAATCCTTAAAAGCTGGTTGTATTTTGCCACCCTGTCTGTGCGGGATGGAGCTCCAGTTTTTATCTGCCCTGCGTTCACGCCCACCACCAGATCGGCTATGGTAGTATCCTCGGTTTCTCCCGACCGGTGGGATACTACCGCAGTATATCCCGCCCTTTCGGCCATCTGAATGGCATCCAGGGTTTCCGTCAGGGTGCCTATTTGATTTAATTTAATAAGTATGGAGTTGGCAACACCCGCCTCTATGCCCCTGGAAAGCCTGCCGGTATTTGTCACAAAGAGGTCATCCCCCACGAGCTGCACTTTGCCGCCCAAAGCCTGTGTAAGGAGTTTCCAGCCTTCCCAGTCTTCCTCGGCCATGCCGTCTTCGATGGAAATTATCGGATACTTTTCCGCCAGGCGGCTATAGTATTCTACCATGCCGGCGGAATCGTATTCAAGGCCCTCGCCTTTCAGCTGGTATTTACCATCACTGTAAAATTCAGATGAAGCAGGGTCCAGGGCCACATATATGTCCTTGCCCGGCGTATATCCTGCCTTCTCAATAGCCTCCACTATAAACTTGATGGCTTCTTCATTGGAAGAGAGGTTGGGTGCAAAACCTCCCTCGTCGCCCACGGTGGTAGAAAGGCCTTTTTCCGCCAGTACCTTTTTTAAAGTGTGGAAAGTCTCGGCCCCCATTCTAAGGGCATGGGCAAAGTTTCTTGCACCGACCGGCATTATCATGAATTCCTGTATATCCACATTGTTGTCGGCATGCTTTCCGCCATTTAAAATATTCATCATGGGAATGGGGAGGACTTTGGCATTGGTGCCGCCTATATATTTATAAAGACTAATCCCCAGGAAATTGGCCGCTGCTTTAGCGGTGGCCAGGGAAACGCCCAGAATGGCATTGGCTCCCAATTTCCCTTTGTTGGGGGTAGCATCCAGATCGATGAGCACTCGGTCTATGCTCACCTGGTCCAGAGCATCCATCCCCTTTATCTCCGGAGCTATTTCATTGTTTACATTTTCGACGGCCTTGAGGACTCCCTTGCCACCAAACCTTTTCATGTCCTTGTCCCTCAGTTCCACGGCTTCAAACTGGCCTGTGGAGGCTCCCGAAGGTACTGCTGCCCGCCCTACGGTTCCATCCTCCAGTATAACCTCAACCTCCACCGTAGGATTGCCGCGGGAATCAAGAATCTCTCTTGCAAACACATCTAAAATGGTTGACATATCCATACTCCTTTCTGCTTTTCAATCTAATTTATATTTAAATCAGGATTCTATGAGTGATTCTCCGGTCATTTCTTCCGGCTTTTTTATGTTTAAAAGCTCCAGCATGGTGGGTGCCACATCGGCCAGCTTGCCCGGGTGCAGCCTGTAGTGCCTGTCTCCCACCAGTATAAATGGCACGGGATTGCTGGTATGGGCGGTGTGGGGTTCACCGGTGACATAATCCACCATCTGCTCCGCATTGCCGTGGTCAGCGGTAATAATCACCGTGCCCCCCTTTTCCCGGATGGCTTCCACCACCATTCCAATACACCTGTCTACGGCTTCCACCGCTTCCACCGCCGCCTCAAAAACGCCTGTATGGCCTACCATATCTGAATTGGCATAGTTCAATATGATCACATCATATATATCCTCCCGGATTTTTTCTATAACCCTGTCGGTAACCTCATAGGCGCTCATTTCCGGCTTCATGTCATAAGTGGCCACCTTAGGCGATGGAATCAGGATGCGGTCCTCTCCCGGATACGACTTTTCCACGCCTCCGTTGAAAAAGAAAGTGACGTGGGCGTATTTTTCCGTTTCGGCAATGCGAAGCTGCTTCATCCCAACCCTGGATATCACCTCAGCAAATATGTTGTCAAGGGATTGAGGTTTATAGGCTATATGTGCATTTGTTACCTTTACATCGTACTGGGTCATGGAGACGAAAAACACAGGGAAGAACCCTTTTTTACGCTCAAATCCCTGAAAATCCTCGTTGCAGAAGGCATAGGTAAGTTGCCGTGCTCTATCGGGCCTGAAATTAAAGAAAATGATCGAATCTTTTTCTTCCACGGTGCCCCGGGGTTTTCCATTTTCATCAACTATTACCGTTGGCACCACGAATTCATCGGTCTCTTCCCGGGCATAGCTCTTTTCGAGGGCTTCAAGAGCATTGTCCGCTTGTATTCCCTCGCCGAAAACAATGGCATTGTATGCTTTTTCGGTCCTGTCCCATCTTTTGTCCCTATCCATGGCATAATACCTGCCCGCTATGGTGGCGATCTTGCCGACGCCGAGCTCGGCAATTACTTTTTCAAGCTCTTTTATATATATTCCCGCATTAGCCGGGGGCACATCCCTTCCATCGAGGAATGCATGAACGTACACCTTTTTTAATCCTTCCTGTTTTGCCATTTTCAGTAGGGCCAGGAGATGGTCTATATGGCTGTGTACGCCTCCATCGGATAAGAGCCCCATCAGATGCAGGGCACCGTCATTTTTTTTGACATTTTCCATGGCATCCAGCAGGACCCGGTTTTTAAAGAAACCTCCCTTTTTTATATCCTCGCTGATTCTGGTAAATTCCTGATAAACAATGCGGCCCGCTCCCAGATTCAAATGACCAACTTCGGAGTTGCCCATCTGCCCTTCGGGAAGTCCCACGGAAAGGCCGCTGGTTTCCAGGATAGTGTTGGTATAATATCTCATGAGTTTATCAAAATTGGGGGTTTGAGCTTTCAGTATGGCATTTCCCTGGACTCGCTCATTGATTCCCCAACCATCCAGTATCATCAACATCAATGGCTTTTTTGGCACAGTATTCAACTCCTAATTTCGGTTAAATGCTGCTATTGAATAAAATCCATCGGGTTTCAGGCTGGCCCCTCCTACCAGGGCTCCATCTATATCGGGCTGCGCCATGAGTTCCTTTATATTTTCGGGTTTAACGCTGCCGCCATAGAGGATCCTTACCTTATCCGACACCTCTATATTAAAAAGTTCCGCAATCTTTTTCCTTATGGCTCCGATAACCTCCTGGGCATCATGACTGGAAGCAGTTTTGCCCGTGCCGATGGCCCATATGGGTTCATAGGCGAAAACTATCTTCTGAACATCAGCATCGGCAATGCCTTCCAGGGCTTTTTCCACCTGCCCCAGGACCCAGGACATCGTAATCCCCTGCTCTCTTTGCTCAAGGGTTTCTCCCACGCAGACGATGGGAGTCAATCCGTATTTTAAGGCAGTCTTCACCTTCTTATTCACTGTTTCGTCGGTTTCGGCAAAATACTGCCGTCTCTCCGAATGTCCTATGATCACGTAATCGCAGGGAATCTCTGCCAGCATTGTAACTGAAACTTCTCCGGTGAAGGCCCCCTTTTCTTCCCAGTGCATGTTCTGGGCTCCCAGCTTCACCGACGTGCCTTTCAATTTTTCTGCGGCAGTCCACAGGTCGGTGAAAGGCGGGCATATCACCACCTCTGCTTCCAGCCCTTTTGCCTTCGGCAAAAAAGCTTCCAGAAACTCCAGGGTTTCCTTTTTATTATTGTACATCTTCCAGTTGCCAGCTATCAAAGGCATTCTGTCCAAAATATCACCCCCGGATAAATTTATTGATTATTTATCATTTAGTACCGCCACTCCGGGCAGTTCCTTGCCTTCCAGAAACTCCAGCGAAGCTCCGCCCCCTGTAGAAATATGGGTCATGGCATCGGCAAAGCCCAGTTGCTCCACCGCTGCTGCCGAGTCTCCGCCGCCGATGATAGTCACGGCGCCGGATTCTGCCATAGCCCTGGCCACCGCCAGAGTACCTTGCGCAAACTCGCGGATTTCAAAAACTCCCATGGGGCCGTTCCATACCACGGTCTTTGCATCCTTTATAACTTTTGCGAATTTTTCCCGGGTCTTCTGACCGATGTCGACTCCCATTAATTCCGCGGGGATTTCGCTCACGGGAACTGTATGGTAAGGTACACCCTCCTTTAATTCCGTCGTAACCACCACATCGTCGGGAAGGAGCAGATTGACTCCCCTATCTCTGGCCTGTTTCAAAAGATCAGCTGCCAGCTCAATCTTGTCCTGCTCCAGCAGAGATTTACCTATCTCATATCCCATGCTCTTCAGGAAAGTATACGCCATACCTCCGCCGATGAGCAGGGAATCCACTTTGGTCAGGAGATTCTGTATTACACCTATTTTATCTCCAACCTTGGCACCGCCAAGAATCGCCACAAAGGGCCTTTCGGGGTTTTCCAGAGCCTTGCCCATCACCTCAATCTCTTTTTTCATCAAATATCCCGCTCCGGCCGGCAGGAACTCCGCTACTCCCGCAGTGGATGCGTGAGCCCTGTGGGCCGTACCGAAGGCATCATTTATATAAATATCGGCAAGGTCGGCAAGTTTTCTGGCAAAATCCCTGTCATTCTTTTCTTCTTCCGCATAGAACCTAACATTCTCCAGCAACACTATATCTCCCGGCTTCATGGCAGCCACTGCCTTTTGGGCTGGCTCTCCAATACAATCCTGTGCCATGACCACATCTTTTCCCATAAGTTCCGAAAGCCTTTTTGCTACAGGCCCAAGGCTGTACTTCATATTCACTTTCCCCTTGGGTCTGCCCAGATGGGAAGCCAGTATGACCCTAGCCCCATGTTTCGAGAGATACTCTATGGTGGGGATTGCGGCCTTTATCCTTGTATCATCGGTAATATTTCCCTGCTCATCCATGGGAACATTGAAATCCACTCTGACCAGAACCCTTTTGCCATTTACATCAAAATCTTCAAGAGTTTTTTTATTCATTTACTGTCCCTCCTTCTATTTCAAGAAGCCTTCTTGCTGCCCCTTCATCAGTTATCAAAACAGTAGGACGGTGATATTTCAAAAAAGCCTGTATGGCGGGAGCCTTGCTGGCACCGCCGGCAATGGCTATCACTGTCCTGATATTCGTCATATCTTTAATGGAAAGGCCAACACTCGTAGTAGTGTGAACTATGAGGCCTTCCCTGTTGAAATAAAATCCAAAGGCCTCGGCCACGGCGCCTTTTTTCAGTATCTGGTCAATTTCTTCTTCCGACAGGCCCCTTCGCCGGGCCATCTCCTCGGCACCGCCGATACCGTGGAGCAGTATGCTGGCCTGGCGGATGGTGGCAATGACCTCCTTGATGCCAGGCTCGCCTACTACCGATTCCATAGCTTCCGCTCCCAGGTTGTCCGGAATATATAGGAGCCTGTACTGCGCTCCCAGTTTTTGCGCCAGCTCTGCAGCTATGGTGTTGGACTGCAATTCCACTCTCTCGCCCAGGCCTCCCCTGCCCGGAACCACGATAACTTCTTCAAAGCCCGATACAGGGGCCATGCTTCTGGGCACCTGGGCCATGGTGGTCCCGCCCGTAACCGCCACGATATCCCCGTTTTTAAGAAATGATATAAGGCTTCGGGCCGCTTCCCTGCCCAACTGCTTTTTTATGGTCTCGTCCCGGTCCGAATCTCCCGGCACGATTATTACGCGCCGGCACTGAAATTTTTCCTCTATCCGCTGGGCAACTGGGTTCAGCCCTTTCAGATAAAACAACAAATCTTCCAGCCTGTTTATTACATCTTCCCCTTCATTGGAAACTCTCATACCCTTTTGATCGATCTCTACCAAGCCCAGTTCTTCCAGTTTCTTTATCTCGCTTCTGAGGGGCCTTTCAGACCAGGAAATTATTCCTGCCAGAGCTCTCCTGCCGACGGGCTGGTTGAAATAGATGTTTTGCAGTATGGTATAGCGGTTTTCCACCTCTTGTACAATTTCGGGAACGATCTTTTTGAGCAACTCCGCTACCTGTTCCATGCACAATCTCCTTAGTTTAAAATAGCCCAAAGATGGGCTATTTTAACTTATAATCCCTTATTTGCGATGTACTCTACCAGGTCCATTACCCTGTTGGAATAACCCCATTCGTTGTCGTACCAGGAGATTACCTTCACGAAGTCGTCTTCGATGACCATGGTGGAAAGGCCATCCACTATGGAAGAAAGTTCGCAACCCTTAAAGTCCATGGAAACCAGCGGTTCTTCGGTGTACCCCAGAATGCCCTTCATCTTGCCTTCGGCGGCTTCCCTCAGGGCATCATTTACCTGTTCGGCTGTAGCGCTTTTTTCTAGCAGGCAGGTGAAATCTACAATGGATACCGTAGGTGTGGGAACCCTGAGCGCAAAACCGTTCAATTTACCCTTGAGCTCGGGAATAACCAGAGCGACGGCTTTAGCGGCACCCGTGGTGGTGGGTATGATATTTAAAGCTGCGGCTCTTGCCCTCCTTAAATCTTTGTGTGGCAAATCCAGGATTCTCTGATCATTGGTGTAGGAATGTACGGTGTTCATGAGGCCTTTCTTTATTCCGAAATTGTCCATGAGAACTTTAGCTACAGGTGCCAGACAGTTGGTGGTGCATGAAGCGTTGGAGATCACGTGGTGCTCTTTGGGATTGTACTTTTCCTCATTTACTCCCATGACTATGGTGATATCTTCGCCCTTGGCCGGTGCGCTGATGATGACTTTTTTGGCTCCTCCTGCCTCGATGTGCTTTACAGCCTTATCCTTTGAGGTAAAAACACCGGAAGATTCAACAACAATGTCTACTCCCAGGTCTTTCCACGGGATATTGGCCGGGTCTTTTTCGGCAAAAATCTTTATCTCCTTCCCATTGACCACCAGCGAGGAATCCTTAGCTTCCACCGTGGCATTGAAAGTTCCAAAGACGGAATCGTACTTCAACAGATGGGCTAGCGTCTTTGTGTCATAAAGGTCATTGACGGCAACTATTTCTATCTCCGGGTGCTTGTTGAAAGCCGCTTTGAATGAATTCCTCCCTATCCTGCCAAATCCATTGATACCAACTTTGATACTCATGTCAGATTCTCCTCCTTATGTATTTTGTTCTGCTGAAAAACTCAGCAGAATATCCTAATTTAAGAATTAGTTATTATAGCAAATTTTATACTGCAAGTTTATTCTCTCTCATGCGGGTTATTTTAAGTCCCATGTTATTATTTAATGTCCCATAGAGTCCAAAAAATCGGGGTTATATTAACCCCCTATTTCCATTATTATATATTTCTACATCAATTGGCAAATTCCTTCTTATTGATCATAATTTTTAATATCTTTTCCTCTTAGCCGATGACGGGATGCCCGTCTCCTCCCTGTACTTTGCCACGGTCCTTCGGGATATTATGATACCTTTTTTCTTTAAATCATCGGCTATTTTCTGATCACTCAGAGGATTATATGGGTCCTCGTTTCCGACCATTTCCTTTATCATCTTTTTTATGCTTTCGGAGGAAGTGGAGGAACCATTTGTATTATCAAGACCGTTTTTAAAGAAGAACTTGAGTTCAAAAACTCCTCTGGGGGTTTGAACGTACTTGCCGCTTATGGCTCTGGAGACCGTGGACTCATGAATTCCCACCCTGTCTGCTATCTGCCTCATGGTAAGTGGTTTGAGATATGTGATGCCATAATCCAGAAAATCTCTCTGGACTTCCACTATGGTGCTTATTACCTTGTTCAAGGTTATGCGGCGCTGCTCGATGCTTTTGATGAGCCACAGGGCTGAATCCAGTCTCTGGGATAAAAACTTAGATATGCTGGATTCCCGGTTCTCAGAATTAAGCAGGGAACGGTAATAGGAATTAATGGACAGTCTCGGAGATATGCTGTCATTCATAATCACTACATAATCATTGCCCACCTTTTCAATGATGGCATCGGGAGTCACATACTGGATGTCATTTGCGGAAGAGAAATTCCTTCCAGGCTTGGGATCCAGCGTCAATATCACGTCTTTTAACCTCTGAACTTCGGATAGGGATATATTGAGTGCCTCGGCTATCCTGCTGTAACGGGCTTCTGCCAGGTCTTTCAGATGGTTGGTTATTAATTCCTTTATTTTGGGCATATTTATATTTCTCTGTTCAACCTGAATCAAAAGGCATTCAATAAGGTTGCGCGCACCGATTCCGCTGGGTTCAAAGGTCTGAATAAGCTTCAACACCTTTTCCACTTCTTGTTCTGGTACTTTTAAAAGCTTTGAAGCTTCGGCGGTGCTTATGGTCAGATAACCCCTTTTATCGATATTGCCTATAAGAAACTCGCCTATTTTGAACTCCGTCCTGGATATGGAACACAGATGAAGCTGCATCATGAGATGTTCCTGCAAAGAGGGTGTCGATGATACGTAATTTTCAAATCCCAATTCCTCTTCCCTTTTCTCCAGAGGAAATCTCAAAAAATCCAGGTCAGAACAATCCTGAAAATATTCTTCCCAATCAATAGTGTCCGAATCTTTTTGATTTAACTTATCAATGATATCATCATTTCTTGGAATATCCTCATTTAAATCCAGCAGGGGATTTTCCAGAAGTTCTTGTTCGATATATTCATCCAGTTCCATGGCGGACAACTGTAAAATTGTGATGGCCTGCCTCAACTCCGGCGTCATGACTAGTTTTTGTGTCTGTGAAAGGGAAAGGCCGTAACCCATCTGCATTTTTAAACCCCCCAAAGGCCCACAAGTGTTTAAATCTATTATCTTTAATATAATATATTCTATAAAACATCAATTTTTCCTCTTTTTTTTCAACAAAACCGGCAAATTATGCTCGCATCAAGCATAATCTGTTATATTATACTTGTTTCAGCAATATTATATCATAAAACAGCCATCGGTGGAAGATTGTTGCTGCTTGAAAGATTGTAAAAAGCAGGGCCTTTCTGGACCCTGCCTGATGTTTAATGTGTCTCTACATCCTTTGCGCCATTTTTCCTCATTATGGTGGCGGCATTGCCCACTTTTTGTTCATGGGCCCTAACCGCTGCCAGTATCTTGCCCTTTTTAACTTCACCTTCATAGTACCGGCCTCTTTCCTCGGGGATTCCCCAATCGATCAGACCTCCCGCAACTCCGCCGGTGGCGGCCCCAGAGATCAAACCAGCTATGGGACCTGCCGCGATGATCGGTCCCATGCCCGGCACAGCTAAAGCGCCGGCTCCAAGAGCAAGTCCCGCAAGACCCCCCAGAACTCCTCCCGTAGTGGTGCCGTCAGCTACGGTGCCCATGCCCAAAGTTTCATCATCTTCGTCGCCTCCACCATTTGCGTTGGGTTTTCCGCTGTTTCCATCGCCGCCATTCTTTGCCACAATAGATATTTCATTGGTATCAAAGCCTGAATTTCTCATCTGCGATACTGCCTTTTCAGCCTGTTCCTTGCTGTCGAATACCCCTATAACAGTCTTTACCATTCGAAACATTCCTCCTCATTTAAAGTTAAGGTACACACCTCTCTTATGGGGGCAGATGTCAGGGGACGCACCTCCTTTTCCAGAGCATGAAACTGGGGGAGGCGGAGGAATGTCCCCAATTAAGTTGTGGTAATCGGAGGAGTGCCCTTAATACAGTTTTAAACAGTCTTATTTTAACCTTTTTTTATTCCGGTATGCGTGTGGCTGAAAGCAGATAAAACTTACTCCGATGAATTTATATTTTAGATTAAGGATATATTAAAAAAGAAAAAATTAAACGCAAGGAGGAAATAAAGTGGCTGAAAAGAACGACATAACTCAAAAGAGCAAGCAGGATAAGACCATGAGTGAGATCAGCGAAAGGCTCGGGACGGAAACCGTAAATCAAATCCAGGATATAGTAAACCAGCAGCGTCAGCAGAATACTATCCAGTATCAGAATGCTCAGCACAAGCAATTCTCAACCAGTGTGGAATCTCTCGTAAACTCCGCCCGCGAACAACAGATGGCATCGGAACAGCAGATTCAAAGCACCTTGAATCAGGCTTCTACCAGCCTCATGGATGCCAGAAGGCTGGAAAATCTTTTCAACAGTGCCCAGCAGCTCCAGCAGGCGGCTCAACTCGGCATTTCAAACCTTCAGATGAATGCAAAACAGTACAAACAGACCATTAATCAGATGGAAAAAGACTGCCATGAACAGCAGGTCGCCATGGATATGCAGGTGATCCAGTCCATGCAGCAGGCTGTCTCGGCTCTAGCCCAGGCTCAAAACGCCATCCTGCAAAGCCAGACCATAAATAAGATGTTCGATTCTATAACAAAATGCGAGGATAGCCTTACACAAATAGAACAAATGGGGCAACCCACCGCTACCATGTAAAAATGCCGGACTGTCCAAGCTGCCCTTTTAAAATAATCTCTGCAAAATAATAATAATCGGACATGCAAAAATGCCTCGGCTTTACGTCCGAGGCAATCGCTTTTATTTTTCAATCATCATGTTCATAATACTTATCGTGGTACTTGTCATGATATTTGTCATGACACGGGTCGTGCCACTCATCGTGATTCTTGTGGTGATAGCCGTCGTCATCCCAGCATGGAGATGCAAGTTTTACCAGCATCTCGAACAGGATTGTAACCTTTATTCTTCTGGGGCTTACCAGATCCACATTGATATGTTCCACTTTAAAGAAAACCAGGGCTTCCATCCCCGGATCGGCACCATGCAGGTGAACAAATTGCAGGAACGGAAATGTCGCTTCAAAGAAATGCACCGGCTGAGAGGGAAGTGCCGCCACATAAAGTATTTTTGCATTCACTTGTCCATCCACGACGACTTTATCGCAGAGCACCTTTACTTCATCTACAGTAAAAGTCGCCCTGGCTTCCACCCCTCTTTCGGCATCGGGCTTGCCGGCAGGAATTTCCACGGTGTCCTGCACTATTGCCTGTATCCTGCCCACCCATAATTTTCCGCGCTTTGCATCCCGGCGGGCTTGCATCACATATATATAGCCGTATACCGTGCCCAGGCATATTTCTCCCAGACCTCTTTGGTTCAATTCACCGGCTTCGACGCATATGACACCATTGGGCACCGTTTGTTTCCACTCCAGGATAATGCTTTTAGCCTTCCATCCGTAAATATATACGGTGTTCAGGCACACGATCACCAGTTCCTTTTGTCCATCTCCATCCACATCGAATACAGCCACATCCTTGGGATCCTGGTCTAGAGCAGGGCATCCCCACATGATATCATAGGTTCCGCCTTTTGAGCGCAGGACCTTTACCGTGCGATCTATGCAGTCAAAGATTATCTCATCCCTTCCATCGCCATCGAAATCATCCACTACCACAAAATCTTTATCGGCATCGGGAATACTGCCGCTCCATTTTTCCACTCTTTTTCCATCTTTAAAACAAAGCACATAGATAATACCGCCTCCGTGGCCACGGCACTTTAAAACAACCTCCACCGCCCCGTCGCCATCGGTATCACCGGCGTCCACGCAATGCACATTATACCTCAAAACTTCCGACCTTAAAAACACCAGCTTGCCGTCAAAGCGGAATAAATATATTTTCGTTTTTCCCCTCACTGCCGCCACAATTTCCGATTTGCCGTCCCCATCAATGTCGGCAATGGTTATCGATACAACCTCTCCATCCACAGCCGTGTTTTCCGCTATTCTTATCAGTTCCCGGCCCCTCATCCTGTAAATACAAATGCTTCCGTAGCTTCCTACTATTATTTCATCTCTGCCGTCCCCATCGATATCGCAAGCTTTTATGCAGCGGACATCTTCCTTCCCCATATTGATTCTTGCCAGCTGGCGGTAAGTATTATTTTCAAACCTGAATACATAAAGGTTCGAATTGCCCGAAGTGGCTGCGGTGGTCCCGGCTATGATATTTATCCTGCCATCGCCGTTTACATCTCCGAGAGCTATCCTGATCTCCTGCCCCAGGTCCTTGCTGGCCCACTCAAGCTGATAAGCTTGCCGCATCCTATCCCCTCCTTCTCGAAACCATTAATCTCCTTAATATAATATTCCCGGCGAGGGGATATGGTTCATAGCGAAGGCCCGAGATCAAAGGCCAGCGGCATGGCTGCCGAAAAGAGCAGATTTTTTCACTGTCGTCATATTAAACAAGTGAATGCTGCACCATGTATTCCGCTATCTGCACCGCATTGTAAGCCGCTCCCTTTCTTAAATTGTCGGCCACGATCCACAGGTTCAGGCCACAATCGATTGAAAAATCTTCCCGAATCCTGCCAACATAGACATCATTTTCCCCTGAAACAGCTGCTGGGAGCGGATAAATCCTGTTTTTGGGATCATCCACCACTTTCACTCCGGGAGCCTTGGATAAAATGCTGCGGGCTCCATCGGCAGTTAGCTTTTCGACCGTTTCGATATTTACCGCTTCGGAATGGCAGTTAAAAACTGGAACCCGCACAGTGGTAGCCGTCACCGCTATGCTTTCATCACCCATAATTTTCTTTGTCTCTCTCACCATTTTCCATTCTTCCATACTGTAGCCCGTATCATCAAATACATCTATGTGGGGCAATACGTTAAAAGCAATGGGATACGGATAAACCCTGGGTTCAGGCATATCGCCGTTTAAGATCTTTCCCGATTGGAGTTTCAATTCCTCTATGGCATCCACACCTGTCCCCGACACGGCCTGGTATGTAGATACCACCACTCTTTTTATCCTGGCCTTTTCATGAATCGGCTTTAAAACCACCACCATCTGGATGGTGGAACAATTGGGATTGGCAATAAGTCCTTTGTGCCGGTGAATATCCCCGGGATTCACCTCCGGAACCACCAGAGGTACATCAGGATCCATTCTGAAGGCACTGCTGTTGTCGATGACCACGGCTCCCCTCTTTACAGCTTCGGGCGCCAGCTCTTTGCTCACTTCATTGCCGGCGGAGAATAGAGCTATATCTATTCCATCAAAAGCCGAAGGTACGGCTTCCTCCACCTTTATTTTCTCACCCCTGAATTCCACCGAATGGCCGTTAGACCTGGCAGAAGCCAGAGGTAAAATTCTTTTCACAGGAAAATTGCGCTCCTGCAAAATCTTGATCATGGTCTGACCTACCGCTCCGGTAGCTCCCACTACTGCCACATTGTAACTTTTCATTTCAGACACCCCTTGTCAAATATAAAATGCGAGAATTTGATGAGCAGCCTCACTCATCATTATATGAAAAATATATTATTATATTGCATACCCTCCTGTCAATAGAAAAAAACATTTTAATCAAAATTTAACACTTTAAAATACAAAAGCACCAGAATGTCTACGTATTGTGGATATTTGTTCTTTTATTAAAGACAATTGAGATATTATATTCGACGCAATATGTTAAAATCCTTTTTTCTGAATTTATTTGCTATTTTTAAATATAAAAAAAGGGCTGTTCCATAATTGAGGAACATGCCCCTTTTCTATTTTATTTTTAGCTTTTCAGGGCTGTTGATAATTGAACCAAAATCATCCTGCTTCTCTTGCTTCTTCCCGGAAAAATCCGTTGAAAATTACTCTAACTGCCGATTCAGCATAACCCTTTGGTATCGTCGCATAAAAACAGTCCGATAGGGTCCTGCACGTTCCGATGGGAATATTGCTTCCATTCAGCAGTGATTTAATCTTTCGGCTTATAGCATGGGCGTTTACCGCAGCGTCGCATTCATTGTACACCACCGTAACTTCAGAATATCCTTCCAGTACGTTCTCCTGCAGTGATATGCCAGATATTGGGAATTCGTTTCCCATCTGCCCCACCAGCGTGCCTTCACCATCATCGAAGGTAGACTTTATTCTGAAAGGCATGTTGAAATTCATAGCCGCCTTTACAGCCCTGGGATGGATGACCTTCGCACCGCTCTCTGCCATGACAAGCATTTCCTTGAAGGAGATCCGCGAAAGAAAGGGCGCCTCCGGTATGATGCGCGGGTCGGTCACGGCCACACCGGGCACATCGGTATATATATCCACCACATCGGCCTTGAGATAGCCCCCAAGCATCACTGCAGTAGTATCACTACCTCCGCGCCCCAGAGTGGTTATCTCGCCTTTTTCGGTCTGGCCCTGGAACCCGGCCACCACTACCACCTTGCCCTCTTTCAATTTTTCCATTATGGGTTCGGGATCGATGTTAATTATGTCAGCGCAGCCGAAATCCCGCGTCGTCAGTATACCAGCCTGAAAGCCCGTCATGGCCTCGGCAGGGAATCCGGCGGACTCGATATATGCAGCCATGACTGCCGAAGAAATGATTTCTCCGCACGCCATGATAAGATCCTTTTTCTTGGGACATACCGAACCGCCCTGGGATTCCAGGAGCTGTATGAGGGTGTCCGTAGCATAAGGGTCGCCCTTGCGCCCCATGGCCGATACCACCACTACCACATCAAAACCCTCTTCTTTGGCCTTCATTATATGCTTCAATGCCGCCTTGCGGCTCTCCGGTGATTTTACCGACGTGCCGCCAAATTTCTGAACGATAATCGCCATAAATCCGCCTCCTGAAGGAATTCTTATTTTTTAATATACGGTAATAAGTTTTAGGGTCTTAAAAAAATCCGGGTAAGATATATTCACGCAATCCATATTTTCAATTTCAGTTTTTCCTTCCGCTCCAAGCGCAGCTACGGCAAGGGCCATGGCTATGCGATGGTCGCCGTAACTTTTCACCCTGCCGCCTTTCAAATTTCCCCTACCTTCGATCACCATGCCATCCTCTGTCTCCGTTATGTTCGCCCTGAGTGCAGAAAGTCCGTCCACCATGGCGGCTATTCTGTTGCTTTCTTTTACTTTCAGTTCCCCGGCATCTTTTATAACAGTAACACCTTCGGCAAAGGCTGCTGCAACGGCAAGGACGGGAATTTCGTCTATGATGCGGGGAATTATGGGACCTTCTACAGTAATACCTTTGAGGCGGCTGCTCCTTACCCTTATGTCCGCTATTGGCTCACCGTTTGTTACGGATTCATTTAAAATATCAATGTCCGCTCCCATGTGCCTTAGGGCGTCTATAATCCCCGTTCGCGTGGGATTTGTCCCCACATTTTTTATCACAATTTCCGAATCGGGCAGGATGCAGGCTCCCACCATAAAAAATGCCGCCGAAGATATATCACCGGGTACCGTTATTTTCTGAGCATACAGTTCCGGAACAGGATTCAACCTGACAGTATTTTTTTCCCGGGAAATATCCACCCCGAAGGCTTTCATCATGATCTCCGTATGGTCCCGGGATCTTTCCGGCTCTTCAATGGTAGTCTGGCCTTCGGCATATAGCCCCGCCAAAAGTAAACAGGACTTTACCTGGGCGCTGGCCACCGGCAACCTGTAATTTATGGCAAAAAGCCTGCCACCTCTTATCTTCAAAGGTGCTTTATTGCCTCCTTCGGCCCCTTCAATGCTTGCACCCATGAGTCTCAGCGGCTCCGTAATCCGCTTCATGGGCCTGCGCCTGATGGATTCATCCCCGCTGATTTCCGTATCAAAATCCTGCCCCGCCAGGATGCCGGAAAGAAGCCTTATAGTAGTGCCGGAATTGCCGACGTACAGAGGGCAGTCGGGTTTTTTCAGGCCGTGTAGCCCCCTGCCGAACACCTCCACCTTTATTCTTTCGGGGCAAAAGGCGGAAACTGCTGACCCCTCAACCATCTTCTTGTCGTTACGGCTTATTTTTTCATGCGAAATCCGTATATCTATCCCCATTTTTCTGAAGCAATCCACGGTGGCAAGGCAGTCTTCGGCCATCAGAAAACCATCGATTTCAGTGACGCCCCGTGCAATGGCTCCGAGCATGATGGCGCGATGGGAAATGGACTTGTCGCCGGGCACCGCAATCTGGCCTCTCAGGCTGCGGCAGCCTTCAATGGTAATGTTCACGGTTTCACCTCCGAAATTTTAACAACCAAAATTAATCTTTATATGCTTTTGCATTTTGAAACCTTTCTTTGATTGCAATCTCATCGGATGTTTTTATGGCCGATTCCAGGATGGAGAGTTGTTCCTTAAAAGCTGATATAAGTGGCAGGATTTCGTCTTTATTGGAAATCAGGATGTCCTTCCACATGACAGCATTGGAGCCCGCTATTCGGGTAGTATCCCGCCATCCGCCCCCTGCCTGGCCCAGGATGTCTCCTTCGGGGTGAACCTGCGCCACAGCATTCACCAGGGTCGTTGATATGATTTGCGGAAGGTGGCTCACGGCGGCTACAACTCTATCATGCTCCTCGGGGGACATGATGATAGGCTTTGCACCAAGGTCCCTCACCAGCTTAACCATGGTCCATAGAGTTTCGGCATCGGTGGCGGGTGTGGGAGTAAGTATATAGGGAGCTCCGTAAAACATGTCTTCCCTGGCCCACCTAAATCCGGAGCGCTCCGAGCCTGCCATGGGGTGCCCACCGATAAAATACACGCCATCGGGTAAAACCGATTCCACATCCCGGACCACCGCTTTTTTTACACTGCCTGTGTCGGTGATGATGGCACCCTTTGGAATAAAATTTGCCATAGCCCTTACGATCGGAAAAATGGTATTTACTGGAACACAAAGAAATATGATTCCGGTATCGGAGAATATATCCGGGATGGCCGTATTGCCGGCCATCCCCTGCTTATTAAAATAATGGGCTTCAATCCCCTCGCCTTTAGCCATTGAAATTGCCTGTTCGTCGGAATCAATGCCTATCACTTTCATTCCCTTTTTTTTCAATGCCTTTGCTATGGAACCTCCTATTAAACCGAGCCCGATTACTGCAGCCGAACCTTTAATCACCATCCCTGAAGTACCTCCCGCTGATGGACGCCGTCTGTTTTAACTCCCTGCTTAAGATAGCAAGGTTCTCCGGATTTAAAGATTGTGGTCCATCGGACAGGGCTTCCTTTGGATTTGGATGTACTTCTATCATAAGGCCATCGGCTCCTACCGCCACGGCCCCCCGCGCCAGCGGCATAACCCACCGCCAGTTCCCGGCGGCATGGCTTGGATCGACTATGACCGGAAGATGGCTCAGATGCTTTACTATAGGTACTGAGCTGAGATCCAGCGTATTTCTGGTCATGTTTTCAAAAGTCCTGATTCCCCGCTCGCATAAAATAACATTGAAATTTCCCTCGTTCATGATGTATTCAGCAGCATTGAGCCACTCCTCTATGGTAGCAGAAAGCCCCCTCTTGAGCATAACCGGTTTATCGAGCCTGCCCACGGCTTTTAAAAGTGGAAAGTTCTGCATATTTCTTGCCCCAATTTGCAGAATATCGGCATATTCTGCCACCACATCCACCGTATCGGTACCCACCACCTCTGTTATTACAGGCAATCCGGTTTTTTCCCTGGCTTCTGCCAGTATCTCGAGTCCCTTTTCTCCCAAGCCCTGAAAAGAGTAGGGGGAAGTCCTGGGTTTGAAAGCACCGCCGCGGAGTATCCTGGCCCCGGCCTTTTTTACAATTTCCGCCGTCTCCAGAAGCTGTTCCCGGCTCTCCACGGCGCATGGGCCTGCCATCAGGATTACTTCATTGCCTCCTATCTCCACATCCTTTACCTTTATCACCGAAGGTTCGGGATGAAATGTTCGGCTGGCCAGCTTATACGGTTCCATGATGGGCACTGTCTTTTCTACGCCATCCATGAGCTCAATGGGTTTGTCCGCCAGCTTCCGACGGTCACCGATGATGCCGATGATAGTTACATCTTCGCCCTTTGATATGTGAACCCCAAGTCCTGCACTTTTTATCACCTCGCACACTTTTTCGATATTCTCTGGGGTTGCAGTTTTTTCCATTACGATTATCATTGACAATTCCTCCCAACCATGCTACAAATTTTTTATTATTACAAAAAAAACTCCTTGCTACCATCCTACACAGCTGATTTTTCTCCCCCCGAAGGGGGATAATCTTTTCTCACCGGCTTACAAGCGAACGCTTGAAGTATTTCTTCTTTCTCCTGAAGGCAAGCTGAATTCTCACCTGTACTCCGGATATTTGATGTGGAATTTTCATCAAAAATCGGATAAGATCCTAGCAGCTTAATAAAACCCGTATATTGTTTCAGTTCTTCCAGAGCTTCATTTAATACCCCATCTTCCCTGTGTCCCTCCACTTCGACGAAGAAAACATACTCGCCAAGGATTCTTTTGGACGGCCTTGATTCGATTTTGGTAAGATTTAAGTTCCTTTTGGCAAACACCCTGAGGCTGTTAAACAGGCTGCCGGGCCTGTTTTCAGTAGAAAACACCACAGCCGTCTTGTCTCGACCGGTCCTGGCGCCGTCTTTCGATGAAAGTATATAGAATCTTGTCATATTGTTTTTATGTTCCTGTATATCTTCCGCCAGGACTTTCAAGCCGTAAATTCCGGCAAGGCGCCGGCTCCCTATGGCTGAAATGTTTCCGCCCCGTTCAGCCACAATCCTTGCAGCTTCGGCGGTACTGAGGGTCTCTTTTACTTTAGCATGCGGTAAATTGCCGTATATGAACTTTCGACTCTGGTAAAGAGCCTGCGGATGCGAATAGATTTCCTCCACATCTTTCAGAAGAACCTTTTCTTTTGTCAGCAGGTTCTGCCTGATAGGCAGTATCAATTCACCTTTAACCTTCACATCCACTTCATGTATCAGTAAATCTATGGTCAGGTTGACCGAGCCCTCCAGCGAGTTTTCAAAGGGCACCACAGCCTCATCCAACTCTCTCTCGCCTATAGAGTATATGAGCTTCTGTATGGAACAGCACTCTATCTTTGTATATTTATTTATTGTATCATGTTTTTGTCTTTCAATCCACATTTCCATGGCTTCTTCCGTAAAAGTTCCTTTTGGGCCAAGATAGCCTATTTTTATGGACATGGCATCCCTCCTGTCAATCCGGTTTCCGAGCTTTCACCACGTTTTTCTGGCGCCCTTTTAAATGTGATGAACAAGCTCCCCTTCAGCAAATTGCAGACCGGCCTGAATCGCAATATTATATATAAAAAAACCCCTCGCCCCCTGCAAAGGGGCGAGAGGTTGTGCTTTCCCGCGGTACCACCCAAATTAGCCTATGAAAAAACAGGCTCACTCATCAAGGGTACGAGACATTAAATGTCTTTATACCCCCTTCCTTTTCACGGTGGAAGTTTCCGGTCACGCCTAATAGCTTCGGGCAAATACCCGCGCATTCAGGTGACAGCTCCAGGGGGAACTTCAAAGGATTCCTTCATACCGGCTTTCACCTTCCCGGCTCGCTTTAAATCCGATAATCCATCTACTTTCCCCTGTCATGGCTATTGACTGTTTTCAAATGCTTTTATTTTTTATTAATATGAATTATAAGTCATGGATAAACCGTTTGTCAATAGGGAAAATCATTTGAAATTCACCATAAGCTTTGCACGTTATTGAAGCCCGAATGGACCTCATCGATATTCCCTGGCCAGCTCCGCATAATCTATAGCACGCTTTTTTGCCATTTCTATGTATTCCTTCGAAAGTTCTTTTACCACTTTTGCCGGAACTCCCACTGCCAGCGTATAAGGGGGAATTTCCTTCCCCTCGGTTACCAGAGCTCCCGCTCCGACAAGGGCACCCTCCCCTATCACCGCTCCGTCCAGGATGATGGCTCCCATGCCGATAAAAGCATTGTCTTTCACGGTACAGCCATGGACGATGGCTCCGTGGCCAATGGTGACATTATTCCCTATGATGGCAGGATTTCCTTTTGCCACATGGACTATGGTGCCGTCCTGAACATTGGTATATGAGCCTATCTCTATCCTGTCCACATCTCCCCTCAGCACCGCATGATGCCATATGCTGGAATTTTCCCCTATGGTCACATCACCTATGACATCGGCAGAAGGGGCTATAAAAACCGTCTCGTGAATTTTTGGATTTTTATCCTTGAAATTAGTTATCATATTGCTACCTCCCATCTTTCCCTTAAATAGCCCACTCTTGGTGCTGCCTTGACACCATCATATCAAACAGCTCAATCTAAGGAGGTTTTTAATCCATGCCTCAGCCATTTCTCCACTGCGTATTCATTCAGGCATATCTATAAGGTAATTCCTTACGTTCCCGAAGTAGTAATTGTAACTGTAAAATTCAAATTTACCAGGCTTTCTCCGACAGGAATATCTTTTCCCTATCTTTTACTACCGAAATAACAAAATATGATGCACCAGGTTCTAGATATCTTCTTAGCTGAGTCAATGCAAAACCCCCTATGATATAATAGCCATATTATACCATAAAATGCCAATTGTTGTAACATTAAGGGTGGGCTACTATGTTATTTTTTCGGTAAATCCAAAAAAGTCGATGGATTACAATGCCCCCGTACCTATTCCAAAAGTGTCAACGGCACATAATACTTGGAATACCTGTTCCCCTGATTGTCTGCAAAGGGACCGTCTTTATCTCTGACCATTACGGTCGCCCTTTTATTGATATTATAAAGGATACCCTGCAACCTTTTCCCATTGAATGTGAATGAAACGGTATCTCCTATTTTCAGGCTAAACTTCTGCTTTGCTATTTGTTTATATGTCGGCAATTTATGATAGCTCTCCGTGTGGCCGAATAAACTGTTTGCTATTGCCCTGAACCTGGCTCCGCTGCAGTTGGACTCTTTAAAATGAATAAATTCAATCACATGGCAAAGCTCGTGTTCAAACACAAGTTGAAGCGCTTCAAGGCTGCTTTTAGTCTTAATACCGCAGACTGTATTGCACCCTTTAATCGAACCGTATTGAAAAAAGAAATCCACGCCTATTTTGATTTCAATGACGAGATCCTCCGGCTTTATTTTATCTATGGTTTTTGGACAAAGCGTCAAACCCGCACTCTTTGTCATTCGTCTGGAAAGAGAGAACTTTATCTTCCCTTTGAAGTTGCGTTTAAACCAGTTTTCAAAAAAGATCTGGTCATACAGCTCAAACATCAGCTCAAGATCGGCGGTTGATATAGTGTCGATCGTCCCATCCTTAATATTGGCCGATTTCGACATCAAAAGTTTTGAAATCTCTGAACGTTTGCTAATAATCTCATCCATTTTTTTATCTCTTCCAATAGATTCCATCCATCAATTCCCTGTTTCTTTTCAGCATTGTCTGCAGGCCTTAGTGTTCAGGATTTATCCCGAGGCCCAGGATATGGATAATTTCGGCCGTTATAAGAAGTGCTGACCTCTACTCAGGTAATAAATTTAAGGCCGTTCTCTCTGGCTATTGAAGCCACTTCGGCAAGATTTTCCGTAGTATCGTGGTCTGTTACGGCAAACAGTTCTATACCTGCTGCCAGCAGGTTCTTCACCAGGTCTTCAGGCCCCCAGGTGCTGTCGGACGCTATCGTATGAATGTGTAAATCCACTTTTACCGGAGTCAGACTTGAATTTTTCACTTGTTCTCCTCCCCAAAGCTTTGAAATATTTCCCTGATGAATCTACCTTTACCCGCACTCGGCCTTATCTTTGAGATATTTTATCCGCGCTTTCCTGCCATTTTTTCATTAGTGTAATCATACCATCGGCAAGGAGATATTTCAAGACTGACCCCGTTAATTCACTTTGTCCTGACTATTATTTGCCTGCTCTTATACAGCGTCTTTCCTGACGCATCAAATCCATATACCTTATATACATATGTTTTATCCGATTTTAAGTAGTGAGCTTTTCCATTCTGTAATTGCAGCGATTGCAATACATATAAACTTTAAAATTATCTTCGGACTTCTCCACCTCTTCTTTACATTTGGAGGATATTATTTCCCTATCACAATTAGGACATATTCTCTTACTAAGTTTTTCATAAATCATCCTAAGATCTGTATAGATGTCAGTGACTGTGCCAACAGATGAGATGAAATACTTTTTAAATTTTTTCTTTAGCACAAATTTTTGTTTAAGATTTAATGGAAAATCGGAGAGTTTTTACACTGGAATCATATAATTATATGCGGTTTACGCGCCCCTCGCCCTTGCCCTTGCTCTTTCCTGCCTAGAAAGAATGGTTTTGCGCATTCGGATGTTTTTCGGCGTCACTTCCACCAGTTCATCATCGTCTATGAACTCAAGACATTTTTCCAGGGTCATCTCCCTGGGCGGAGTGAGTCTCAAAGCTTCGTCGGCAGTGGAAGAGCGTAGGTTTGTCACATGTTTTTTCTTGCAGACATTTATGTCCAAATCACCGGGGCGGGAATTTTCACCCACTATCATGCCTTCATACACTCTGACTCCGGGACCTATGAAGAGGGTACCTCTATCCTGGGCGTTATAAAGTCCGTAAGTGTTGGACTCGCCGCTTTCAAAAGCCACCAGAGAGCCTCGGCTACGGGTTGGTATTTCGCCTTTAAAGGGGGTATAGCCTGCAAAAATTGAGTTCAATATGCCCTCACCTTTAGTATCTGTCATGAACTCCGAACGATAACCCAGTAGTCCTCTGGTGGGGATTTCAAACTCCATCCGCAGAGAACCGTTCCCCATGTTCTCCATGTTTGTGAGCTGTCCACGGCGGGCACCCATTTTTTCCATTACGATGCCCATATACTCTTCGGGTATATCTATGACCACCGACTCCATCGGTTCCATCTTTTTCCCGTTTATTTCCTTTACGATAACTGTGGGTCTGGATACCTGAAACTCATATCCTTCTCTTCTCATGGTCTCTATCAGCACCGAAAGGTGCAGTTCTCCGCGGCCGGAAACCTTGAAGCTGTCAGGGCTGTCCGTTTCCTCCACGCGAAGGCTCACATTGCTCTTGGCTTCCCTGAACAGCCTTTCTCTTAAATGCCTTGATGTCACAAACTGCCCTTCCTGGCCTGCGAAGGGGCTGTTGTTGACGCTGAATATCATGGAAAGGGTCGGCTCATCTATATTAACATATGGCACCGGCTCGGGATTTTCCGCATCGGCTATAGTTTCACCTATATCTATATCCTGGATGCCCGTAACTGCTACAATATCGCCTATGGTAGCTTCTCTGGCTTCCTCCCTTTTCAAGCCCATGAATTCATAAAGATTGCTCACTTTTGTCCTGGAAATACTGCCGTCTTTTTTGCAGATGGCATATTCCTTCCCCGAAACAATTGTGCCTCGGAACACTCTTCCTATGGCAATCCTGCCCACGTAATCATCGTAATCCAAAGTAGTGATAAGCACCTGCATTGGCGCCTCCGGGTCTCCCGCTGGAGCCGGTATGTGGTTGACTATGGTGTCGAATAGGGGCTTTAAATTATCCGAGGGCTCGTCCATAGAATATTTGGCAATGCCGTCTTTGGCCGACGCATAAACCACCGGAAAATCTATCTGGGAGTCGCTGGCCCCCAGTTCTATGAACAGTTCCAGCACCTCGTCTTCCACCTGTTTTACGCGGGCGTCGGGCCGGTCGATTTTATTTATGACCACTATGGCCGGCAGTTCTAAAGCCAGTGCCTTTTTCAGCACAAACCGCGTCTGGGGCATGGGGCCTTCAAAAGCATCCACCAGCAAAAGCACCCCATCCACCATCTTCAATACCCGCTCTACCTCTCCGCCGAAATCGGCGTGGCCCGGAGTATCCACGATGTTTATCTTTATACCGTTATAGGTGACGGCGGTGTTTTTGGCCAGGATGGTTATACCCCGCTCCCTTTCCAGTGCATTGGAATCCAGCACCCGTTCTTCAATCTTTTGATTCTGGCGGAAAATGCCGCTCTGTTTCAGCATTCCATCTACTAGAGTGGTTTTGCCGTGGTCCACATGGGCTATTATGGCTATATTTCTGATGTCATTTCTCTTCATAAACATTTATATCTCTCCTAAAAATCAAACATAAAAATACATTTTCCCATCGATGATATCCATGTGTATGGATTCTTTTTCAAGCAGGTAAGTTAAAAAAGCGCTCACTGATGTTAGAGTTATAAAATACTGGGGCACGTTCATGGATATATTATATCTTTTTATCAAAAGCTCCGCCAGGTCTTCCCTGGTCAAGGGCTGCGCCAGCAATTGAAGTATAATGTCGATATTTTCATTCAGGTTATCGATGTTTTTCCGAATGAGAGCTTTTGGATCTTCAATTAATTCCTCGCTGTGAGAGATTATATAATAGTCGTAGTCCGTCGTCAGCAAGTATTCTAGGGTCTTGAACTGTTCTTTAATATCAAAAAGAAACGGCAGGGGGTATTTGGAAAGTTTTTCCTCGCTGAAAAAGGCATCACCGCAAAACAGCACGTTGTCTTCCGTCACAATGCCTATTTGTGCCGGGGTGTGTCCGCACAGGGGTACCACTTCAAACTTTTTATCTCCCAGTTCTACAATTCCCTCGGAAAGCTCAATGTTCACGAAAGTTTCTTTTCCCTTTACCACCCGTGCAGAAAGCCCGGGCATAGGACTTGCTCCATAAAAAACAATGCCCTCCAGGGAGTTGTTTTCCATGAAAAGTCTCTCCACTTTGGATGTTGCAATGAGAGTCCCCGTATGATTCTCCCGGATGAAATTATCCGCTCCAAAATGGTCAGGATGTGCATGAGTGTTTACGATATATTTGACCTTCAACTTTTCCGAATCAAGGGCCTCCAGCACCCGCTTTCCGGCGGTATTGTCTATGCCGGAATCCACCAGCATACAAAAACCGCTTTTGTATCTGTAAACTCCTATATTTGTTGCACCGGGAATATAGTAAGTATGCCCTCTGAGTTTTATCAGTTCCATAAAATATTCCTCCGAAAGTTTTTGCATGATCCCATATAAATTTACTCATATATTATACAAAAAATGTACAAAAAAAATCAAGAAATGCCTTTTCCCTCTTGAATACCTGCTACTTATACTTATATTTTAAAGTGCTCTTAACTAAAAATGGGATTTGGCTGCGTCTAAAAACAGATGCTTTTTTAAAAACCTATATAAAGAAAAGGTCACTACCCTATCTTTTTCAGGGCAGTGACTATTGTCAGCCTTGCATAATCTTTTATGACTTCTTTATGACTCCGTCTTATGCCTTCCCTGTGTCACAGGCCACTTTGCCTCCCCTGGACCTGATGCCTTTGGAAGCATTCACAATGACATCGGCCAGGACTCCTGTTACATAGCCTTCCATAGCTTCTTTCATAGATCATGTCGCTACTTCTTCATATTTCTTTTTCCAGTAATCGCATTTGGTCCTCATTTCTTTTACGAGCTTTATATCCTCTTCAGTATGAAAACCTTCTTCCACCCGGCTTTCCGCAGCTTTCACTCCTTCTTCAAATGTGTCGAGGGCTTTTTTGAACAATGCTTTCGCAAAGATAGTCCTTTCCTTCTCATGGGGCCACTGGGATTTTTGAGAATCCCTTATAAAAGCCTTTAGAAGGTCGAAAAACTTTTCTCCTTCGGTATACAGATTGATGCTAAATTCAAGACCTCCGAACATTTTTATAACCCCCCGGCATGTGATATATTTAAGAATTCCACAAAAGATTGAAAATTCCTGCCTGAGCATTCAAAAATGGAAGCCAGTTTATACAATCGCACTGAGGCCTGCCAGGGCTATTATGAGCATCCAGAGGTTTCTGTCCGGGGGTATTGTATGGAAGACAGGCTGGAAAAACGGTATATATATTACCATAAGCAGCATTCCTGCGGAAAGCAGAGCCGCCAGAGTCAGATATATATTTGAAAAGGGATTTTGCTCCCATATTCCCCGCCTTTCGGTCCTGCACTCGAACACAAAAACAAGCTGTGCCAGCACCAGAGTGCTGAAAGCCGCTGTCCTCGACAGGGCAAGATCGCCCTTGCTGTATAATCCTGCCAGAATGAAAGCCGCCAATGTGGCAAGGCTTATCAGTATTCCCCTGTATATTATTCTTTTTGCAAGACCGCCGGAAAATACATTTTCATCCTTGATTCTGGGCTTTCGATTCATCACATCCCTTTCGGGAGGGTCCACTCCCAGGGCCATGGCCGGAAGCCCGTCGGTCACCAGATTCATCCAAAGGATCTGTATGGGGAGCAGGGGCAGGGGTAAACCTATTGCCGATGTCCAGATCATCGTTAGAACCTCGCCTATGTTGCAGGACAGTAGATAGCGGATGAATTTCCTAATATTATCATATATGATCCTGCCCTCCTCCACCGCCGCCACTATGCTGGCGAAATTGTCATCCATCAGAATCATGGAGGATGCCTCTTTTGTCACATCGGTCCCGCTTATGCCCATAGATACCCCGATATCGGCTTCCTTGACTGCCGGAGCATCATTTACTCCGTCACCGGTCATGGCCACAACATGCCCTTTCTTTTTTAATGCTTTTACTATTTTGAGTTTATGTCTGGGGGTCACGCGGGCATAGACTGCCACATCATCCACACATTTTAAAAATTCCGACTCGCTCATGTTGTCCAGTTCCTGGCCGGTAAGGATTTTGCTGTCTTTCGATATCATCTTAAGTTCTCTGGCTACGGCCCAGGCTGTAGCCTTATGGTCGCCGGTTATCATCACCGGACGGATACCGGCGGAAAAACATTTCTGTACAGCCTCTATGGCTTCTGGCCTGGGTGGATCTATCATTCCCATGAGCCCTAAAAAAGTAAGATCGTGTTCCGGTTCTTTTTCATCCATATCCTGTATGCTTAATTTTTTGTATGCAAAGGCTATTACCCTCAGGGCTTCTCTTCCCATGTCTTCATTGATGGCAAGAATTTCATCCTCATCTTTTTTAAGCATGGGCTTTATTTGTCCATCTTTTTCTATTGTGGTGCACAGAGATAGAACAATATCCGGCGCACCCTTTGTAAAAAGAAAAATCTCGCCCCGCCGGTTTTTAACCACCACCGACATCCTTTTTCTGTTGGAGTCGAAAGGGATTTCCCTGATTCTTTTATAGACACTGTCTACGTTTTCTTTTTGCACTCCGCCCTTTAAAGCAGCAAAAAGTATAGCCACTTCCGTGGGGTCACCGTAAGGCGTTATCTCCCTCGTCTTTAAAAAATCGCCGAACAGTCCGCCCTTCTGTCGGCCGATCGCCGCATTGTTGCAGGAGGCTCCAATTTCCAGTAGACGTCGGAGTTCACCGTCAGGTTTTTTAAAAAGCCGTCCTTCGGAAGAAATGAAATTACCTTCCGGGTTGTAGCCCGTACCTGTGACCATCAATGTCTTGCCGTTTACATGGATTTTCCTTACACTCATCCTGTTTTCCGTCAATGTACCTGTTTTATCGCTGCAGATGACCGTCGCGCACCCCAGAGTCTCCACCGCCGGAAGCTTTCTTATAACGGCGTTTTTTTTCATCATCCTCTGGACTCCCAGGGTCAATACCACCGTGACAATGGCAGGAAGTCCTTCGGGGATGGCAGCCACGGCAAGGCTGACCCCGAAAAGGAACATGTCATAGGCCCTTTCCCCCCGGATAATTCCCAGGATAGATACCAGGGCGCATATGAAAAGGCTGACGGTCACCAGCTGCTTTCCCAGTACATCCAGACGCCGCTGCAGCGGTGTCTCTTCATCTTCTAT
The DNA here is from genome assembly GCA_012840135.1 of Thermoanaerobacterales bacterium. Lineage (GTDB taxonomy): Bacteria > Bacillota > Thermosediminibacteria > Thermosediminibacterales > Tepidanaerobacteraceae > Biomaibacter. Next base: position 62,089 of record DUMA01000032.1, read on the forward strand.
ATTGCCCATCATGCCTGCAATCTTGCCCATCTCGGTGTCCATGCCCGTTTCGGTCACCAGCATCCTACCGCGGCCCGAGACTACAAGGGTGCCCATAAATGCGAGGTTCTTTCTGTGTATCTTCATCTCAGCTTCTTCCCCTGGCTTTATGGTCTTTTCCACCGGCACTGATTCCCCGGTCAATATGGATTCATCCACAGAAAGCCCCTCGGCCTCAATGAGTTCTCCATCGGCAGGCACCCGGGCCCCGCTTTCCAGAAGTACTATATCCCCCGGAACGACATCCTTAGCCGGAACAACCTTGATTTCCCCATCCCTCAAAACCTTCGCCACAGGTGCTGCCAGTTCCCTCAAGGCTTGAAGGGATTTTTCGGTCCTGTATTCCTGAATGAAACCCAGGAAGCCATTAACGAGGATGATGGCGGTGATAGCTATGGCATCAGCCACCTCTCCCAAATATGCGGATATAGCCATGGCGCCTAAGAGGACAAGGGTTATGAAATCCGTAAACTGAGTAATGAAAATTGAAAAGGCTGATATCTTTTTTACTTCCTGTATCTGGTTTTCTCCAAAAAGCTTTTTCTTTAAGGGTACTTCGCGGCTGGACAATCCTTTATGAAGGTCTGTGTCAAAGTATTCCATAAAAAATCCCCTCCGCCCGGTTTGTATTACATTTAATTACTTATGCCCGGTTTCTGGGGATTATGTCTAAAACATCAGTTTCAATTATGAAATCATTCGTATCACAGGGCTTCTATAGGGTCCTTGTAAGCTACCCGCTTGGGTTGTATTTTTATAATTATTTTGGTCTTATATATTCAAAAAAGTTTATATGTAATATAATATATCTAACATCCTGGGGTATATATCAAACTTGTTCAATTGGAGGGTCTGCCGTGAATCTTTCATCAATTTTTATTACCGCCTTTCTTGTGGGATTATCCGGAGCCATGATGCCAGGACCTCTAGTCACCATAGCCCTCAATGAGTCGCTAAAAAGTGGCCTTGGAGCCAATCTACTGGTGTCATCAGGCCACGCCCTCATGGAAGCCCTTCTGGTACTGGTGCTGGCTTTAGGCCTGGGAAGTATGCTTAACCAGCCTTTTATTATGGGATTTATTGGCATCATAGGCTCCCTTTTTCTTTTCAAAATGGCCTTTGATATGGTCCGGGATGTACACCTGGGTAAAATAAGCCTTGATATGAAAGCATCCCCCGGTTCATCCCGCAACTTCGGCCCTGGCCTTTCGGGAATTTTTGCCACCATCTCCAACCCTTACTGGTTTCTGTGGTGGGTGACCATCGGGTCAAATTATGTGGCTCTCTCATTAAAAAATGGCATGGCCGGAATTTTATCTTTTTATTTCGGCCATATCCTCTCAGATTTCTCCTGGCTTTTCATAGTCGGCACAATGGTAGTTACCGGAAAAAAATTCATAAGCGATACGGTATACCGTAGTCTGATATTAATAATGGGCGTCTTTTTGGGGATATTGTCAATGTATTTCCTGTACTCAGGGATAAAATTCCTGTCCTGACTTTACTTCCGGCAGGCTTCCACCAGTTGTTTTAAAAGCACCATGGTGGTGACGGCACCGACTCCCCCTGGAACGGGTGTTATGGCAGAGGCCAGTTTCTCCACTTCTTCATACAGGACGTCTCCTACCATCCTGCCATCTTTGAAGTTTATGCCCACGTCTATTACTACAGTTCCGGGGCTAACCATATCCTTTGTCACCATTTCGGCTTTTCCTGCGGCGGCTATCAAGATATCCGCCCGCTTTGCCTCTTTTGCAAGATCTCTGGTCCTGGTATGGCATATGGTGACTGTGGCATTTTGTTTTAGAAGCATCATTGAAAGCGGCCTTCCTACCACCATGCTCCTGCCGATGATGACCGCCCGCTTTCCTTCAACGGATATTTGATAAAAATTCAATATTTCCATAACCGCCCGGGCGGTACACGGCGAAAAACCGGTAATATCGCCAGCAAAGACTTTAGCTATGTTTTTAGGGGTCATACAGTCTATATCTTTTGCAGGGTCAATAATTTCTGCAATCCGCTTTTCATTAATCTGAGAAGGCAGGGGCTTCATGATGATGTACCCGTGAATATCCCTGTTTTCATTTAATTCCAGTATCTTTTTTTCAAAGTCATCCTGGTTTATGCCCGCCGGAAATTTAAAGATACTGCAGCCCGCCCCCAGAGTCTCGCAGCGCTTTTTTGCACTATTGGCGTAGGAAAGAGAATCTTCCTCGTCCCCCACCAGCACGATACCCAGGGTGGGAATAACACCCTTTGATTTTAATATATCAATTTCAACCGTTATATCCTGCTTCAGTTTTTGTGCCACAGCCTTGCCGCTCAGAATTTGCACCATAGAATCACCCTTTATTTTAAAATTACATGTAAAACCGACAGGTAGAATTTTTATTACGAACTGTCGTCGCTACAAATATTATCCACCATAAAGACTTTATTGTCAATTTTTTACTAAAAAGGGTTAAAAGGAAAAAATTAGCAGTGTTATAATGCATAAAACAAAAAATGAAGGAAAATAGCAAGTTCTATCTTTAAAAAACATGAAACTTTTTTGGTTTTTTTTCGTCTATATGTATGGGAAAAAATAGCATAAAAACCGGAAAAGGGAGGGGATCTTTTTGAAAAAATCGATAGCACTTGCTGTATTTACAGTTATACTGGTATTATGTGCAATAGGGCTTGCCGTGGTACTGTGGACTTACCCTTCACTAATTACTTCTGACATAAAAAAAACTGACGATATGGAGTCACAGATCCCGGCTAAAAATGGGCAGGATGGTCAAAAACCGGATGAGGGCAAGGCAAGCAATGGACAATCTCCCGGTGAACAGCAGGAAAAAGAAATTGATACTTCAAAAATAGGCATAGCCGGGATATCCCTGGGAGACCCCAAAGATAAGGTGAAAGAGTATTTAGGTGATGATTACAAAGAAACTTATCAAGAAGAAGGCGGATATTTCGGCGAATCGTATTATATATGGGATTATAGTAGCAAGGGAATCACCTTCATTATAGGAAAGGACTCGGGGATGGTCCTGGAAATAGAATTGACCGGCAAGGATCATATTCGATTTTGATAAAGACGACGGTTCGCTGGTGAACGGAAAGATTCAATCTGATTCTAAAGTTGAGATGATAAAACTCACAAGTTCTATGTTTATGGATTAATAGTTTTCGGTTTTTTGAGAAGTATTTTTAAGAGAGAATTTTTTATTATGTAAAGAATGCTTAATACTTTTGCACAAATATCGCTAAGAATTAAAAGGGTCTTGAATATATAAAAATATATCAAGGCCCTTTCTTCTATTGCGACAAATCGTATATTGCAGAACAATAATTTATATTCTTATTCCTCGGGATATATTTTTTCCCCATCGTTTTTTATGAGTTCCTTGAAAGCAACAAGAATCCGCTTTGTTACCGGTCCCGGTTTACCATCACCTATCACCCTGCCATCTACTTTTACTACCGGAATGGCTTCGGCAGCGGTCCCTGACAGGAAGCATTCATCGGCGGTGAATACTTCATAGCGGGTGAACAATTTCTCTTCAACTTTTATACCGAGCTTCTGGGCAGATTCGATAATGGCATTTCGTGTAATTCCTATCAGCAATCCTGCATAGGTCGGAGGAGTGATGAGGACTCCGTCTTTTACTATAAATATATTGTCCCCGGTACACTCCGCCACATAGTTATCGACATTCAGTATTAAAGCTTCAGGAACTCCCGCAAGATTGGCTTCTATCTTTGCCATAATGTTATTGAGGTAATTCAATGATTTCATCTGGGGATTCACCGCTTCAGGAGGATTGCGGCGGGTAGCGGCCGTTATTATTTCCAGACCTTCCTCGTACATTTTGTCGGGGTACAGCACTATTTTGTCGGTGATGCACACGATAGTAGGTTTGCGGCACTTTCTGGGATCGAGGCCCAGGTCTCCCTCCCCCCTTGAAACCACCAGCCTGATGTAAGCATCCCTCAATTGATTCCTTCTGAGCGTCTCCAGCACCACTTCGATCATCTGCTGCTTCGTAAGGGGAATATCGAGCATTATCGCTCTTGCACCGTTATACAATCTGTCGATATGCTCTTTCAGCCTGAATACCCTGCCGTCATAGGCTCTTATGCCTTCAAACACACCGTCTCCGTATAAGAACCCGTGGTCAAACACCGATATTCTGGCTTCTTCTTTTGGAAAATACTCCCCGTTCACGTAAACCTGTATACTCATCAGAGAAACCTCCCAATTTTTATATTTGATGCGGATGTAAATCGTTACAGCCTGTGATTAGCAAATGCCAAAGGTACCGTAGAGTGAAGCCAAAAGGCTTTTTTCATCAAAACAAATATGGTAAATTTAAAATAATACTTTTTTGACAACCTGTCAACATCAATCTAATCCTATCATATTGCTGATGGGCATTCCGGGGGGCACCATGGGCATCACCATTTCGTTGGGATCAATCCTGACATCGATCACCACCGGTTTATCCAGATCTATGGCCTTGCTCAATGTCTTTGCCACCTGTTCCCTTTCGGTTATTCTAAATCCGGCTGCCCCGCAGGCTTCGGCAAGCTTTACGTAGTCGGTGCCTTCACCCAGTTCCGAGTGTGAAAATCTCCTGTTGTAAAACATTTCCTGCCACTGGTGCACCATCCCCAGAGTGCGGTTGTTGAAAATAACGTTTATCACCGGTATGTTGTAACTGGCAGCAGTAATCAGTTCATGACAGTTCATTTCAAAACTGCCGTCTCCCGCTATGTTGAACACTATTTTATCCGGCCTGCCCAGCTTTGCTCCAATTGCTGCAGGAAGGCCGAACCCCATGGTTCCCAGTCCTCCTGATGATATGAAGCTTCTTGGATTTTTAAATTTGTAAAACTGTGCAGTCCACATCTGATGCTGCCCTACTTCGGTGGCTATTATTGCCTCACCGGCAGTTATCCTGCATATTTCTTCTATCACAAACTGAGGTTTCAGTCCTTTATCACAGTATTTAAGGGGATAGGCCTGTTTCCATGCGTTTACCGTTTCAAGCCATGGCTTGCGCTTTTTGCTGGATACAAGCCCTGTTATCTTTTCCAGTATGTTTTTTACATCACCCTGAAGCGCCAGGTGAATATCCACATTTTTGCCCAGTTCCGCCGGATCTATGTCTATGTGGATTATTCTGGCCTTTGGTGCAAAAGACTCCACCTTGCCGGTAACCCTGTCATCAAAGCGGGCCCCTGCGGCGATAAGCAGGTCGCATTCCGTAACCGCCATGTTGGCGTAAGCTGTGCCATGCATTCCCAGCATTCCCAGGCAGAGGGGATGTTCCGACGGGAAACCGGTGATCCCCATCAAAGTAGTTACAACGGGTGCCTCTACTTTTTCGGCGAACTTTAAAAGCTCCATATTTGCTCCTGAAGTTATTATCCCGCCGCCGGCATAAATGACCGGCCTCCGAGCTTCATCTATCATCTCTGCCGCCTGTTGCAGTTTTTTTTGCTGGCCTTCAGGAATCGCCTGTTTTGAAGTATATGAAGCCACAAAGCCGTTAACATCTTTTTTCACCGTCTTTTCATTTACTTCTCCGGCCATGATATCTTTCGGTAAATCCACCACCACCGGCCCTGGTCTTCCGGTAGTGGCTATCAGGAAGGCTTCCTTGACCTTTTTCACAATATCGTCTTTATCTCGCAATATAAAGCTGTGCTTGGTTATGGGAAGGGTAACGCCGGTGATATCCACTTCCTGAAAGGAATCCTTCCCCAAAAGGTTCAGTGGCACCTGGCCGGTAAAAGCCACCATGGGTATCGAATCCATGTATGCATTGGCAATGCCGGTAACAAGATTGGTGGCACCGGGACCAGACGTGCTCAGTGCCACTCCCACCCTCCCTGTGGCTCTGGCATAGCCATCGGCAGCATGAGCGGCTCCCTGTTCATGTACAGTCTTTATATGTCGTATCTTTTTGTTGCCGTAGAGGGCATCATAGATCGGCAGGGCGGAGCCTCCGGGAAAACCGAAAATGGTGTCCACACCCATTTCTTCCAGTGTCTTTATCAAAAGCTCTGCACCGGTCAAAATCCTCACCTCTTTATGTGATGATAAAAAAACAAACCCTTCACCTCTGTTAAAGGGGCGAAGGGTCTCGCGTTACCACCCTGATTCATTCATACCTTGCGATATGAACCTCAGCAGGTACGGGGCTTTTGGCCCGATACCCGGCCGTTCTAACGGTGGCCAATTCCCACATGGGACCCGGCCAGGACTACTTTCTCTTCACCCTGGCAGCTCCGAGATGATTTTCACGAGAATCTTCCGGCATCGGTTCTCACCTGCCCCGACTCTCTTTGGCCGGACAGTTTCTGCTACTCTTCTCTTCATAGCTTTTTATGATTATTGACGTAAATTATAACATTAAATCGGGTCGAATACAATACTTCAATGAAACTTTCAAATAAAATTTACAATTATATCTCCCATCTCGCCGGTAGTAACCACTTTACCTGCGCCTGTTTTTATGTCCGAAGTCCTGTAGCCTTCAGCAAGAGCCCTGCTCACCGCCCGTTTTATGGCATTCGATGCTTCCAGAGCTCCGAAGGAGTATTCCAGCATAAGGCTTGCGGACAATATGCAGGCGATGGGGTTGGCCCTGCCGGTACCCGCAATGTCCGGTGCGGAGCCGTGAGTGGGCTCGTACAGGTAAGGCTTTTTATCTCCCAGGCTGGCCGATGGCAGCATGCCTATGGAGCCCGTCAGCACCGCGGACTCGTCGCTGAGTATGTCTCCAAAGGTGTTTTCGGTGAGGATTACATCAAACTGTCCGGGGTTCACCACCAGTTGCATGGAGCAATTGTCCACGTACATGTGGGTAAGCTCTACATCGGGGTATTCTCTGGATACCCTTTCAACTACTTCCCGCCAGAGCCTGGAAGTGGCCAGCACATTGGCCTTATCCACAGAAGTTACGCGCTTTTTTCTGTTTCTTGCGGCCTTAAAAGCTACATGTGCCACCCTCTTTATTTCTTCCTCGGTGTATACCATTGTATCCACGGCCCGAACCACTCCGCAAGTTTCCTCCCTGCCCTTCGGAGTGCCGAAGTACAATCCTCCCGTGAGTTCCCTGACAATGAGGAGGTCAAGGTCTCTGATGATTTCCTGTTTTATCGGAGATGCATTTATGAGGGGAGGAAATAAGATGGCCGGTCGCAGATTTGCATAAAGGCCGAAATGTTTTCTCAAGTCCAGGATTGCCTTTTCGGGTCGCAGATGGCTGCTCAATGCATCCCATTTTGGACCTCCCACCGCGCCGAACAAAATGGCATCACAATTTTCGCATAAGTTTACAGTGGTCTCGGGCAGGGGAACGCCGTAAGCATCTATGGCGGCACCGCCTACCAGACCTTCGTGGAATTCAAAGTCGAAGCCGAATTTTTTTTCTATTTTCTTGAGGACCTTTCCTGCCTCGGCCATAACTTCGGGACCGATGCCGTCTCCTGCCAGGAAAGCTATCTTATACATTTCGGTTTTCCGCCTTTCTGGCATAGTTTAACAGGCCCTGTGCCTGTATGATGCCTTTAATAAAATCAGGAAAAGGCATGGCAGTATAGATACCGCCCGACGTCAGATTTTTTATGACGCCTGTATCGGTATCTACCTCCAGTTCATCTCCTGCTTTTATAGAATCTACAGCTTCCTCGCACTCCAGTATTGGAAGCCCTATATTTATCGAGTTCCTGTAAAAAATCCTGGCAAAGGATCTGGCAATGACACAGCTTATTCCGCTGGCCTTTATGGCAAGCGGCGCATGTTCTCGGGAGCTGCCGCATCCAAAATTCTTGCCGGCGATTATTATGTCACCGGCATTTATTTTTTTAGAAAACCCGGGGGCTACATCTTCCATGCAGCGAGATGCCAACTCTGCTGGATCGGTAGTATTCAGATAGCGGGCCGGAATGATAACATCAGTGTCGATATTGTCACCGAATATCCATGCCTTACCTTTGTATATCATATTTTCGCCACCTCCTCGGGATGGGCTATCCTGCCCTTAACGGCCGAAGCTGCAGCCACCGCCGGGCTGGCCAGGTATATCTCACTTTCGGGATGTCCCATGCGCCCCACAAAATTTCGGTTCGTGGTGGAAACAGCCCTTTCTCCTTTTGCGAGAATCCCCATATATCCTCCAAGGCATGGGCCGCAGGTGGGAGTACTTACGACAGCACCGGCTTCTATGAAAATTTCTATGATTCCTTCTGTTATCATCTGCCGGTAAACATTTTGAGTGGCCGGGATGACTATAAGTCTTACATCGGGATGTACCTTATGGCCTTTTATGACTTTCGCAGCGATGCGCATATCTTCGAGCCTGCCGTTGGTGCAGGAACCTATCACCACCTGGTCGATGGAAATATTCCCCACTTCAGAAATACCGACGGTGTTTTCCGGCAGGTGCGGCAGGGCTATTTGAGGCTCTATTTTCGATACATCGTAATCGATGATCTGGCAATATTTTGCATCATCATCGCTTCTTAATATCTCAAAATCCCTCTTTGCCCTTGCCTTTGCATATTCGATGGTAATATCATCGGGCTCCATTATGCCGTTTTTGCCTCCAGCTTCAATGGCCATGTTGGTCATGGTGAACCTTTCATCCATGGTAAGGTTCTTCAATGCATCGCCTGTAAATTCCATGGCTTTATACAGGGCTCCATCCACTCCAATATCACCTATGGTGTACAGTATGAGATCCTTGCCGGTAACCCATGGATTCAGTTTGCCGTGGTAGATGAACTTTATGGTTTCTGGAACCTTGAACCAGCATTTCCCCGTCATCATGGCAAAAGCTAAATCAGTGCTGCCCACACCGGTGGAAAAAGCCCCCAGAGCCCCGTAAGTGCAGGTGTGGGAATCGGCGCCCACTACCAGGTCGCCGGGCAGGACTATGCCCTGCTCCGGCAGCAGGGCATGTTCCACACCCATTCTTCCAACTTCATAGTAATGTACAATCTGCTGTTCTTTTGCAAAATCCCTCAGGGTTTTGCATAACCCGGCGGATTTTATATCTTTATTGGGGGCAAAATGGTCGGGAATTAAAGCTATTTTTTCCCTGTCAAACACCTTTTTGCCGCCGGCTTTTTTAAACTCTTCTATAGAAACTGGGCCGGTTATATCATTGGCCAGGGCCAGGTCCACGTCGGCCATGATGAGTTCTCCAGGCTCTACGAATTCCTTATGGCAGTGTCTGGCGAGTATCTTTTGAGTTATAGTCATTCCCATTTTTTTCACCTTCCGTTGCCATTGTTCCAGAGGGTTTTGTTCAGTGCGTTGGTGTAAGCCAGGGCACTGGCCTCTATGATATCGGTGCTCAATCCTCTTCCGGTAAATAATCTGCCATCTTTTTCTATCTTGACTATGACTTCACCCATGGCATCTTTTCCGCTGGATACCGATTTTATGGAATAATCCACGAGCTTGCAGTCTATATTGCAGGCCCTCTCCAGGGCTTTATAGGTGGCATCGATAGGTCCATCTCCGGTAGATGCCTCCTCCACGCTTTTTTCGCCTATTTTAACTTTTACGGTGGCCGTAGATATTATCTTGTTGCCGCTGGAGGTTTGAAAATACTCCAGAGTTATAAGCTGAGGTATCTTCAAAACCTGATCTTCCACCAGAGCTTCGATATCTTTATCGGTGATTTCCTTTTTCTTATCTGCCAGATCCTTAAACCTCTCAAAGGCTTTATTCAATTCCTCATCGGATAATTCATATCCCATTTCCTTCAGCCTCTGGGCAAAGGCGTGGCGGCCTGAAAGTTTGCCGAGCACCAATCTGTTGGAAGAAAGCCCTATGGACTCCGGTGTCATGATCTCGTAAGTAGACTTTTCCGACAGGACCCCATGCTGATGTATGCCCGATTCGTGAGCAAAGGCATTGGCTCCCACTATGGCTTTATTGGGCTGGACATATATGCCCGAAAGAGTGCTAACCAGCTTGCTGGTGCGGTATATGTGCTTCGTATCGATGTTAAGGTTGACATTGTATATATCTTTTCTGGTAACAAGGGCCATGACTACCTCTTCAAGGGCAGCATTCCCCGCCCGCTCGCCAAGTCCGTTGACGGCACACTCAATCTGGGTTGCACCGTTTTCTACGGCGGCCAGGGAATTGGCCACCGCCATGCCCAGGTCGTTATGGCAGTGGACACTGATTTTCACCTTATCCATTTCCGGTACTCTTTCCCGCAGGGTTTTTACCAGGTTACCGAACTCTTCCGGCGTGGAGTACCCCACCGTATCGGGTATGTTAATGACCGTAGCTCCAGCCTTTATAGCGGCAGAAAACAACTTGCATAGAAATTCCACTTCGGATCTTGATGCGTCTTCTGCCGAAAATTCCACATCCTCTACGTAAGATTTGGCTCTTTTTACGGCTTCTACCGCTGCTTCCAGCACCTGTTCTTCGGTCATCTTCAGTTTGTATTTCATATGAATGGGAGATGATGCAATAAAAGTATGAATGCGGGGCCTTTCCGCCGGTTTTACGGCTTCGGCGGCCCTGTCTATATCTTTAAAGTTTGCCCTGGCAAGGCCTGCTATAACGGGACCCCTTACATTCTCAGCTATGGTTTTTACAGCATTAAAGTCTCCATTTGATGCTATAGGAAAACCGGCTTCTATGACATCTACCTGCAGTTTTGCCAGCTGTTTTGCAATTTCCAATTTTTCTTGGGAATTCAGCGACACCCCGGGCGATTGCTCTCCATCCCGCAGGGTGGTATCGAATATCTCAACCATTCTGGACATTTTGCATGCCTCCTTTCCTCAGGAATAGTAGAAATTAGTAAAGCCAATTTCTACTATTCCCGCCTCCAACCTCTCACTTCTCACTTCTGTTTTTTAAGCCACGGCATCATGCTTCTGAGCTCTGCACCTACTTTTTCGATGGGATGCTGCGCTTCCCTTTCAAGAATCGTCCTGTACATCGGACGGTTTACCTGATTCTCCAGGATCCACTTTTTCGCAAATTCGCCAGTCACGATTTCATCCAGCACCTTTTTCATTTCCTTGCGGGTTTCCTCATTGATTATTCTTTTTCCTACGGTAATATCTCCATATTTGGCCGTATCGCTTATCGAATAACGCATCCAACCGATTCCGCCCTCATAAATCAAATCAACTATCAATTTCATCTCATGCAGGCATTCAAAATATGCGATTTCGGGTTGGTAACCGGCATTTACCAGGGTTTCAAATCCCGCTCTGATGAGCTCCGTCAGACCTCCGCACAATACGCACTGTTCGCCGAACAGATCCGTTTCGGTCTCCTCCGTAAAAGTGGTTTCGATGACTCCGGCTCGAGTGCCGCCTATTCCCTTGGCATAAGCCAGAGCGATGTCTTTGGCCCTGCCTGTGTAATCCTGTTCCACCGCCACCAGGCAGGGGACCCCTGCGCCTTGCTCGTACATCCTTCTCACCAGATGCCCCGGGCCTTTGGGAGCTATCATGAACACATCAACAAAATTCGGAGGCACTATTTGCCCATATCTTATGCTGAAGCCGTGGGCAAAGGCTAGAGCATTGCCCTCTCTTAAAAAGGGTTTGATTTCTTCTTCATAAATCTTCGCCTGCACGTGGTCCGGGACCAGCATCATAATAATATCTGCTTCTTTTGTAGCATCGCTGACGGTCTTCACGGTCAGGCCCGCCTCTTCGGCTATTTTCCAGGATTTTGATCCTTCGTATAATCCCACTATTACATTTACTCCGCTGTCCTTCAAATTCAGAGCATGGCCGTGACCCTGGCTACCATAGCCTATTATCGCAACGGTCTTGCCCTCCAGCAATCTTAAATCAGCATCCTTGTCATAATACATTTTTGCCATAATTAATCTTCCTCCTCAATTTTTATGGTTTTTGTTCCTCTATTCACGGCTATAATGCCGGTACGGACTAATTCTTTTATTCCAAAAGGCTTCAATAGTTCCTCAAAGGCGGTGACTTTATCCTTGTCGCCGGTAAGTTCTATGATCATGGACTTGCGGCTTACATCCACAATGTTGGCTCTGAATATTTCCGCTATGTGAATTATTTCGGACCTCACCTGGGGTTCTGCATCCACCTTTATCAAAACTAGTTCCCTGCTCACCGACTCTTCCGGTATTATCTTGCTGACCTTAATTACATCCACAAGTTTGTTCAACTGCTTTTTTACCTGCTCGACTATATAATCATCTCCATCCACCACTATGGTCATGCGGGAAATGTCCGGATTTTCGGTGGTGCCGACCGCCAGGCTGTCAATGTTGAACCCCCGGCGGGAAAAAAGGCCAGCCACTCTGGAGAGGACGCCGGGATGATTTTCCACCAGAACCGATAACGTCGTCTTCATGGGCTTCATCCTCCTATCATTTCATTGATGGGCGAGCCATTCAACACCATAGGATAAACATTTTCATATATATCCACCATGCATTCCAGCAAGAAACATCCCTTTTCTGCAATGAGCCGGTCTATCGCTCCGGGCAGTTCATCGCGGCTTTCTATCCTCATGGCCGGTATCCTGTAACTTTCAGCCAGTTTGACAAAATCTGGCACGAAACCGAAATATACCTGGCTGTAACGTTTTTTACAGTAAAATTCTTGAAGCTGCCTTACCAGGCCCAACCCCTGATTGTTAAAAAGGATCATTTTGATAGAAAGATTGTTTTCAACAGCGGTGGCCATCTCCGCCAGGTTCATCTGGAAGCTGCCGTCACCGCATATGTTGATTACTGTCTCGTCAGGTTTTGCAAATTTAGCCCCTATGGCAGCGGGTAGACCGTAACCCATGGTCCCGAGGCCGCCAGAACTGATAAAGGTGCGTGGCTTTATAAATCTGTAATACTGTGCCACCCACATCTGATGAGAACCAACTTCCGTAGTTATTATGGCATTGCCGGCGGTCCTCCGGGAGAGCTCTTCTATGATTTCCTGGGGACATAATTTATTCTTTTTGTCGTAAGTGAATGTGTTTTTCTTAAGTTCAGCGATGCGCTCGTTCCACTCGGTGGGCTGTTTTTGGTGAACTTCCTTCAATATTTCTTCAAGAACCCGTTTTACATTACCCACGATGGGAATATCTGCCTTCACGTTTTTCCCTATTTCTGCGGGATCTATGTCTATGTGTATTATCCTTGCTTTCGGTGCAAACCCTGCCACCCGGCCCGTCAGGCGGTCGCCGAATCTCGCTCCGGTGGCAATTACCAGGTCTGATTCCGTAACAGCCCTGTTAGCATAGGGCGTGCCGTGCATACCCATCATCCCCAGTGAAAGGGGATGGTTTTCCGGAAAAGCGCCTATTCCCATCAGCGTAGTAGCTACAGGTATCTGGGCCTTTTCAGCAAGTTCCATAAGTTCTTGCTCCGCACCGGAAGAATTGACTCCCCCTCCCGCACAGATGACGGGTCGAAGAGCTTTATTGATGGCTTCCGCCGCTCTGGAAATCTGAAGCGGATGGCCTTCATACTTTGGTTTATATCCCCTTAAAGTGATCTGTTCAGGGTATTTGAATTCTATTTTTGTTTCGGCTACATCCTTTGGCAAATCAATGAGCACAGGCCCGGGTCTTCCGGTGGAAGCAATATAAAAGGCTTCCTTTACAATGCGGGGTATATCTTCTGCTCTTTTCACAAGATAATTGTGTTTTGTAAAAGGTGCCGTAGCGCCCGTAATGTCTACTTCCTGAAAAACATCCCGCCCGATCAGGCTTGTGGAAACCTGGCCTGTTATGGCGACTACAGGTATAGAATCCATGTAGGCAGTTGCAATACCCGTTACAAGATTTGTGGCTCCTGGTCCCGATGTGGCCATGCATACTCCGACTCTGCCCGATACTCGTGCGTAACCGCTCGCAGCATGGGCTGCAGCCTGTTCTGAGCGGGTAAGGATATGTTTTAGCTTCTTGGCATGGAAAAGAGAATCGTATACAGGAAGTATAGCTCCTCCTGGATACCCGAATACTACCTCTACACCTTCCATTTCCAGAGACCTGATTAATGCTTCTGCGGCAGTAATTTTCATTGTGTACACCACCTTACCCGTTTTTTTGTAAAAACAACCCCCTCGCCCCGAGAAAACATTCTCCCAGGGACGAGGGGGGAGTTTACCCCGTGGTACCACCCTGCTTTGCCTTGTCTTGCGACTTCGGCCTCAGGAAGTAGAACGGACTACTTCATTTTAACGCTTATAAGCGGCGCCGGACTACTGATATTTCGCCCGGGCTGTTCAGGAGCGAGCATAAAATGGCAACCTCAGACCGGCTTTCACCTTCCCCGGCTCTCTTTGCTTTAGTCTCCATTTTCCTCTCCATCATTACATTTACGGATATTGATATGTATTTTATCATGCTTTCGAACAATGTCAATACCTTATATGTTAAATTTTTGTTAACAAACAGTCTTTTTTAGCTTTTCCCACACCTCATTTCACATCGACTTTTCCCCTGTAAACGAGGCCCCGCTGGGCATCCATGGTTATCTCATCTCCGGTTGTCAGCAGTTCGGTGGCTCCCTTGGCTCCAACTATAACGGGTATATTCAGCTCAAGACCCGCTATGGCGGCATGGGATGTCAGACCGCCTTCCTCAGCTATAATTGCCGCCGAGCGTTGCAAAGTCTCCATTAAATCCTTGTCTGTGGCCGGAACAACCAGAATGGAACCCGCCGGCATTATCATGGCTTCTTTTGCGTTCCTTGCTACGAAGGCCGTCCCGCTAATAGAGCCGTTGCCGATGCCGGTGCCTCTTAAAAGCACATCGCCCACAATATGCACTCTTATTAAGTTGGTGGTGCCCGTCACGTTTGCGGGGGCGCCCGCAGTAATTACCACCATATCTCCTTTCTGCACCAGGCCAGATTTTAAAGCCCCTTCTACCGCTTCTTTGAACATCTCGTCAGTGGATCGGGTATCCTCCACTTCCAGCGGCCATACACCGCGCACTATCTGCAGCGTCCTTGTAACCTTTTGTCTGGGGGTAACTGCAATGATGGGGACCTCGGGCCGAAACTTGGCCACAGCCCTGGCCGTATACCCGGATTTTGTGGATGTTATAATAGCTTTTACTTCCAGGTCCCGAGCGATAGAGCATGTGGCATGGCTTATAGCGTCAGTAATAGTTTTTATTGCAGAAGGTTCTTTCCTCTTTTTTAAACTAATAGAATCTTCGGCTTTTCTTGCTATTTTGACCATCATTTTAACCGCTTCCACCGGATAATGGCCGGCGGCCGTTTCGCCTGAAAGCATGATGGCATCGGTACCGTCGAAAATGGCATTGGCCACATCGGTGGCTTCCGCTCTTGTTGGCCTTGGGTTTCGTATCATCGAGTCCAGCATCTGAGTTGCCGTGACAACTGGCTTGCCTGCTTCATTACATTTTTCTATGATATATTTCTGGACCAAGGGCACTTCCTCAACGGGTATCTCCACTCCCAGATCTCCCCGAGCCACCATTATGCCGTCTGACACGCGGATGATTTCATCGATATTGTTGACACCTTCGCGATTTTCTATCTTTGCTATTATGTGGACATCACTGGCGCCGTTTTCTTCCAGAATCTTTCTTATCTCGAGCACATCTGAAGCCTTTCTTATAAAGGAAGCCGCTACAAAGTCAATGTCCATACTTATGCCAAATAGCAGATCTTCCACATCTTTGCGGGTCACCGCAGGTAGGGGAAGGGACTTGTTGGGAATGTTTACACCTTTCTTATCGCTGATTTCTCCGCCGTTTATAACAGTACATACTACCCTGTCTGAATCTACTCTCTTGACTTCTAATTCTATAAGGCCGTCGGCCAGCAATATCCTGTCACCTCTGGTTACGAGTCTGTTCAAACCGTCATAGGTGACATAAACCATGTTTTCATTTCCTTCTACAGGCACCAGCGAGAGCGCAAATTCCTGGCCTTCCTTCAAATATACTTTTCCATTTTTAAAGGTGCCAAGTCTTATCTCAGGCCCCTTGGTATCCAGCATAAGGGCTATATTGGCTCCCATTTCCCGGGCAGCTTCCCTCAGGTTGTTAATCCTTGCCCTGTGTTCATCATGGCTCCCATGGGAAAAATTAAGTCTTGCTATATTCATCCCTGCCGATATCAGCTGGGATATCACCTCTTTACTTTCACTAGCCGGCCCAAGTGTGCATATAATTTTAGTCTTAAGCACCAATGCATCACTCTCCTACATCGATAAAATCTCGGCCAGCTTGTATATGTTCATGTCAAGAGGTTTGGGTGTCACAAGAATCTTTTCAAGGTCGGTTACCAGCAATTCTCCGTTGACAAGACCCACCATCTTGTCACCAATATTATCCTTGAGCAAATCTACCGCCTTTCCTCCCAACTGACTGGCCAGGATGCGATCAAAAGCCGAAGGAGTTCCGCCTCTCTGCAGATGTCCGAGAACGATCACCCGGGTCTCGAAGCCAGTTTTTTCCTTTATCTTGTTTCCTATATCAAAACCGCTGGCCGCACCTTCTGCCACAATTATGATGCTGTGAAGTTTTCCTCTCTTGTAGCCATTTATAATCTTATTGCATATGTCGTCAACATTAAATGGAATTTCGGGCACCAGTATGGTTTCGGCTCCGCTGGCAAGCCCCGCATAAAGCGCTATATGGCCGGCTTCTCTGCCCATAACTTCAATTACAAAAGTTCTTTCGTGGGAAGTAGCAGTATCCCTCACCTTGTTTACTGCTTCTACCACCGTATTCAACGCTGTATCAAAACCTATGGCGTAGTCAGTAAAAGGAATATCATTGTCTATTGTCCCGGGAATTCCTATGGTAGGCACGCCCATTCTGGACAGGGCTATGGCGCCGCGGAAAGAGCCATCCCCACCTATTACTACCATACCTTCAATGCCGAAAGCCTCCAGATTTTTTAAGGCTTTCTGCTGACCCTCTTCGGTCTTGAACTCCTCGCATCGGGCCGTCCTTAAAAAAGTACCTCCGCGATGGACTATATCTCCCACCGAGCTGGAATCAAGCCTGACAAAATCCGAATTTATCAAACCCATATAGCCCTTTTTAACCCCGTAAACTTCCATGCCATAATATACCGCTTTTCTCACTATAGCCCGAACAGCGGCATTCATCCCCGGCGCATCTCCACCGCTTGTAAGTACTCCTATTCTTTTCATCTGCCTTCCCCTCTTCATTATAGATTTTTTTCCAGGATTACCTTTTGAGCCTCCTGGGCTTCGGATTCCGGCACCAGTATCTCAATACAACATCCGTGTTTTTTACTCCGCATGGCTTCTCTGACCTTGACAAGAATTCCTTCAGACTTTAAAACTTGCTCCACCTTTTGAGCCGTAGCTTTATCTGTGGCCATATAAATCACCGTCCACACAAGTTCAGGCCTCCTTTGTATCAATTTGTATTGATTTCTCATCACCATATATAAAATTGACACCCAGGTTGTTATACAAAAACTCAAGATTTTCTTCAGAACAATTCATACCGGTTTGCAGCAAAAAGCTTCTGTCCTGCTCCTGAAAGTACGCCACGACCCTGGTCCGGCCGGGGTGAGACTGGATAAAATCCTTCAATTTTTGTAAATCCATCTCATTTTGGTTAATTGCTACCACCAGTACTTCTTTCTGGTTTTCACAGGAAGATATTTTTTCAAATGAAGTTATTTCTTCGGCGATTATTTTGGGCAACTCATCCTCTTTGAAATTAACTCTTCCCTTTATTATAACCTTTGAGTCCGGCCGAAGCAGGCCATGGTATCTTTCATAGGTCTGAGGAAACACAATGATTTCCATGGAACCCGTCAGGTCTTCTAGATTTATAAAGGCCATTATTTTTTCACTTTTTGTAGCTTTTGTCCTTACACCCGTTATAATGCCTCCTACCACCACCTGAAGATTATCTTTATTGTCCTCCTCATATAAATTTTTACTACAAAAAGTTGTCACGTTCAAGAGCTGTTTTTCAAATTCCTGAAGGGGATGACCGCTTATATAAAGGCCCAGCATCTCCTTTTCCATGGCTAAAAGTTCCGCCTCAGGATATTCGGGGATATCGGGCAAGATATCATCCGCAGGAGCCGGGCCATCGACAATGTCAAAAAGAGAAATCTGATCTTTCATTTGTTTTTCCTGTTTCTGAACCCGGCTTAAAACCCCTTCATATACCTTTAAAAGCTGTGATCGCCTTGCACCCAGAGAATCCATGGCTCCGCTCTTTATAAGGCTTTCCAGGACCTTCTTATTTAATTCTCTCGAAACTCTTGCTGCAAAATCCCAAAATGAAGAAAACCTTCCCCCGTTCTTTCTTTCCTCGATGATGGCTCTGGCCACCCCTTGGCCCACATTCTTTACGGCGGTAAGCCCAAATCTTATCTTATCGCCAATGACCGTAAAAGTGTCAAAACTCTCGTTAATATCGGGCGGCAGAACATTAATGCCCATATGACGGCATTCATTCACATAAAAAGCGATCTTATCGCTGTTGTCCATGACACTGTTCAAAAGGGCAGCCATGAATTCCACCGGATAGTGGGCTTTCAGGTATGCTGTTTGATAGGCAATGACGGCATAGGCTGCAGTATGGGCTTTGTTGAACCCGTAACCTGCGAAATAGGAAATATCATCAAAGATTTTGGCTGCCGTCTCCCTATCGATATTATTCTTCACACACCCTTCGATGAAGGAAGCCCTCTGGGCATCCATGACATCCTGTTTTTTCTTTCCCATGGCTTTTCTGAGGATATCAGCCTGCGCCAGCGAAAAACCGGCCAGTTCCTGAGCTATCTTCATGGCCTGTTCCTGATACAGTATTATGCCGTATGTTTCAGACAGAATGGGTTTTAAAAGTGGATGAAGGTAATTTATAGATTTTGCTCCATTTTTGCTTTTTATAAAATCTTCCGCTGCCCCGCTGCCAAGGGGCCCGGGCCTGTACAGGCCTATAATGGCTATGACATCTTCGAACACTTCGGGTTTCAATTCCTTGAGCAGATTTTGCATTCCGCTGCTCTCCAGCTGAAAAACTCCGGCTGTATTGCCCTGGCTCAACATCTCATATACCTTTTTATCGTCAAGGGGCAACCTGTCAAGATTTATCTCCACATGGCGGGTGTGGCGGATAATATTGAGGGCATCTCGTATAACCGTGAGGGTCCTCAGCCCCAGAAAATCCATTTTCAAAAGGCCCAGTTCTTCCAGGGCAGTCATGGTATACTGAGTGGCTACGTTTGAGTCGCCCATTTTGTGCAGCGGCACATGTTCCACCAGGGGGTCTTTTGATATGACAACACCTGCGGCATGGGTAGAGGCATGTCTGGGGAAGCCTTCCAGCGCCCTTGCTATATCCAGAAGCTTTCTCACCCTGTCTTTTTCTTCATAAAGTTTTTTCAGTTCCGGATTCAATGTCAGGGCACTGTCGATGGTTATTCCGAGCTCCATGGGAACCATCTTGGCTATGGTATCCACTTCTCCGTAAGGATATCCCAGGACCCTGCCTACATCACGTATAGCCGCCCGGGCGGCCATGGTCCCAAAGGTTACGATTTGTGCCACTTTATCCTCGCCGTATTTTTTTACCACATAATCGATAACTTCCTGTCGCCTTTCATAACAAAAATCCACATCGATATCGGGCATGGTTACCCTCTCGGGATTTAAAAACCGTTCAAAGAGAAGATTGTATTTAAGCGGATCTATGTTGGTGATGTGAAGGCAGTATGCCACAAGGCTGCCTGCGGCCGACCCCCTGCCCGGCCCTACCATTATCTGATTTTTCCGGGCAAAGTTTATGAAGTCCCATACAATAAGAAAGTAGCTGGAATATCCCATCTTTTTGATCACATCCAGTTCATATTCCAGCCTCTGTCTGATTTCAGAAGTAATGCTCCGATAACGCTCCGCCAGACCTTCATAACATAGCTTTTCAAGATATTCATCCTGAGTAAATCCTTCAGGCACCTGGTAAACGGGCAGATGCATGGTTTTAAAGTCCAGTTCCACGTTGCACCTTTCAGCGATTTTGCATGTATTTTCCACTGCCTCCGGTATGTATGAAAATAAATCCTGCATTTCCTCCGATGATTTCAAATAAAACTCATCGGTGGGAAATTTAAGTCTTGCTTCATCTTCCAAAGTCTTGCCTGTTTGAATGCACAGCAAGACATCATGTACCGGCGCATCTTCTTTTAAAATGTAATGGACATCGTTGGTTGCCACAAGGGGGATGCCCGTTTCCCTGCTGAGAGCTACAAGATCGCTGTTTACCTTTTTCTGATCCAGTATGCCGTGGTCCTGTATTTCCAGGTAAAAATTATTTTCACCGAAAATCTTACGGTATTCCAGAGCTTTCTCCCGGGCTTTTTCATACTCTCCGTTTAAAAGAAGCGTCGGAATTTCCCCGGCCAGGCAGGCGCTCAGCGCTATCAACCCTCCGCTGTATTTCCTTAGCACCTGCATGTCCACCCTGGGTTTATAATAAAAGCCCTTTGTAAATCCCAGAGAAACAAGCTTCATTAAATTTCTATACCCTTCCATATCCCTGGCCAGCAGCACAAGGTGATACTGATCGTCATCTATCCCTGCCTGAGTGTCGGCCATGGTACGTTTTGCCACATATACTTCACAGCCTATTATAGGCTTTATGCCATGGGATTTCATGGCTTTGTAAAAATCCACAACTCCGTACATGACGCCGTGGTCGGTAATGGCGGCGCTCCTGGCCCCCATATCCGCCAATCTTTTCGCCAGACTCTCTATTTTGCATGCGCCATCGAGCAGGCTGTAATTTGTATGAACATGAAGGTGGACAAAATTGGCCATTTATAACACCTACCTGTCGATAACCTTTACGGAAAGCAGAGATTTCGCCACCAGCTTGCCTCTGTGGTATACGTTTACTTCGGCCTTGCCGGATTTTCTTCCCATATCTATTATGTCCGCCGTAACTTCTATTTCTTCTTCCAGTTCAATAGGCTTCGAAAAATATACCGTAAAGCTATCGGGCACCGTCTCCAGCCGCTTCTGACTTCTGAAAGCTTCAAATCCCGCATTGGCCATAACCGTCATCAATGCTCCGCAGCTGGCTACACCGTAAGGGTTTAACATTATGGGCCCCGTCTTGCCGCGCATCCTTACGCCTTTTTCGGTCTTTGACAATAAAAACCGGCTCATTACCATCCCATCTATGGTTTCACCTATCTGCGGCTGAAAACTCAGGTTCTGCAGCGCCTTTATGGCATCCTGGCGGGTAATAACACCTATAAGCTTTTTATCCTCTACTACAGGAATAAGTTCAATCCCTTCCCAGACCATAAGGTGAGCGGCATGGGCAACGGGCGTGTCCTGACCCACGACCACAGGATTCTTGCTCATAACATCCCTTATAGGTATGTTATCCTGTAATCCCGCTATATCATTGGTGGTGGCAATTCCCACCACCTTTTTGTCTTCATCCACTACCGGAAATTTGCTGTGATGGGTTTTTTTTAGAAGCTTGCGCCAATCGCCGACGGTGGCATTTATGTCAAGATAATCGGGCTCTTTCACCATGGCATCCTTAACCCTTATTACATCTTTCCTCACCAGCAGTTTGTAAAGAGCCCTGTTTATGAAAGTTGCCACGGTAAAGGTATCATAAGATGAAGAGATGAGCGGCATATTGACACTGTCCGCAAGTTTGATGACTTCTTCATCAACATTGAACCCTCCGGTTACCAGGACCGCGGCTCCCATCTTAAGGGCCAGCATCTGGGCATCCTTGCGGTTGCCTACTATCAGCAGACTTTCCGGTTCGATGTAATGCGCCATTTCTTTAACCTCCATGGCGCCTATTAAAAACTTGTTGAGGGGTTTGTAAAGTCCTGCCTTTCCGCCCAGTATACTGCCTTCCACAATATTCACGACCTGGGCAAAAGAAAGTTTCTCAATAGCTTCATCGGTTTTCTTTTCTATGCGCACGGTCCCTATCCGCGGCATGGTGCAGACAAAGCCTTCCAGCTGAGCATCTTTTATCGCCCTGTAAGCAGTGCCTTCGCTGACCTCGAGTTCCTGAGCCAGTTGCCTTACCGAAATCCTTGAGCCCACTTTTAAATTTTTTATATAATTTATTATCTGCTCATGCTTTGTCATGATTTCCTCCGCACATATGGTTACATCCCTTTATTAAAAACTTCTGCCTCGAACTTTTGTTTTTGCAGAAAAGGGGCGTTTTCACACAATTGCCTGGGTCAAAACGAGCTGCCCCGTAACCCTTTGATTAATTTAAAAGCTACCGTCCCGGTAGCCTTCAAATTATTCTTCTCCGAATTTGCTCTCAATGAGTTCGATGAGTTTTGCCACAGCTTCTTTTTCATCGTCTCCCTGGGCTGAAAGGGTGATCTCGGTGCCCTGGCTTACTGCAAGAGACATGACACCCATTATGCTTTTGGCATTTACCTTTTTCCCATCTTTCTCGATAAAAATCTCGGATTTAAATTTGTTGGCGGTTTGTACGAATAAAGCTGCGGGTCTTGCGTGTAAACCTGTTTTGTTTTTGACTGTAACTTTTTGTTCAAACATGATTTTCTTCTCCTTTCATTGACTGTAAATTTTCTACAATACTTTCTATTCTTTTTAATCTATAACTGATACCGGACTTACCTAAAACTGGACTTGTCATCTGGCCCAGTTCTTTAAGGCTCAGGTCCGGATATTCAAGCCTTAATTCCGCCACCTGCTTTAAATTTGCAGGCAAATCATCAAAAAGATTATGCTGCTTTAGAAAATTTATGCATTCAATCTGACGCACAGCGGCGTCTATGGTTTTGTTTAAATTTGCAGTTTCACAGTTTACCATGCGGTTTACGCTGTTTCTCATTTCCTTTATTACTCTTATTTCTTCAAATTTGAGCAGGCTGTCACTAGCTCCCATTATCCCGAGCAAATCCGCTATGTTGTTGCCATCCTTCAAATATACCATGTGGTTGTTCTTTCTTTCCATAACTTTCGAATTCAATCCGAAACTGTTTATGAGCCTGGAAAGCGCACCGGCCTGCCATTTGCCGGTGGTAACAAATTCCATATGGTATGGTCCCTTAGGGTCGCTAATTGACCCGCTTCCCAGGAAAGCTCCCCGCAGATATGCCCGCCTGCAGCAGCGTTTTTTGACAATTTTTGGATTTACAGAGTCTTTAAACCTGACTCTATCTTCATCATTGCTCAGTATGCCCAGCTCTTTAAGCAAATTCCGGGATTCCTCCAGATTTACGGATACTACATACAGGCTGTGGTTTTTTAAAAAATTGTTCTTTCTGATGACTACCTCCACAGGAGATTTTACATGCTTTTTGAGCAGTTTAAATGCTTTCCTGGCAGTAGAGGCATGTTCCGTTTGAATCTGAAGCATTGCTTTGCCCGTTCCGCCCGCAATCTTTATGCTTCCTGCCATGCGAATAAGAGAGGCCAGCTCTGCTTTCTGGCAACATGTATTTGAAGCGATCCGGGCAAGCTCCTCCTTCACTTCATACGAAAAGGACATAATGCCACCTGCCTTAGACATAAATGTTTATTCTACAAAAAAATAAAAATACCTTCTGCTAAAAAGGAAAAATATTTTTTCTTTATTTATCTTTGATATTGGTAAAAACTCCGTCGTTTGTGGCTTGTGACAGTCAATGGCACCGTAGAGTGAAGCCAAAGACATTTTTAAGCTCGAAACGAGCGAAGCATGGGCGGCATGCATGGATGCATGACGGCCGGCATTGAAGCAGGACGCCGAATTGCCGGCGCAACCCTGCAAGCGAAGGAGCGAGCTTTAGAACGTCTGGCTGAACGGTCAGGTGCCAGTCCGTCACAAACACTTAAAACGACTTTTTATACTCAAATCATCTTTTTATTATTTTCATAATAACTCTTGCCAATTTCTCAGGGCTATGGCGGACCACATCAGTATAATTCAAAATATCCGCCTCTATAACATTATAACCTATTTCTTTAATTTTTTCACTATCGCAAATTACAGGTTCAGCTCCATCAGCCAGATATCTGCATAGCAATTTTTCCGGCACTTTTCCCGAATTGATAACCACGTATTCCAAAAGGTTGCGGCAGGAGTGTTCAATGACCGCGCTGACATGGTCGTATGCGGTGTAACCTGTAGTTTCCCCGGGCTGAGTCATTATATTTACCACATATATCTTTTTTGCGCGGGAATGTGAAATGCTTTTTACAATGTCCTTTACGAGTAAATTGGGAATCACACTGGTATATAGGCTCCCGGGGCCCAGTATGATAGCATCGGCTTTTTCCACCGCTTCCAGTGCTTCTTCCATGGGTCTTGCATCTTCCGGCTTTATTTTGATGCGCCTTATCTCTCGCCTGGCCCGAGGAATGTTGGATTCCCCGCATACGGTGCTTCCGTCGCGGTATTCGGCTTCCAGAACAACGTCATCCAGGGTGGATGGCAGTACCCTTCCCCTCACCGCCAGCACTTTGCTGGATTCCTTTATGGCCAGTTCAAAATCTCCCAGCATTTCAGTCATGGCAGCAAGAAATATATTTCCAAAACTGTGTCCTTTGAAAGAACCTGACGCAAACCTGTATTGAAACAGGTTCTCCATGAGAGGCTCCGTATCGGCAAGAGCCAGCAGGCAGTTTTTTATATCGCCCGGTGGGGGAATCTTTAATTCGTCCCGGATGATCCCGGAACTCCCGCCGTCATCGGCCACGGTTACGATGGCGGTTATGTTGCAAGTATATTTCTTAAGACCCCTCAGAAGATTCGGAAGACCCGTACCTCCACCAATACACACAATTTTAGGATTCACTTGATTCACTCCGATCTTTATCAACATCTCTGTGGTCTACTATTACTTTATGATGAGCGGTTTTAAGCTGTGCCGCAAGCTCGTTGGCTATGGCAATAGACCTGTGCCTTCCGCCCGTACAGCCTATGGCTATTACCAGTTGAGATTTGCCTTCTTTAATATAACACGGAATAAGAAACTCTATCATATCGTGCAGTTTTTCTAGGAACTTCCTGCTTTCCGGCCATCTCATCACATAATCTCTCACTTCCTGATCTTCGCCTGAAAGCGGTCGGAGTTCATCCACATAAAAGGGATTCGGTATGAACCTTACATCAAAAACCAGGTCCGCATCAAGAGGTATGCCCTGTTTGAAGCCGAAAGATACTATATTTATCAGAAGAGGTTCTTCTCTTCTGGGTTCTATAAAATTTCTGACTATCTCTTCTTTTAATTGTCCCGGAGCCTTATAGGAGGTGTCGATTATGCAATCAGCTTCTTCCTTTAATTTAGCCATTTTTTTGCGCTCGGAGATTATACCCTCAACAATGCGGCCTTCCGGAGCCAGCGGATGGCGGCGCCGGCTCTCTTTAAATCGTTTTATCAAGACCTCGTCGGACGCTTCCAGAAATAGAATTTTGTATGAATACCCTGTATCCCTCATGGTTTTTAAGCTTTCAAAAAGATTGTCAAAAAAATCTCCGCCCCTTATGTCTATGACAAGAGCTATTTTATTTATTCTTTTCCTGCTTTCCCGGCAGAGTTCGGCAAAGGTGGGTATCAAAGCGGGCGGCAGGTTGTCCACGCAAAAATAGCCGTGGTCTTCAAATACTCTCAATGCAAGGGTGCGTCCGGCACCTGAAAGTCCTGTTATGATGATGAATCTTATGTCCTCCAATTTTTCACCTCCTTATCTCTGCAGCGTTTATTATATCATCTTCGGTAAGGCCGGCTTTTTCCGCTATCTCGATTCCCCTTCTCAAATCCCCCACATCCGCAGGCCGGTGGGCGTCACTGCCTATGGCGAACTTAACACCGTAACTCTTTGCTATTTTCACATATTCCACCGTCATATATCCGTGCCCGGCATTTATCTCCAGCGCCGTGCCGCATTTTACCGCAGCCAGCGCAAGAGATGCAGTATCTACGGGCAGGTGCAGACCGGGATGTGTGATGATGGCGATCTTATGGTTTTCTATTGCTCTCATCAGAGCAATGGTGTTTTGCCGGAGGACCTTTTCTTTCAGGGATTCCACGTGCCGCTGCAGCATATTTTCCACCAGCAGGTGGTAACCGTCCCTGAGACTTTCAGTCCACACCATGGGATGAAGTCCTGCCATGACATAATCCAGCTCATTCAGCACCTTTTCGGGAATATCCAGGTCGCCGTCAAGGCTTATGATATTAGCTTCACAGCCCAATAATATGCTTATGCCGGTGTAAATCCCCTTCAAATGCTCAACCTCATCCCTCATTCTGGCAAAATCATCAAGTACAGTGCCAATGCCGATGTTAGCCGGTCCGTGCTCCGATATGCCTATGGCCGACAATCCCTTCTTTACGGCTGCTTCTACATTTTGCCTCACAGTTCCGGTACCGTGGCTGTATCTGGTGTGCGTATGAAAATCCGCCCATAAATTCATACGATTCCTCCTGAACATGCAAATCCTTCTTAATCCGACTTCCGACATCTGACCTCTGACTTCTGTTATAAGGAGGTGCGTCCCCTTCCCTTTCAATTTGGGGACGTTCCTCCGCCTACCACAGAGGAATACCCTTGAAAAGGAGGTGCGTCCCCTTTCCTTATTATAGTATATATTATACACAAAATCTATTTTTTTGATTTCTTTTTGTTTGTAAGCAGGAATTGACAAAAAAACCGTAGAATTTATTTATAAACTGCAATCAGCCTGAGGAGTGATATATTGAAAATTACGAAAATAGAAGCTGTTACCATTGAAGTCCCGATGAAAAAGCCTTTCAGGGTGGCATATGGGACAACCTCGGTAGCCAGAAATATAATAGTCTATGCCTACGGCGAAAACGGGATGACGGGAATTGGCGGCACCGCCGGTCCCGTAAAGGTCACGGGCGACACTCTTGAATCCATAAAATACGTCATAAATGAAGTTCTGGCACCGGCCATTGTCGGATCGGACTCGACGGATATGGAGAAGATAACAGCGGTAATGGACAGCGTCATAGTAAAAAACACCGCTGCAAAGGCTGCGGTGGATATGGCCCTGTACGACCTGACGGCAAAATCAGCAGGGATACCCCTTTATAAACTTCTGGGCGGATATAAAAAAACGCTGGAAACCGACTATACCCTGGGCATCGATGAACCTGAAATCATGGCTTATGAAGCCATGGAACTTAAAGACAAAGGTTTCAAAACCCTTAAAGTTAAGGTCGGGGAAAATACGGTTAAAGACATTGAACGCATAAAAAACATCCGGAAAGCTGTAGGTTATAACATCAAAATACGGATCGATGCCAACCAGGGGTGGAAAACCAAGGAAGCTATAAGGACCATCAAAGCCCTTGAAGAATACGATATTGAACTAGTGGAACAGCCGGTTCCTTTCTGGGATATAGACGGCCTTGCAAAAGTGACCAGGAGCGTTGATGTCCCCATCATGGCCGACGAGGCTTGCCATACCCCCCAGGATGCCCTTATGCTCATTAAAAGGGAGGCGGTGGACCTCATAAATATTAAGCTCCCCAAGTGCGGCGGGATTTTCAGGGCGCTTCAGATAGCCCACATAGCCGCCAGCGCCGGCATGGAATGCATGATAGGATGTATGGTGGAAACGCGTGCCAGCATACTTCCCGCTGTACATCTTGCATGCGGGGTAAAGAATATAACAAGGGCCGATCTGGATTCGGCCATGTATTTAAAAGAAGATCCGGTAATAGGTGGCGCCACAGTGGAAAACGCCATGTTTACTTTAGGCGACGAGCCCGGCACCGGAGTAAAAACGGTAAGTATTTAGTATAACAGCCCGGAGGTATCCGCATGATAAACACACTACTTTTTGATCTTGACGGAACATTGCTTCCTGTCGACACTGATGAATTTGTAGGCAGCTATCTTAAACTTCTTTCATCAAAACTTATGAAGTGGATAGAACCCAGCGATTTTGTAGAAAAGCTCATGTCGTCTACTTATGTTATGATGCATAATCTAGATCCTTCAAAAATCAATAAGGACGTGTTCTGGGAAGACTTTTCCCCTAAAATGCCCTTCAATAAAAAAGAAGAGTTGTCTCCCATTTTTGACGAGTTTTATGAAAAGGATTTCCCCACCCTCTCGAGCATCGTAAAGAAAAGCCCTGTATCCGCTAAGATTTTGAATACAGCCCTTAAAAAGGGTTATGACCTGGTAATAGCCACGAGCCCTATTTTTCCGGAAAGCGCCATATACGAGCGGTTGAGATGGATAGATGCGCTGGATTTCCCATACAAGCTCGTGACCACCTATGAAAACATGCATTTTTCCAAACCTCATGTGGAATACTACAGCGAGATTCTCGAAAGGATTCAAAAAAAGCCCGAAGAGTGCATGATGATAGGCAACGATGTGGAGGAAGACATGGCAGCCGGCTTGCTTGGAATCAAGACATATCTCGTCACTGACTATTTGATCAACAGGAAAAACCTTGAAATAAAGTGCGATTATACCGGATCATTAAGCGACCTTCTTGATTTTGTGGAAAAAATGAAGGAGGTAAAAATATGAACGTGTACGACCTGGCCCATGAACTGGCCAGAGCTTTAAGCCAGTGTCCCGAATACCGTGAGTTCAGCAGGGCAAAGGAGGAGCTGGAAAAGGACCCTCAGGCAAAAAATATGCTAAAAGATCTGAGGACAAAGCAGCTGGAAGTGGAAGCCTTAAAACTTTCGGGGAAACCCGTGGATGAAGCTGTAAAAAACCTGGAGAACCTCTACAACATAGTAAGTTATAATTCTTTGTTAAGGCAGTATATGGAAGCCGAAGCCCGGTTTGCCGTTTTAATGGCAGACATTCAGAATATAATTGCAAAAGCTGTAGGATTGGATTTTAACCTGGATGAATCAAAAGAGTAAAAGTACAAAAAATCAGCAAGCCCTGGTTCTGGGCTTGCTTAAAAATTTAATTAAAAAAAAAGGAGGTAGAAAGCGGTTTGAAATTCAGTGGATGTTTATATATTAGCATGTTTTTATTAAGGTAGTGTTAAAAAAATATTAACTTATTGTTAAAAAAGTAACTTTTTACGGTAAATTTATTTCCTTTTCATAATACTTCAGCTTGTCCCTCAGTTCCCTGATGACCCTGTCGGTATCGTTGTCCGATGCCGCTATAACCGGCTCATCGCCAATAGTGTTTTTGATTCTTACCAGATCCTCGTTGCTCTGATCGATGACATACGCATCCACATCTCTAAAATCCGCAGTGGTGAGTTCCACCGTCTGGTATCCTTTTTCCCGAAGTGCATCCATTATGTTATGCAGAGAATCATCTACCGCAATCAAAAAGCTCATGCAGCCCATCGTACCTCCTGATATTTTTTTATACTGCCGATTTTATTATCTGCTTTTTCGGCTCTTTTATGCCTTTGTTGCAGGAGCATAATGACTTAATATCTTGCTTACTTCGTCATATATTTCCTGTCTCAAACTCTGAGGTTCCAGCACTTCTGCCTGGCTTCCGTAGCCCAGAATCCATCTCTTTATTTCCATAAGGCCGCTCACTCTGGCCGAAAACAATATGGTTCCATCCTTTTCTTCAATAATCTTCTGGGTGGGCAGCCACTGCATTTCCCTCACCAGTCTGGATGCCGGTGGAAAAAAGCGCACCAGCACATCCACTTCTTCTCCCCGAGTAATCTGCCATGAATTTTTAAGGTATTCCCTCAGCGAAAAACCTTTTTTAATTTTAAAGGATTTCCCGGTTTCATCGATGGATTTTATGCGATCAACCCTGAATATTTTGACTTCTTTTCGCCAATGGCAAAACGCTATGAGGTACCATGCTCCGCTTTTATAAATCAGATGGTACGGATCAAGGGTCCTCCATTTCACCTCATCCCTGCTCAGGGTATAATATTCGACATTAATGCTCTTTTTTTCGGAAATGTTCTTTTCAATGATATAAAACATGTTTTCCCATAACCTGGTCTTCAATGATTCGATTTCATAAGATATGGAGGAAATTTTTTCCGATGACATGGTAATCTCTTCTTTGGCCAGGGTATTTTTTAATTTGGAAAGGGCAGTTTTAAAGTCCTTTTCAAACATAAAACCGTTTTTCTTTACAAGTATTTCGCCTGCAAAAAATAATACGGCAATCTCTTCCGGAGTTAATTTGGGGGCTTTAAAATAAAAATCTTTGGAAATGTAAAATCCCCCGTACCGGCCGGGTTTTGATTCTACAGGAATATTTGCGGTCCTGAGAGATTCTATATCCCTGTATACCGTCTTCAAGTCCGTTTCAAGTATATCCGCCAGTTCCTGAGCTTTCACAAGACTGCGAGCTTGAAGGTGCATGACGATATCCATCATCCGGGAAAATTTGCTCATAAGTCGGCACTCCTTTCATCGTTTTAAAATTCGCTAAAAAAAGGCAAATTCCTGCAGAAAGTCTGATAAAAAATGGTATAATAGGTTAATAGGTAAGGGGACACACCTCCTTTTAGCAGAGGTCAGAAGTCAGAGGTGAGAGGTCGGATCGTGTTGGATCCGCCGTAATGAAAATCCCTTCTATCTGACCTCCGATTTTCCGATATCCGGCTTCCGCTATATAAGGGCAGGTGTAGGAACGTCCCCATCGAATAATTTTTCCCGGAGGTTTGGCATGGCAAAAATTATTTTGACAAAAAATCGGTCTAAAAGGATTGAACAGGGTCATCCATGGGTATTTAAAACAGAAATTGAGAGGATAGAAGGCGGGTTTAATCCCGGCGACATTGTTGACGTGCTCAATTTCAAAGGGAGATTTATCGGCAGGGGTTATTTTAATCCAAAGTCCCAGATTGCCGTGAGATTTTTAACATATAATGAAGGCGAAATTATAGACCGGAATTTTTTTAAAAAGAGAATTCTGGCAGCCTTAAGATACAGAGAGAGTCTGGGATATTCCAGGAGCTTCAGGGTTGTGTACGGCGAGTCTGATTTTCTTCCTGCCCTTATAGTGGACAAGTTTGAAGACATTCTTGTCATTCAAACGCTGTCTCTGGGTATTGACAGGTTTAAACCCACCATTGTGGATGTATTGAGAGAAATTTTCAATCCTCGGGGAATTTATGAAAGAAACGATGTTCCAGTGCGCGAACTGGAGGGATTACCGCAACAAAAAGGATATTTGTATGGTGAGTTTGAACCGATTGTTGTTATTGAAGAAAACGGTCTGAAGCTCTACGTAGATGTGGAAAAAGGCCAAAAGACCGGATATTTCTTCGATCAAAAAGAAAACCGCCGCGCCATCGCGCCGCTGGTAAAAAATGCGGAAGTGCTCGAATGCTTTTGTTATACGGGATCCTTTGCCCTTTGCGCAGCCCGTTTCGGTGCGAAAAAAGTGCTGGCTTATGACGCTTCCTACGAAGCCGTGGAAATCGCGAAAAAAAATGCCGAAATCAACAATCTGTCTCATATATGTCATTTTTTCGAGGGCAATGCCTTCGATGTACTGCGCCGGTTCTACGATGAAGAGCGAAAGTTTGATGTGGTCATTCTGGACCCGCCTGCCTTTGCCAAAAACAGGCACGCCCTGGAAAATGCCGTGAGGGGGTATAAGGAAATAAACCTGAGAGGCCTTAAACTGCTAAAACCCGGAGGTTATCTCGTAACATCTTCATGTTCCCATCATGTAAGCGAAGCCCTTTTCTGGGAAATAATCCAATCGGCCGCCTTTGACGCAAGGTTAAAACTGCGACTCGTGGAAAGCAGAACCCAGGCCAAAGACCACCCAATACTGGTGCCTGCGGAGGAAACCAGGTATTTGAAGTTTCTCATGCTTCAGGTGTTATAAAAAAGCTCCTGGCAGGAGCTTTTTTTGATAATCATCCGTGAAACGAAATCATATGCGGGATTTTTCAAAAAAGCGTCTACTTGATAAATTAAATATTTTTCTATGAGTTTCTTTCTTTTTTTATCTATTGTTTGGCACTGCTTAATCTGCGCTTTATTTCCTGACCGGTGGTAGTTACAGCAAGGCCCCCAAGGCCCGTACACCGCAGATCTCGAGGTAACATTTTTCCTACCTGGTACATAGCCTGTATTACCTCGTCAAGGGGAATTACAGGATAAACACCGGCTAAAGCCATATTAGCCGAAGCAACCGCATTCACAGCCGCCATGACATTTTTACCGAGGCACGGGACTTCCACAAGTTCGGCCACCGGATCGCATATTAGATACAGTAAATTTTGAAGGGCTATGGAAGCCGCGGCAACACCCTGTTCTGCGGTTCCCCCTGCCAATTGGACAACACCCGCTGCGGCCATGGCCGAAGCGGCGCCGCACTCTGCCTGGCATCCACAGACCTCGGCCGCAAAGGTGGCCTGTTCGGCTATTAATACACCTATACCACCTGCCGCAAGTAGTGCTTTGGCCTTCTCATCATCACCAAGACCCATGGTTCGGCAGTGCCTAAAACCGCTCCAGGAAGCACACTGCAGGAGCCCGCCGTAGGTGCGGCCACAACTATACCCATGGAGCTGTTTACTTCCAGCACTGCCATGGCCCAGGATATTACGGTATTAATCGCCCCTACAGGTATTAGTGTTCCTTTTTCTTCGGCCTTTCCAATCAACATGGATTGCGGTCTTAATATGCCCTCCATTTTCATTTTTCCGTCCAAGCCTGTCTGAACCGAAGAAGTCATAATGGTTGCGATTTGCTTCATTTTAGAAAAGACTTCTTCTTTAGACCATCCGCTTCTTCCAGCTTCATAAAAAGTCGCAATTTCCCAGAGTTGCATATGGTTTTCACGGGCAATTTCAAGCATCTTCGATGCTGTTCTGAAAGGGACTTCACTCGATCTTCTCGAAATTACCGGAAGCACCGGTGCAACTTGTTTTACCTGAGTTACCTTATTTAACTTTTTTAATTCCATTACTGTGGTATCGGGTACGGGCTTTTCTGTCTTAATATTGATTAACCCTCGATTGTCTACTTTTGAAAAATGGCTGTATTGAATATCAACTCCCATGCTTTCTAGGTTTTTTTTAACATCATCCATCAATTCTTTTTCCGAGTCTTTGAAAAAGACAAAAAGCTCATAAAAATCCCCCGCAACGGAGCATGCAAATCCATTTATCTCTACTATTTCTACCATGCCGCCCCCAACCGAAAGAGCAGTAAGCTCGACTTTTTCGTCAAATTCATCTATAAGCGTAATCCTGACTGTGTTGGGATGGTCGGCTTTAAATTTCTTTATTTCAAAAACCACATCGATGCCCTGCCTCTGTGCTTCTTCCAGAGAATAGGGGATTCTGGGGTCTCCGGGATCCCATCCCAGCAGGCCGCTCACAAGACCCTTATCGCTTTTTTGACCTTTATAGGTCATTGCAAAGGACCCATTTGATTCAAATTCTGCCGTAACCTTTTTTAGCCTGCCTTGCACAAGCTGCATGGCCAATTTTCTTATTCTACATTATCAAGCCTGCAAACACCAAGAATATGTTGGCTGACAGTCCACAAAACTAAAAAGGTCAAAGCCAAATAACTTAATACTACTCCATGAACTCACGGAAAGCACAGATGGAATTCCTAAACTAAGGACATTAATAACTTAATCAGCTTTTTTCCCATACGAAGAGAAGACAATATCGTTATTAATGCCCACCTCCACAATATTTGAATAGTCATTGGCAATAATAGCATAAGCTTTATATTTATCAGCAAAAACCTCGGCTTTGATGTAAAGTGGATCTGGTGTATCTTCGTATTTAACTTGCACAACATTATTGGATATGAGAAGTTCAGCCTTGGCTATTTTTTCATCATCTACATAGTCTAAAATATCAAGCCCTTTCTCGCTTCCGTTAATAACAGCTCCTAATGCTGCTGCAATATGTAATCCTCTTTTTCCAGTACCTGGAACCCCAACACTGATACCGTTTTATATACATTTGGGCTTACAGTAATATAAATTTTATCAGGGAGTCTGCCTAATTCTTTTACGGCCCTGGATACGGCAAGACAAACAGCACCAGGGTCTGTACATCCGGTGGATTTTTCTATTTCTTGTTTTAATACATTTATCAAGATTTGTTTATTCACTATTAGCTCCTCCTGTTGTTTTTCTTATTTTATAATTCACCATTTATTTAGCAATTCTTCTGTGATATTTTGCAATTTTGATGGAAAATTAAATAAGTTTAAGCTTTGTTTCAATTAGTTATCTTTGACTTTTTAATTTTATCTTTAAAAAAATAACTCCCGATCAGTCGGGAGTAGAGACTGTCGACAAAGTTGTCGTTGCAGTCTGTTTTTTTTACAAAAGGTCACTAGCATTGCATAAAATTTTTTAAAAGTCAAGTAAAAACTTGGTATACCTTAATATACCATATATGATAATTTATGGAAGTATCATTTTTTCTCTTATGTTAATAGGAGCAACCGCCTATGGGTAGTCCTTTTCCACATTTTGTCATTGTATTTAGTTAAATTATTGGATCGTAACTTAGCTAAGGTCATATGAAGAAGGATACGTTGCCCGGAGGTCGTTATCACCCAAGCACAAAGTAGTCTTTCTTGGGTATCGCGATTTTACTACTTGGTGGTATTCTGTTCATAGGGTCCGACTCCTCTCTTTTGATATTGTTTTTCATTTACCGATATTAATTAGAGGTCTCGGACCCATTTTCCTCCTTTCCAATTTACTTTTACAGACATTATAAGACATCAAGTCTTATTAATCTGGGTATAGATAAAAACCTTCTTTTAATACTTATAAATAATAAAAGGTCTATGATTCTATAGAAGAATTTTGAGAACTTTAAAATAAGAAATATATTATTTACATACATTTAAAAACATTAAGGAATTAAAAAAGGCAATTAAAAAATATATCTATTTTTTATAACAATGAGCGATTATAAGAGAAAACTAAATGGAATGACATATTTAGAATATTACAATTGCTATCTTGAATATATCACTTCATAAAAAAGATTGAATCCCATTAGGGATTCAATCTGAAAACTTCTTGTTTTTTTGACCAATTAATTGAAAGGAAGTAGTTTAGATATTTTTTTAACAAACCCTTCTAATAAAGAAAAGAGTAGAACAAACTACAGTTTTAAACCGACCTGAAAACCATCCTGAATTGCATCCAATGCATTGCTGGTCTTGACAGCACCGCCTATAGTATAAACCTCTCTGCAGTATGCCCTTGCTTTATCTTCCAATGTTTTATTGGGTTTATAGCCGAAAGCCAAAACTATTGTGTCAGCAGGAAGGGTAAACCGGTTACCTTTACTTTCACAAACAACGCCATTATCCGTGATTTCAACTACTTTTGTATTTGTATATTGTTTTACACCGTATTTGTTCAAGATATTGGTCAGTTCGATTGTCTGTACCGGATCAAGTTCTTTCAGAATTTCCGGAAGCATTTCAACAATGGAAACTTTCTTTTCTTCCAATGCAAGGGCTGCAGCCGTTTCTCCACCGACTTCACCGCCGCCGCAAACAACAATTAAATCCTTGGTCGGTACTTTACCTAAAAGGACATCTTCTGCAAATACAACGTGATCTTTGTCAATGCCTTTGATATTTGGTTTTACTGGGACACCACCAGTAGCAAGGACGATTGCATCCGGATTAACTTCCTTTATTAATTCTTCAGTGACTGTTGTATTTAATTTTATCTCGACGTTCAGTTTCTTTAACTCATTGCGGATCCAAGAAACAAAGTTTGAAAGTTCACCTTTGCATGGAGGGTAGGCAGCAGATTTGAACTGTCCGCCAATATCGTTTCTCTGCTCATAGACGGTAACCCTATGACCGCGTTTTGCAGCAATCATTGCAGCTTCCAGACCGCCAGGGCCTGCGCCGATGACCATTACGTTTTTCGGCTCTTCGACTTTTGTATAATCAGTTTCATATTCGTGACCAATTTCCGGATTGACGAGGCAAGTGATACTTCTGCCCTTAAGGAGCTGCATGACACATCCTTGTAGACAGCCGATGCAGTAACGAATTGATTCAAAATCGCCCATTTTCGCTTTCATCGGAAGATAAGGATCAGCTAATGAACCACGGCCCATACCTACAAAGTCTGCTTTTCCCATACTTATGGTGGTGTCTGCCATCTTAGGTTCGTTGATACGGTTAACAGTAATGACTGGAATACTGACAACCCTTTTCACTTCTGCTGCAAAATCAGTAGTCCATGCGTGTTCCTGATACATGGTAGAAACAATGCCTTTATTATAGTTACCGTAAACACCGCTGGAAACATGGATACCATCAAAACTCATTGATTCGATTTCCCTTGCAAGGACAAGGGTTTCTGCCATGGTCCTGCCCCCTTCAACCCGTTCTTCACCGGAAATACGGACGATAACGGGGAAGTCGTTACCTACTTTGCTGCGTATGTCAGCAATTACTTCTTTTAGAATACGAATTCTATTTTCAAAACATCCCCCATATTCATCTGTACGTTTGTTGGCATAAGGAGAAAGAAATTCTGCAAGTAGATAGCCATGTGCAGCATGGACTTCAACACCGTCAAAACCTGCTTTCTTTGCACGCAGGGCAGTATCACCAAATTGACCGACAATTTCATGGATTTCGTCGACCGTCAGCTCACGCGGAAGATCACGACACCATGGGCATGGGATTGCAGAAGGAGCAACCGGCTGAACACCGCCATTAACAAAGTGGCTGGTCTGTCTTCCTGGATGATAAATCTGGCAGAAAATTTTGGAATCATATTTGTGGATAGTATTGGTTAAACGCCTGTTGCCTTCTATTTGTTCATCATTGTACAAGCCAGCTATGAACTGGTAGCCTTTTGCATTCGGATTTACCGCGTAGTCTTCGGTAATGATTAAACCCCAGCCGCCTTTTGCCTTTTCTTCATGATATTTTATGAAGCGATCGGTGAGGGTACCATCTTCGTTGCAAAAGTTTGTAACCATTGCTGTAACTACCAGCCTGTTGGGAATGACGCAGTTGTTTATTTTTTGTGGAGTAAATAGTGCCTTTAACATGTACAAATCCTCCTTGTTTGTTTTTTATTTCACAAGAATGATTATATAGTATGAAGAAACTATAGACTCAAGTCCTTTATTTCTTATTTACGGGAATCTGCACTTCGAAATAACGGCAATAACGTTTGCTTTTATGCACACGTACAAGTAGTTTCCCGATAACGTCACCGCAAATTTTATAATTACTAGTTTGCAAATATTCCATTATGGGATTGAACAGTTTTAAAGATAAATTACCTTTATCGCCGGCATTGATAATAGTGCAAATGCAAAGCTGTGATGGCACAAACTTTACGGACTCATTTACCGGGAGTTTTAAAATATCAGCATATTTCTTCTCTGTAATCAGCGACCATTGAATACGGTCAACTGTATTTCGGTTTATCAGATCTTTCAAAGTAACATGTAAGCCAAACTCTACAAAAGGCAGAAAATTCATCCATTCAGAAAACAGTGGATTTGTACTATCAAGCTCTTCATATTGATCTCCTTGGCTGCTGAGATAAATAAAATACAACTGTTCCGGTATTTTTTTAATCCAGAAATTTCCTTCATTCAACTCTACAGTTTCAAGACTTGAACGATATTGCTCAATTTTCTCATATAGCAGCGTATTGTAACGGATCTCATCATTGATCCTATTTTGCTTTTCATCTATCTTCTGCAGAAAAAAGTCCAAAGACTCAGCGTGTAAGATTTTAGAAATATCCTTAACCGATATATCAAAGCTTCTGTATTTCATACACTCCATCAAAAAGAAAATATCCCAAGTTTCATAAATACGATATTTACTGTCCGCTTTTCGGGAGGGCTTGATTATATTCTGTGATTCGTAAAACCGGATCGTTTCCACCGACATATTTAAGAGCTTTGACACCTCGCCAATCTTTAAACTCATCAAAATCATCCTTTCTAAAGTCTGTAGTTTCTGCAGGCTTTATTTTTTATTTATTGTTTTAGTCTTATTATAAAATCGTGAAAGGACATTCATCAAGATTACTACAAAAAGCAATAGTTTTGATGATTAAACGTCTGAAAGACGTCAAAACTTTACGAATGAGGCAAGTTTTTAGTTTGAGTCAAAAGCAAAGCTAAGCCGCAGTACGAGGTATTTGTCGCAATTCAGAATCACGCAAAAGAGCATCAATGGCCAAATCTACCTGGTGCAGGGCACTGGTAAGTGACTTCGGCATTGCAGTCTCAGGCTTCGCATCAATAGCCCATGAGGCTTGACCGAATATGCGACAATCAAGTTTGGCAAAGAAAAGTGCGACTTTCCGGCCATGTGTGGTAAGAATATAGCGGTTTGTTCTGGGCAGACGCACAATGAGCCCTTTTAGCCTGAGACGCCGGAGATCGTAAGTCATCTGATTGGCCTTGTAGGAGGTAACATCCGCTCCCAGAAATGTAGCTACATGAGAACGCAAGCTTTCATTGGTAAATCCATCGACCGTATGTATAAACAGCACAAGTGCTAGGAAGAGTGCACGCGTGCGCGAGTCTCCAAAGCGAAGGCCCGGAGCCCGCTGACCGTCTTTGGTGACGGTAGGCTGTACGACATGATCTAGAGTTGCCTGCGTCAGCCCGCACGTTGAGGCGGTCTGTTGGGCATCTAAAAGACGTCGATTGATGTTGCGGCCTATCTTTTGAAGATAGCCGAAGTTGCGCAGGCCTTTGTTTATGTGAAAGTCACCAGGGTCGTTAATGGTGGTTTCTGTTCTAAGAGCATGATTTTCTTTGAAGTACTGTTTGACTTGGGAGTGTTTATATTCAATATGAAGGCTTGGTAATACACCATGCTGGATGACGCGTGTCCGGAACCTGCTGGGCGTATTCTTCCTGATGTGCTGACCAAAGATCAGTTGTACATGATCTGGCCTCCCCAGATCAAGATTGTCCCGGATTACATTTTCAAAGAACTGTCTTCCTTGTGCTGGTTTGGCAAAAAACCTGTGTCATGCTTATCTCCATCTGCCAAATGGAGAGCTCTGGCCGGTAGCCGCAAGCCATTTCTTGTTGGGTTAAAGGATAAGGCAGATGTGGTAGCCAACGGTCAAAGAAAGCCTGGATTTGTTCAGGCCCCAAAGAATCTCAGATCGCTTGCAGCCGTTCGGGGTCTTGACAGCTTTTGAAGCCATTGTCTAAAGATTCAAAGGGAATACCGGCATGAATCAATTGTTTCTTTGCCCATTCGTGCCCATTAAGATAAACTTTAATTCCATATATGGTGCATAGCTACAGACTTTGATGAAAGCTGGTCCGAATTCACGGTCTTGTATGTAGTAATAGTATAGTGGTTGACTGCTACACTCTGACGATCCGAGTGGAAATCAATGAAACCCAGTTCTGTAATCTTTTTGGTTGCCTTGAAAGCAGAGGCTTTTTAAACTGGGCAACGCCGATAAATACTACACCTTCTTCAGCTTTAAAGTTCCGGCGTTGTTCCAGAGCTATTTCATCTTTGCGCTGACCTCGTTTGAATTCTATGATAGGGATGGAGTTTTCCGTAGCGAATTTCTTAACGTTGAAGCGGAATTCTTCGCTGATCTTGCCAAGCAAAGCTGGTGAAGGGATAGGTTGATTTCTATGTTTGGTAAGAAATGTGACAAGGTGGCCGCCAGTCTGAAGTGAGGGAATATATCCGTTAAGGTAGATACGGTCTATACACTCAACTTCTAATGTAACGTTGTCTTTAAGCAGTTCTGCTACGGTTTGCATAAGTATATCCTCCTTCGGTTGGGTCCCTTCCATAAGCACTTGACCGCTGGTGATGCAGTAATTACACTCATCATTTTCTATGATGGTCACCGACATCATAGTAAGACCAATATGGCATTGGAATACCACGTATTTATCTTTTTGAGAATGCAAAAATAAGCCGTTGCATTCCATACATTTTTGATAACCTCGAGGGCTTTCAATGATATATTTGCAAAAATCAGTAAACAATCGGAAGTTAAAAGCAAAGACAGATCGACCATGGTTATCGATAAAAGAAATAGACTGGCCTGTTATAGAAGTGAAAGTGCTATCAACTTTCTCCATTAATTTAAACAGATTAGACTCCGATGATGACATCTTTTTCACAATCCTTGTTTCATCTTTTTAAGAGAAAAGAATTGCTATTGCTTCACGTTCGGCCCTTCAGGACAAGACTTTGCCTTCAAGTTCCTACACCACCCACCTACGGTGGGACTCCTACCTCACGATAGACACCTTTGTCGCTTCGCTAACGGTTGTTGCTGCCAGCCCCATAGTAGACCCTATGGTCCATACTGGCATGCATAAAGCACCGCTTTTTGGCAGTACATCCTAAAAGCGGTATTTGTCTACATTCTGAAAAGCTCCCGATGGGAGCTTTTTCCTAGTTTCAGGCAAAGCCCGCATGTATTATTCCGCTACGGACAAGCTCGCACGCCGTTGGCGGCAGCGGAGCTGCCGATGGCTGAGCGAAACAAGTCCCGCTCCATAATACATGCGGGCTAAGTGCTTTTGTCAACGGTCTGAAAAAACTCCGGATAGGAGCTTTTTCATGCCTTTAAAATCCATGTGGCGGTGCTGAAATATATGAAAAGGCCCATTATATCCAGGGCTGTAGTGACAAAGGGACCGGCAGCCACTGCAGGATCGCGCCCCAGCCGGTGCCATAAAAAAGGTACAAGCGTACCCAGGATGGTCGCCAGTGTAAGGTTGAAAGCCATAGCTATCCCCACCACAAAACCAAGAACGACTTCTCCTTGCCATATATATGCTATCAGGGCAATTATGGCACCGTTTATAGCTCCGAGGATGATGCCCACCATCGCTTCCCGCAGCACATTTTTCCAGAGGGAAGCAGGATTAATTTCGCCTGTGGCAAGGCCCCGGACCACAATGGCCGCAGACTGGGTCCCAACATTGCCACCCATATCCATGAGCACCGGTATGAAAAAAGACAGTGCCACCAGAGCCTTGATGGTATAGGAAAAACTGTTTATAACGCCACCGGAAATGATTTCTCCCGCTACCGCCACCAAGATCCACGGAAGCCTCCTTTTAGCCCTCATCCACGGAGAACTCTTCCATGTATCAAGTTTTTCATCGGAACCAGCCAGCTTGAGCATATCCTCAGTAGCTTCTTCTTCCACCACATCCATTACATCATCTACGGTGACGATGCCCAGCAGAACATCATTGTCATCCACCACCGGCAGTGCCAGAAAACCGTATTTTTTTATGAGTTTTGCCACATCCTCCTGGTCCATGGAAGCCTGCACTTTTTTAACTTCTGTGGACATAAACTCCCCTATGGGCTTTTGAGCAGGAGCCAGTATCAAATCCCTTAAAGAAACCACCCCTACCAGTCTGTTCATAGAATCCACGGCATACACATAGTATATGGTTTCCGCATCCGGGGCAAGTTCGGAAAGCCTATTCAGCGCTTGCTGGGATTGCATATCTACCGAAAATGCTATATATTCTGTGGTCATCAGGCCCCCGGCAGTATTTTTGTCATAGGAAAGAAGACCCTTTACATCACTTTGCTGTCTTGTTTCAATCAAAGACAAAATAATATTCTTTTTTTCTTCGGATAATTCACCCAGAAAATCCGCCAGATCGTCCGATGACATCTCATTTAACAACTGAAAGGCGTACCTGGGGCTGATATTCGTCAAAATAAAGAACTTTTTTTCAACATCAAGTTCGGTAAGAACCTCCAGTGCCGCATCAAAATCTATAACTTTAAAAAATATAATGCTTTCACGGTCTGTCAGTTCTTCAAAAACTTCGGCAAGGTCCACGGGATGCTGTTCCTGTATTATGGTTCTGAGGCTTTTTATTGCTTTTTTTGATATGAATTCCTTTATCTTTTTTACATCCAAAGTCCCCTGTCGCATGTTTTCCACCTCCTAATGGCCCGGCCAAAAGCTTGACCCAACGGACAATTGTGGAAGAAAGGCCATGGAACAGGTAAAGTATATAATAAGGGTGCACACATCCACCACTGTGGTAATAAAAGGTCCTGAAGCCACCGCAGGGTCTATTTTCAAAAAATTGAACAACACTGGTATCAATATACCTATAAAAGCGGAAAACATCAAGGCAATGCCCATGGAAATACCTACCGACACGCCGAGATGGATGTTTTTCTGCCATACAAAAGCCACCGCAGCAAGCACCAGACCGCAAACTATCCCCACATTGAGCCCTGCCAGGGTTTCCTCCTTGATAAATACGGTAAGATTTTTTCTGTTCAATTCTCCGGTGGCAATACCCCGGACGGCCAGAGCCAGAGATTGAGTCCCGACGTTGCCTCCGGTGGCCATTAGCACCGGTATGAAGAAGGCTACTGCTACAACGGACTGCAATATGCTTGAATACCCATTTATAACCATACCTGAGAGTAGGTCTCCAAAAAGGCAAACCACCAGCCAGAAAATTCTTTTTTTAGAAGCGCCCCAGATGCTGGAAGTAAGTACCACATCTTCTTCAGGAGAAATACCCGCCATTTTATGAATATCTTCCGTATCTTCCTCTTCTATGACATCCAGTGCGTCATCCACCGTAACAATACCCAGCAAGCGATTCTGGCCATCCACCACCGGAACGGCCAGCAGCGAATATTTTGATATGATTTTTGCCACTTCCTCCTGGTCAAGGCCCACATCAACAGAAACCACTTTTTTATGCATCAACTCCCGGATTTTTTTATGCCTCGGGGCACTTATAAGCTCCCTGAGGGAAAGAACTCCCATGAGATGCTTTGCTTCATCCACCACGTACAAATAATAAATGGTCTCCGCATCCTGCCCGA
Organism: Thermoanaerobacterales bacterium; assembly: GCA_012840135.1. Classification (GTDB taxonomy): domain Bacteria; phylum Bacillota; class Thermosediminibacteria; order Thermosediminibacterales; family Tepidanaerobacteraceae; genus Biomaibacter. The sequence continues at coordinate 104,910 of DUMA01000032.1, forward strand.
ACTGCCTGATAACATCTATGGCATCGCTGACGGAAATGTCCGGAAACAGATAGACAAAATCGGTGGTCATAAGGCCGCCGGCAGTATCCTCGGCCATCTTCAGCAGGTTTTTTAATTCATCATAGTAGGAACTGGGTAGCCTTGAAAGCAGCTTTTCCACCTGCTGGTTGGGCATTTCCTGAAATAAGTCGATTATTTCATCCACCGACATGTTTTCCAGGATTTTAACTATTTCAGCTTCTGTCATGTCTTCCATAAACGGCAGCCTTTCGGATGGTTCCAGTTCTTCCAAAACCTCAGCCGCTTTTTCGGTATCCATCAGTCGTAAAAAAACCTTTTTATTCACATTTTTAATCTCTCCAAGCATTTCGGCTATATCCGCCGGATGAAGCTTGGCCAGTATGGTTTTTATCTCTTCATTTTTTTTATGAACCAAGAGATGTTTTAATAGAAGAATATCCTTTTTTGGCAGCATTTTTTCCCCTCCCTTACTGGAAGGTTCTCTTACCCGAGGCGGTAAGATAAACCTCCGTTTTTATTTTATTTTTTCGGTATCTACTACCTGGATCAGGGTCCATCTTATCGCCCCCTTTTGATTAAAATTAAAAAACCCTTCCTGAAAGGAAAGGGAATAAACTTTCCCCTCGTCAACGGTTTTAGCACTGAGCGACTTTGGAAAGCTTGTTTCCAGCCACATTAGATTTGACCTTAATCCGGCCAAATCTGTTGACCCATTGGTGTCTCTCGACATTTCCGGGCAGTGGCCTGTATTCGCACAGGAGCCTCACCTAACAGGAAGAAACGAGCTTTTTTCTTTTGTTAATTCTATTTTAATACCATCAAAGAATATGTCAAGAGAAAAATGAGAGGCATTGTCCTGGACAAACCTCTCATTTCCCCATCGTTTTTATTACTTATTACTGAAAGTACCGGGAGGCAGTTTCCTGAGCCCTCTGAGCTATCTGGGCCTGTTCCTGAGCCTTTTGGGCCTGCTGTAGAGCCTGCTGCCCCGTCTGCTGAACCTGCTGCTGGGTGTTTTGAACTTGCTGCTGCGTATTTTGAACCTGCTGCTGAGTGGTCTGGATCTGCTGCATGAACTGCTGCATTGGATTTTGCTGGTTCAGCTGCTGAAGCTGTTTTGCAGACTGGTCCAGCAACTGATTCATCTGATAGAATATCTGGTTTGCCTGAATGCTCTGCTGGGCTTGAGTCAGGGCATTTACTGCTTGCTGGATAGCCTGGCTTACCTGGGTATCCGTCTGCTGCTGCTGGGTTTGAGCCTGGTTCTTTAACTGGTTCAACAACTGCTGGAACTGCTGGGAAGCTTGCGTCATTTGAGTCTGAGTACCTCCTTGTACCGGCTGTCCGGCTCCGACCATGCTTGCATAGTAGGTACCGGTGCTTCCGAGTCTATTGTCCAGTTCCTGTGAAACCTCAGCGTCCACTTTTTTCTCCAGTAAATACTCTTTTAAATCTTTTCTGTGTGCCAAATTAGCACCCCCTAAAAAAATCGTCTTCCTATATTAATATTCCCCTTTTAAAAACGGTTTAATATATGAAATTTTTTCAAATGATTATTTCAGTGTATCATATCATCTATGGATTTGCTCAGCTCATAGAAAACTCTTCTTTGCTGCAGGTTTTGCTGAGCCGTATTCAATGCTTCGATGGCCTGCTGCAATGCCCCCTGCAAATTCTGAACCGCGGGATTTGCCGAACCGGTCAAATCGGCCTGTGCCGAAACCGGAATATTGTTTATTTCAGTTTTTAATTGGTTTTCGAGGTTTTTATAATTTATTGCAAATTGCCGGGAAGCGGTATTGAACTCATCCATATACCTGGAGAGCTCTTGAGAAAAATGTGTTAAATCATCATTTATTTTTTTGACACCTTCCATAAGGGCCATGCGCTTTTTAGAAATCTGCTCCTGCCTTAATTTGGCATTGGAACCGTCTACCCATCTTGCCAGGATACTCTGGTTTTGTTCGATGTCCATTTCAATCTGTTTTAATGTGTTATCTATATCGTTTTTAAAAGTAAGTAAATTGTCCTGTATATTTTTAACCAGGTTGGATACATTTGTAAAATTTGTCTGACTCTGTTTAAAAAAATTTTCCAGGCCGATGTTTTGCTCGGAAAAAGCGTCGGGAATAGCCTTTATATTGTCCAAAAAAGGCACCTCCATTTTTGAATTTCCGAGATATATTATTGCCATTCTTAATTATTTTTCTGCATGATTTTTTCCGCGTTCCATATATTTCTATATAAAAGGCAATTCACGCCCTTACAAAAACGCCATTCAACCCCCAAAATACGCCAGTTAGGGTGCAAAATACGCCAGTTGCGGTACGCCGGCAGGAAATATAAAACGAATAGAGAATACATAAAGTAAAAAATAGCCAAAACATACAAAATTATAGAAGGAGGTTATATGGATAAATTTGATAAAAAGAACATCATCATCTTCATACTGGTGGCCATAGTGTTCATATTAGGAAGTGCTTGGCATAAACCTTGTACGCATGCAGAACATAAATGCAAAAAATACAATGACAAATTACTTTTTTGAGCTCTTGGCATCCTTTATTTTCGGAATACTCATAAGTATTCCAAATATGATCCAAGAGTTGAAGAAGGGAGGAAAGATAGCCTTTGATTTAAGCAAAGGAGTAATGTTCATTCTTCCTTCCCTAGTGCTAATTATTATCGAATCTCAGTTAATTTATGGATCATTATTCTTTGATCCCTTATGAACAAAAATAGTGCCTCTCAGTATCCGGAAGTTAGAAATTAATAAAATCCCTGCTGGATACAACAGGGATTTTATTATACTTTTATTAACATTTATTTTTTCTCGCTGCTTTTTCTTTCGTAAGGGATGGGCACATAGTGGACCGATGGGCGCATCTGCGCTGTCTGGGGGTAAAGGTCCATCAATTTGTATATTTCTTCGGGCAGGTCGGTGGAAACTGTGAGGCCCATGTTTTTCAGCTCTTCAGCGGAAATGGGGTAATCATGGGTCCAGCGGCCTTCAGTAAAAATCCTGGCAAGTTCTTTTGCCTTATCTTCTTCCATGCCGTTGCCCCGCAAGATCATATATACGTTTTCCCGGACCTGGTGCATGGCTTTTTCTGCCACATCTGCCAGTATCAGCGTTTCATCGTCAATTTTTTCAATGGGCTTTTGAGCAATCACCCTAAGGATGGAAGCTGCGGGATAATTGCCCAGTTGGGGATCTACAGGCCCTAAAACCGCATTTTCATCCATCACTATCTCATCACAGGCCAGGGCAATCATGGTGCCGCCGGACATGGCATAATGTGGAACAAACACAGTAACCTTTGACGGATGTTTCATTATGGCATGGGCAATCTGTTCTGCCGCCAGCACCAGGCCTCCCGGTGTATGCAGGATGATATCTATGGGCATATCGTCGGGGGTCATTCTTATGGCTCGAAGCACCTGCTCCGAATCCTCTATGTTTATATACCTGCTGATGGGAAGGCCCAGCAAGCTCAAGGATTCCTGGCGGTGTATCAATGTTATGACTCGAGAGTTGCGCTTTTTTTCTATTTCTCTAATGAGTCTAAGGCGCGCTATCTCGATTTGCCTGTGTCTGAACAATGGAATAAACGAATATATAAGGAAAATCAGCCAGATGATATTCCAGAACATAAATTCACCTCCTGTAACAATGATCTGAAGATAGAGTCAAGAGGTTATCACCGCAGTCATCCTTAGAGGTCTTCCAAACTAATCTTTTCCTGCGGAACAATGAACTTGTTTACAATGTCTAATAGACCGTTTTCACAGTTTGTAAGGGTGATATATTTGGCATGCCCCTTTATATGTTCTGTCGCATTGCCCATGGCTATACCCAGACCGGCATATTTCAGCATGGATACATCATTGTAACCGTCTCCTATGGTGATCACTTCGGTGCTGTCAATTCTAAACGCATCAGCCAGAAACTTTACGGCACTGCCTTTGCTTACCCCTTTTAAATTGATTTCCATATGGCTTTCCTCGGCAAGACTTACCTCAAAGTTTTGTTCCAACTTGAAAAGCAGTTCTGCAGGGACTTTTACAACTTTTGATACATCGCCTACAGCGAACACCTTATAAGAACTCAGGTTTTTTTGTTTCACATAATCTATCATGTCATGCACTACATTACATTCTATGCCTTCGCACTGATTAATGTACCACCGGGTTCTTTCGTTAAACCTTTCTACCTTTATAGTTTCATTTTCATATACGATTACTTCATACCCCCATTCTTTTAAAAGTTCTATAAGTTCTATAAGTTTTCCCGGTGGAATGGGCCTTTCTAGGATTCGGTGCCGGGTATAAATGTCTATTATAAGAGCACCGTTGTAACATATAAGAGGAGCATTTATCATAATTTCCCGGGCAATAGATTCTGCCCTTGCCAGCATGCGCCCGGTGGCAATGGTGATAATAAATCCCCTTTTTTCCCTCAGGACGGCCAAGATTTTTTTTGTTTCTTCCGGCACCTTACCCTCACTGTCCAGCAGTGTACCGTCGATATCAGTCACAAGCATGTGGTACATAAAAAACCCCCTCTATTCCAAATCTTTCACCCAGATGCTGTTATCTGCGTCGCTGGGCATACGCCAGTCTCCCCTGGGCGAAAGGCTAATGCTCCCCACCTTGGGACCATCCGGAAGGGCCGACCTCTTAAACTGCTGGTTGAAGAATCTGCGATAAAAAATATTCAGCCACTTTTTAATCGCTTCGGGCTCATATTTATCCTTAAAGGCGATGGTGGCCAGGAACAGTATTTTTCTGGGAGCCATGCCGTATCGTACGGCATAGAACAGGAAAAAGTCATGAAGTTCGTAGGGGCCTACTTCTTCCTCAGTTTTCTGGCGGATGTGGCCCCCTTCATCCGGTGGAAGCAGTTCGGGACTAATGGGTGTATCGATGATTTTATAAAGCACTTGCCGCGTCCTTTCGTCCGCAATATTTTCAGCCACCCACTTTACCAGAAATCTCACCAGGGTCTTAGGGACTCCGCAGTTGACACCGTACATGGACATGTGGTCACCGTTATAGGTGGCCCATCCCAGTGCCAGTTCCGACAAATCCCCGGTCCCTACCACCAGACCCCCCATCCTGTTTGCTATATCCATGAGAATCTGGGTCCTCTCCCGGGCTTGCAAGTTTTCATAGGTTACATCATGCACGCTGGGGTCCTGGCCTATATCCTTCATATGCTGAAGGCATGCGGGCCTTATGTCGATTTCCCGGATGTTTACATTTAAAGATTTCATAAGCTCAATGGCATTCTGGTATGTCATGTCCGTCGTTCCGAATCCTGGCATGGTGATCGCTTCTATATTCTGCCGAGGAATGCCCAGCATGTCAAAGGTCCTTGCCGTAACGAGCAGTGCCAGCGTGGAATCCAGACCCCCGGAGATGCCCAATACCGCTTTTTTCGATCCCGTATGCTCCAGCCTCCTGGCAAGACCTGTAGTCTGAATGTTGAATATCTCTTCACACCGGGTGCTGACGGTGGCCGGGTCCTCCGGAACAAAGGGGTGCGGATCTATGGTCCTGTAAAAATTTCCGGTATCATTTATCAATATTCTTTTAGTAAAATCAAACTCCACAAATCTATACTTCCTGCGGTCCGTCTCCATGTCGTAGTCATCGGCAAAACTCTTGTTGTAATGCCTTTCGGCCAGGAGTCTTTCTACATCTATTTCTGCATAGATGATGGTATTATCCCGGCCAAACCTTTGGGACTCTGCAAGTATTATGCCGTTTTCCGCAATGAGGCAGTGGCTCCCGAAAACAAGATCGGTCGTGGACTCATGGACATTGGCTCCTGCATATATGTATCCGCTGATGCACCTGGCGCTCTGCTGCTCAACCAGCTTCCTCCGGTATTCCGCTTTTGCCACCAGCTCATTGCTGGCGGAAAGATTTGCGATGATATTGGCACCGCTCAACGCAAGATAGGAACTGGGAGGAATGACGGCCCAGAGATCTTCACATATCTCTATGCCCAGCGTTATATCATACTTACTATTGCGAAACAACAGATGGCCAAAAGGAATGGTATGGCCTTTAAGTTTGATTTCTGAAACCGCCTTGCTTATCTCATGGCCCGACGTAAACCATCGCTTTTCATAGAACTCTTTGTAGTTTGGCAGGAACATCTTTGGTACGATACCCAGAATGCTCCCCCGCTGAATCGCCGCTGCGCAATTAAATAACCTGCCGTCTATGGAGATTGGAAGGCCCACCGCTGCTAGAATATCAAGATCCTCGGTTTTATCCAGGAGTTCAAAAAGAGCGCTTTCGGCTTTTTCCAGGAGTTTTCTTTGTAAAAAAAGGTCGCCGCACGTATATGCCGTTATGCATAGCTCAGGAAAAACTATGATGGCTGCTCCCATTTCATCGGCCCTTCGCATCATTTGTTCTATTTCGTTGATGTTATAATCGGTGTTTGCTACCTTAAGCTTCGGCGATGCCGATGCAACTTTAATAAATCCGTAATTTTCCATAACTTTCTTCCCTTCAAACTTTATCCCAGTTGGCTTTGTTTTTCTGTTACAATTACCTTAAAAAATTAAGGGCAGCATTTCTACTACCCTTATGCACATAAAGACATTTATGCATTCAGTTTTTCCTCCTGGTATTAAAATCTTCATGCCGTATTTCTAAATCAGGGTGATATGCCGTTATCATCCAAACTTTATTTTATCCAACCGCACAAACTATATGAGTTTAATTTCATTATATATTTACCATTTTACTCAGTCAAGAATTTTGAGTAAAATTATTTTCTTGTGTTATGCAACTCCCATGTTTTATGAGTCAAGATACTGGCCATTGCTTGCTTTTGTACTTGCTTTATATCTTCATTTTATTGCTTTGTATATTTTTTCTGAGTTATGGAATTTTTCACGATTTCCCGACCCTGAGAAAGGTCTTTTATTTCTCCCAGGGCCATGAGCTGTGCCAGAATGTTTCCAAGGGCGGTGGCTTCTACGGGCCCTGCCAGCACAGTCTTGCCGGTTATATTGGCGGTGTGCTGGCATAAAAACTCATCCTGGATGCCGCCACCGACCATGTTGATGATATCTATGGTCCTGCCGGTTATTTTTTCAAGATCGGATATCCTGGCCTTGTATTCCCGGGCAAGACCGTTATATACGGCTCTGGCGATCTCTCCTATATCTTCGGGTTCGCCCTGACCTTTATTTTTGCAGTACTCCCGGACCGCCGAAGCCATGTTTGTCGGAGCCAGGAAGCTCTTATCGTTGGGATCGATTATGAAGCTGTCATTTTTAGCCGTGGCGGCGGCCTTGCTTATCTCACCGTATCCCACATCGATTCCATGTTCCTGCCAGTGTTTTTTGAGCTGCTGGATCATCCAGAGGCCATTTATGTTCTTTAAAAATCTTATTCTGCCTTCCAGGCCGCCCTCATTGGTGAAGTTATTTTTTAAGGAGTTTTCATTCACTATGGGTTCTTTGCTTTCTATCCCCAGCAATGACCAGGTGCCGCTGCTTATGTACGCACAGTTTTCTCCTTCGAGGGGTGTCGCGGCAACGGCAGAAGCGGTATCATGACTTCCCACCGACATCACAGGCACGTCCGAAAGACCCGTCTCCTCCTGGATGCCTTCGGTCAGCTTACCTATTATATGGCCGGGCATCATTATCTTCTGAAGTATGTTTGCGGGTAAGGATAATCTTTCCAGCATCTTTACAGCCCAGGTTTTTGAATGTACCTCCATCATCTGGGATGTTGAAGCGATGGTGTATTCATTAAATCTTTGTCCGGTCAAGTAGAAATTGAAGAGATCCGGCATGAAGAGGAGTGCATCGGCTTTTTCCAATATGTACGGCCTGAATTTTAAGTCAGCATAAAGCTGGTACAGAGTGTTTAATTGTAAATACTGTATGCCGGTGACTTTATATATTTCTTCAAAGGATATGATTTTTTCTACATCGTCAATTATGTTATCGGTCCTATTGTCCCTGTAATGAATGGGATTTGATAAAAGGTCTCCATTTTTATCGATCAGGCCATAATCCACACCCCAGGTATCTATTCCAATACCGGATATTTCAATTCCTTTGGACGCCGCTTTTTTAAGTCCATTCTTAAGTTCGTGAAACAATCTCGGAAAATCCCAGTAAAACCTGCTACCTATCCTCACAGGGTCATTGGGAAACCTGTGGATTTCCTCCAGTTCAATTTTGTTTCCATCGAACTGGCTGAGGATTATTCTACCGCTGGATGCTCCGAAATCGGCGGCAAGATTATATATCTTAGCCATATCATGCCCCTCCCGATTTAAGTTTAGTTTTAAGCGAAGAAAGGAATTATCAATTAATATATTTACTGCATTCAAGGATTTATCACGACTCGCAGTCCTTCATGGCTCTCGGCCACTTTATATCCTTCGAGGATATCGTCCAGGCAAAATCTGTGGGATATGTATCTCCCGATTTTTATTGCTCCTGATCCAATGAGATCCAGAGCTTTCCTGTGATGGCCGGGTGATGCCCCGTGGGAACCGTGGACGAACACTTCCCTATAATGAATAATATTCGTATCCATTGTCACCATGGATTTATTTCTGGGTAGGCCCCCGAAGAAGTTTACCCTGGCCCTGTTTCCCGCCATCTTCAAAGCCTCTGCCTGGGCTTCGGGGGAAGAATTGGCCACTATCACCACATCGGCGCCCTGGTCTCCGGTCTCTTCCAGGACTCTGGATACTGCATTTTCTTCAGAAGAACAGATGTAGACATCAGCCCCGAATTTTTTAGCTATTTCAAGCCTGGGCCTGGATCGCTGGACCATGATGATTTTCGTTGCGCCCATGTGCCTTGCAACTTCTATCATCATACAACCCACGGGCCCTGCCCCTATGATTACCACCGTATCGCCAAGTTTTATATTGGAAAGCTCCAGGCCGTTTAGCACACAGGCCAGGGGTTCTGCCAGGGCCGCTTCATCGTAGGATACATTGTCGGGAATCTTATGTATCGGGCCGTAATTTACCGCAAGGCTATTCAACGCCACATATTCCGCAAATCCTCCCGGAAACTGATATCCCAGGGCATAATTTATATGACAGATATTGCCCATGCCGTTTTCACAATATCTACATTCACCGCAGGGTATATCTCCACCCATGGCTACCCTGTCTCCGGGTTTGAATCTGGTGACTTTTGGCCCCACTTCCACTACCTCGCCGGCGATCTCGTGGCCCAGTATCTGCGGGGGTTTTACCCTTTTGTTGCCATGATGGAATATCCTGATGTCCGAACCGCAGATGGCACATGCTTTTACTCTTACCAGGACACCATTTTCATCTATTTTGGGCACCGGAACATCTTTCACTTCAATTTTCCCGATGTCTTCAAAAACGGCGGCTTTCATTTCATATCCTCCTAACCCCGAGACTTCCCGCCGGTGATGTTGTAGGTAACGCCGTGTATATAGCTTGCCCTATCGGATGCCAGAAAGCAGACAAGGTCGGCCACTTCTCTCAATGTTCCCACTCTCCCCAGAGGGATGGATACTTTCTCATAGCTTTTTCTCAGTTGTTCCACAGTTATTCCGCGGGTGTATGCCAGTGCCTCCTCATAGGCTTCCGTCCTCAAAGCGGTCTTTTCCAGGATCCCCGGCGCCAGGGCTACGACCCTTATCCCGTATTTCCCCAGTTCTTTTGCCCAGGACCTGGTAAGGGAATAAAGAGCGGCCTTGGTAGCGGCATAGCAGCTCTGGCCTTCGGAACCTTCAAGCCCGCTTTCTGAGCTCATATTGATTATGACCCCGCTATTTCTTTTAATCATTTCCCTGGCTGCCGCTTGTGCGCACAGGAAGGCGCCTTTCTGGTTTATGGCCACCATAAGGTCAAATTCTTTTTCCTTCAGTTCATATTTACCCTTCGGGTCCATGGGGTCCACCAGCAACCGGGGCAGATTTATGCCGGCGTTGTTGACGAGAATATCCACTCTGCCGAACTTTTCAACGACCTTTTGCACCATATTTTCTACGCTTTGAGCATTTGTCACATCCACCTGAACAAACATATGATTTTCAGAGCCGCCGCACAGTTCATTTAAAACTTCATGCCCCGCCGGGTTTACATCGCATACCACCACATGCATCCCTTGCTCCGCCATCTCTTCGGCCACGGCTTTCCCTATCCCGGAAGCGCTGCCGGTAACGATGGCGACTTTGCCTTCAAGGCCAAGCCATGATTTTTCCATATTAATGCCTCCAATCTTACATAAAAATATAAAACAGAATATCACCCGTACATCTGAAAAGCTATACGCCGGTTAAACTGCATGTTATGCTAACTTCGCCATTTGCCTCTCAGCCACAGAAACCATTTACATTAAATTTTTCATCACCTGTCGCTTAAACCTATTTTTTTAAATATCTGAATCCTTTCTTCCAAATCTGGATATTTTTTTATGGTTTTTTGTGAAAACATGCCGTCTTCGATATCCCGAGTGGCAGCTTTTTCATGCCCTATAAGCGCCCATGTGGAATCGACAAGGTTTCGAAAATCGGGTTTTTTATAGGCGTCGCAGATAAAAGGTTGTCGCGGAGAATTTATATCTTCGCCACTTATCTCAAAGAATCCGTACTTTTTGCAGAGAGCCTTCAGTCTTGCAAGCTGTTGGAGACTGTTCCTGGTGGGCATATAAGTGATGGCTTTAAATCCCGCATCCTTTAACACCTCAAATAGCTCTTCCAGATAGCCGTCCTCAAATTTCTGAGCTCTTTTATCTCCGGTGACGGAGTCTTTTACATCCCCCAGGTACGCATACGCCGGGATGGCCCCTACCTCATCCGCCATTTTAATAAAATCTTTCACGTCCGGGCATTCACCGGTGGCGTTAATATAAAAGAATGATGTGTCGCTTTTCAACACTCCCAGTACATCGTAGAGATAGTATTCGTTTTCCAAATCCAGCAGGTATTTTTCATTCTTTTCGCTAACGGGCAATTTCATTTTTGTTTTTAAAAACTCCAGAAGCTCAGAACCTCTACCGAATTTTTCCGTCAATTTTTTTGCCAGGGCAAAAAGTATATGCCTTTCGGTTATGCTTCCTCCTTCATTATTTTTGGAAAGAGGAACAATATCTTTATCAAAGTCCAGTTTAATGCCCGATGGGGCCATAGTACCGTTTATCTTTTCTACCATCAGCCGGTTTCGCTTGTTTCTTTCTTCCTTATAAGGTTCAATAAATGCTTTTACTTTATTTATCTGAGTATGAGGAATACCGTGTAGAGTCACATACGCTATATCATTCTGATCTGGGTTGTTTATTTTTCTCCCTTTTAAGGGTGTCCGGGAAAAATCCGCCCTGCATTCCATCCCTATGGTAGTAGCTATGCCTATTATATTGCCCGCTTCTATGAATTCCGGAACGCCGCTTACGGTATCATGATCTACAATGCCGCACGTGGCAAGGCCGGCATTATATGAGGCCCATACGGCTTTAGCGGGGGAATAGGGTGAAAAGGAATAGAAGGTGTGAATATGGTTGTTCACGCAATCGCCTGTCTGGGACCGCAATATGCAGCCATTTTCAATGGCTTCTGCAAGTTTCCTAAGATTTTCAAGTCTTATGTTTAAATCCTCATTATTAAGTTCCTCAATATACCGCTCATATTTCTTTTCCATGATATTCCTTTGCTCCCATATATATATTTCATATGACGTGGCACGGGTTTTTATTTTATTGGTTTGGCATTTGCCAGCAGATACCTTTCCGCTTCGGTGCACCACAGACTATTGTTGTTTTCCACAATATCGGCAAGTTTTGCAAAAAGCGGGTCCGTCTTTCCCTTTTCCCGGAAATCCGAAATAGCCGTAAGTTCCATTTCGATGTTGGTATAGATAAGCTTTTTGCCTCCGGGTATTTTGGGGAGATTCAAGGTGGTCTCCACCACACAGTTGAGCCCTCCCACGTGAGTTATCATTGCTGCCGGGTTTATGAGACCTTTTTCCATCAGTTGCAGGGATTCAATCATGTCATCGGTATTGCCTCCGCTGGTGCCAACTACATGAGTGGAGTTGTAGTGCACGTTGTAGAAATTAAACTCCGCAGAAAAAGCGGGATTGGTGGGGCCTGCAAAGAAATTGAGGCATCCATCCCTGCCCAGGATTTTATCGGCCATCTCCACCACGGGTTTTACAGGCGCAAACACGAAGACATCACTGTAGCCTTTTCCGCCGGTGAGGTCCACCAAGTATTTATCCACGTTTTCGATGCCGGCAGTGTTTATATATTTGAGTTCCACACCGTTTTTGGCGGCTTCTTCCACGGTGATGATCCGGGCTGCCCTGGCAAGTCTTGCATCATCGATGTCGGTCACTACAAGGAATCGAGGTTTTCTCGGACCATGGATGGCATAATCCACCGCCCCCAGCCCCATGGGGCCTGCCGCCCCCAGCATGGCCATATTGCCGCCTTCTGCAATGCCCATGTGATGCACATAAGAACCCTGGACGGTGTGGTAGCTGGCATGAAAGGCTCCCACTATGCAGGACATGGGTTCGGATAAGGACCCGTAAAAATAGGCTTCACCTTCGTAAGTCAAAAGGCAGTTCATCTCCATAACTTCATTGGGTATGATTATATATGTGGCATCCCCCCCTATATACTGGAAGGAATATCCCGGTGCCGCAAGAGTTCCTCTATAGTTCAGCGCCGGCTGAACGGTAAACTTCTGACCGGGTTTGAATTTTAGGCTCCACTTTTTCCCTACTTCCAGAATTTCACCGCAAAATTCATGTCCGATGATGACGGGTCTTTTGTCTATATCTTTCGGAACCCTCTTGTGTTCCGGTCCCTGCACCGCCGCCTTGTATGAAGACATGCAAAGGCTATCCGATACAATGTGGGCCAGGATTTCATCGTCTTTTATGGGCGGCAGCTCAAATTCCTCAAGCCTGAGGTCATTTTTCCCGTATAATCTTACTGCTTTTGTCTTCATGCAAATCCTCTCCTTGCAGAATATGTTTTGATTAACATCGATTCCAGCATAGAAAGCCGTTTTATTTGCCGGAGACGGCCCGGCACCTTTGCTCATCCTGCCTCTGGTGGAGAATTAACTTCTTTTTATCAAGGCTTTACGGTATTTTTCGCTCTCCCAGTTTTTGATGAATCCGATCTCTTCGGGCGTCATTTTCTTTATGGGAAGTCCTTTTTCTTTGATATTTTTCAAAACATAAATATATGCAAGTAGAGTTTCTTCCATGGTAAGAGCTTCCTGAAAAGAAGTCCTATAAGTTATTTCTCCGGTTTTTGTGTTGATATTCAGTTTATTTTCATTATTATCCAGCGAGATGTTATCGTTCAGATAAACTAATTGATCCGGGTATAGGGCATTTTTATCAAAAAAATCAGAGGAGATGCTGTTATTTTTAAAGAAGTCTTTTAGATATGCGGTGCGGCTCATAAAAATGTCGTCGTCGATCTTCTCAACAAGGATCTCCGGGTAAGGTTCCATTAGTTTTAAGAATTTCTTTATAGACCCGTTTACATCCTCATGGAGTCTTATGACTTCCTCACGTCTATCGGAGTTTACTATGAGGCCGTGATTTTCCATAAATATAGCTTTTGGAAACTTTCCGCCGCTTTTCATGTGGCGCTCCAACGCTTCCCGTATCTTGAGAGTAAGAGCAAAACCCGGATTTACATATGGAATCCAGAGGAAACAATAGGGCTTGCCGGAAAATATCTCCCGGATGATTTCTTCACCCTTTTTGCTGCAGCAGAGGATATTAACATAGACCGCATGTGAATGAATCACATATTTTTGTAAAATCGAATGAAAGCCCGCTTCCACAGAAGGTCTGAGTTCCTTTAATCCTTCAACTTTAACTACACTCTTTTTCAAAAAAGCAGTGCTGTCTTTTTCATAGTCAATACCGGAATCCAAATCCGCCCGGTCAAAATAGTCTTTAATATCTTTGTAATTTACCACTACGAATCCTTCGCTTCTAGTCACCTGCTTCAGTTTATAGCCCGAAGCCTTAACCGCCATAAGCTCATCATTTAGTTTTACCGAAGTGTTGCCTCCGCCCCCCTGCACCATGTCTGGGGAGTTGCCCACGGCCCGGGATATGATCTCGAGATCCTGAAAGGCAGCATCATTCATGGGATTACCTTCTTTCCATTTAAAGTTATTCGTGTAAAAAGTCGATTCTGGTGGTTGTGGTCTGGCACCTGACCGTTCAGCCAAACGCTTTAAGCCGCTCCTTCGCTCTGCAGGGGTATGCCCGTAATTCGGCGTGTAAATGCAGTCCTACTCCCAGCCCTTGCCGCCTATGCCTCTTTCAAGCTTCTTTTGTTCATAGCCGCTCTCAAGGTATGCTTTCATGGGATCTGGAGCGAGACCCATTTCCTCCCTGATATTTTCCAAAAGCGGCCTTACATCAGTCTCAAAGGCTTCCCTCACCAGGGCTTCTGCCCCTAAGACATCACCATTTAGTTGACGTTCCTTCAAATGTTCCCTGTCCACTAAAAGCGCTTTCGCATAGGCCGTCTGAACATTCAAAACCGAACGTATCATGGCAGGAACCTTGGGTTCGATGTTGTGGCTCTGGTCTATCATGTACGCCACATTTTCAGCAGTCTTTTTTGTCTCGGGGCTGCAGGCTCCCGCCACCAGTTCTTTAAAAATGAGGAAGAGTTCATAGGGATTTATGGAACCTACTATGAGATCGTCATCCCCGTATTTTCTGTTGTTGAAATGGAAACCTCCCAGTTTGCCCTCATCCAGCAAAAATGCCACAATGTGTTCCACGTTGGTCCCCTGGGGGTGGTGCCCCAGGTCCACCAGCACCTGAGCTTTTTTGCCTATTTTTGTAGCAAAGGTGTACGCCATGCCCCAGTCTGCTATATCCGTGTGATAAAATCCCGGCTCGTAAAATTTATACTCTATGAGCATCCTCATATCGTCATCCATGGCAGCATCGAGCTCGGCCAGGCTTTCCTCCATCCAGTGCTTTCTATCTCTGAAGTCCCCCTGCCCCGGATAATTGGTGCCGTCGGCAAACCACAGGCTCAGGATCTTTGAATCGACCGCCCTTGCGATTTCCACGCATTCTAGCATGTGGGCCACCGCCTTTTTTCTGACTTCAGGATTTGCATTGCACACGCTGCCGAATTTGTAGTCATCTTCCTGGAAAAGATTGGGGTTTACAGCGCCGATTTTAAGCCCGAGACTTTCGGCGAATTCTTTCACTTCACTGTAGTCATCAACCTTGTCCCAGGGTATATGTATGGCTACGTAAGGGCAGATGCCCGTATATTTATGCACCTGGGCCGCATCTTCCAGCTTCTCAAACAGGCTTCTGGGCACTCCAGCCTGTTTGAACACCTTGAACCTGGTCCCCGAATCCACGTAGCCCCAGGATGGAGTCTCAACCCTGAAGCTTTTAATCATCTTTTTGACCCATTCTACATCGATGCCTTTATCCCTTTGCCTCTCTTCCCATATTTCATATTCTTTAGACATTATCAAAACCTCCTTAATCTTTTTAATGAGTCAGTGAGTCATAGTACGGTTCTCCGACTCATCATATTATGCATGGTTATAAGGCAACATTTTGAACACGCGCTTTAGGGATATCCTTCTTTCGGTTGACGTCCGACTTCGACCACTACTTGCTGCAAAAACCGCCCGATTATTGTTTAAACTCACTTTGACCCGCTGGTAAGGATTTAATCACTTGCTTTAAATCACATGCCGCACCAGCTACACCGCCGGTTTCATCCGGCCTTGGAGCCACTATAATTTCTATGCCCAGTTTTTTTAATTCATCCAGCTCATCTTTCGGTGTGCCCGCATCCGTTATTATCTTATTTACTGCTGTCACCGGAGCTACTGTTATTAATGAGTCAGGTGACGGTTCTCTGACTCACCAAAACTTTCATTGTGGACTTCACCTGGCCCCAGCGCCACTATAACTTCCACACCCAGTTTTCTTAATTCATTTACCTCTTCTTTAGGCGTTCTGGCATCCGTTATAATCTTATTTACCGCCGTTACCGGAGCCACAGTTGACAGTGCAGCCTTCCCAAATTTATCGTGATCCACCAGCAAAACAGTCTCCTTTGCTGCCTTCAACATCTCCTGCTTGACTTTTGCCTGAAGTTCCGTGGACTCGGTTATACCTTCATCCAGAGTTATGCCTTTGCAGGAAATGAAAGCCTTTCTGATGTTATAGTTTGAAAGTGCAATTTCCACCAAGGGCCCTACGAAGGATAGGGTCCTGGGCTGTAATGTCCCGCCGGTGCATATCACCGTAATATCTCGATTACCTTCCAATGCCATGACTACTTTTATGGCATGGGTAATCACTACAATGTCCTTTTTTTCTTTCAAAAAATGTACAAACTGCAGCGCTGTGGTGCTGGCATCCACCGCTATGACATCACCCGGCTGGACCAGTTCTGCCGCAACTTTTCCAATACTTTGTTTTTCCAGCCGGTTTTTCATGTTTCTGATATAAAAAGCCGTCTCTTCCTGAACCTGTTTTATATTGTAAGCACCGCCGTGGGTGCGCTTTAAGTAGCCCTTGCTCTCAAGATATTCTAAGTCCCGACGAATGGTTTCCTCCGTTACCTGGAATATTTCGCTTAATTCAGTAACTTTTGCAATGCCCCTTTCGTTTAAATGTCTGATAATTTCCTGTCGCCGTTCCTCCGGTCGCATGGCTCGCCTCCTTTGAATGAAACCTTTAAAAATGTGCATTGTTGTGATGTTTCTATTATTTTCACATATATTTATATTCTATAAATGAGCAAAAAATCCTCTTGATTTTTGGGATATCAAAAAAATTATTTTTGTTATCAATAATCTTTTATTTGGAAAATAAGCTTTAAATTCATAGCTGTACTCTGATCTTTGCTTAAATAATAGCTGTATTGCAAGCACCTAAGGAACGTTGCGGATGCTGTATCATAATCTTCCTGTTTAAATTAGGCCAGAGTTGTCAGGAGATTTAAAAGGTATATTTATTAAAAGCGAGCGCCTGGCCGGCACCCGCTTTTAAAATGTCTATATCCAAAAAAATTATATGTGTCTCGAAATTACTCAAGATAAAATACTTCCCTCATCGGCTTTATGGGTTCGGGTTCATTAAAATCAAAGGAGCCTTCCACCATCTTCGATGTTATAGCATTCCATTTTTGACACACTTCACTTTTTGCAATATATTCAAAGGCAGCTTCCACATCATCACATTCAAAACAATAAAAAAACTGATTCCCATTCTGGAATATGGAGTAATTTTTTATGCCGGCCCTGCTGTGTTCTTCTAAAATTTCAGGCCACGGGTCAAGATGCATTTTTACGTATTCGTCAAGGTATTCTTTTTTTATCGTCCAGGTCCAAGCAAATTTATTGCTTTTTTTCATAGTATACCTCCAATGAAATGCCTCCTCCAAACATGAAGTTTGGGGAGGCAAATTAAAACTTATTTATAAATCAATATACGTTCTTCCATTCTTCGATATTGTTTTTGTCAAATTTGAACGGATCGCCGAGCATGATTTCCGTTCCATCTCCAACCTGAATAACTTCTCTCTCCCCGAGTTTTCCTGCAGTAAATTTTTCTCCGGCTTTACCGGTTATTTCTCCCTTCACCAGCGCATTAGCAGCCCATCCGGCTAAATACCCCAAATCAATAGGGTTCCACAAATACATCCACGGGCAAACTCCACTCTCAATGTATTCCGCCATTTCACTCGGCAAACCAAGACCCGTCAGGAACACCTTGCCTTTTAGACCTTTGTCTGTAAGAACCTTGCCTGCAGCAGCTATGCCAACAGTGGTAGGCGCTATAATTGCTTTAAGATTAGGATAGGATTTTAGGAGTCCTTCGGTTTCAGACACACTCTTGTCCCGTAAGTCATCGCCGTATGCAACCTTTACAAGTTCCATCTTTGCGTACTTGGGATCTTTTAATTCCTCTTTCATCCATTTGATCCATGTATTTTGATTGGTAGCCTGCGATGTAGCACTTAAAACCGCTATCTGACCCTCTCCACCAATCATTTCATATGCCGCCTGTATCTGTATTCTTCCGATTCTTTCCGGATCTGCCTGCTGAATATGCACCATGCGGCTTTTTGCATTAACAGCCGAATCCAGAGAAAGTACCTTTATACCTTCATTCATGGCTTTTTGCAGAGCGGGCTGCAGTGCATCGGGATCATTTGCAGAAATGGCTATTGCATTGACCTTTTGGGCGATAAGTTCTTCGATCATCTGAATTTGGGCTTCAGCAGTCGGTTGATCAGGCGCTTTTACAATAGCTTCGTTACCGTCCTCTTCAACGGCAGTCTTGAAGCCATCCGCCATTTTTTCCATAAAAGGATTTCCTGTGCTCTTGACTATTAGAGCAATTCTCATTTTTTCTGCTTTTGCTCCCCCCTGAGGTTCGCTTTGCCCGGAATTTTGGTCCGAGCCCTGTTGTTTAGAATCTTGTCCGGAGCTCTGTGATGCGTTTTGACCACATCCAGCCAGCAAAGACATGGCAATCGCAAGAACCAGGAAGATAACCAGGGCTTTTTTCATTTTACCTTTCCCCCTTTTATAATTAATTTTATATACAAACAGTTTTTTAACTGTTGTATATCAAAACTAAAACTTATTTATAAATTTTATATTTTTTGTATTTATTTTTAAATTTGGTATCATAACAGCAAATATTAGCAATAAGCCTATAATTATTAACAATTCTTGAGAAGGAACATTTATTAAGCCTAGTCCGTATCGAAGAAAACCGATAAGGAAAACCGATATTATCGGCCCTATGATTCTTCCTTTCCCTCCGGCAGTGCTGATACCACCGAGGACCACCATGGCAATTACATCCAGTTCATACCCTATAGCGACGTTCGGTCTCGTGCTTCCCATCCTTGAAGTCAAAAACAATGCTGTAACGGCCGACATAAAACCAGTAAGAGTATAGATTATAACTTTTATTTTATCTACTTCCACCCCCGAAAAACGGCAGGCAGTTATATTGTTCCCCATCGCATAGACACGCCTTCCGAAGGTCGTCCTGTGAAGCAGCAGGCCGAAAAGAATTGCAAAAATTACAAATACTATTAATATTAGCGGTATACCCCAAATTTTTCCCCATCCCAGGAATTGATACCATGTTGGAAATTTGCCTGCAGCCTGGTCTTTAAGTATTATATAAGCAATTCCCCGGTAAATTATCATTGTAGAAAGCGTGACAATCACCGCCGATAGTTCCTTGAATTTTACTATGAGATATCCGTTTATAAAACCGCAAACGGTTCCCACCAAAAGGCATATAATCATTGCAATTACCATAGATACTCCATGGTTGTAGATAACAGCCATAATTACTGCCGACAGAGCTACTGTTGAAGCTACAGATATATCAATATCGCCGAGTATTATGACAAAGGTCATGGGAAGGACGATAAATGCCTTGTCAAGAAAAGCCATTGTCGCATCAAGCAACTGTGCTGCATCCAGGTAATACGGAGACAAATTTGAATTTATTACATTTATAACAATGAAGATTAGAACAAGCATCCATTCCCATTGGAAGAAAAAATTTCTCAGACTAATTTCCTTTTTTGTAATAATGCTTTTATGCTCCACGGCTTATATTTTCCTCCTTATAAGGTTGTTTCTATCAACGCTTCTTTTTACAAGGGCATTTATTATCACGGCAACAAGGATTATAATACCCTGAATTGCCTGCTGCCAGAAGGGGGAAACGTTAACAAGGGGAAGGGCATTGTTCAATATTCCCAACAGAAGTGAGCCTAGTATTATACCGGATATTTTCCCCGAACCTCCCGCTATATTTACACCACCCAGGACGCAGGCTGCGATAACGTTCATCTCATAACCCATGGCAGTATCTCCCTGGGCTGAAGCAAATTTTGAAACCCATAGCACGCCTGCAAGACCCGCAAGTGCTCCCATAATTGTATAAACCATCCACAGAATTTTTTCATTGTCAATCCCGCTGATTTTTGCTGAATCGGGATTGCTCCCCACAGCATATATCTGTCTTCCGGTTCTTGTGTAATTTATAAAGTAGAAAAATACGATATAAATAACGATGGCAATAAAAATCAGAGTATTAATTCCAAGGATTTTGCCAGTTGCGATCGCTTTAAAGCTTGCGGGCATCTGATTTGCGCTAACCCATCTGCCATTGCTGACCATGTATGTCAGACCTCTATACACATTCATCATGCCCAGTGTGGCAATAATCGGAAGAATAGATGTTTTTGATACAAGAAACCCAATAATTCCTCCGCATACGATACCTACTGCCGTTCCAAGTAACATTGTTGTTATGGGTGACATATGTGGATTGCTGCTTACTGTCAATGCTGATATCATGCCAGCCAGCGCCAGTGTTGCCCCTATCGAAAGATCAATTCCCCTTGTTATTATTACAAGCATCATACCTACTGACAGAATACTCAGGATAGCGGTGTTTTTTATCATATCGTTGATATTTTCCATCGTTAAAAAGCTCGGATTGCGCAATTGTACAAAAACAGCAAGTATAATTATAAATCCCAGTAATCCCAATTCTCTGAACTTTGCAAAGCTTAAAATTCGAGATTTTTTCTCCAAGATTATTTCAGCCACATCCACTCCACCTTTTATACTTTATTCTGTAAAACTATTTACAGCCATTTATTTTGATTTTTTATTAATAATATCTTCTTAAAGCGCTATATAAATTTCCCAACCTTAAGACTTATAAAACTTCAGCAATTCTCTGATGAATCCTTTTCGTTATAGCCGCCTCCATGATCTTTTCCTGGGTTGCCTCTTCCCTATCGAATTCACCGGTGACCCTGCCCTCATGCATCACTATTATCCTGTCGCTCATGCCCAGAACTTCCGGCATTTCTGAAGAGATCATGATGATTCCGAACCCCTGGCAAGCCAGGTCGCTCATTATTTCGTGTATGGCCGCCTTTGAGCCTACATCGATGCCTTTTGTCGGTTCATCGAGGATAAGTACCTTAAGTCTGGCAGCCAGAAGCTTTGCCACTACGATCTTTTGCTGATTTCCTCCCGACAGTGAATAAGCTCTGTCGAAAACGCTGGTTGCCTTTATCCGCAAAAGTTCGGCCAGTTCTTTAGCTTTAATATATTCGGCTGTTCGGTGCAACCATCCTCTGCGTGACAACTCCTCAATCACCGGTAAAGTGATATTTTCCATGATGGAAAATGGCAGGACGAGACCTTGTATCTGTCTGTCTTCCGGCAGGTAACCTATTCCAAGTTTTATTGCCTTTAATGGATTATCAATTTTTACCGCCCGGTTTTCTATAAATATTTGTCCTCCATCGGCTGGAGCTATACCGAAAATAGCCTGAGCAACTTCAGACCTTCCGGAACCTATAAGTCCCGTAATGCCAAGTATTTCACCCTCATGCAATTTAAAGGATATATCTGCAAAGACCCCTGCTCTGTATAATCTCTCAACTCTCAATAACTCATTGCCTATCTTTGCTTGCTTTTTTGGGAAAAGCGTTGTTATCTCCCTGCCCACCATAAGTTTTATAAGTTCATCTCTTGTAATATCTGATATGTTCCATGTCCCCACATAACATCCGTCTCTGAAAATCGTCACTCTGTCTGCAATTTTATAAATATCTTCGATTCTATGAGAAATAAAAATAATTGATGTACCTGCTTCTTTAAGTCTTCTGGTAATGGCAAATAGCTCTTCTGCTTCACGATTAGTTAAAGCAGCGGTTGGTTCATCCATAAGCAGTATCTTGGCATCCTGGGAAAGCGCTTTTGCGATTTCCACCATCTGCTGCTGTGCTACGCTCAAACTGCCCATCTTTTCTTCGGGATCTATATTGCTCCCTATAGATCGGAGCAGTTCCCTGGCCCTTTCATGCATTTTTTTCCATAAGATTCGATTTGTTCTGCGTTCCACATATTCATGTCCGAGAAATATGTTTTCGGTGACGGTCATGTCAGGAAAGCATGTGGTGTTTTGATAAATTGCAGCTATACCCTTGTCCCTTGCCACAGTAGGATTGGCAAAAGTTACTTTTTTGCCAAACAGAAAAATATCTCCACTGTCAGGCTGATGCACACCAGTTATTATTTTAATAAAAGTGGATTTCCCCGCTCCGTTTTCGCCTATCAGGGCATGCACTTCTCTGGACCTCAAACTGAACTTTACTTTGTTCAGAGCCTTTACTCCCGGAAAAGATTTTGAAATATTATCGAGTTCCAATATAAAATCATTCATAACCATTTTCCTTTTCTTTTTTATTTTTAACAATAGCGATAAAAAAATTTTCGTTAATGTACTATTTTGTAATATTTTTTACTTTTATTATATTTTATTCTACAAAAAGTAAAAAATTCCTTCCTTTTTGTTAAAAAAAATTTTGTTATATTTTTGTTTATGTTCGTTTATGTACTTTTTGAACTTTCGCCCCCCGATGCATAATACAATATCTTTTCCTGAGTCACTTCATGTCTGGAAAATTCCTTCTTTATTTCCCCTTTGTACATTACCATTATTCTATCGCACATTCCTATCAATTCGGGCAGATCCGAAGAGATTAGAATTATTGCCACTCCCGAACGCACAAGTTCATTGATGATGTTATATATGTCAACTTTTGAACTTATATCTATACCTGTAGTCGGATCTTCAATCATCATGATTCTTGCATTGGCAAAAAGCCATTTTGCAAACAACAGTTTTTTCTGGCTGCCCCCGCTTAGATTCTGAACTACATCTGTTTCTTCCGCTTTTATTTCCAGCCTATTTATAAAATCTCTGGCAGCTTTTAGTTCTTCCGCTCTTATGAGAATGCCATTATGGGAAACCCTATTTAAGTTTGTTAGAGTAATATTCGATGGTACAGTCATTTTCAGTATCAAACCTTCTCCTGCCACTATACCCGTTACATAACATAACCCGTTTTTAATTGCCAAATCAGGAGTAATGTTTTTAAATACCCTGTTATTTATGAATATTTTACCTTCAAACGGTCTGTTGATCCCAAATATTGTCCTAGCCAGCGTTCTTTTGCCGGCTCCACTCAATCCAGTTAATCCAAGTATTTCACCACTTTTAAGGCTGAAAGAGATATTCTTGATTTGGTTGTTGTATCCGAGGCCTTCGACCTTCAATACTTCTTTACCCAGTTTTACATTTAATTTGGGGTACCGGTCCTCTACTTCTTTGCCTGCCATCATCCTTACTATATGATTCAAGTCCACATTTTGAGCAATACTTGTTTCCACCACTTCGCCATCTCTCAAGATGGTCAGGCTGTCTGCTATTTTTATTACTTCATCAAGCCTATGGGAAATAAAAATAATTGTAACTCCCAGCTTTTTTACATCCCTTATCACTTCAAAAAGTTGATTTGTCTCCCTTTCAGTTAGCGCTGTAGTCGGTTCATCCATGATAATAATCTTTGCTTTTTGAAACATGGCCCTTATTATTTCTACAAATTTTTGTTCACCCACGCTCAGAGACTTTACCGAAGTCTGCGGTTTGAAATTCAATCCCATATATTTCAAATATTTTTCAGTATCCTTGTATATCTTTTTCCAATCTATCAGTTTTAGCAGGCCGATTCTCTTGAAAGGTACTCTTTGAAGGAATATGTTTTCTGCAACGGTCAGATCTGGAAATAGATTTATATCCTGGAATATTGTGGATATACCTGCGTCCTGAGCCTGTCTGGGATTGTTCAAAACCTGTCTTTTCCCATCAATATAAATCTCCCCTGAATCCGCCTGCATTACCCCGGCCAGGATCTTCATTAGGGTGGATTTTCCCGCACCGTTTTCTCCCACCAGCGCATGCACTTCCCCCTTTCGGACAAAAAAATCTACATCCTTCAAGACTATATTCCCATTAAAACTTTTTGTTATTTTTTTCATTTCCAAAAAATAACTCAACATACGTCCCCCGCATTTATTTTCTATTCTTTCTTATATATGATTCTGGTGTAAAAAACCCGGCTTTTGTGGTTCATGACGTCCAAAGCACCGTATAGTGAAGCCAGACTTGGTTACTCAAATTCATACGTTGTATAGAGTTTTACTGCATGTTCAAAGAAAAAGCTTTTGTATTCATCGGGTATCTGTTTATTGGTTATTACCTTTTTAGCCATTTTCAAGTCTCCCAGCCTGGCAAAGGCTGTTTTATTAAACTTGGTGTGATCCGCGACGATGATCACTTCTCTTGATATCTTGGACACTTCCTGCAGGAACAGGGCTTCTTCATATCTGTCCAGAGTATAACCGGTCTCAAAGTTTACGCCTTTGACGCCTATAAAAGCCTTGTTTATATAGATGCCCTCCAGCGCCTGATGAGCAAACCGTCCCACCAGCATGGAGGTGGATTGTATCAGATCCCCTCCGGACACTATTACCTTTATACCCAGAGCGTCTTTCAGCTCCAGGGCTATTAAAAGGTCATTGGTCAGAACCGTGATTTTTTTGTCTTTGATCTTTTTTGCAATTTCAAGGCAGGTGGTCCCGGGGCCGAGAAATATGGCTTCTCCGTTCTCCACCATATGTGAAGCAATGCTGCCGATCAGTTGCTTGTCCTCAAGGTTTTCATACTCGGGTTCATCGACAGCGATACTTTTGAAAACCTCCTCATTCAATACAGCCCCACCGTAAGTTTTAATGAGGAAGCCATCCTGTTCAAGCTTATCCAGATCGCGGCGGATTGTAACTTCTGTTACATCAAAAAGCTTGCTCAGTTCCGATACATCCACCCTTTTTTCTTTAAAAAGTATCTCTTTTATTTTGTTCTGTCGCTCTATTGCAAACATCCTATTATCTCTCCATAAATCAGCAAATGTAATTTATAATTATATATATTTTAGCATAATTTTCGTTTGTGTGCGATTTATTTTTTTTGATAAAAATTTAAGGTGGGATAGATTTTAAATCTCTGTTTGCCCCACCTTAAACTATTAAAAATCCATTTTTTATTTTTCATATTGAGTTCATAAATTCATTTACACTAATACCAGCCTGCCTTAATATAGCCCGCAACGTGCCTTTGTATAATATTTTATGATCAGGCACCACAACCTGTGCGAAAGGTCTTAAAGAGCTTTTATATATCCATTAATCGCTTCTTTAATATTGATAATAGCTTCTTCTTTAGTTCGACCCTACTTATGCAGCCGGGCAAGCTAGGACATTCTGCTATCCAAAATCCATCTTATCCGGGAGATATGATTACCTGCCTAATCTTATCACCTCTACTACTATTTTAGAACCTTTTTTATTTTATAATTCTATCATAAAAAATAAAAAAGAAACGGTGTATCATATAAGATTGGGATTAAAAATTTTGTTTTGAATTACGGGAGTCATAATCTGTCAAGTGAATAAAAAATCATTGACTCATATATATGTCGTTCACCCTATCCTGCAAATATATCTTAAAGTATTTCCCTTCTGGAGTTTCTTTATATATTTTATATCCTTCTTCGATGCATGCCGGACAGGCATCCCTCGGTATGGAGACAGCGAATATCTCATAGCCCCAGTCGGAGCGGGAATGGATGGTATTCAGGCCGGAGCAGCGGGGACAAACTTTGAACTTCTGCGTCTGTTCCTCCATGATGCCATCTGTGTCATAATATATATTCCTGATTCTTGCCACATACTCCCGGCCGTTTAATGTTTTTAAAGCATCTCTTGCTATATCTTCTTTTTTGCGCCACCGCTGGTAAATGGTTTCGCACAATTTTTTTATATACTCGGTGGTGCGGGGAGATTGCTTAAGCTTCCCCGGATCATAGTCCGGCTCTTTTACATGGGAGTAATCAAGTCCAGCCATGGCCAGGATGATGCCGAGGTTCACGTACGGAAGGGCCCCTTCAATGGAATACCCGCCTTCCAGGACCGCAATATCCGGGTTCAACCTGTGGTTTAACTTGGCATAGCCCTGGGCTGTAAAATTCATGTTTGTGATGGGATCCGTGTAGTGGTTGTCCTGGCCGGCAGAATTCACCACAAGGTCGGGCTTGTATTCTTCCAGTATCGGCATCACGAGGTTGTCCAGCACGTATAAAAAACCTTCTTCACCGGTTTCCGGTGGCAGGGGTATATTTATATTGTATCCCATGGCTGCAGGACCACCGAACTCGTCTATAAAACCGGTGCCGGGATACAGGGTTCTGCCGTCCTGGTGAAAGGATATATAGAGGGTGTCCCTGTCATTCCAGTATATGTCCTGGGTGCCGTCTCCATGATGACAGTCGGTGTCTACTATGGCTATTCTCCGGTGGCCAAACCTCTGTCTTATGTTTTCCAGCATTAACGCCTCTATATTAATGATGCAAAAGCCTCTATCGCCGAAGACTACCCTCTGGGCATGATGCCCCGGAGGCCTTACTATGGCAAAGGCTTTATCCACCTCTCTTTCCATAAAGGCTTCCGCCGCTTTGATGGCACCTCCGGCGGAAATGAGATGGGATTCGGTCACCCGGGACGTCACGTCGGGCACGCAAAAATGCACCCTCTGAACATCTTTTTCAGTGGCCATGCCTGGATTTATGAATTTTATGCCTTCAACATCGGCTATTCCCTCTTCGAACACCTGATCCTGAGTATACAGCAGTCTTTCTTCCCTCTCGGGATGGGTGGAGCTTATGGCCCAGTCAAAAGCCGGGAAAAAAACAAGACCTAGTCTGTTCTTCGCCTTAAGCATAGTTACCACCTCGCAATTCACATTGCAAGCCGGGCTTTACCTGAGCTCTTATCCTTATGTTCTTGCCGCTGGTATAAAACCCCCGCACCATATTGAAACACGACTCCTCCGTTATTTCCGGTTCTATTTCGCTGCCTTCGGCTCCCAGTATTGCGGCCTTCTCTTTCAATAGTTCCAGAGCTTTTTGTCGGGCCATGTCGAGAGTGAAATTCCTGTCAACTCTATCATAAATTCCCACCTCCGGGACCGAAAGCACTCCTGCTGCTGTATCGGCAAGCAGCGTGATCTCTGCGGTTATTTTTGCAAGAGCGGCTCCCAACGCATTGGCCACTTCATAGTTTTCCGGGACGCGGCAGGGGAGATTAAACTTCCTCTCCAGCACAGGCGCTATTGCCCTGGCCGGACCTCCTATTATGGAAACATATTCGGGCTTCAGCTTTTTTCCATACAAAAGTTCTTTTACGGTATATACGGGTCGGCTGTTTATATCTGCAAGAAGGTTGTCCACCTTTTGTTTAATGATATCTCCCATCTTTTCATATACCGTTTCTGCAGCGGCCATGGCATCCATTCCCATCTGCTCTCCCACTCGTTTCATAGCTGAAATAGCCTTGCCTTTTTCCCCGAAATTGAGAAGCCCCAGCGCTATCATGGCATCGCTGGGAGTAGGCGCAGGCCCTCCCAGCGCCATGGGCAACCCTTCCCTCCGGGGACCTATTGTTAACTCCCCCTTTTCTACATGTATGGCGCTGTCCCCTCCCAGGCCGATGGAAACGCTGTATATCGCTCTGACGAGCGTAGGATATGGGCCTATTGTGATGCCCAGCGGTTCGAATAGCGGAACACCGTCGGCCACAAAGGAAATATCGGTGGTTGTGCCGCCTATATCCAGAAAGACGGCATCTTTATTGTCCCGGTTGAAAGCGCTGGCTCCCAGTAGGCTGGCAGCCGGTCCCGACAAGACGGTGTTTATCGGGTATTCTCGGGCAGCATCCAGGCAGATGGTGCCGCCATCTGCTTTCAGCACATTTACGGGAACGTTTATTTTCTTTTTCTCCATCACCTGCTTGAAACTTCCACAAAATCCTTTAAATACGTCGTACACGGCAGAGTTCAGATATGAGGTAAAGACCCTCCGGGGGAAATTGAGCTTCCCTGAAATGGTATGTCCCAAAGTCACCGGGCAAAATTCATCTTCCAGCATCCGCTTTATCTGAATTTCATGCATTGGATTTCTAATGGAAAATTTGGTTACAACTGCACAGGCTTTAATGCCATTTTGTCTGAATCGGTATGCCGCTTCCCTGATTTCATCGAGTATTATAGGTTTTATCTCCCTCCCCCGATGGTCCACATATCCCGTGATAAAAATATTTTCCTGGCCGCAAGATAAAAAAGAAGGGTCCATACCCGGACCACTCTCGATGGTCATTCCTACCGGTGCAGTCTTGCCCTCCACTATAGCATTGGTCGATACCGTAGTGCTCAAATTGATATGTTCGATGGTTGACATATCTTTGCCCGAAAGCAGGTGATCCAATGCATCCCATATGGAACCAAAGAGATCGGAGCGGTCGGTGAGGGTTTTAGCCACATCTATTATGTTTCCCCTGTCAATGATGGCCGCATCCACATGGGTTCCCCCCATATCCAGCCCCACAATCAATTTGCATGCCTCCTCAATCTTTTTTATTCTCCATAAATTTTTATTTCTGGTTCCAGTTCTACATTAAACTTGTCCATTACCTCTTTTTTTATATGATTTATCAATTTCAGCACATCTTCGCACGTAGCGTTGTCAATATTGACTATAAAACCGGCATGGAGATCTGATACCATCGCACCCCCTATTCTGTAACCTTTGAGGCCCGCCTTTTCAATGAGATACCCCGCAAAGCCCCCGGGCGGCCTTTTAAAGGCACTGCCTGCACTGGGCAAGTTCAATGGCTGCTTTTGTTTCCTGCGGGTAAGGTAATCGTCCATTCTGGCTTTTATTTCATCATAGACTCCGGGCAAAAGTTCCATCTCCACATTCAGCAAAATCCTGTCTCCTTTTTGAAGCACAGAACGGCGGTACGAGTATCCCAGCTCTTCTTTTGACATCTCGTAGATATTGCCTTCAAAATCCATTACCCTGACCTTTTTCACCACATCGGCCATTTCTCCGCCATAGGCTCCAGCATTCATTACCACTGCACCGCCGACGCTGCCGGGAATACCGCTCGCAAATTCCAATCCGCTCAGGCTATTTTCCAGCGCCACGCGGGCTGCTGTCGATACAGCGATCCCAGATTTGCACATTATTATGTTTTTGTTCACTTCTATGTCATTAAAATTCTGGGCAAGCTTTATCACAACGCCCCGGATACCCCTATCCTTAACTAAAAGATTGGTCCCGTTTCCCATCACAAAAAAGGGGACACCTTCACTCCTGCAGCATGCCACAATTTTTTTTATCTCCTCAGCATCCTGGGGCAAAACCAGGATATCCGCCGGGCCACCTATGCGAAAGGAGGTATGGTTTTTCATGGGTTCATTTATTCTGATTCTTTCTTCAGATATAAAACTTTTCAATTTATGGTATAGCAAATCAAGCTCCATTTTACCTTCCCTTCTTAACTTAAAATATTTGATACAGGTGTAAATACTTCGGCGTTTTATGGTTAATGACGGCCAAAGGCACCGTAAAATGAAGCCAAAGATGTTCTTAAGCTTTAAGCGTTTCCGGCAGAGGTGGCATGTACGCATGCATGATGTTCCGGTATCAAGGCCAGGACGCTGGGCTGCCGGCGTAACCCTGCAGAGCAAAGGATAGCGCCAGAACGTCTGGCTGAACGGTCAGGTGCCCGGCCGTTACAACCGTCAAAAACAATTTTTTAAACTCCAAATCAAAGTATTTATTTCTATATTTTCTGGTCGATTCCTGCATTTATTTCAAAAACCTTACAGTTTTTCTGTTTATATTATATAATTTATTCATGACAATTTTAGCTGATATTGTTTATTATGTCCAGGGGGTTCTCATCCGGGATTAAATTGTAAAAACTCAAATTGCCATCTTTGTCTATCACTATAAATGCTTTTGGCGAAATGCTTCCTCCGAAGCCTGTTCCAAAACTTTTAAAACACCCCAGAGTGACGCTTAAAATCGGTATGAACGTAATGTCTTCTACGGTTTTCGGTGGCCCCATAATGATCCTGTCAAAGAGTTCGTTTTCCTTAAGTTCCATTTTCAGCCCTCCGGTAGCTATCCAATACTCGAGCTGCGTTTCGGCTTTCTTTGAAGTTTTCGCCGACCGGTAGAATTATTTACCATATTATTGTTTGCCTTCCTTTTTTTATTTATTCCACATGTAGGTTGTTATCCCATTATTTGATATTTTCTCTATCTCTCTTTCGGCATCTTCCAGAGCCTGGGTCGGAGTCTTTTTGGATAGCAGAGCCATGCGCACCTGGCTGGTCAGTATCTCATCTTTTTTATACAAACTATTGACTTTCGGTAAAACCACTGCATCGTCGAGAATCATCTTTATCTTTTTCATATTCGGATCTTCTTCTGACACCTTTTGCTGAGCGGTCTTAATTGCAGGAAATACACCGTATTGACCCAGAAGTTGCTGCTCTTTTTCGGAGGTAATGTAACTTAAAAATTCGGCACAAAGGTCTTTTTTTGCCGCATCTTCCTCTCGGAAGATACCATAGGCCGAAACAACGGCGAAGGCTTTGGCTCTGTCTTTTCCTTCAGGATAACGGATAATATCGAATTTAAAGCCTTTACCCGCCTTTTCCCTCTCTTCAAGTACCTTCACCGCCCAGGAACCGGTGGGATAAACCGCAATTTTTCTTTTTTCCGCAAAATCTCCCCAGACAATTTTTTCTTCCAGTGTGCCGTATTCTTCCTCTGGCACAACTTTGTATTTTGCGGCAAGATCTACCATTTTCTCCAGTGCTGAAACACCCTCAGGGCTGTTTAAAGCAAATCTTCCGTCATCATCAAACACATTTGCGCCATCCATGGTCAGAAATGGCCATGTCGTAAAATTCCCCGGAGATAAAAACAGGTTAAAGCCATAGCAGTCCATTTTACCGTTTCTATTCTTATCATAAGTCAATTTCTGCAGGGCTGCTACAAAATCATCAAAACTCCATGCTCCATCTTCGGGAATCTGCATGTTTCTGCTGTCAAAAGCGTCTTTATTTAAAAAAAGACAGTGGGTGGAAATAAACCACGGAAAACCATAAACCCTTCCCTGATATGATACCGCTTCTATGGCTTTCTCGTCGTATTTTGAGATATCTTCCGGTTTGATGTAATCATCCACCGGTTCCAGATAGCCTGCCGATATAAAATCAAAATCCGCCGCCACCGGCGCCATATCCGGAGGTGTACCCGCAGATGCGGCGGCTTTCAGTTCTATCAAGCCGTATTCCCATTTGAGCCGTCTCAAGTGGATAAAGACACCCGGGTGTTCTTTTTCAAATTCCGAAATTTTCTTCTCTATCCATCCGAACCTGTCTCCATTTTTGTCCGGCCATCGCGGAAAATCCCACAGGGTGATTACACCCTGCCACGCCTTTTTTTCTTCTTGTTCCACACTCTTTTTATCAGACCCGCAACCGGTGAAAGATATTACTAGAAAAATTAAGACAAAGCAATAAAATAGGGTAAATGGCCGCCGGTACACTATATATCCCTCCCGAAGCACCTTTTACCCTATTTATATTAGTTTTTTTGTAAGTTTATTCGAATAAAAAGTTACTGGTCGACGCTTTTTGTAAGCTCATCGTATGCTTTCATTATGTTTCTTGTTATTTCTCCCGGCACCCCATCCCCAACTATCTTGCCGTCTATTTTCACGATGGGCATAATTTCCGTCATGGTCCCGGAAACAAATACTTCTTCGGCTTCAAATAAATCCTGCAGTGAAAACACTTCTTCGGAACAGTCGATGTTGTTTTCTCTTGCTATTTCTAAGACCACTCCGCGGGTTATCCCGTGGAGTATAAAGTTGTTGGCGGGATGTGTCAGAAGTTTTTTATTCTTGACTATGAATACATTGCTGCTGGAAGCCTCGGTGACACAGTCTCCCCTGTGAAATATAGCCTCGTAGGCTCCGGCCTTTTTTGCTTTTTCTTTGGCTATGCAGTTGGCCAGAAGCTGAATGGTTTTAATATTGCATCGGTTCCAGCGCTCATCGGGCACCGTAATGCCAGTTACGCCATTTTCATAAAACTCCAGGGGCTGCTCCTTGGCCTCTCTTACAATTACAACCCATGTGCAGGAACTTTCCGTCGGGAAGGCGTGCTGGCGCGGATACGCCCCTCTTGTAACCTGTATATATACAGAAGCGTCGTTAAACCCGCTTTCTTTTAAAGCCTGCCGGCAAACTTTTTCCAGTTTATCAAGGCCAAAATCCAGGTTAAGGTATATTTCATCCGCTCCCCTTTTCATACGGGCCAGATGCCGGTCCAAATAAAAGAACCTGCCGCCGTATACCCTCACCACTTCATAAATTCCATCTCCAAACTGAAAACCCCTGTCTTCCACCGAAACCCTGGCGTTTTCGTAATCCACCTTTTCCCCGTTTAAATAAACAATAGTTGACATAAAAAGCCCCCCTAAAGTTTAAATTTTATTACTGGTCTTATACTCCGGGACTATATCCCGACCCTTAGACTTTAAAAAGGCTATTACTTTTTCTGCCGAAGTGTTGAGCACATTTTCTTCAGAAATACCCGCTTCTTTTATTATCCCTAAAGCCTTGTCAGCATTGCCTACATCATAACAAATATGCGCATCGCTTCCTATAGAGATTTTTGCCCCAAGGGATGCCGCCTTTTTTGCGATCAACAGACAATTTTCTTCGCTGCCGCGGCGGCTTACCGTAAAGGAGCTGTTGTTTATCTCAATATGTACATTGTACTCTACCGCTGCCTGTACAACCCTGTCTATATCAATGGGGAACTCGGGGTTTCCCGGATGAACGAGCACATCCACGTACGGATTTTTCATGGCATTTATGGCGGCCATGGTGTTTTCCTCAACGCTGCCTCCCGGATAGCAAAAGGTATGAAAGCCCGCCAGGACTATGTCAAGGTTTTTTAAAAATGCTTCCTCCAGGTCCATTTTGCCGTTATAATCCAATATGTTGGCTTCGATGCCTCGGAGTATGTAGACTCCTTCTATCTGCCTTGGTAGCACCTTTATATTGCCAAAGTGGTAATAGTGGGGCCCGCCCGGCAAGGCAGGACCGTGGTCAGTTATGGCGATCATCTTTAAACCTTTCATTGCCGCCACGTGCGCATTTTCCACCACGGTGCTGTATGCATGGCCGCTGGCTACAGTATGACAATGAGTATCAACTTCCAAAATCATAAATATTCCCCCAGTTTAACTTTTCATGCGATCCTTTAAGGTGTTTATAAAGTCTATCTCAGTGGGGTCTTTCTGGTTCAAAATGGCAAGATACGCGCTTACATAGTCTCCGAAAATTATATGATAGAGCATCCTTTCAAGGACCGATTCTCCTTTAGGCCATATTTCCGTAACTCCGCTCACTACACCTTCTATTAAACCTTTGGTTATATCAATCCTTTTCTTAATGCGGTCATTTTCATCGGGTGATCTTAAAATTACTATCTCCATTTTTGAAAGCAGGTCCCTGTCTCCCTCATAGCCCATTATTTCATTGTGGTTCAGTTCCGGAAACGCATTGAAAAAGGCAGGATGCTTGGCGTTTTCGTTAAACTGTCCCTTCCACCTCACCGCAACGACATCGGTGATACCGGATACGCCGTAAATGATCGGGAGTTTGCCATGAATTTTTTTAGCCAGAAGTTTTGCGGGGTTGTCGGTTTCGGGGACTTCGGGACACAGGTGGTCCCGGGTTTCTCTTAAAAGCTTGATGGTATCCTCTATTTTAAAGTGTTTTCTGGAAACGATGCCCTGCTCTTCAAGAGCCACCAGAAGCGGGAAGAAGGAATATCCAAGAGCCGCCCTCGGTGGAAGGCCTTCCGGAACGGTTATAACCGGAACTTCGTCGGAAAGGGCTCTTTTCTTCAATTCACCGCCTGTGGTTATGACCAGCACCTTTGCTTTTCTTTTCAGGGCTTCCTGGTAAGAGGCGAGGGTCTCTTCGGTGTTGCCCGAGTAGCTGGAAGCTATAACCAGGGTTTTCTCATCCACGAAGGCCGGTAGTGTGTAATCTCTGTTCACAAGGATGGGTATCACCGAATGGTCCTGTGATATCATGCGAATAAGATCTCCGCCAATGGCCGAACCTCCGAGGCCTGTGACCACCACATTCACTATATTGTGAAATCTCAAGCCCCTGATGGAATCCCTTGCAATTTTAATGGCTTCCTCGCAATTTTCGGGAAGATGGTAGATAAGGTCTAGCATGCCGTTTTTATCCAGTTTCCTTATGGTTTTTAAATCATCAAGCATATGTAAACCTCCTATTTATTTTTTTCATTTACCTCTTTAAAAAGCCTCCGGCTAAACTGCAGTGCGGCATTATAGCCCATTTCCTTTAATCTGTGGTCCATGGCCGCCACTTCAAGTATTGCAGCAAGATTTCTTCCGGGTCTTATCGGTATGGTCTTTTTGGGGATGGATGAATCCAGTAAATCGATCTTCTCCTCTTCTATGCCCAGCCTGTCGGTCTCTTTATATTTTTCCCACTCCACCACCTCAATTACCATATCAATTTTTATATCGTCCCTCACTGCACCTGCGCCGAAAATGGTCTTGACATCTATGACTCCAAGGCCCCTCACTTCCAGATAGTATCTCAAAATTTCCGGAGCTGTCCCAATGAGAACATTTTTTGCCACCTGTTTTATCTCCACAGCGTCATCGGCCACCAGGCGGTGCCCCCGCTTGATGAGTTCTACGGCGGTTTCGCTCTTTCCTATACCGCTTTCCCCGAGTATGAGTACACCGACGCCGTAAATATCCACCAGCACCCCGTGCACGGTGGTTCTGGGTGCCAGTTCGCTTTCAAGATAATCGGTGAGCTTGCTGATAAATCTCGTAGTAGCTGCGGGAGTGGTCAAAACATATCTTTTATACTTTTTTGCAAGTTCAAAAATTTCTTCGGGAGGTTTAAGCTTTCGGGTAATAATAATGCAGGGTACCTCATATGACAATAATCTCTCCAGCCGTTCCCGCCGGACCCCGGCGGGAAGACTCTCCAGAAAGGATATTTCGGTCATGCCCAGTATCTGTATTCTTTCAAAAGCAAAATAGTCGAAAAACCCGGCAAGTTCCAGGCCCGGCCTGTTAAGATCCGATACAAATATATCGGGCGGTGTTTGACTACCTACCAGTGTTTCCAGATCCATTTTTTTTATTATATCTTTTAAATTTATCTTTGGCAAAGTCCGCACCTCGTTTTTATTTTAAAATGTAATTCTACAAAAAGAGATAGAATTCCTCCATAACCGTATAAATAAATTACAACGAATTCTGGGATACTAGTACGGAATAATAAATTTTTCAAGGAGGGCGACCTATGGCAAATATTAAATGTAATGTTTCCACATGCAAATATAACAAAGACAATGAATGCTGCGCCGAAAGTGTTATGGTGAATTCCATAAGGCCAGGGTGCTCATCAAAAGAAGGCACCTACTGCGATGCCTACGAAAAAAGTGAGGATACCGGAAAATGCGTAACTACCGACGGCAGATCCTGCTGGGACTAATCCCTGGAGGTGGCAATATCATCTTGAGTTTTTTGAACCGCATTGTATTTTTGTATATATGCGCTGCGCTCCAGAAACTTGTCCCAGGGAGTCCAGGAAGCTTCAGGATCATGATGATTCCGCAGAAGCTCCGCAAATTGATTCAACTTTGCACTTAAAAAATCCGCGTGAAAAAGTGCAAAAGCCTCCATGGTCTTGGGGACTTCAGGCGACCCCCACTCTCTTTCACCATGGTGGGATATGATCATGTGGTCGATGGCAAGTTTAAGATGCTCGGGAAATCCATTGATTTCCCGTATTTTTTCATCTACCATTTCCTTCCCGAGGATGAGATGTCCGACCAGCTTCCCGATATCCGTCATCTCAAAAGAAATACTCGAAAAATCATATTCTTTTATTTTCCCTATGTCGTGCAAGAGGGCTCCGGTTATTAAAAGGTCCCGGTCAATCACATCGGAATAATCGGCAGCAATGTTCTCGCATATTTTAGCCACCTCAAGACTGTGTTCCAGAAGGCCGCCTATGTAAGCATGGTGGATTTTCTGGGCAGCCGGCGCGTTTACATATGCCGAATAATAATCCTTATCCTCGAATATGAGCATGAGGAGTTTTTTGAGGTATACATTTTTAACCGATTGAACAAGACTTTTTAGTTTCTCTACCATCTCACGGCGGTTTTTTGAGGTACATTGCTGAAACAGTGCGGGGTCCACAGCTCCTTCATATTTTTCAATCCTGGTTATGTTAATCTGAAGACCATTGAACTCTGCCACATTGCCCTCTACCAGCACCACATCTCCCTCATTGAAAAGATCTGAAACCTCTACCGCGCCGTCCCAAATCCTTCCTTCTATGCTGCCGCTGGAATCCACCAGGTGCAATTTCATATACTGGCCGGGAGCTTTTGAACTGCTGGATCGATAATTTACCAGTGCTTTCTTTGCAACTCCGAATAAACTTTTGACCCTGTCGCCCACTTTCAGGTCCTTTATAAACTGTTTTTCCATAATTACCTCCGAGAAAAATTCTGGTATAATAGGTATGGGGACACACCTCCTTTTCTGGGGTATTCCTCTGGAGTAGGCGGAGGAATGTCCTCATTGAAGGGTATGGGGACACACCTCCTTATAGCAGATGTCAGAGGTCGGAGGTCAGAGGTCGGATTGAGTTGGATCTGCCGTAATGACAATCCCTTCTATCTGACCTCCGATTTCCGATATCTGGCTTCCGCTATACAGGAGGGGTAGGCGGAGGAATGTCCCCAATAAAGTGGTAAAAAAGGAGCTGTCTTATAATGAAAAATTCTTTACTCAAGGGACATAAATTCTTGTACATACTACTTCTGATAATTTTCGCTGCACTACTTCTTTCTTCGGGTTGTTCCACTCAGACTTTGCCCGAAACAGAAAAACCATCTCAAATCAAGAGCGATGTCACAGCACCGGAAGGCCGGAGCTTGTCCTCGCCTTCTCTTCTGCTTGAAGCAAGTTTCATCGATGTGGGACAGGCCGACAGCATATTTATAAAATTTCCTGAGGGAAAGACCATGCTCATCGACGCCGGAAATAACGATGATGGAAAGACTATTATAAATTATATAAAAAGATTAGGAGTAAAAAAACTTGACGCAGTGGTGGGAACTCACCCCCATGAAGACCATATCGGAGCCATGGACGATGTAATCAATGCCTTCGATATAGGAAAAATATATATGCCCAGGGTTACAACCACCACCCGAACATATAAGGACGTGCTTGGAGCCATATCCAAAAAGGATTTAAAAATTACTGCCGCAAAAGGCGGTATGTCGATCCCGATAGAAAAGGACGTTGATGTGGAAATTATAGCTCCAAACAGCAACAGTTACGAAGATTTGAACAATTACAGCATTGTACTAAAAGTAACATATAAGGATACTTCTTTTCTCTTGGCCGGCGATGCGGAGAAACTTTCCGAAGAAGAAATGTTAAAACATAATTACAATCTTAAAGCCGATGTACTGAAGGTGGGCCATCACGGTAGCAGCTCTGGCACTTCCGAAGAATTCCTTTCCGCCGTATCTCCAAAATACGCCATAATAAGCGTAGCAAAAAACAATGACTACGGACATCCCCACAAAGAAACACTGATGCGCCTTGCCGCCCATGGCGTAAAGGTTTACACCACCGCCGACAATGGAAGCATATTGGTGACCAGTGACGGAAAAAATATCAAAATCAGCAGGGTAAATTAGGTATATTAATTATTATGCATTATCCTTTATATTTCTTTATATTTTCAGTAAATCCATTTCCCATCAGTGTTCGAGGAGGTACGCTATGTTTGCAGTCATCGACAGGTTCGAAGGTGAATTTGCCATCATCGAAACTTATGATAGAAAAATGATGAACATAAAGAGGAATCTGCTGCCATCAAAAGCCCGTGAAGGCGATGTCATCGATCTTGAAAGTATGACCGTCGATTTTAAAGAGACACTTCGCCGAAAAGATGAAATGCGCAAACTGGCGGAGGATTTGTTTACGAATGATGATTGACCGATCTTCCGCCACCGTTTCCTTTTCTGACATATTTAATATCATTTATCGCCATTTTCCTTTATGGTCATCTTTGTTATTTTCCACCGCTCGCCTATTTTAAACAATTCCGCCCTGAAACCCAGCTTGTTATCCAGATAATGGTAGTCTCCTACCAGCATGATTTTCTCATTTGATATGGGATAATAGCTCACATCGGACTTTACATTGCCGGCCCAGTTTTCAATACCTTTAGCTTTCATATCCCACTTGTAGTGAGAAAATTTCTCTTGAAGAAGTGCCAGCACATTCTCCGGCTTTAAATCGCTGACATAATATAGCATCTTAAGGAGCAAATCCAGATCAAGGCTTTCAAAGGCCGCATTCAGTTTTTCCATAATAAACAATGGGTCTTTTTCCCCCGCAGCCGTCACCGTAAGTGCCCTGTTATAGATCCACTGAAATTCAACAGGGGTTTGAGGTGTTTTATCAGAAGCATAAAAACCGTATAAATTCTTTTTTCGGGTAACTGGTCCCAGTAAAACACAATCTTTTTCCGGAGACCAGATAGTATTAAATTCGGAGTAATCCCTCCTGTCATATATCACTCCCGAGATGCATTTCATATCACCACTTATGGCAAGTATCATGCCCCTTTCCACAGGATTCCCCCAGATACCGTCGGTAGCCTCAACCTTGCCGCCGTTCTGGAGGCTGTATACGGCGTTTTCATCCGCCGCCGTCCGTGACAGTTCAAAAGAAAAATATACGGGTACAAATCCGTTTGCGATTATTCTCCCTTTGCCTCTGATGAAACCCGGTTTTGTGTAAAGTATGTCATCCTTCGAGGGAGAAAGGCTGTCAATCATCAGTTTAACTTTTTTAAACCGGTTGCCGGGCGACAGCATCATGCTACCTTCAGTCTGATACAGGCAGCCCTCTTTTTCCATCACTGGATGGTGCCACGGCATCAGCACCGAAAAATACCGGTTTTTAGATATGACAGTGGGTAGCCCTGCGACTAGGGTCACAACCAGTATGATTATAACGGTTTTCAAAAGCGACGGACCGTAGCCTCTCAGATACTCCCTCGGGCTCTCGGTCAGCGGCTGTTTCATGATCGTATCATGATAAAAAAGCATTATATCCAGTACAAGGCAGGTTCCGATGTATGGCCACGCGATTATGGCTGCAAGCCACTTCCATGGTCCGATAAAACCGATCAATGCGCAAAAAACGGTGGAAGCAGCTGCCACTTTTAAAAAAAACATGGCAAAATCCCTGAGATGTCTCAATAAGAGCATGGGAGCCACAATTGCGGCTTCTACCAGACCATAATCTTCCATAACTATCGTATAAGGCACCAGAATAAAAATGAATCCGAGAAAAACGATAGCTGCAGTTAACAATAGGGGCTGGTCGAATAAAGTCATTAATGAAAGGAAAATACCTTCAAAAAGAAAAACCAAAAAAAATCTCGGGCCATAATACCATGCGAATTGAAAAAAAGTTTTTATGTGCGGCTTTCTATTTCTGATGCCATCTTTTAGCAGCCCCAGATATCCTGCAGTTACAAGGCCCCCAAGAAATAAAA
Source organism: Thermoanaerobacterales bacterium (assembly GCA_012840135.1). Classification (GTDB taxonomy): domain Bacteria; phylum Bacillota; class Thermosediminibacteria; order Thermosediminibacterales; family Tepidanaerobacteraceae; genus Biomaibacter. The sequence continues at coordinate 144,495 of DUMA01000032.1, forward strand.
AAGCACCGTACGCTGTGATACCTGCCCATGTGTTGTTAAAAACATCCGAACCCGCATGAAACGCATTTAATAAGCCCAACTGCTGTATGGAAGGGAGAGGAGATGGTATAAAAACCCTTATATCATAGTTTTTTATATTAATTAGGACACTGCCGAAGTCCTGATCAAGATTAAGGTTGTAACCCAGAAAACTGCTCATGTAAATGGCCAGTATTTTGGCCGTGTCCCATAAAAACGGGAGTATTATTACAGGCCATGTCAAATTCAACTTCTTAAAGCCTTCCACTATGTTCCTGTTAAACATACTCCCGCCTCCTGCAGTTTCTAATTATTTTCAATTAATCCTTTTATTTATTTCAGATTCTCAGGATTTAAAACCTGAAGTTCTTCTGGGACAAAAACACCATCTTTTCTTATTAGTTTGCCGTCGAACCATATTTCGCCTCCGCCGTACTCCGGGCGCTGGATGTATACCAAATCCCAGTGGATGGCGGATTTGTTGCCGTTGTCGCACTCGTCATAACTCTTGCCCGGGGTAAGGTGTATGCTTCCGGCAATCTTTTCGTCAAAAAGTGTATCTTTCATGGGTTTTAAAATATACGGATTCAATCCGAAGGAAAACTCTCCTATATACCGGGCACCCTCATCGGTATCCAGAACCTTGTTGATGCGTTCGGTGTCGTTGGCCGTGGCCTTAATGATTTTGCCGTTTTTGAACTCAAATCTTATTTCTGTAAAGGTAAAACCCTGGTATACCGAAGGTGTATTGTAGGATATGACTCCATTGATTGATTCTCTTACCGGTGCGGTATAAACTTCTCCATCGGGTATGTTTCTTTTGCCATCGCACTTTACGGCGGGCAGGCCTTCTATGGAGAAAGTAAGGTCGGTACCCTGGCCTTTAATATGAACCATTCTTGTCCTGTTCATCATGTCCACCAGCGGTTCCATTGCTCTGGACATCCTGGAATAATCCAGGCAGCATACGTCAAAGTAAAAATTCTCGAAGGCTTCCGTGCTGGTGTCTGCCAGTTGTGCCATGGACGGATTGGGATAGCGGAGGACACACCACTTTGTACGCGGTACCCTTATATCGCCATGCACCGGTTTTACATAGAGCTGCATGTAAATAGCCTTTTTTTCCTGGGGGACATCGGAAAGCTCCGCTATATTTTCACCGCCTCTTATGCCAATATATGCATCCATATCCTTCATGCGTTCGGAATCATACCTCGCCATCATCTTTAAAGCTTCTTCATCAACATGCATCAGGATCTCCCTGTCAATCTGATGAGCATTCAATGAGACGAAAGGTTTGGCACCTGCTTTGTATGCTTCCCGGATCAATGCCTTGACCAGCGGAATCTCCCCGGGCCCCGATTCTATGAGAATCTTCTCCCCCTTTTTCAATTCTACCGAATAGTGAATGAGCTGGCAGGCCAATTTCTCAAACCTCGGGTCTTTCAATTTCATATCCCCTTTCTATTATTTATATATGATTCCGGTGTAAAAGCACCTTTTATAAAAAATTTTAATCGATATGTAGTGGTATTAACTAAATTTTATTGTAAAATGTAGTAAATGTAGTGTGATTTTATTGAAAATCCATTATTAGTGGATTTCAATCTAAATTTGGGCCGGAGCCATCTTGCGAAAATTGATGATCTGGTATATGGCAATTCCCGCTGCTACGATGCCGATACAGCCGCCACATGCAAAAGCAATCCGCGGCCCGAATCTTCCGGCAAGCCATCCCGCAAAAAGGCTGCCTACGGGCGTTACCCCGGCAAAGACCATGGAATATACGCTCATCACCCTTCCCCGCAAATTATTCGGCGTATTAACCTGTATGGTGCTGTTTGCTGAAGCGGTGAAGGTCACCATCATCCAGCCCGAAAGAGCCAGCAGCATCATGGCGGGTACTTGTGAATGTATCCCTACCAGTAAAGTTTCAGCCAGGGATAAACCCAAAGCAGCGCCTATTAGTATTTTAAAAGTAGGCCTGTGAGCGGTTGCCGCCAGCATTATGGAGCCTATCAGGGCTCCGCTTCCCAGTGATGACATCATGAGGCCAAAACCTTCTTCCGAAAGGCCAAAGGCTTTTCTGGCAAGAACCGGCACCAGCACGTTGAAATTCAAGGAAAAGGTGCTTATCAATGCAATGAGTATCACGGTTATAAACACCTGGGGCGTGTTTTTAATGTAGATTAAGCCTTCCTTTATATTCTCCAGAACGGGTTTATCATTGTATGAGGGGTTTTTAACCGTCGCAGATTCCATCGGGGTGTTAATCATCAAAAGTCCTGCTATTACCGCCAGAAAGCTCAATGCGTTCAGATAAAAACATACGGCTGTGCCGAAAATCCCCATCACCATGCCTGCCACCGCCGGACCAATCAGCCTTGCTGCATTAAAAATGCTGGAGTTCAGGGCGATACCGTTCATGAGGTGCTCCTTCCCTACCAGTTCAACTATAAAAGACTGGCGCGCCGGCATGTCGATGTTGTTGACAAACCCCAGGATAATAGCCATTACCAGTATATGCCAGTATTTTACCCTGCCGGTTAAGGTGAGGGTGGCCAGAATAAGGGCAAGGATCATTAGAGTCGTCTGAGTAAAAAGTAAAATCCTCCTTTTGGGAAACCTGTCGACAATTACCCCGGCAAAAAGGGAAAGGAGCATTACCGGTGTAAACTGTAGAGCGTTCACAAGTCCCAGTTTGAAGGAAGAATCTGTGATTTTAAGTACCAACCAGGCCTGGCCTATGTTTTGCATCCATGTGCCTATAAGGGATATACACTGGCCGAACCAGAAAAGTCTAAAATTCCTATGGGTTAAAGCCGGAAAATGCATGGCAAGCCATCTATTCATGTTGTTTTGCATCCTATTCTCTCCCTGGTGTGCTATATATTTTGCAAGCTCATATATATGCGCTCTTCCTGTCATCCTAGAACCTGGTTTTACATAATAATACGATGTCTGTCTTGTTTTTTCCTGCATGGTTTAAAAACTTTTATTTCAAGTTTTTGCTATCTTTACATTAGCATTTGCACATCATTTTACCGGGAAAAATGAACAAATGCTCACATGGAGGATTTTAAGATGATTTGTCGAATTCTCTTTCATACAGCTTTACTTTTTTCTGAATCTGGGACGCTTTTCCTTAGTAGTCTGCTTCTAAAAAGAAGATATAGCCCCTGACATCTGTACCCCAAAAGGATATGTGTCCCCTGCACCACTATATAATCATTACAGGAGGGTTTTTCATGTTTGCAACTTTAAAAGAAATTCTTTCAGACACTCGCAAAAAAAAGTATGCAGTGCCGGCCTTTGATGTAAATAATCTGGAAACATTCAAAGCCGTGGTGGAGGCCGCCGAAGGTGAAAAGTCCCCGGTCATAGTTATGGTTCTGGATCAGGATATGAAGAGCGGTAACTTGCGCTATATAGTCCCCATGATGAAAGAAGTGGCCGCAAATTCCAGGGTCCCGGTGTGTATCCACCTCGATCACGGAGCAGACATCCAAACCGTGGCAAGATACATTTCTCTGGGATTTAATTCTGTCATGCTGGACGCTTCCACCCAGCCGCTTGCGGACAACATCCGGCTCACATCCCGAGTAGTAGAATTCGCCCATGCCGCAGGTATCAGTGTAGAGGCAGAACTGGGCCACGTGGGTGTCGGGCTCTCGGATTCGGCAGAAGACATAAAAAGCTTTTTTACCGCTCCTTCCGAAGTTGAGGAATTTGTGGCAAAAACCGGTGTGGATGCTTTAGCTGTGGCCATAGGCACCGCTCATGGACCATATAAGGGACAACCTCGCCTTGATATTGACCGTTTGAAAGATATTGTTAAAATAACCGAAACTCCTCTGGTACTCCACGGCGGTTCCCTGACGCCCGACGATCAGGTAAAGGAGGCCATAGTTGCCGGTATATCCAAGCTGAATATCGCCACCGAATTGCGCATGGCTTTATACAAAGGGCTAAAAGCTGCAGTATCAGAACTGCCGGAACACGCATCGCTTCATGAGATTTATGAAAAGCCTATGGAAATGATGAAACAACTGGTTAGGGAAAAAATTCATCTCTGCGGAAGTCAGAATAGAGCATAGATACAATGCTCGAGATGTCTTGTAGATTTTTTAAGAGGTGATTTTGATGCTCGCTTTGAGACTCCATGGTAAAAGCGACTTAAGATTGGAAGAAGTCCCCAGACCCGATGCGCCAGAGGGTGGTCTTCTGGTAAAAGTTTGTGCCTGCGCTATCTGCGGCAGCGACCTGCGGAATATAAAGGCCGGAGGCTCATCCCACGGCATGACGCTTCCACGGGTGCTGGGCCACGAAGCCGCCGGTGTAATAGCACAGGTCGGCGACGGGGTTGAAGGATTTAACATCGGAGACCGGGTGCTGCTCTCGGTTACGGTGCCCTGCGGCAAGTGCTATTATTGCCTTCGGGGTTTGACAAATCTTTGCGATCATAAGACCGCCCTTTCATACCAGTATGACGGTAGTTTTGCCGAGTATGTTGCAGTACCGGAACAACTGGTCAGGACCGGAGGCGTCATTCCCATCCCTGAAAGTGTAAGTTTTGAGCAGGCTTCCATAGTTGAGCCCCTTTCCTGTGTTTTAAATGGCCAGGAGCTTTCAGAGACGGGCTTGAATGATGTGGTGGCCATAGTGGGGGCCGGTCCCGTCGGCATTGCCCATGCGATGATCGCCAAAACCCTCGGTGCTTCCAAAATAATAATGACCGAAATCTCTCCCGAGCGCCTCGAGATGGCCCGTAAAATAAAAGCTGTCGACAGGGTGGTGGATTCGGCAAAAGAGGATTTTATCAAAGTCGTTATGGAAGAAACCGGCGGCCAAGGCGCCGATGTGGTCATAGTGGCGGCTCCTTCGGGTGAAGCCCAGATCCAGGCCCTTTCCGCCGTAAGGAAGCGGGGCAGGGTGAATTTCTTCGGCGGCCTTCCCAAAGATCGCTCCACCATCACCATCGACAGCAATATCATCCACTATAAGGAGCTGTTCGTCCACGGCACGTCGGACTCCACCGTAGTTCATATGAAAAAGGTTTTAAACCTGATTGAAAACAAGAAAATAGATACAGATCTTCTGATAACAAAGACCTTTCACATCGCCGAATACAAAGAAGCCTTTGACCTGGCTTCCAGCGGAAGGGCCCTGAAGGTCATCATAAAACCCTAGAGACCTCCCAGATCGAAGTCCGGAACATACTCCTCGGAAGAGGCCCCTTCCTCCTGCACAAAACCGTTTTCAAGGCCCAGTTCAAAAAAATACTCTACAATTTCGTCATATTCTGCGGCGGAGAGCCTCCTGTTTAACTCAGGGTGGCTTTCCGCCTTGTAATACGGCATGTACTGTGACATGAGGCTTATATAAACACCTTTGGGAAGGTTTTCGGCAATCCAGCGGAGTATCCTTTTGGAATCTTCCTTATGTCCCGGCAAAACCAGGTGTCTTATGATAAGTCCCCTTTTTATGATCCCTTTTTCATCAAATACCGGCTCCCCTACCTGTGAAAACATCTCCAGGATGGCCCGGGTTGCGATATTGAAATAATTCGGAGCTTTGGAATACTTCACAGCTATATCGTCGTCAAAGTATTTCAGATCCGGTAGATAAACATCCACAAAACCCTTAAGGATTCTTATGACATCCGCGCTCTCATAGGCGTTGGAGTTCCATACAATAGGAAGCGAAAGGCCCTGCGATCTTGCCGATTTTATAGCTTCGATTATCTGCAGAGTATAAATGGTTGGGGTCACCAGGTTTATGTTGTGTACCCCCTCTTGCTGCAATCTTAAAAAAATACCGGCCAGTTCGTCTATAGTAACAGCCTTGCCGTACCCTTCCTGACTTATCCTGAAATTCTGGCAGAAAATGCACCTTAAATTGCAATGAGTAAAAAACACCGTGCCCGAACCTTTTTCCCCGCTAATGCACGGCTCCTCCCACCTGTGGGCGAAAGCCTTCGCCACGATCATATTTTCAGGAGCCCTGCATATTCCTTTCTGACCTATGGTCCTGTTAACTTTGCACTGAAACGGACATAATGTACACTTTTCTAAAGTTTTTTTTATCATCATAACTCATCGCTTTAAAGTTTTCTTATGAAAAATCTTATCATTATACCCGATTCTAGTCAACAAAAACCCAGGGCATTTGGATATCCCTGGCTTTTTGTTAACTTCTCATTTGTTAATATTTTATATTTATCCTACTCCCTTTAACGTAACCCCTGCCATAAGTTCAAGGCCTTTTATAAATGCCTTTTCATTTATCTCATACATGGATTTTCTATGGGAAGGCAGGAAACAGTCTATAGAGTTTAAAACTGTTTTTTTATCTACTATACCGGTCTTGCCCACCAGTGCGCCAAGCACAACCATGTTGGCGACCTTCGAGTTGCCCAGCGCATCGGCTATTTTGCCGGCATCCACTTCCAGTATATCCACATCCCCGCGGGCGGGTCTATCATCTATCATTGATATGTTAAGGATAATCAATCCCCCCGGTTTAACCAGCGGCGAAAATTTTTCCATAGATGGTTTGTTCATGGCCACCAGCACATCGGGATGGGAAATAATAGGAGATGCAATTCTTCTGTCCGATATAACCACCATGCAGTTGGCCGTACCTCCCCTCATCTCTGGCCCGTAGGATGGTATCCAGGAAACTTCTTTATTTTCCATCATGGCACTGTGAGCCAGGATCTCACCCATCAGCATTATGCCCTGACCTCCAAATCCGGCCATTATTGTCTCCAGTTTCATGCCAACACCTCCCAGGATTCTTTGTATATGCCCGGCGGAAATACCTTTGTCATTTCATCATTTATCCATCTCATGGCATCCCCCGGTGTCATCCCCCAGTTGGTAGGGCAGGGTGAAAGTATTTCCACCAGAGAAAATCCCCGGTTTTCGATTTGCATCTGGAAAGCTTTTTTTATCATAGACTTTGCCTTCAGAATATTTTTCACATCACTAATGGCAACTCTGGCGATGAACGCCGGGCCATCCATAACCGATAGAATCTCGCATATTTTTATAGGATACCCTGCCATTTTAGGATCCCTTCCGTAGGGCGTGGTCTCGGTTTTCTGCCCCACAAGAGTGGTAGGGGCCATTTGGCCTCCGGTCATTCCGTATATAGCGTTGTTTATGAATATGACCGTAATATTTTCACTCCGGCCCGCCGCATGGATTATCTCGGCGGTGCCAATGGACGCCAGGTCCCCATCGCCCTGATAGGCAAAGACTACTCTGTCGGGCAAAACTCTTTTTATTCCTGTAGCCACTGCAGGCGCCCGGCCGTGGGCTGCTTGCTGCATATCGATGTCAAAATAATTGTATGCCAGCACCGAACATCCCACCGGGGCAATACCTATGGTTTTTTCCTGGATATTAAATTCATCGATAATCTCGGCCACCAGCCTGTGCACTATGCCATGGCCGCATCCGGGGCAATAATGGGTCCTGGTGAGCTGCAGTGATCTGGGCCTTTCAAACACCACTTTCACACAGATGCCCCCTTCATCTTTAAGATTTCATTGAAAATATCCTCTGCCGTGGGCACCATGCCTCCGGGCCTGCCGTAAAAATACACCGGGGCCCGGCCGTTTACGGAAAGCTTCACATCATCTATCATCTGCCCCAGTGAAAGTTCCACCGTCAAAAAGGCCTTTGCCCTGTTCATGACATCATCGAAGGCCTTCTGTGGATAAGGCCAGAGAGTTACTGGTCTAATGAGACCTGCTTTTACTCCCGCGCTTCTTGCCATCTCTATCGCCGAAAAGGCGATCCTTGCACATATGCCGTAAGCCACCACAAAATACTCGGCATCATCGCCGTTTATCACTTCCCACCTGCATTCCCGCGCCATTATTTCCCTGTACTTTTTATCCAGCTTCCAGTTGTGCTGCTCCAGCTTTACGGGATCGAGGTAGAGGGATGTGATGATATTTTGTCCCCGGCCTTTTTTTCCCGTAGTGGCCCAGGTCTTTGGAGGCAATTGTCTTCGGGGTTTTTCCCTGAAAACTACCGGTTCCATCATTTGCCCCAGGATGCCATCTCCCAGGATCATGACCGGATTTCTGTAAATATCCGCCAGGTCAAAGGCATCATATACCAGATCCACCAGTTCCTGGACTGATGATGGGGCAAAAACTATAGTCCTGTAATCGCCGTGGCCTCCTCCCCGGGTGGCCTGGAAATAATCGGACTGGGCCGGCTGTATATCGCCCAACCCCGGGCCGCCCCTGACTATGTTCACGATCAGGCAGGGAAGCTCTGCACCGCAAAGGTACGAAATGCCCTCCTGCTTTAAACTTATGCCAGGCCCTGAAGAAGATGTCATCACCCGGGCACCGGCTCCCGCAGCTCCGTAAACCATGTTTATGGCTGCTATTTCGCTTTCCGCCTGCAGAAATACCCTGCCTCTCTTCGGCATTTCCCTGGCAAGGTATGCGGGCAGTTCGCTCTGGGGGGTTATGGGATATCCGAAAAAGCACTGACATCCCGCCCTTATGGCCGCTTCCGCCAGGGCTTCATTGCCCTTCATCAACAGCTTTTCCAACTGTTTCTCCCTCCTTTACATCTTTATATACACTGAAAACAATATCCGGGCAAATAGTGGAACAAAAGCCGCAGGCTATGCAACCATCATCGGCGGCCACCGGGTGGTAGCCTAGCAAATTTACAATGGAGTTATCAAAATGCAATATTTTCTTGGGACATACCTCTATACAGAGCCCGCATCCTTTACACCTGTCTTTGTCTATAACCAGCTTATTCAAATAAGATGCCCCCTTGCAAATTGTATCAAGATGAGAAAGTCAAAACTTACCCGATCAATGCCTCCTTCCTCTCCGGGAATTGAGCATACCTTTTTGCCTCTTCCAGCCCTTTCAACACTCTGAGAGCGCCCATTGCAAGAGCTTCCAGTTCATCCTCTCCCGGTAATACGTAAATCGTCGATATGAAGGCCACCCGCTGTTTTATCCAGTCCACGAAGCCTTCATCGTAACCCAGCCCGCCAGTAAGAACTATGGCATCCACCTTGCCTTCAAGGGTGGCGGCGCAGGCTCCGATTTCTCTGGCTACCTGATAGGCCATGGCTTCGAAAATCAGCCTGGCTCCTTCATTCCCCTGCTCCATCATGGTTCTTACGGTTCTTGCATCATTTGTTCCCAGATGGGCTACCAGCCCTCCGCTGCCTGCAATTTTCTTCTTGATATCATCGTATGTCATCCCCGTATCGACAAACAGCCTGATCAGGTTTGTGGCAGGAAGCTTGCCTGACCGTTCGGGAGAAAAGGGCCCTTCCCCGTCGAGGCCGTTGTTTACGTCCACAACCCTTCCTTTTTTATGGGCTCCTACAGTTATTCCGCCTCCCATATGTGCAACGATAATATTCAATTCGTCATAATTTTTTCCGAGAATACCTGCCACCTTCCGGGCCACGGCTTTTTGATTCAGGGCATGAAACACGCAGCGCCTTTGTATTTCCGGCAGCCCCGTTATTCGTGCAACGGGCTCCAGTTCATCTACCGTGACAGGATCAACTATATAGGAGGGGATTCCCAATTCCTGACCGATCTCGTAAGCCAGTATTCCGCCCAGATTCGACGCGTGCATGCCGTAATATCCGCTTTTTAGATCCTCCAGCATATACTCGTCTACGAGATAGGTTCCACTTTCCACCGGTCTTACAAGACCTCCCCGGCCCACCACCGCACTCAACCTTTTCATATCAAAGTTATTCCTTTGAAGCATATTTAGGACCAGATGCTTTCTGAACATAAATTGGTCTGATATTCCATCAAAGGCTTCCAATTCCTCGGCACAATGGCACACCTTTTCGGCTATAAGAGGTGTTTCATCTTGAAAAACCCCAATTTTTGTAGAGGTAGATCCGGGATTTATTGCAAGAATTACATATGAATTATTCTCCATAAAAACCTCCCCTCCCTTTATTGTGAAAAAATCCTCAAGCCACAACTTTTTCAAAACGTTTTTCCGTAGCCCTATCTGCAGCCTCAGCCGTGGTTATCCCTTCTGAAACGGCCAGTGCAAAAATCTCTTTCAACCGGGCCGGTATTACGGACAGCTTCCGAAATACCCTGTCCAAACTGTAAGGCATGCCTGACAGCTCTTCTGCCACGCTTATCACACCACCGCCGTTTATTATATAGTCCGGTGCATACAGTATCCCTCGGTCTTTTAATCTTTTCGCAAAACTTCCATCTTTTAATTGATTGTTGGCTGCACCGGCCACTATCCTGCATTTGAATCTTTCCACCGTGTCTTCATTTATCACGGCCCCCAGCGCACACGGAGAAAAAATATCGCAGGGTAAATCATAAATCTTTTCCGGCTCCACTATTTTTATTCCCAGTTTTTCCCGAGCCTCTTTTGCCCTGTAAGGATAAATATCTGCAGCCGTCACTTCTGCTCCCGATTCCCTCAGCAAACGGGCCACCTCCATTCCCACATGCCCCAGGCCCTGCAACGCTACCTTCCTTCCCCTGAGGTCGTCGCTTCCGAACACCCACTCCGCACAGGCCTTTATACCCAGAAAAACGCCGTAGGCCGTCACCGGCGAAGGATTGCCGCTCTTTCCGGCGAGGCCCAGCACATGGGATGTCTCCCGGGCAATGTAATACATGTCTTCTTCACAGGTCCCCACATCCTCCGCCGTGATATACCTGCCGCCGAGGCTTTCCACAAACCTTCCGAAGGCCCTGAAGAGTTCTGGACTCTTATCCTTTTGAGGATCGCCGATAATTACAGCCTTGCCTCCACCCAATTCCAGCCCCATAGCTGCATTTTTATACGTCATACCCCTGGAAAGGCGAAGTACATCGATGAGGGCTTCTTCTTCGCTTCTGTAATTCCACATCCTCAACCCTCCCAGAGCCGGCCCCAGCACCGTGCTGTGGATGGCTATGATAGCTTTCAGACCTGCTGCCGGGTCACTGCAAAATACTATCTGCTCGTGTCCCTTTTCAAAAGTTTCCTTAAAGATTTCCATAACCTTTCCCCCTCTTTTCTATGTTTTTTCTAAATCTCAAGTTGTAGGATCTTGATTTTCAAAACTTTAACCTTTTTTATAGTGGGTTCCGACTTCATATAAATACAGCGATACCATCAAAACACTGACTTTATTCACCTGAGTGGACACTGGCCATTATCAAGCCCAGGGCTATGGAATAAGCCTTGCTCTCACCGGAATCGGCTCTGGATGTGAGTATTAATGGAACTTTTGCTCCCGCCACTATTCCTGCTACTTTGGCCCCCGCAAAATACACCAGTGACTTGTATAATATATTGCCGCTGACAAGCTCGGGAACAAGCAAAATATCTGCATCTCCCTCCACCGGAGAAGTAATGCCCTTGTGTCGCAAAGCTTCTTTTGATATTGAAATATCCAGGGCGAGAGGTCCGTCCACTATGGCGCAAAGGCCGTCCCTCTGTGCCATCTTGCACAATACTGCAGCATCGGTGGTGGAATAAATGGCGGGATTCACAGTCTCAACAGCAGAGAGGATGGCTATCTTTGGTTTTGCAATGCCGAGGCTTTCCGCCACGAACAGACTGTTTTTTAGAATTTGATATTTCTGGACAACGTCAGGAGCTATGTTTATGGCCGCATCGGTAACCATAAAAAGGTGTTCCCGGCCGGGACATTCAAAAATTGCCACATGACTTAAAAGACCATTACCTGCCAGAGCTTTGTCCCCGGACAATATGCCCTTTAAAAAATCTTTGGTGGAAAGGAGTCCCTTCATCAACATATGAACTTTCCCCTGTTTGGCCATATCCACGCCGATGGCCACCGCTTCCTGGGGGGTTCGAGCCCCGACAATATCTACGTCTGTTCCCTTTATATCAAGAGATTTAATTAAATTCTCTATCTTTTCTTGCAAACCTATCAGCACGGGTCTTATGCGTGCAATTTCCATAGAGCCCTTCAAAGCTTTTAGCACATCCGGATCTTCAGCCTCAATTACAGCTACGGATTTTGTTTCCTGTAAACCAGCATTTTCCACCAATTCCCTCAAGTATTTCAACTCCATCACCGTCCTCTCATGAAATTGCTGCTTCCCAATCGTATCGACCATCATCTGTATGTTTTTGCAAATCCCGTACCTACCGTTAAAATAAAAAAAGGCCCCTGAGAGGGCTTTCTTCAGTCTTTTATATGCAAGTCTTTTCAAACCGTGCAATTTTTTGCATGCAATATTTAGCAGTACTGTTTACTTTAAATTATATTTTTTTAGTTTATAAAACAAGTTTCGGACGGAAACGCCCAGAATTTTTGCAGCCTCGCTTTTATTTCCATTTACTTTTTCAAGAGTGTTCTTTAAAACTTCCTTTTCGGTTTCTTCCATTATTTCCTTCAGCGGCCTGATCTGCTCTATTATTTCGGTTAACTTATACTCCGCTCCCGGTATTTCCATGTAAAGCCGCGGAATATGCCTTTTTTCTATTACCATGTCGCCGAATTTCATGTTTATCATCGCCCTGCTTATGACATTTTCCAGCTCCCTGATATTGCCGGGCCAGTCATATTCTAAAAGGCACTCCAGCGCTTCATCGGACATTTTTTCAACAGCCCTGCCGTATTCCTGGTTATATTTTTTTATGAGGTGTGCGATCAATAGCGGCAGATCTTCCTTTCGCTCCCGGAGCGACGGTATATGGATTGGAATTACATTGAGTCTGAAATACAAATCCTTTCTAAAACTTCCCAATTTTACCGCCTTTTCAAGATCGGTATTGGTGGCGGCTATAATTCTCACATCCACTGGTGTGGGTTTTGACTCTCCCACCCGAATTATTTCCTTTTCATTTAATACCCGGAGCAGCATGGCCTGGTGATTTAAATTTATTTCCCCTATTTCATCCAGAAAAATGGTTCCCCCATCGGCTTCCTCAAAAAGACCTTTCCTGCCGCCGCGCCTGGCTCCGGTGAAAGCGCCGTCGGCGTATCCGAAGAGCTCGCTCCCCAGAAGGCTGTCGGTAAGGGCCGAACAGTTAACCCTGATGAACTGGTGGTGGCGTCTTTCGCTCTCATTATGGATCGCATGTGCAAAGAGTTCCTTTCCGGTGCCGCTCTCTCCCCTCAATAGCACTGTGGCATTGGTGCCAGCAGCGTTTTTTGCAGCCTCCACAGCTTCTCTCATTGCCGAACTTTGCCCCACTATATCATCGAAGGAGTACCTGGCTTCCAGATGGCGCACACGGCGCTTCATCAGGTCCAGTTCTTCGGTGAGCTTCTTTATTTCCGACACATCATGGATCACCGCCACGCTGCCTCTCATGCTTTCCCCTACCATGATGGGTGCGGCATTTACCACGACATCCTTCTTGTTGGGGCCCACCAGCATGGGAACTCCCTTCAAAGGTTTCCCCGTTTTCAGCACCCGGTAGTGCACGCTTTCACCCTCAGCTATATCTACCGTTGCGGGCTTTCCAATCACATCATCTTTGGTTAAACCTATGAGCCTGGTGTAAGCCTTGTTTATGAGTATGCCCCTGCCATCCACATCAACCACGGAAATGGCATCCTGTGTCGAGTTTATAATGGCTTCCAGCATGCTCTGAATATCTTTTAAATTGGTTATTTCTTCGGCCAGGTGCTTGACTTCGGTTATATCCCTGAAAATCGCCACGGCCCCTGCTAAATTGCCTTTTTTATCAAAAACCGGCATCCGGTTTGTCAGTATGGTAATATCATCAATACGCTGGATCTGATTTACTTCGGGTTCACCGGTCTCTAAAATGATATGAAGCCTTGTGTTAGGGATAATATCCGAAACTTTTTTCCCCAACACCCCATCCCTTTTCAGATTAAGCAGTTTCTCGGCAGATGTATTCAAAATTGTGATGTATCCGTTTCGGTCAACAGCAATGAGGCCGTCACTTATGGCATTCAATATGGATATGATCTCTTCGATGGAAAGCATGTTAAATCTCCTTTTTTTGATATATTGTACTATTCTACATTTTATAATATTTCCCTGCTTAAAAAAACCGGTTTAAACTTGCACAGTATTACAGAAAATAGAAGAGGTGAAAAGTATAAATATGAGGTGATAATATTGCGGGTAATTGAAACTACAAAAGGAGAGATTATTAAAGGAAAGGACGTATATCCCTATGAAATAAAAAATGAAAAAATCCATATTAAGTTGCCGTTCTATGTAAACTTAAAGAAACTGACGGATTTGTTAAAACAAAGGGATTATTTCGTGGCCAATGATCCCGAAGAGATGGATTCCCAGGGATGGGGAAAGTGGTATGATGCGGAAGGGTATTATCCGTACTGGATCTACGAGGAAGACCACTGCCATTATTTTGCCTTTCCTCCGGAAGATTATAAACTCGTCCCCGAGCCCGGGGCGGCGCCGAAGCATATGCCCGTGCTCGGGACCAGGGCAGTGGAAGAGTTTTTTCACTGGCTGCCGGTTTTGAAAGAAGCCATGATCAAAGACGAACCTGTCCATTCCCGAGAATGAGGTATTTTACCGTGGTCAGCTCCTTTAAACCCATGGGTCCCCGGGCGTGAAGCTTCTGGGTGCTTATGCCTATCTCGGCTCCAAAGCCAAATTCTCCGCCATCGGTAAAGCGTGTAGAAGCATTCACATACACGCAGGCGGCATCGACCCGAGAAAGAAATTTGCTGGCACTGTCATAATTTTTGGTGACTATGGTTTCGGAATGAGATGTGCCGTACTTGTTTATATGCTCTATGGCTTCATCGATGTTATCCACCACTTTTACTGCCAGTATAAGGTCGAGGTATTCCGTAGCCCAGTCCTCTTCTGAAGCGGGCTTTGCACCTGGGAATATGCGGCATGTCTCTTGACAGCCCCTGATTTCCACGCCCCTTTTCTCCAGGGCTCTTAAGGCTTCGGGTATGAAACTTTCCGCCACTTTTTTGTGGACCAGCAGAGTTTCCGCGGCATTGCAAACCGAGGGCCTGCTGGTTTTGGCATTTATTATTATATTTTTTGCCATTTCCAGGTCCGCACTTTCATCCACATAAACATGGCAGTTTCCAACGCCCGTCTCTATAACCGGAACCGTGGAATTTTCCACCACGGCCTTTATGAGAGCCGATCCTCCCCGGGGTATCAAGAGATCTACATACTGCCTCATTTTCATGAGTGCCCTGGCGCTTTCATGGCTGGTATCTTCTAGGAGCTGGATGGAGTCTTCCGGAATTCCGGCTTTTACGGCTCCCGATATCAGCGCTGAAACTATGGCCTTGTTGGAATTTATGGCTTCCGAGCCACCCCGGAGGATGACACTGTTCCCAGATTTAATGCAGAGGCCTGCTGCATCGGATGTCACATTGGGCCTTGCTTCATATATTATTCCTATGACGCCGAAGGGCACATGCTGTCTCATGATGGTAAGGCCGTTGGGCCTTTTTATAATTTCACCCTGGCCTACTGGATCGGGAAGATCGCAAAGATCCTTTAAGCCCCTGGCCATGCTTAAAATCCGGCTTTCATTCAATCTCAGGCGGTCCATCAGTGCATCGCTCATGCCTTTTTCCCTGGCGGCACCCAGATCTTTTTCATTGGCCGACAGAATCTCATATTTTGCCTGCAGCAGCGAGTCTGCCATTTCAAAAAGAGCCTTGTCTTTTATTTCGGCGGAAAGGCCTCCCAGAATCCTGGAAGCCTCTTTTGCTTTTTTGCCCAGTTGCAGAATATCCATAGTGAACCCCCTTTATTTATAGCTCATTTCTCTACAGGTTCCATCCACAGGTTTTTTAGTTTTTATTTTGGCTTATACTAATTAGGCATGTAAATCCATATATCATGATAGATTGATGACATTTCGCTTGCATTGCGGAACAAAAAATGTGCCGGGGTTTTTGCCTGCCAAAACATCGTAAATGAGTTCGGGGTTTTCGCCGTTTATTATGGCCATGGCAATTCCTGCCTGAGTGGCTATTTTGGCGGCCATTATCTTGCTTTTCATGCCGCCCGTGCCGAATTGTGTCTGACTTCCGCCGGCCAGTGCTTCTATCTCCGGAGTTATATGTTCAATCACCGGAATCTTGCTGGTACCTTCCTCGGAGGGAATACCGGTATACAGGCCATCGATGTCCGAAAGCAGTATTAAAAGGTCGGCTCCGATAAGTTTTGCCACCACCGCCGACAGAGTGTCGTTATCCCCGAATACGATTTCATCTACGGCCACAGTATCGTTTTCATTTATTATTGGAATAATATCGAAATCAAGCAGCGCCCTTATAGTATTTATGGCATTCTGACGGCGGAGGCCCTTTTCCACATCTTCTTTCGTCAGCAGGATCTGAGCCACTGTCGTATTATACTCAGAAAATAGCTTTTCATAAAACTGCATGAGGATTCCCTGGCCCACTGCCGCCAGGGCCTGTTTTATCTTAATATCTTTCTTGTTTTTAACTCCCAGCCTTCCGGCACCCACTCCTATTGCTCCCGATGTCACCAGAATTATATCTTTACCCTGGTTTTTAAGGTCCGACAGAACCCTTACCAGTTTTTCCATCCTGGATACATTGAGTTTGCCGTTGTCATGGACTAATGTGGTGGTTCCTACCTTAAACACAATGCTTTCATACTCAAAATTGCCATAAAAAGTCCCTGCTTGTTTAATGTGTTCTTCATCCATCGGTTCCGCCTCACTTGCTGTAATTTATATTTATACAAAAATATGTATAATTATAACATCTAATATTAAATTTAACAACAGGTTTTGATATTTGTATCTTTAAATTTGTGTAAAAAAAATATAAAATGAATATGGTAGCTTTTTTGAAATGCATTTACGGAAAGTATATTATAATGTATTTTTTAAACTTTCCTATGCATTATAATACTTTTTATTGTTTTTAACAAGCTGTAGTGTTTTTTATGTCCGTATATCTGCGGGGGGAAGTTCACATTTCCTGTAGAAATGCTGCAAGATTATTTCGAGGAGGAAAATTGATGCCGGCAAAATTCATAAAAAAATCTGTTCCAAAAAATTTCGATGATGAAGCTTCAGTAAGACAAAAGGTAGCAGAAATGCTAAGGCAGGTCAGAATAAATGGTCATACTGCATTGCTTGATTTTTGCATGAAGTTTGACGGGTTGGAAAGAAAGGATTTGAGGGTCACGGAGGATGAAATAAGAAAGGCTTATGATGCCGTCCCGACCCATATCATTGAAGACTTAAAATTTGCCGCCGGAAGAATTGAAGAATTTGCTTTGCTACAAAAAAAGTCCATCGCCCCTCTGGAAAAGGAAGTCTCCCCCGGCATCATCCTGGGACACCGCATTATTCCGGTGTCTTCCTGCGGAGCTTACGTGCCCGGCGGCCGGTATCCCTTGCCATCGTCAGCGCTGATGTCCATCATCCCTGCACGGGTAGCCGGGGTAAAAAGGATCGTGGCATGCTCACCCCCATCTAATGCCACCGGTACCATCCACCCGGCCACACTGGTGGCCATGGATATAGCTGGAGCCAGTGAGATTTACTGCATGGGAGGGGCTCAGGCCATTGCCGCACTGGCCTACGGCACAGAGGAAATAAAAGCTGTGGACATAATAGTCGGTCCCGGAAATCAATGGGTCACCGAAGCAAAACGTCAGGTGAGCGGCACGGTGGGGATAGATTTTCTGGCAGGCCCCAGCGAAGTTCTTGTAATAGCCGATGGTACCGCAAACCCGGAATTTATAGCGGCAGATCTTTTAGCCCAGTCGGAACATGACCCCATGGCCCGGGCTATCCTTATTGCCACCGATGAAAATATGGCGATGAAAGTGATAGAGGCGTTAGAAAAATTCCTCGGAAAACTTGAAACCTCAGAAATAGCTTCAAAGGCCTGGGAGAATAACGGCGAGATCCTGCTGGTGGACTCCATTGAAGAAGCCGTAGATATTGCCAATGATATCGCTCCCGAGCATCTTGAGCTTGCGGTATCATCTCCCGAAAAAATAGCGGATAAACTCATAAATTACGGCTCTCTCTTCATAGGAAACTGGGCGGCAGAAGTTTTCGGCGACTATGTATCCGGCACCAATCACATCCTTCCGACCATGAAAGCCTCCCGCTACACCGGAGGAGTATGGGTGGGAACGTTTCTTAAGATAACAAGCTTTCAAAAGATAACAAAAGAAGGTGCAGAATTTCTGGCTCCCGCCGCATGCCGCTTAGCAAAACTGGAAGGTCTTTCGGCCCACAGTCTTGCGGCAGAGGTGAGGAAGTGAATTGCCCTCTTAACCCTGCGGAGCCATCGGGGGCACCTGCTATAACAATTTCCCTGGATGCGCCCAATGTTGAATTGTAGTGCTGCCAGCAGGAAGGAATGGGCCGAAGGATGAAGCATTACCTCGCCCGCAAAAGCGTTGAAAATCCTGCGAGCATGTTCTTCAAGGCTCTGGTCTCCGGTTATTCTGGAAAGCTTTAACATATTGTATGCCGCCATCGAATTTCCGGAGGGTATGGCGCCATCATAGATTTCCTTGGGCCTGATAAGCAATTCTTCCCCATCTTTTTTTGCCAGCTCCCCCGCTATAACTTTCACTTTATCTTATTGGCACACTGGTAAGCTGCCCAAAGGGCACCGGGCACACCGCCGAACTGCATCGCCCAGCAGGAGCCGATGTAAAGGTTTTTCACCGGTGTTTCTATATTCACGCTCATGATGCCTTTATAGAACTTCTTCTTAGGATTCCAACTCCATGAACAACTCGCTCCATCGGTATTATGAGTGAATCTTTCATAAGTCAACGGAGTTGCTGCATCTTTATATTCAATACATTCCTTCAATCCGGGAATCAGCCTGGATGCGCTATCTATCATTGCATCCATTGCTTTTTCCTTCAATTGTCTATATGCCTCTTTGTCTTCACCGCCCCAATTGTTCATCCAATGGTAAGGCACCTTAGTCTGAAGCATCAATGAGGATTTACCTTCAGGTGAAAGTTTGGGGTTCACCATTGATGATGAATAAATTTCGACAGATGCCTTGCTGAAAAATTCACTGTCTTCAGAATTGTAAATGCTAAAGCCGGGTTTAGTGTTAATAGCTAATACCTGAGGAACCTTCATATGCTTACCGAGTTCTTCATTGGAAATATTCAGGCCCAGGTATACTGTGAAGTAGCCCTCTGAAACAGGAGCCCTATCGATATTATCCATGAGAGTCTGCGGGATAAGGCTTTTATCATCTAATAGCTTTTGGAGAGTTTTCTTATAATCACTGGCAGAAATAACATAATCCGCGTTATAGACGGTATTTTTACATGTGACTCCAACTGCAGCACCATTTTTTGTGATTATCCGATCTACATAGCTGTTAAGCCTCAATTCTCCTCCAAAGTTTCTAAAGTTTTCTGCGAGAATGTCAGCCCAGGACTGCATACCATCTTTTACAGTCCATAAATCTGTGAATAGTCCCGCTAAACTGCCCCCAACCATAAAGATTGACATATCCGGATAGCCGAATCCGCTAAACAGTCTGAACAGCTTTGAATCTTTTTCAAAATATCTTCCGGCAAACTCCGATGATGTCATATTGCCATACAACTTTGACAGTTTCATCAGCTTTGGGGCGTTCAGGATGTAAGGAAACATTGATTTTAACATTTTAAGCCCACTATAAAGAAATGGCAGGGGTTTATTCGAATTCTCCAGCACGCTGACTATTTTATCCATGTCTGAAAAAGCTGCATCCAGCTTTTCTTTATCGTCTGGGAAAGCAGCATAAACCAATTTTTTATAACCATCGTAATTCTCAGGAGTTCCATCGAAATCCTCCGAGACGAGACGCAGTCTCTTTTTCACGAAGCCTATCTTTTCAAATACTCCTATATCCTTCATTGCTTCAAATACTGATGCTGAAGCTTCAAAAGAAACAGTGCCGCTCTCAAAATAATAACCCTTCCTGTAAAATCCGGCGATATAGCCGCCTGGCATGCTGTGGGCTTCAAATATGGTTACTTTATGCCCCTTCTTAGCAAGAAGGTTACCGGCAACAAGCCCGCCGATTCCCGAGCCGATAATTATTATATTTTTCATTTCCCAATTCTCCTTCAGAATATTTTTTTCTTACCTTTTCTGCGCTTTGATCAGTGCGTTTTCTACCGCTTTAAGATATGCCTTGGAGGTGAGAGTTGCACCACTGATGGTATCCACTTGCAGCGACTGTGATTTGATTACTCTATCGTATAACTTACCCGTGAATTCCGGCTTTTGGTTCTCTTTATGCTCTAATATTTTAATATCAGTGACTTTGCCTGAAGTTACTATAACCTGAACTTTACAGGATCTCCATTTGTACATTCCCCCCTCATACTCCCCAATATAAGTGCCGTCATTTAGCTTACTGAAATCCACTCCATTAAGTGGAAGATTTTTGGCTTCATTATGCTCTTTAGATAAATACGACCAGCCTATTGCTCCTCCTGTACCCAAAACAGCAATAATTATTAGAATGATAATCCATCCCGACATTTTGCCTTTCCCCTTTCTTTTTGTTTTTAACTCACTCTTGCTTATCATCCTGATACTTCCCCTTCATTTAATTCAGAATTTCTATGTTTACACCTTCACCAGCCTGGAAGTAGTCTTTAAGTCCTCTAGTAACGTAAACCAGTAAGTTCATATCAATAAGAATGGCTTCAGTTCCTGGAAATGATTTTAGGAGTTCAATCCCCTCAACTCCGGCTACGAACAATATGGTGGATAACGCGTCAGCAGTCGTAGAGCTATCTGCAACTATGGTCACGCTTACCAATCCTGATTCTGCCGGATATCCGGTAGATGGGTCCAGAATATGATGATGCCTTTTACCGTTACTGTCAATGAAGTATCGCTGATAATCCCCGGACGTAACCACTGCCTTGTCAGCCACAGAAATAAGGCCAATTAAGCTGTTTTCCTGCCTGGGATGCCGGACACCCACGCGCCATGGGGAGCCATCAGGCTTTGTCCCTAAAGTTACTACATTCCCTCCGATATTAGTAAAAGCTGATGAAATGCCGTATTTCCTAAACACCTCCAGAAACTTATCACCGGCAAACCCTTTTCCTATACCCCCCAGGTCAATGGACTGGCCTATCCTTTGAAGTCCGGCAGTCTTTTTGCATGGATCCAATAACAAGTCGGTATAGCCCACCAAAGGAAGAACCTGCCTTATCCTTGAATCCTCCGGAGGTTTGAATGTATACTTGCTATTACTCCATAAGGTTACTAAAGGTCCAATGGTGACATCGAAGAGGCCCTGGCAGTATCCTGAGAATTCGATAGCACGTGACAGCACCTCATATGTGTCACCGCTCAGTTTTTCGCATTTAATACCTGCAGCCCTGTTTACCCTGCTTATCTCGCTTCCTGGTATAAAACGGCTCAGCAGCTCTTCTATCCGTACAGCTTCATCTCGAACTGCACTAAGAGATTCCTCAGCATGCTTGCCAAAAGCTTTGTGAGTCATCACTGTGTTCATCCCAAAGTTCACTGACTGGGCAATTACCGCCATGTCCACTTGCACCTCACTTTCTCTAACTTCTCCCGTAGATGATATGAATGTTTTTTTAAAATCATTCATCTACGGGCAAAAAATGACTGCCTGCATCTATCTATTTTGGGCAATCAGTTAAACCTTTAATTATGAATTCCGTTTTATAATGTAAAATCTGAATCTTTTCTTTTGTAATGGGCAAGTTCATGCAACCTTCCCCTGCCGTTGGAATATAGGTTTTTTCTTGTTGAATAATCTCCGTTAGTCTATGAGATTGCTCAGTTGCTTGTGTAAAATTTGTATTTTGGGATAAGAACAACCCATATAATATAATGCCATTTCGATTCTGAAGATTGGCTCCAAGTCATAATGGCTTTACTTATCAGCCTGTATCGCAATACACCGTCATTAACCCTTTTTCGATGGTACGAATATAGTAAAATATATACCAAAAGCGGGGTGGAATATTATGGCAATAGCCATTGCCGTTTCAGCCCAAGGGTACGGTGCGGAGGCGGCCTTCGACTACAGGGCTCAAAAGACAGGCCATATAGTGATAAAGCCCTCCAGCGGCCAGGAATTTCTAAATATGCTGGCAGAACTATCCCAAACAAGAGGACCCATTTCCCTGATCAAAGTATTCAGCCACTCATATCCCCGGGGCATCATCATGACCAACTGGAGCGGTTTCTATGATGAGCCCGGGCCCAATGATACAAAAAAAGCGGCCTATGTCTCGGACCTTTCCTACCACATTAAAAATGGAAATATCCGTTTTTCGGGCAATTCCCAGATATTGTTATTCGGGTGCGATTTGGGAGGAAATTTTTCCGTAAGGCTCTCCGCAGCCACCGGGGGAATAGTCGTTGCTTCTTCCGGGGGCACCTACCCAGAAATAGCCGGAGGCCGGGAAACAGGAGTTTTTATAACTACCGATCAGTGGGAGGTATATAAGGCTGGAAGTTATTCCTACAGTGCGGGAAAGAGGCTTCGGGCCTGGTGAACTCAGGCGCATTTTAAAGAATCTAATTTTTATGCCTGTTCAATTTTTACAGCCAGCATCAAACCTTTATTTACTTTTACCATAGCTTTGTCTTCAAGAAAAACATTGCTGATCCCCCGGGATGAGCCCATGGGTATCGTTTCATTTTTCAGTGGATAGTATAAACCACGGGTTTCGATGCCGGATACCTCAAGACTTAATGGAATCAAAGAAAGCAAATCCCCTTTTTTGCCGAATATTTGTACTTGCCCTTCTACCAGGAACATTTCCCAGTTTTCTCCCGCCAGTTTTACTTCCAGCCCTCTTTTTTTAAAATTTACCATCAATAATACATTCGCAATGCTATGGTCGGGTCTGTCTCCAATCCCGGCTAAAATAACAGCTTCCGTAGCTCCCCTGCTCAATGCGATTTCCAACGCCAACTCAGTATCTGTAAAATCCTTTTCGGCCGGAAATGTCTCCTGCTCTATGCCGAGTTTTTTTATTCTTTCCAAATCTTCCGGAGTTGCCGAATCCATATCACCCACCACCAGGTTTGGGATTATTCCCATCTTAAAGGCATGTCGCACTCCACTGTCGGCACAGATTATAAAATTCGCTTCAGACACATACTTTTTTTGCAGCCGATGGTCAACTATCTCTCCACCGGCAAAAATTACAGCTTTCATAAAATGCCACCCGCCTGTTTTTTGTAATGTTCCAATTATCCTTCATTCATCATTTACTATATTTACTATAACTTATTATAACACGCCAAAACATTTCCGCTAATAAATCTCTCGTCGATTAGAAAATTTATGTTCAGTGGAACATAAATTTGATAGTGTAAAATATTATTAGGTCAAAAAGCAGGAAAACGGTGGACGTACGTAGAAAAAAGACCTCACCATCCTCCACAAGGATGAGTTAAAAAACTCAACAGGAAGGTGAGGTCATATGAAAATA
>DUMA01000052.1 GCA_012840135.1 Thermoanaerobacterales bacterium
CATTAGAAGGCAAATACGAAGAATTTAAGAAGATGGTTTTAGAAGAAGAAGGGGAAGAATGGGAGAAATTTAGAGATTTAAAACTAAATAAAAGAAATAGAGCGTTAAGTAATATTATACCTAGATTATATCAAGAAGTATACAATGATAAATTTAAACTGTCTGATGTATTTATGAATATAAGTATTACAGCAGATAAAATTGCTGAACTTATAAAAACTATGCTGGAACTGCATCCAGAATACGATAACATTATTCTTATGATTGATGAAATGGGTCAATACATAGGAAATGATGAAGAAAAAATGTTATATTTACAAGGTATTTCTGAAAGTATTGATAAAGTAAGAAAAGAAATGGGAAGAAAAGGTATATGGCTTATAGTTACTTCTCAACAAAAACTTCAAGATATAATTGAGGATTTTGATGCAGACTCTAAGAGAAAGTTTAATAGATTGAGTCACAGATTTTCAACTAGGATAGATTTGAGGTCAGAGGATATAGATAGAGTAATAAAAGATAGGGTTTTACGTAAGAAACAAAATTATGCTAACAAATTAATAGAGTATTACAATAATAATGGCGGTGCAATTGCATCAAGTCTAAAAATAGAAAATTCAAGAAATTTATATATTGGCTCTCAAGAAACTTTTGTTGAATCATATCCTTTTTTAAACTACCATTTTTATATAGCAAGAGATTTGCTACAAGAGATGATGGGACCAGACAAAAAACATGTTAATTACGGCGAAAGGAATATGATTAGGTTAACCCAAAATGTTTTAAAAAATAGTATGATAGAAATGCCTTTCGGGAGTTTTGCATCTCTTGATTTTATATTTGATGCTGTAAAACAGGATATAGAAAATGAAACTAGGCTAGATATAGAAAGAAAAATACCGGAAGTATTTGAAGGATACGAAAACCAGGAACTCTATGTTAGGGTTGCCAAGGCCCTATTCGTATTAGGTCATGTAAAGTATATCGGTAACAATATAAAAAATATTTCAGCATGCTTAACTAATAATCCACTTTCACCAGTCAGTGAAAATGATGTTAAGATTGTTTTGAATGAATTGATAGAAAAAGGTTTTGTAGGGAAAACAAATGAAGGGGGTTATAAGTTATTATCAGTAAAAGAGAAAAAAATTGAAGAGAAAATTAAGGATGCAGAAGTTAGAAAGGCCGACATAGATAGGAAGAGACGTGAAATAATAGAAGATTTACTAAAGGAAATCAAGGCAGGTATAAAACATATAGGTTCAAAGTTTGAAGTAAATCTTACCATTGACGGAGAAGAAAAATCTAAAGGTGGATTTATAAGTATAGAAATACATACATCGAGCAAAGGTCAGATGCTACTTGATATTGATAATAACGAAAAAATTGTAAAATGGTATACTACGGAACAGACAGATATTAACAATATGATAACAAGGATGTTGAAACTAAGTAAGGCCATTAATGAATTAGAAGACGATTCTCATGAGGCTATAACCATAAAAAGGGAAAAACAAATTGAATTAGATGGCTTAAAAAGAGATATTCCCAATAAAATAGAAGATTCATTAATGGAAGGGAAAATATATTATTGTGGGTTTGATTATAAACCTAAAGACTATGGAAATCTTGTAAAAAATGCTGCTGAAAAGTTTGTTATAGATGAAATAATTCCTCAAGTGTTCAATAAATTCGAAGATGGGGCTATTAATATACAGCCGGCAGATTATAAAAAATATATCCAGGATGTAATTTTGGTAGATAGACCGAAGGGCTCATACCCAGACTTGCGGGATTTGGGAATAATGGAGGATAAAACAATAAAATTAAGTGGTGCGGTGTATGATACACTCTACAACTATATATTGAGTAAAGAAAAGTGGAAAGAAATTGTTTTAGGGAGTACTATTATTGCAGATTTTGCTAAACCTCCTTATGGTTGGTCTCAGAATGTATTACGCTTAGTGCTTGCTGCCATGCTTCGTTTAGGTAAAATTGAAATTCACTCTGAAGGGGTAAGATATGATAATTATAGTCAGTCAAAAGTAAAAGATATATTCCTTAAAGATTCATTATTTAAAGATGTAAAAATAATACCTGTAATTGAAGCAGACGCCACAGCAAGGCTGAATGCAAAAAATAGACTTGCTACCATATTTGGTAAATATGCTATAGATACTATTGAAGATTTGGCAAAAAAAATAAAAGAGGTGTGCGAAGAAGAAATAAATAAAATTAATATTATAAAGAATCAGGTTAAACATATTGAATTTCCTGAAACAATTATTAAAACATTAACAGAAAAAGCAAAGACATATGAAAAAGTAAACCTTTCAGGAGATAATCAGAGAATAACTGAATTTGTTAAGATATCTGAAGATGATTTACAA
>DUMA01000005.1 GCA_012840135.1 Thermoanaerobacterales bacterium
GCTCCAAGGGAGCAGCACAAAGTCGCATCACAGTCAACCTTGTTAAAATTACCAGTATACTAAAATAAAAGACTGTGATATAATATAATTCCTCCAAAGCAAATCATAATGATGAGCAGGTTAGATGGTCGCGAGCTTCGGCTCGAGGAAAGTCCGAGCTCCATAGGGCAGGGTGCTGGGTAATACCCAGTGAGGGTGACCTCAAGGATAGTGCAACAGAGATATACCGCCATTCAGATGCCAGAAGTCGGATGTGGGAAGTCAGAATTAGTATCAGTATATGATAATTGTCTATCCAGTCTGACTTCTGACCTCCGGTTTCTGACATCTGTTATGGTAAGGGTGGAAAGGTGAGGTAAGAGCTCACCAGCGGAATGGCGACTTTCCGGCTATGTAAACCCCACCTGGAGCAAGACCAAATAGAGGAGCAATTGCGGTGGCCCGCCGCGCTCCCGGGTAAGGTCGCTAGAGGTGCCAGGCAACTGGCATCCGAGATAGATGACCATCCGCGACAGAACTCGGCTTACAGACCTGCTCGCTTCAAAGATAAAAAACGCCTTTCAAAGGGCGTTTTTTTTGTATAAAGAGGTTATCTTTATTTAATTGTTGGGCAAGAAAATTGCGAAAAAAAGGATTTTAATTTGGGATAGAGAATATAATAAGACGGTAATGATGAAGAAATTACCATGAAAGGAGATATTATCATGAAGACCATTGAAATTAAAACTACATCTAGAAATGAAATGATAAATATCACCCGGGAAGTAGAGAAGGTTGTCAGAGAAGCTGGAGTCCGGGACGGATTATGCTATGTTTTCGTACCCCATACGACAGCAGGAATAACAATAAATGAAAATGCCGATGAAGATGTGAAGTCGGATATCATAAAGGTGCTCGGCAAAATCATCCCATATGATGACGGTTACAGACACATAGAGGGCAATTCCGATGCCCATATAAAGGCCACCCTTACTGGAAGTTCTGTAACGGTGGCCGTGGAAGATGGGCAACTGGTCCTTGGCACCTGGCAGGGCATTTATTTTTGCGAATATGATGGACCAAGAAGGAGAAAAGTTTATATAAAAATCATCAATGGATAAAGATTTGCTTCATCTTTTGATTATCCTCTTCCAGCGATACGGCCACTTGTGTCTGCTGCTGGCAGATTACATCCAGTTCTCCGGTGATTTCAGATATATTTTCGATGTGCTTTTTCATTGTTTCTATTATAGACGTTATATTGGCAGTAGCATCCTTGCTGGAACTAGTGAGCTTTCCTATTTCCTGGGCTACCACCGAAAATCCTCTGCCGTATTCGCCTGCTCTGGCGGATTCAATAGAGGCGTTTACGCCGAGGATATTTATGCGGGCTGTTATGTCATTTATAAGTTTTATTATCTGATCTGTCTTTTTAATGCTGTCGAGAGAATCGGATACGGAGTTTATTATTTTTCTGGATATATCATTAATGGCTTCCACGGTGCGGTATATTTCCGATATATTATCTCCTACATGTTTCATTAATGTTTCAATATGGCTTATGTAATTCTTAAGTTTTTCATTCAATGTTTGCTGGTGCTCGGAAAGCAGCAAAGCGAGTTTTGCGGCTTTGGAGTCGATTATATGGGTTTTTTCATCTTTAATGTTGCGGATATTATCCAGCACCTCATCATGGCCCGTAAGTTCCAGCACTATATCCATTTCATTCTGCATCAAGGCCTCAAGATTCGTAAAAATCGGTATACCGTGTTCCTTTGCAAATGCCAGTCCAGGAGCGTTGGCATTTACATCCATTATTCCAACGATATCCACACCGCTTATATTTAAAAGAGTATTAAGAAAAAGAGTTCCTGCCTTTCCGGCGCCGACTATGCCTACCTTCATTTTACATCCCCCCTCCAGTGGACCATTTTACCATATAACCATATTTGAGTCTAGTGTATATTCGTAATATTGTGTGATGTAAAATTTTAATTGTCTTGAATTATATCACTTGTTTATCCTGTTGTTTGTGCAGCAGAATATTCTGGACCAAAAACATTAGATGCTGTGACAAATCTTTCTGAAGGTGGGCATGAGTAAAACAGTAGCTTATTGATAAGCGTTATTTGCAAAAAGCGGTGTGAGTGCATAAAAACCCTGGAAATCATTAAAAAAAACCTGTATTCTACCGATATGAAATTTGATAAATTTGTAAAACCGTGATATATTAAAACATAATAAACAAATTTTTATTTCTATAACCCTTATTAAATCAAATCAATAGACTATGTCCACTAGGGGAGCGGATAGCTGAGAAAGCAAGGGCAAGCCCTTGCTGACCCTTTAAACCTGATCTAGGTAATGCTAGCGCAGGGAAGTGGCTTGATAATAAGCCGTGACTTTGCGTTACGGCTTTTTTATCTACTCTCCGGACATAGCCGATTGACTATGGGATGGAGAGGAGGTGATTTATGTGGACTATCTTGTCAGTGTATTTCAGGACCTGACCGAGCTTACACCCCTTACCCTTTCATTGCTGGCAGCGATTGTGTTGACGGCGGTGCTTCTTATGATATTAGGGCCAAGGGCAAATTTCAATTCCAGGGCCATCGTATATGGAGGACTGTGCACGGCCATAGCCTTTGTGCTGTCCTATGTGAGATTGTATCACTGGCCTCAGGGCGGGTCGATAACCCCTGCCAGCATGCTGCCCATGTTTGTCTATGCCAGTATATTCGGGCCCGCCGCTGGAATAGCTGCAGGGGCCGTATACGGCATCCTGCAACTTATACAGGACCCTTTCATAGTTCACCCGGTTCAGGTGCTTCTGGATTATGTTATAGCCTTTGCCGCTCTAGGCCTTGCGGGCTTCTGCAGAAAGAATATAAGTGCAGGCGTATTGCTGGGAGGATTTGGCCGCTTTTTCTCCAGCTTTCTTTCCGGCGTCATATTTTTTGCTTCCTATGCGCCGGAGAATATGAGCCCCGTAGTCTACTCCATACTGGTGAACGGCATGATTATCGGAACCGATACCCTTATTTGCTTTGTTGTATCGCTCCTGCCGCAGGTCCGGACTCTGGTGGAAAGATTAAAAAAGAACGTCGCAACCCAGGCGGGTCAACAGGTTTAAAATCAATCTGAAAAATACTGCTCAAAACGGTGTAGAAGCTGGAAAATAAGAAGACAGGAAGATAGGAAGATAGGAGCTTAAAAGGGCAAGTATAAAAAGGCAAGAAATGTAAGGGAATGGGTCTTAATGCCCCTCCCTTTTTGTTTGTACGCGTGCGCTTCAAAGTCGTATTTTGATTGTTTGTAAAAGTCCGGTGCCGGTAGCTTGATATTGATTTGTTAACCCATTGAGCAAAGTGCCGTTTTTATGGTAAATTATTGATATCGAACACCACAAAATGGGGGTTTTCAAAAATGTCCTTCAAAAAAATTTTACCGGTAATAGTTATTTTAACAGTTTTCTTCAGCTTTTCAATAGGTTTTCCCGACCAGGCGGCCGCTCAGGAAAATATTAAAATCTACATAGGCGGCGAGGAAAAATTGTTTGATGTGCCGCCTCAAGTTTTCAACGGTTACACCTTTTTACCCATGCGCGGCATCTTTGAAAGCCTTGGTGCACAGGTTTTCTGGGATAACGCCCAAAAACGAGTCACCGCCGTCCGCAAAGCCGTTAAAATATCGCTGAAAGTTGGTGAAACCTCCGCTACTGTCAATGGCAAGTCCGTTAAATTGGATAGAGCTCCTCTGGTTTATAAAGGTACCACTATGGTTCCGGTGAGATTTGTCAGCGAAGCCCTGGGGGAAACGGTGGAGTGGGACCAAAACGCCCGCTCGGTGTACATTGGCGGCAGGCCCTACATATCATCCGAGACAAAGCAGGTTAAAGTGAATGGAAAAACCTTTAGCCTCAATATAGTAAGGGTAGATCTGAACAATAAGAAAATCGGTATGAAAATTGTGCTGGCAAAGGATGCCCTGGGCTTTACCGAATCGTTAAAAGACATGGCAAAAAGAAATCATGCTCTGGCAGCCATTAACGGTACGTATTTTAATGCCTACGAAGATTTAAAGGAACCTACGGGCAATATTATGGTAGACCATCGGGTGGTGCACCTGGGAAACTACGGAACTACTTTCGGTTTTACCGATGACAATCAGGTCGAATTTGATGTGGTTAAATTTAAGATAAACGGCATTACGAACAAAGATGGCCGGGACATAGAATGGGCACCCTATGCCATAAACCGAACTCCTCCGGTAAATTTAAGCACCATAGTGTTATATACTCCAGATCGCGGAAGTGAAACTCGGTTTAATAGCGGAATCTCGGTCGTGGTGGAAAACGGCGTGATCACCAAACATTTAAAAGGAAATGTTGTTATTCCCAAGAACGGGTTTGTGGTGAATCTTTCGGGCACCGAAACCAGATACCTCGATAGGTTCCCGATAGGAGGCAAAGCTTCGTTTTCACCGGCATTTGAACCATCCGGCACCGATGTATCCTTCTGGCAAAAAGCCGCCGGAGCTCTGGGAGTCGGCCCCAGGCTCATTACCGATGGAAAAATCACTGTAGATCCCATAAGTGAAGGGTTTTCCAGCGAAAAAATATTGAGTTATTCTATGGCAAGAAGCGCCATCGGGGTTACGGCAAACAATATGCTTCTTCTGGTAACAGTAAACAGGGCAACCATACATGAACTGGCATCCATTATGCATTCTCTGGGAGCCTACAATGCCATGAACCTGGATGGCGGAGCTTCCAGTGGACTTTATTATGGCGGGAGGTACCTTACTACGCCGGGCCGGGACCTGAGCAATGCATTGATAATATATAAGAAGAATGATTGATTATAAAAATACTCAAAGATATTAAAAATATCCGTGGCAGAATATAAAAAAACAGAAATACGATGATATAAAAGTTATAACATACCCTTATGCTGGGGATGTTTAATATTATAATATTAATAAATAATATATTGAAAAAAGATTAACAAAAAAAGAGCAGGATTTTAGAAATTTCTGCAGAATTCTAATTTAAATAAAGAAAAAAACTCTAAAAAATGTAGAATAAAATATGTAAATAAATGTTGATATAAAAATATAAATTAAGAATATAAAAAATCAAGCAAAGGAGGAAAATCATTATGGGTTGGCGTTTTAGAAAATCAATAGGAATAGGCAAGTTTTTTAGAGTCAATTTATCGAAGTCCGGTATTGGCTTTTCAGTAGGCGTTCCGGGGTACCGGATTTCATTGGGGTCAGATAAAAAAATTCGCAGAACTGTGGGCATTCCAGGAACGGGAATATATAATACCGAAGTAATTGGAGAAAGAAATACGAAAAAACGCAATGTTTGTCCTCATTGCAACAGCCCGTTAACTGCAAAAGCCAAGTATTGTTCAAATTGTGGGACAAAAATTAAATAAATTATATAGTTTCTCCTAATGATAAAATTAAAAAATATGGCGATATGCACAAAAAAAGACTTATTTTATCAGTACTTTTGGTTATTATAAGTACAATTTTTTCTATTTTTTCTGGTCTTTCTTTTTCAGTCGTGAAATGGATTATTATTGCTACAGTTGTGACGTCATATAAGATTTCACAATGTATACCTCCCGAAATTAAAAAAGAAGTAAAAGATAGATATAATAAAGCTAAAAATAAATTTCAAAATATCATTCAACGATGGGAACAAGAGGCAGGCGAAGAGTCTTTTATTAAGAAAAAATCAGAGTTTTCTAAAGCTGTAGATCGATATAAAAAACTGCTTTTTTAGAGAGCCACTCTCTTTACAATCATATGGCATTGAAACCGCCGCTGATATAGATTATCAAAAAATAATATCAATTCCGGGTTTTGGGCATGTATTAACGACCAGCTTGGTTTACTGGAGAAAATCAATCGAAAGTCAATTTCGATTTGATCCCAGTAAAGGTGTGGATCCAAAATTAATTGCAAAATTAGATAATGAAATTAACCAGGAAAAAGTAAAACTAGAACAAATTCTTTTAAATGGTGTCCAGGAACTTAAAAAAATATCAAGTCAAATAATTGCAAAGAGAAAGATTATGCTTAAGGAAATTGAAATGTGCATGATGGAACTAGCTCAGGCAGAAGCTGATTTTAAGGCACTTTAATTAAAAGAATCTTGCAACCTTAAAAAAGTGGCTTTAGTTATGGTGGCTAAAGATGTCAAGACATTTTTTTGGTCTTGTATAAGGTGATTTTTTGCTCCTCCTTCCTCGTTTGTATTTAGTAATAGAATACATAA
Organism: Thermoanaerobacterales bacterium; assembly: GCA_012840135.1. GTDB lineage: Bacteria > Bacillota > Thermosediminibacteria > Thermosediminibacterales > Tepidanaerobacteraceae > Biomaibacter. Next base: position 6,269 of record DUMA01000005.1, read on the forward strand.
ATGTTAAATATTAACTGGAGATTTTCTTTTAACTTTTGGTAAACAGCAGTAGCCGTAGCTATGGATATGTGGGCAACGCAATGCGTTGTCCAAGCAGTTGTGGGCTTGCGGGTAACCCGAATGGTTATCCATCAAGTCCATAACTGAGGCGTATCCACGGCTGGTGAATATGTAGCTTTAATTATTTACTCAAAATCTTTTAATGTGTAGTTCCCATAGTAAACTTCTACTGGCGTTAAATACTTTAATGTCATGAGACAGGGGACGGTTCAGTGCGCCATGAGGCGCACTGAACCGTCCCCTGTCTCAATATTGTATTGACGGATTATAGAAAAAATTGTATGATAATGAGAGAACATATGTTCCATTAAAAACGTAAAATTATTGAAAATCATCACTAAGGATGATAATATAATTGTAAAGGGAGATTGATATGGAAAACGGGGAAAAGAATATTATTCATTATGATAAAATCCTGAAAAACCTGTTTAACATCTCCAACAGGCTCACAATATGCGCCATAAATGCCTTATTCAAAAAAGACTTTAAAGAAAACGCAAAAATAGAACAATTAAACCGGGAATACATAAGACTTGACAAAACCACTGCCATAGCCGACACTGTCTTGAGCATAGAAATAAACGAACAAAAAACAAAATACCACATAGAATTCCAGACCATCAACGACAGGACATTAATAATCCGCATGATAGATTACGGATTTAGAATAGCCATAGACAACCTGGACTACAGCAAAATAAAACCAGATGAAGAAATAACCGTAGAATTCCCATCTCAAATCATCATATTTCTAAAACACAACGAATCCATACCCGACGAACTAAACCTCACAATAAAAATGCCGTATACAGAACAGAAAATAAAATACATAGTGCCTACCTTCAAAATCTGGGAGTATGACCCGGACTACTATAAGAAGAAAAAACTCTACATCATGCTCCCGCTGCGGATAATAAACTTAAGCGAAGAATTCGAAAACCTGAAGAAAAGAAAACTTCAGGAAGAAGAAAGAACAAAACTTCAAAACGAATACCGCTGGAAAATAACAGAAGTAATAGTGAGCATAATAAAAGAATTAAAAGACGCCCTAAAAACAGACGACCTGATCATCGAAGAATGCAACAAAATACTTCTGGAACTTAGCACCCTGGCCGGGGAACTATTCAACGAAGAGTTAAAAGACATTGAGCAGGAGGTGAATGAAATGGCAAAAATGATAATCGACCCTGAGATATACAGAAGAGGGTTCGAAGAAGGCTTGGAAAAAGGACTGGAAAAAGGTATTGAAAAAGGGATTGAAAGAGGCGTAGGGAAAGGTATGGCTGAGACCATAATCAGGCAACTGTGCAAAAAATTTGGAGAGCTACCCTCTGAGTATAAAGAAAGAATCCTGTGTCAGGATAGGCCAACTCTTGAATTGATTGCGGAAAATATTTTTAACATTGAGTCTCTGAGCGAGCTAGACAGATTCTTGAAGCAGTGAAAAGTATAAAGTCAAGAATTAACCTGCCTCCATAAAGGGCAGGTTTATTCTTAACTGTGCTTGACGTTTCATGAGTGGTTATGCCCGAATCTATCGCTTGACTTTTTTGCCTTTGTTACCGCATATAAAGCAGGATTTTGGCGATTTCTGGAGAATTCTTATTAAATCAAAGGATCTTTGATTATTGGCATAGTTTCAAAGCAATATAAATTGATTAAGAATGGCCTGGTGGGGAAATGTTAAAGGAACTTGACATAAAAAATGCCATAAAGATATTGCCGTATAAATATTACAAGCTCATTCTGATTATGGGGCTGAAGGATCGGCAAATTTCCGGCATATTGAAGAAAATTTCTTTAGAATTCGGCTATGACTACATCAATTTAAATCTGAAGCTTTCCGAAAAGCTCATTCGACTTCCCTTCGATGAGCGCTGTTTTTATGTGGAGGAATATGTAAACGAGATAATCGAATCGTATCACGGCAGCCTGTTGATATTGGATAACATCGAAATCCTTTTTGAAAAGCATCTTAAGATAAACCCTTTGCTTTTGCTGAAGAACTTGAGCCGCTATAGACGCATGCTCGCTTTCCACATTCAAAAGGGCGCATCAATACCCATGGGAGCGGCGGACTTTTACGCAGGGCTAAAACAGAGGTTCCCGGAACGGGACGGCATGTACTTTTTGCCGGATCAGGTAATTATATATGATAAAAAAAGGATGGAAATGGAGCTGAATGACCAGATTTCCTTTTTAATTCTGGACGAAAAGACCGCCATCCAGTGGCTCAGAAGGGAGCTGGAAAAAAAGCCTCAGACCTATCAGGAAATACAACCAAAGTTTCTTCAGGAACTTCATCAGATGAAACATGAAAAACTCCCCGAGCTCTTGGATCTTCTGGAGGAAAATTTCCTGCAGGATGAAAAGGGAAGATGGTATGTGCCGGATCCAAGCAAGCAGTCGGACCTGGAAAAGCTCAGAAAAAAGACCCTGCTTAAAGAATTTGAGGAGTATAAAAACAGCACCGGAAGGCTGAAGGTCTTCCGGACCGAGGCCATAAGGGCGGGGTTTAAAAAGTGCTGGAAGGATAAAGATTACGCCACCATAGTGAAAATAGGCGAAAGACTCCCCGAAAGCATCCTTCAGGAAGACAGCAGCATATTGATGTATTATGACAACGCCATTACAAGGATGGGCGAAGACCATGTTTGAGCCGAAAGCCACATATCAAATATGCCAGATAATAGATAGCCTGCGATAGACCCATAAAAAATGCAAAACTTTTAACACTTTTCACTGGCTGCAGTATACGTGTGACCCGGCGGCGGCCGGTCATAAGTATGACCATGCAGCGTTTGGAGTGAAAATATGATTGAAGATGTGATTGTCCAGAGGTTGCCTTTAAATCAGAATAATTTCATATTGGTATATGACCCTGACGATTTGATGGCCGGGGAAAAGATTGTATCCCGGATAAATAGCTGCGGTTACACCCTCATTAATTATGAAGACCCGGATGTGTTCAGGTTTTATTTCGAACAAATTTTAAATAAAGGTACGGATATCGATGAAACAGGCGGGGATAAGATTATACTGAGGCTTACACGAAATACGTATGTACCTTACGATATTCAGTCCATATTTCAGGAAATAAGGATAACCATAAAAGACATCTTTCCCGGGCTGAGCTACACTGTTTTAAAGGAAATGGGCAGCGGCATTTTAAATGATGTATACGATGCTTATAAAAATTACACGGGTCTGAATCTGGACGACGGCGAAACCATAGATTTCATTCTTGAAAACATCTACGGCATATTTCCGGATACCATACACACATACGAAGATTTGATAAAAACATTGATAAAAATATATTACTGCGGGAAAGAGTTGCCTGAAATCATCCTGAATTACCTTTCAAAGAGATTCGAGACACATCCGGATTTTATAAGCTTCCCCGTTAAAAAAATTTTATCCGGAAAACAATCCTTCTTTTATTATTTACAGCAGCAATGGGAACTTTATATAAAATCTTTTTTTGAAAATAATATCAGATCCGATGTGAATTTTGGCCATGCGGATATCAGAGTGTATATGGACAACCTTTTTTCCGAAGGGTATTTGACCCCCGTCCATTGCCATGAAATCCAGAGGATTCCAGTTTGGGCCCGGGATGGGGTAATCTATCAAGAGTTTCTCGATAAAAAGAAGAACTATGAAGAATTGATGGAAAAGGTCAGGACGTCCTTGGAAAAGGTGGAATCTTTTAAAGATTGGTGGGGCATAGCTTCCCGGGGGCTGAATTACTGGTGATAGTAAGTGACAGCAATATAAAAAAGGAGTTGGATCTTAAGGAGTTTGAAAAAACTTCTTTACATCTGGAAAGGTGTTTTAAGGAGTGGCTTCTGGAAAATTACGGTTTGCTTTCGTCTTTATCGTATACGGCTTTTCCAGTGATGGTACATCATATTACCTGGCACATCCATTACAGGATGCAAAAAGAAAACTTTAAAAAAGCGGCCCTCATAGTATTTGACGGCATGTCTCTGGACAACTGGATAATAATAAAAAGGCATCTGAATCAGAGTAAGATATGGATACTGGAGGAGAACCTATCTTTTGCATGGATCCCAACCATGACCTATATATCGCGCCAGGCCATCTTTTCGGGGCAGGTGCCGGCGTACTTTGCCGATACGTTTTTTTCTACGGATAACGATGAAAATCACTGGAAGAGATTCTGGATGGATAAGGGCTTTCGGGCAGATAGCATATATTACATGAGAAATATAAAGCATTTTGACGAAAACGGCCTTGAAGAACTGGTCAAAAACCCGAAAGCCAGAATACTGGGATTGGTAGTAAACATGATAGATGACTTGGCACACGGCGGACAGCTGCTGCTTTCGGGGATGCATCAGGACATAAAACTTTGGCTCAAAGAAGGGGGACTGGAGCGCTTTTTGCTGAAGCTTTCCGCCGGCGGATATGAAATATATATAACCTCGGACCATGGAAACATCAGCGCCGTATGCCAGGGCAGGATTCAGGAAGGCCTGGGTGTGGATCAGGCGGAAAGCAGGGTCAGAATATACGAAAAATCCAAAAGCCATGATAGCGCCCTTCAAACATTTAAAGCCTTTAAATGGAAAGGCTATGGCTTGCCCCCGGATTATAATTATATCATCTGCGATGATAACTTCGCTTACGGCAAATATAACGAAAAAATAATATGTCATGGCGGAACATCCATTGAGGAAGTCATTGTTCCATTCGTCCATGTAAGAAAAGGAGCATAACATGATGCAGACAGTGGAGTTTAATCGATTCATAAAAAGAGAATGGCTGGATTTCACGGCTTTTCTTGCAGGTCGGGAAAAAGATGAAAAAATAATAAGGGAGAAGCTATATGGATACCTTGAAAAGGAAACAAAAGCCGAAATCACCCGCCAGAAAACCCTGGCGGAGCTTTTAAGGATCTGGGTAAACGTGCCCGCATCTCATGAGAATCTGAAGCAAAAGGCTCTAGATTTGTTTGAGAAAGTGCCGGAAGATGAGAAAATGTTACTTCACTGGTCGATGATAATGCTGGCATTCCCCATATTTATCGATGTGGCATCATCATTAGGAAAGATTTTCAGCCTTCAGGACCGGGTGTCTTTAAAAATCCTGGAAAAGCGCATATTTGAAAAGTGGGGAGAAAGGAGCACCGTAAAATACGCCCTTCCAAAGATAGTAGGCTCCATGGTCGAATGGGGCGTCATCACCAGGACAAAGGTAGGAGAGTACACTAAAGCCCAGGCTATAGAGATTGAAAAACAGGATTGTAAACTCTTTTTCATAAACTGCTATATGAAAGCTTTGGAGAAAGATTATCTAAGATTCATTGAAGCAAACAACCTCTCCGCCGCCTTTCCTTTTAAACTGAACCTGGGGCTTGATGACTTTAATAATTCAAATACCCTGACATTGAGCAGGATGGGAAGTGATGTGGTGATCACTGCTTAATAATTCAATTAGGAAATACACTCTTTGCATTTTGAGATAGTAAATGGACGTGATACAAAAAGTGGAGATTTTCATTAATCTGAGAATTACGAAGTGACATAGCGATTTACAATAGAACTAAATATTAACGTTAGTAGTATTATATGGCTTCTGGCATATACAGCAAACTATATTGTGATTCAGACATTGATTAAGCCGTGAAACATATAAATTTTCAAACCTCGTCTTTGAAAGGAGTGAAGCCCTTTGCCTATTCCTGATTATGAAACCATAATGCTACCTTTGTTAAAATTTGCTGAAGATGATAAAGAGCATTCGTTAAGAGAAGCAATAGAATACTTGGCAAAGTATTTTAATCTTACTGATGAAGAAAGAAAAGAGCTACTGCCCAGCGGTAGACAATTTATTTTTGACAACAGGGTGGGCTGGGCATGTACATACTTAAAAAAAGCAGTTCTTCTGGAGTCGGTAAAAAGAGGTTATTTTAAAATAACTGAACGTGGGATTGATGTATTAAAACGTGATATAAAGAAAATAACACCCGCCTTTTTAGAGGAGTTCCAGGAATTCAAAGATTTCAAAGCAGTTTCTCGATCACAAGTCTATAACAAACGAAATGATAACAAACAGAATGATGGAGATGAGACTCCCGAAGAGAAACTTGAAAATGCATATCAAATAATAAGAAAAAATCTTGCGCAGGAACTGCTCCAAAAGGTAATGAAATGTTCGCCTTCATTTTTTGAAACCTTGGTAATCGATTTATTAATCAGCATGGGATATGGAGGCTCCCGTATTGATGCAGGAAAAGCCATCGGTAAAAGTGGAGATGAAGGAATAGACGGCATTATAAAGGAAGATAGATTGGGATTAGATACAATCTATATTCAGGCCAAGCGATGGGAAAACCAGGTTGGCCGCCCGGAAATCCAGAAGTTTGCCGGAGCTTTGCTCGGTCAGAAGGCCAAAAAAGGTATTTTTATCACAACCTCGAGCTTTACAAAGGAAGCGATAAATTATGCCGAAAGCATAGAAAATAAGATTGTTCTCATTGATGGGGAGCAACTGGCAAATTTCATGATAGATTTTAATATAGGAGTTTCAAAGGTGGGGGTCTATGAAGTAAAAAAAATCGATAATGACTATTTTGCTGATGAATGATGAAAAAAACTAACCAGTAAGAAAATGAAAAATAATCCAAATGTTGGAGATGGAGAAGAAAGCTATAAAGTTATCATTATGCTATGTTCAGAAGGAATTAGAAGTTATTTGAAGAATATTGAAGTTATAATAAAGTATGGAAATTTATTATGGCTTTAAATTTGTATAAAGGGGCGGTCGAGTATGGCAAAAGAAACGAGCGGATTACCAGCCTATACAACAATAGAGAATATGTTATCTCTATTGGATATATTTAGGAATAAGAATGGTGACGAAAAAACATCTAAACCGTTATTTGGTAAGACGTCTTCTTATGGTGTTACAAAATCAGCATTGAGGGCTTTTAAACTAATACAAGAAGATAGTTGTATATTAACTCCTTTAGGCAGGAAAATTTCTTTTTCAAATGATGATGAGAAAAAGGATGAAGTCCTTAAGCTTATTGTAAATTATAGTCCATATGAATCTTTACTAATGAATATTTTTCGAGAAAATGAGACTGAAACAGAAATTACAGAAATAGTAAACTTTTGGGGTAAGTTCGAAAAAGGAAGTACCCCAAGAAACTTAAAAGATGCAGCAAGACTGTTTGGGACTATGATTGAGTATATTGGTTTTGGCAAATATATTAAGGGAAGTGGAGGAAAAGCAACTCGTATTGTTTGGGCTCCTGATGCAAAGCAAAAGTTTGAAGCAGTTATAAATTTATCGGGTAAATCTATTGTTGAGCCAGAAAATTTAAATGCCGAAGTCGTTGAAATAAAAGAGGAATCCCCAGAAATACATGTTGAAAATGTTAGAAAAGATGAAAAACAGACTAAGGATATAATAAATAATGAGACTACTATAGATATAGTACCTGATACTACAATAAGAAATTATACTCCAAATATTAATATTAGTGTAGATATGTCTTCCTGGTCTGATGAAAAGATTAAAAATTTCTTTAAATATGTTTATGGTATATTTGAGGAGGACAATCAATAGATATGTATTATATATTACCTTCTCATAACATACCTATAACCTTAGTGTCAGATATTATTGTATTATTAGCAGTTGACCCTAAAGCTTCAATAGATGATATTTGTTCTTTCACAGGATTCAGCCAATCTTATGTAAAAAGTGGAATCAATATTGCAAAAATGTTAAATTTAATAGACCCTGATATTGTAGACAGATATCAAGTCAATATTGAAGCTGTTAATTTATTAGGCAAGACTCCAAATGAAGAAACTAAAATTAGTGTAATTAGAAAGTATATTCAGCGATATGAGCCTTTTATAACATTTATACAGTTTTGCTTAAATGATGATAGTATTGTTGACTCTGCTCGTAAAGTCTATACATTATATAAATTTCAAGGCAAGGATTTTAATTTCCTAAAAGACTTATTTGTAACTTGGGGCACTATGACAAATATCTTTAATGAGAAATCAGGAAAGCTTATTCTCGCAGAAGAAATTAACTCTACATATAGAAGGTACATAACTGAAGACTTATTACTAAATGATGATATGGCTATTAGGATACATATAGCTGATAGATTAGGAGATGAAGTATTTACTTTTATGCTCCCTGCCGAAATTGAAGATATTGTAAATGCCTTCAAATCATATAAAAATGACCAGCGAAATGCACTTGATAGTGGCGGTAGGGCGTTTGAGGATTTTTTAAGAAGGATTTCAGATAAAATAGGTATAAACGTTACTTCTAAAAGTGGTATAGTTGAAGTAATTAATGCTTTATATAACAATAAAGATGCTACCGGAAAATTAGATAATAAGGTTCACTATAAACAAAATGCTATTGGTGGAGCAATCGGGAATATAAGAAATATGAGCGGTCATGGATTAGATCCTAAAACACTAGAACGATGGGATTTAACGAGTCAAAGCGCCTTGGCGTATTTAGAAATTCTGTTATCTACAATAAGAAGTATTTATATGTTTGTTGAAAAAGGAGTATACACTTTTTGAATTTTGTTTAAAAGGAACATTATGTGAGAACAGTGTTTCATTGGGTGCTGATAAGAAAATTCGCAGAACTGGAGGGATTTCGGGAACAGGTGTATATAACGCTGAAATGATAGAAAAAGATAATTCCAAAAAAGCATACCTGTCCTCATTGCAATAGCCCGGTGACTATGAAAGCTAATTTTTACCCAAATTGCGGATCGAGGCTTGGAAAATTACTCGGTCTTTCAAACAGACGCCATTTTGGGTATATATTATATAGGCTGAATCTGAGGAAATAGAAGATGATTGTAAACTAAAACCCTTGCAAAAGCGGCTAACTTTAAATATGTCCTCGATAAATATTATGAAGAGCTTTTGGAGGAGTTATGATGATAAATAAATCTGCCATACTGAAAATCAGAACATACCAGACGATGATTTGAAAACCGTATGCCTATCTCGTGAGGAAGGTTTTAAGGGTATATTTATTACAAATTCAAGTAAAATTCACAATCGGGAGGGAATCTATCATAGGTTGGCGTTTACCAAAATTCAGAAGCTTGAAATAAAAAAAATTTTTGATAAGGATTGATTAACTGGATGTATAATTTTCTGAACCAATGGAGGTGCTCAAAAATAAGTAACAATTTAAATGAAATAATTGATGAATTTTTTCAGGCACTTTATATTGAGATCAAAAATCTAAAGGAAGTCGGCGGCAAAAAAATTCGTATTTTTGATGGTCGCTTTCTAGCAAAGTTAGAAAATGAATGGGTTTATATATTCGGGATGGATGTTGAACTTTTTTTGCCGGATTCTACACCTGTTAGAATAGAAATTGATGACAGAAAGTATTACGGAGAGGTAATATCATGTGAAAACTTTGAAATAATGATAGCCTTAAAGGATAAGATTTTAGAGTCTGTAGCTTACGTAGATATGTACTGCGAGCCATGGAAAATATTGGAAGCATTACAAGCCAGACTTATTGAAATAAAAAAAGGGAACCACATTAGAAATGTTGAACTAGCTTTGAAGACAGTAAATGAAAGTCGAAACAGATATCTTATTACAAACGGAAAATTAAATCGGGGACAGAATTCAGCTATAAAAATGGCATTAAATCAGCCGGTTACTTTTATCTGGGGTCCACCAGGGACCGGTAAAACCCATTCTTTAGCAAAGATAGCTTTAAGGTTTCTTAAAAAATCAAATAAGGTTCTTATTATATCCCAGAGTAATATAGCTGTCGATGGAGCCATTTTTAAGATTAGCATATTAGGAAATGATTTTCTTAAACCGGGTAATGTGATAAGATATGGTTATCCCAAGATGGAAGAAATAAGAAATTCCGATCTTACTTCATTTAATCTAACCCTTCAAAAATATCCGTTATTGAATATAAAAAAAGAGGCACTAGAAAAAAGAAGAGATATTTTAAAGAATAAAAAAAACAGTCAAGAATGGATATCTTTAGAAAAGGATTTAGCCTCATTAAGGCAAGAAATAAAAAAATATGAGTATGAGATAGTTAAAGAAGCAAAAATTGTAGCTACTACTATATCGAAAGCCACAATTGATTCTATTATCTTTGAGGATTCTTATGATGTCGTGATAATGGATGAAGCGAGTATGGCATATATTCCTCAGGCTTTCTATGCTGCGAGTCTTGCTAAAAAACATGCTATCTTTTTGGGTGATTTTCGACAATTGCCTCCTATTGCTTTAAGCGATGGTGCTCTGGTCAGAAAATGGCTTCTGAGAGATATCTTTGAAGAAGCAAAGGTAAAAGAATCAGTTGAAACAAGACAATATCATCCATGGATGAGCCTTCTCAATGTTCAAAGACGCATGCATCCCAAGATTTCCGGTTTTATAAATGTAAACATATATGGTGGTTTACTTGAAGACCATGAAGAGGTTATTGAAAATACACAACACATTATCGACCGGAGACCGTTTCGAGGTGAAGTTATATCACTTTTAAATCTCACTCGGTTTCCAGCCTTTTGCTGTCAGGATAGTTCACGGTCAAGATATAATATTTTGAGCGCTTTTATTTCCGTGCAGTTAGCTTTGCAAGCTGTGTCTGATGGTCAGAAATCTGTAGGGGTTATTACACCATATGCGACACAATCACGATTTGTACGGTCGATACTTATGGATATCTTCCGCGGAAGACCATTAAATAAAATACCCGTAACTGCGGCTACAGTCCATCAATTTCAAGGATCAGAGAAGGATATCATAATATTTGATTGCGTTGATAGTTATAGGCAGACAAGACCAGGTGTATTATTAACCGGACAGGACCTTGATAAAGCTATGAGATTAATAAATGTAGCCGTTTCGAGAGCCCGCGGAAAGTTTATCGGTGTGGCTCATAAAGGTTTTTGGGATAATAGGTTAAATAAAAATGATATGTTAAATAAGATGTTTGTCTATTTGAAGGAAAAAGGCAAATACATCTTTGAAGAAGAGATAGTAGAGATATTAAAAGAGTCAATCGCTGATAGATTGCCAAATGTGCCAAGATGGTTTTATAGGGAAGATTATGTAGACATTCTTTTAAAAGATTTTAAGGAAGCTAAGAAAGAAATTTATATAGATGTTCCCCATGGAGAATTGGTAGAAAACGTAGACTGGTGGGATGAAGTTTTAAAATCAAGTAAAAAAGGAATACTTGTTAATATTCGATGCGAATCCGTTGAAGATATCCCCACAAAATTAAGACATATTGCTAGAGAAGCCTCTTTCATTTGGTCACCTATTACAATAATAGATCAAAACATCATCTGGTATGGTCATCCTATGAAAACTATGGAGAAAGTAGAATATATGCCCATTATGAGGTTCGAAGGTCAAAAGACGGCCCGAATGTTAGTTAGCATGCTTGAAATGGCACGAAGTATGGCAAAAAGTCATGAACATGCTATGAATTTACATAATACTCTAGCGACATTTATAGCAGACCATCTCAAATGTCCTAAATGCGGCAGCCCCTTTAAACTTCGTAGAGGAAGAAACAACAGACCTTTTTTAGGTTGTTCTTCGTATCCAAACTGTATGCAAACTATGCTTGTCCCGGAGGAAGTCGTGAATGCATATTTGGCATCTACGAAAAAAACATGCCCGGATTGCGGTTACCCATTTGAAGCTAAAGCAGGTAAATATGGCTTATTCATAAGCTGTATGGGATTTCCTAAATGTAAAAATACATTAAGTATATGGGAGATATAAAATTAAGCTGCCTGAGCAGATTTGTCTTATCATGCTCTTTTGTAAATTATAAAATTGAATGGATTCCATGATAAAAATGGTATCCGAGTAAACTTAGAATGAAGGGGGTATCATTATTCTAAACGAAGTCCTGCAATTAATTATGGACGATATTAAACAGTGCTATGAGAAATGGGATGAAAAATCAAAAATTAAATTTTCTTAATAACTATTCGCAATATATTTAAAGAATATGGGATTAAGGAACATAACGGTTGAAGGAAACTATGCTAGAAAAACATATAAATTTTCATTTAGAACCTCGTTTTTGAAAGGAGTGGAGCCCCATTTTGTCTATTCCTGGCAAAATATTTTAATCTTGCTGATGAAGAAAGAAAAGAGCTACTACCCAGCGGTAGACAATTTATTTTTGACAACAGGGTTGGCTGGGCATGCACATATTTAAAAAAAGCGGTTCTCTTGGAATCAGTAAAAAGAGGTTATTTTAAAATAACTGACCGTGGGATTGATGTATTAAAGCGTGATATAAAGAAAATAACACCTGCCTTTTTAGAGGAATTCCAGGAATTTAAGGATTTCAAAGCAGCTTCTAAATCACAAGTCTATAACAAACAAAATGATAACAAACAGAATGATGGAGATGAGACTCCTGAAGAGAAACTTGAAAATGCATATCAAATAATAAGAAAAAATCTTGCGCAGGAACTGATCCAAAAGGTAATGAAATGTTCGCCTTCATTTTTTGAGACACTTGTCATTGATTTATTAGTTAGCATGGGATATGGAGGTTCCAGGATTGATGCGGGAAAAGCAATAGGTAAAAGTGGAGATGAAGGAATAGACGGCATCATAAAGGAAGATAGATTGGGATTAGACACGATTTATATTCAGGCTAAGCGATGGGAAAATCAGGTTGGTCGCCCGGAAATTCAGAAGTTTGCCGGAGCTTTACTCGGTCAGAAAGCCAAAAAAGGTATTTTTATCACAACATCAAGTTTTACGAAAGAAGCGATAAATTATGCCGAAAGCATAGAAAATAAGATTGTTCTCATTGATGGGGAACAACTTGCAAATTTCATGATAGATTTTAATATAGGAGTTTCAAAGGTGGGGGTCTATGAAGTAAAAAAAATCGATAATGCCTATTTTGCTGATGAATGATGAAAAAAACTATCATCTAATAAAATGAAAAATAATCTAAACGTTGGAGATAGAGAAGAAAACTATAAAGTCATCATTATGTTGTGTTTATTAGTAGAAGAAAACGGAGGGTTTTATTTTATTATGGACAAATACAGGAAAGGTTATTTAATACATGAAACTTCTGATGATCATTACTGCCTTTGTAAAATTTTAAATGAATACAATAGCGAAGAAGAAGCAGAAAAAGATTTGATTGATCTTCTTACACATCATAAAACAGAAAAACAAATATTGAAAGAATATAGTAAAAAAGAAGTGTATTAATATTTGAATACCCTAATGGAGTGTGTGGCCCCTCTCGCAGATATTGATGTTGGAATAGTTTTAGACCCTTGCAAAAGCAGCTGACTTTAAATATGTCCTCGATAAGTATTATGAAGAGCGTTTAGAGGAGTGATTATATGTTCTTTACCCCTACCCAGAAAAACTTTAGAAAAGAGATGCAAGAACTTAAGAAAAGTAACAAATACAATGATATAAATGAAATATATTCAAGCCATAAAAGAACTGTTAAGTTTGAACCCGCTGAAGGGACGAATAGAAGTCCTTTTTCGGTGTTTTTAAGTATTATAATAACTCTGATACTGTTTATCGGGCCTACTGTTTTATATAAATATATGAATCAAGATAATAGAATTATAAATACTATTTCTCAAACATCTACGAGCGATTTAAAAATAATTTCGAAAGAACAGGAAATATATTTAAAAAATCTTCAAACATGCAGAGATTCTATCAATCAGAGCCTGTTAAAATTAAGCGATTTTCATAAAGTGCCATATCAGAGTCGAAATATGAAATTATATAAAGAGGTTTTAATTGAAGGAGTTGCCAATTGCGAAAAATGGGAAAACATGCTCGCTGGACAGAAAACAGTAAAACCTTTTGAATCATTATTAGTAACCACCCAGGAATATGCCAACATATCAAAACTGGCTTTTAAACATTATCTTGATTATATCAATAATAAAAGTAAAAGTGATATAGAAATAGCAAATAAGTACATAGAAATGGTCAACCAAAATAATAGCGGTTATTTTTCTGAACTTAAGAAAATTATGGATGAGAACGGTTATAAATATGAAACATTGGAAAACGGTGGAATAAGATACTGGGTGAATTCTTATTAGGAGGTGATGCTATGCTGGATGGCGAAGCCCTTGTTAAAATTTCGGAATAGTTTCCTCATATGACATCAATGATGTTGATGGCAGATATAGATTGTATAGCGACATTTATAATGACCTTGTAGAAATATTTCCGAGATTGGATTTGGTTTTTTTGCAGGAAAATCATTCGGTTTTTCAAACAGAAGCCATTTTGGGTATATGTATATACGCTGAATCTGAGGAAATAAAAGATGATTATGAACTCAAGACCCTTGCAAAAGCAGCTGACTTTAAATATGTCCTCGATAAGTATTATGAAGAGCGTTTGGAGGAGTTATAATGATAAATAAATCTGCCATATTGGAACGGTTAGACTTAATCCAGGCATATTTAAAAGAACTGGAAAATCTCATAAAGGCCTGCAAAAGAAGGAATCGTTGATGAAAAACTGGGTAAAAAGCTGTTTCAAATAGCCGGCTATAGGAATCGCGTGGAAGCTATGTAGAGGAAAAAGCTCTGCCATTTTATGGACCAAAACCATGCTTGAGACCTGTTTTTCGTTACTTCATTTGCCTCTTAAGTTCTCACCCATTCAGGTTCCTCAACATCAGGACAGGTCTTATACAATACGATAGGATCTAAATCCAGGCATTTAGTTTCATCATAATTACCTTCTAAATCCCATGCCAGTGTGCCATTTAAAACCGTACAGGCATTCATAAAAAGGTCTATATCCTGCAGTTTCCTGAATATACCTTTTTTTATTATTTCCCTGGCATCAAATAATTTTATACTGCCATCGTCAAAATATAGATATACTTTAAAATCTCTGGTAGGTATAACCTGATCTATCTCAGGGAAATATCTATTATCCATAGTCATACCTCCAAGCCCTTTATCGCATTGAGTTCCTTTCCCTCTCTAGCAAGTTCCCAGTTTTGCATCAGTTCATCCTTATGTAATTCTGCCCAGGCCAATACCAACCTTAACTGGCGTTTAGGCAAAAATCCTTTAATTACCTTTGTTTTAATAATATCCACGATCGCCTTATTTTCATTATATTCAACATGAAAATGCGGCGGCATATGGTCATTCCAGTTCATTAATATTTTTATACCAAAAAACATACATATTATAGGCATCTTATCATCACTCACTTACTTAATCTTCTTTTGTCTATATTGATTATAGCATGTAGAATCTTTGATATCAATTTTATTCTAATGGTTATCTTACTTCATGGTAAGTTTTAACCTGACAACTTTAGATCATCCATAATTTTACCTTTCGCAAATACATATTCTATGTTCAAATCCTTATCCATAACCACGATATCCGCGTTCGCTGCCGATCTGTATAGCACCTTTTTTCGGATAAAACTTCAGTGACTTTGCGGAGTTTTGGGTGATGACCTTTAATGCATCGGAAAGTTTTAACCCTTCATCTTTAACCAGGGCTTTGAATTCCTGATACAGAGAATCAAGCTCTGCCACCAGTAACCCCCCGGATATTTCCCTTTTCATCAAAAAAGGGGCATGCTGCCGTTTCTGTCAGAGCCTATGGTTGATTTAAAAAAGTCTGGGATTAATCACATTTTTTGCAATAAGCATAAATAATAGGCTTGCATTTTGCTTAAGAATATGGTAGATGTTAGATTAGGATAAAAAATTACAATTAGATAAGTTCTGCAAGTGGAGAGAAATAAATTTCTCAAAATAAAAAATTACTTCGTTTTATAAGGAATTTAATTTTAACTTTTGCAACATGGACTATAACCTTAAATAAACAATTAATAATTGCAATTGGCATTATGTTAGATACCGTTTTAAGCAGGGGGTTTCTTTTTTTATGAATGGAGCTACGTGTAAGAAAATCCTAATTGTGGAAGACAGCAGGCTTAATGCACAGATAACGGCAGATATTTTAAGTAAATACGGATACAAAACAGAAATGGTGCGCACAGGAGAAGAAGCTATAGAAAAAGCCCGCAGCAGCCAAGGCCCTGATCTCATCCTGATGGATATAGAACTGGAAGGAAAAATTGACGGGATAGATGCGGCACGCATAATACAGCGGTTTAAAGACATTCCTATTTTATTTCTTACTGCTAATACCAGTAAAGAAATTATGGAAAAAATCCGGTCGATTACAGGTTACGGCTATGTGCTGAAAGGCACCGACGAATATGTGCTGGTATCCACGGTGGAAATGGCGCTTAAGCTTTACGAAGCAAATATCCGGGTAAAGCAAAGTGAAGTGCTGTTCCGCAATATGTTTGAAACACACGAAGCGGTGATGCTGCTTATTGAACCGGAATCAGGCCACATTGTTGACGCTAACAGGGCTGCCTGCCGTTTCTATGGTTATCCGAAGGAAACTCTTCTTAAGATGAATATGAGAACAATTAATGTCTCTTCCAGCATAAATGGTGCCCAAGAGTGTATGGAAACTTTTAAAAACAACTGCAATCCCTGTGTTTGTGTCCATCGCCTGGCCAGTGGAGAAGAGCGGTTGGTTGAAATATATTCATCCCCTGTCAATTATCTGGGGAAAGTGCTGCTTTATTTAATCATCTTTGACATTACCGCGCGCTGGCAGGCTGAAAAAGAATTAAAATTTTACCGGTACCTGTTCGAAAATTCATTGAACGAAATCTATATATTTCACCCCGAAACATTAAAATTTATTGCAGTAAACCGCGGTGCCAGGGAAAACCTTGGATATACCCAGGAAGAACTGAATGAGATGACCCCCCTAGACTTAAAGCCGGAATTTGACCTGCAGAGCTACAGAGAACTCCTTGCTCCCCTATCTGAAGGGAAACAGAAGCGCATTATTTTTAACACACTACACCGCAGGAAAGATGGTTCTCTCTATCCTGCGGAAGTTCACCTGCAGCTTGTAGAATTTATGAAAGAAAAAGTATATGTGGCACTTATAATTGATGTAACAGAGCGCAGGACGATGGAAAAAGAACTGCATGAAAGGAATGAAATTTTAAGCACTATAATGGAATCTGCGCGGGATGCTATTATCATGATTGACAGTAAAGGGGATGTAACTTTCTGGAATCCTGCGGCAGAACGGTTATTCGGTTACTCCAGGGAAGAAGTAATGGGTAAGGAACTGCACAGGTTGATGATACAAGATGAACGACTTTACGACGTATATAAGGAGGCATTCAAGAGATTTCAATTAAGTGGGAAAAGAAGTGCTGTAGGGAAAACCATTGAACTGAAAGCAAAGCATAAAGATGGTAATGAGATTGATGTAGAACTCTCGCTATCTGCTGTGAAAATTAAAGACGTCTGGCATGCATTAGGGATTGTGCGTGACATAAGCGAACGCAAAAGATTTGAAGAATTGCTCTACCGGCAATCTATCACTGACCCTCTGACAAATGTTTATAACCGGCGTTTTTTCATGCAGATGCTGGAACAGGAGATGGAACGCACACGGCGGTACGGGAAGTCCTTTTCAGTCATTATGTTTGACCTGGACCATTTTAAGAGCGTAAACGACCGTTTTGGCCATTCTGCGGGGGATATGGTTCTCAAGAGTGTTGCTGATATGATAAAAGGGAGGACACGCAAAACAGACTATTTTGCGCGCTGGGGTGGAGAAGAATTTATAATTCTATTACCAGAAACTTCTGTGGAAGACGCAGCAGGTTTAGCAGAAGAGCTTCGAGAACAGCTGAGCAGCATGACCCTGCCGGAAGTAGGGGGTGTGACGGCGAGTTTTGGTGTAGCCGGTTACAGGCCATCGGATACAATTGATACCATTCTTTTGCGGGCAGACAGCATGCTGTATGAAGCAAAGGCTGCGGGGAGGAATTGCGTAAGAAGCCAGTAGAGAAGGGGTGACAGCTACGGGCCGCAGAGGTTTATTAATCACTACTTCTGTTTCCACCGTAGGCAGCATTTTTGTCTTTAAACGTACCTTGTAAAAGAGACCAAAAAAGTATATCTAGAAAGGGGGACAATGAAAAGGCCACTTTCTTTTTAAAGTTAAACGGTTCAAGGTGGCCTTCATAAAAGTGCATGGAAGAAAAAAATGATAAAAAATGCGTTCTTATAGTGGATGATTCCGCAATAATACGATTTATGGTCAAAGAGATATTGGAAGCAGAGGGTTATGATATTGAAACGGCCAGTACCGCTGAAGAAGCGATGTTAAAAATAAAAAAGAATAAAGAATTATTTGACTTGGTAATAGTAGATATCAATCTACCGCACCAAGACGGTTTTGCACTTATGGAG
Organism: Thermoanaerobacterales bacterium; assembly: GCA_012840135.1. Classification (GTDB taxonomy): domain Bacteria; phylum Bacillota; class Thermosediminibacteria; order Thermosediminibacterales; family Tepidanaerobacteraceae; genus Biomaibacter. The sequence continues at coordinate 24,716 of DUMA01000005.1, forward strand.
AAACTGAAATCAAGTTCTGAATATAAAGATGTTCCTGTGATGATACTAAGCGGATATGCCACAGCTTCTTCAGTTATGCGAGCGATAAAAATGGGTGCAATAGAATATCTTAGTAAACCATTTAAAACAGAGGAACTTTTAAAACGAGTAGAAAAGATAATAGGCCCCCCTACAGAAAAAAATCTTTATTTAGAACTTCAAAAGATATTGAAAAGCGAAATTAACCGTGCCCGAAGAGGTAATCTAAATCTTTCTCTGGTTCTGGCAAAGTACGAAAAAAAGCTTAAGAATGAGATTTCAGGAATTGCAGAACGAATAAAGCAAAAAATTCGTGATATTGATACGGTGCTAGATGTTAACAGTAATACTCTAGCTTTAATCCTTCCACTTACAGGAGCTAATGGTGCAATGGTTGTGATAAAAAAAATTAAGGATAGATTGCCCGGTAAGTGGCATTTTGGTGTGGCTACATACCCTGATAATGGCAAGGATGAACAAGAACTGATTAATTTTGCAAAAGAGAGTCTGATGAAAGAAATATTAAATTTAAAACAAGAAATGGCTGAAATAAAGCAAAATCAAAATGGTAAAACTTCTTAAAATTTAAATTGGGGGAGATTAAAAATGATATTGACGACAACTCCTGGTGTGGAAGGAAAGAAAATCGTGGAGTATAAGGGGATAGTTTTCGGAGAAGTCATCTCGGGTGTGAACTTTATTAAAGATTTTGCAGCAGGCCTTTCAAACATTTTCGGTGGCCGGTCGAGGTCTTATGAAGAAGAGCTGCTTGAGGCAAGAGAAGCTGCATTGAGAGAAATGGAGCAAAGAGCAGCATATCTTGGAGCCAATGCCGTCGTCGGAGTGGATGTGGACTACGAGGTGCTGGGGCAAAACGGCAACATGCTCATGGTGACAGCTTCAGGAACAGCAGTGGTAATTGAATAAAATGGCCTAAACTAGCCTGAACGCATATGGTCTTGACTTAAAAAGATATACGACATAAAATATACTGTATACAGAAAATGTGCCAGAAAGGTTGAGGCTACATGCGTTCGTTTAAGTCAGAGGTTGCATTAATAAAGCATGAGGTGCTAAAACATATTGTGCGCCTTTTGTTTGATGATAAGCTTGAAGAAGAGATTAACCGGCTACCCAGGACTTTGACTAACATGGGGTTGACACATTACCGCTGCTGTGTGTATAAAGAAAGGGCAGTACTTGCGGAAAGGGTCAAGTTTGCTCTGGGTTTTTCACCCAAAGAAGTAGATGAAGAAGAACGGCTGGGCCAGATAGTTAGGGACAGGTTAAAAGACCATGAAATAAAACTACCTGTCCTAGATATCATTGAAATCGCATGCGACAGGTGCCCCATAGACAAATACCTGGTGACCGATGCTTGCAGGGGATGTGTGGCTCACTACTGTGTAAACGCCTGTCCTAAAAAAGCTATCACCATAGTTGGAAGAAGGGCTTATATCGATCAGGAACATTGCGTGGAGTGCGGAAGGTGCAGCAAAGCATGTAAATTTCACGCCATCGTGGAGGTCAGCAGGCCTTGTGAGCGGTCATGCCCGGCCGATGCCATTAAACCGGGGCCTAAAAGAAACTCTGTCATACACCAGGATATGTGCACATCCTGCGGCACCTGCACCACTGCATGCCCCTTTGGCGCTATAACGGACAAATCCCAGATATACCAGGTAGTAAACTGGCTAAAACAAGGTACAAAAGTTATAGCGGCAGTAGCTCCGGCCATTGCAGGTCAATTTGGACCTAAAGTGAAAATGGGGCAGATATTTTCGGCCCTGATTAAAGTGGGTTTTGCAAAGGTCGCAGAAGTGGCCCTGGGGGCCGACGAAGTGGCAAAACTTGAAGCAGAAGAGTTTAAGCATCTGGTGGAAGATAAAAAATGGGTAGCCAGTTCCTGCTGCCCGGCTTTTGTAAGCATTATAAAAAAGCATTTTCCAGAATTTGAAGACCACATTGCTCAAACGCCTTCACCCATGGTAGTTTTGGGCCGTAGGTTAAAAAGGGAGCTTCCCGACTATAAAGTGGTATTCATCGGACCCTGCATTGCTAAAAAAGAAGAAGCAATGGCACAAGATAGCGGTATCGATGCGGTGCTAACCTTTGAGGAACTGGATGCTATTTTTGATGCAAGAGATATAAATTTCACGGATTTGAGTGAAATACCTTCTTCTTTTGAATGTGCCACATCAAAGGGCCGGGGTTTTGCAGTCAGCGGTGGAGTGGCCGAGGCAGTAAACCGGGTTCTTGAGGAAGGTGGTTTGTCCGGTTTATTAAAGCCCGTCAGGGCGAATGGGCTGGAAGAATGCAAGAAGTTGCTTTCCCTCGCCCGGGCGGGCAAACTAGAGGGCAATTTCCTGGAGGGAATGGCCTGCGAAGGCGGCTGTGTAGGCGGCCCTGCAACTTTAGTGGAAGCTCAGAAAAGCGCAAAGGCCGTTGAAAATTATAAAATGACATGCTAGGTCAAAAAGGCTTTTCAGCAGGACAGTCACTAAAACAGGGAGCATGGCGTTATTTAACTTCTACTAGTTCATCAAGATTCTTCCTTATTTTATTGAAATTATGGGGTTCCGGATAACCCAGAGGGGTAAAAGCCACGGGTTCTATTCCTTTATCGAGGTTGAGCACTTTTTTCGCTGCATCGGGATCGAAAGCGCCTATCCAGCAGGTGCCAAGTCCCAGGTCTGTAGCTGCCAGTATGATATGGTCCATGACTATCGCAGCATCGATATCGCAGTAATTTTTGCCATCTCTTCTTACCCATGCTTTATCAGGTATTGAACAAATGCCTATTATCACCGGCGCCTTTACAAACCAATCCCTGCTATAAATTTTTTTCAATTCCTGTTCCCGACCTGCAGTATGAATAACAAATACTTTGAAGGCTTGCCGGTTTGCTGCGGTCGGGGCAAGTCTGGCTGCTTCCAGTATCTTGTCGATTTTCTCTTGTTCCACCGGGTCGGATTTATAAGCCCTCACACTGTGCCTTTGTTTAATAAGGTCAAGATATTCCATCAGGATACCTCCCGTTAATGTTGAATGAATTATATTTTTATTCTTTTGTTAAGAATAATTATAAACCATTTGGGTACAAAATTCTACTTTATGAAAGGGTTGAAGAGTATGCCTTTTTTGCTGTTATTGTTAGTTTTTTTGATGTTTTTTCCATACCTTATTGTGCCCGTTATGATTTTTTTGGGGATTGGCTTTCTTTTTCTACTACCTTATGTGCTTATTTTTAACTCTTTTTATAATGTCATAACAATACCATGGCAGATATTGAAAATTGCCGCAGACAAACGCATAAGGAAAAATCACAGTCTGGAACATGCTACGGTGAATGTTTTGGAACAGCGATATGGAAGAAACCTCCGCATAGGGGGGCTTGCCTATGCCAATGGTTTTTCTCTGTCCGGGCCGGATATGCCTTCACCCTATGAGGTAATGGACGCCGCAAGGGAAGGGCACTTCAGGATGACGCGGGGAGAGACCGGCCTTGCCATTCATCCAAGATGTGGCACCTCTATAGCCGCCGCTAACTTTCTTTTTTCTTTAGTATTCATACTGGTGCTGTTATCATACAAACATCTCTCATTATTGAATCTTATATTTGCCTTTTTGGTAGCAAACCTTCTGGCAAAACCTTTCGGCACCACTTTACAGAAATATTTCACTACTTATCCCGACGTAAAAGATATAGAAATCCTGGATATTTACGGCAAACCTGCAACTTTCGGTTTTCCCTTCGAAATAATAGTAAATCCAAATCGCACCTATTTTATCCGGACCATTTCGGGGAATGGCAACAGGTGGTTTTTTTTATGATTATACAGGGCAAAAAAGTTGAAGCAGTTTTCGAGAAAAGACTCAACAGGTTTGTGGCCATGGTAAATCTGGAAGGTAAAAGCATAAAGGCTCATGTCCCCAACAGCGGTAGGCTGGCAGAACTCCTGAATCCCGGTGCTATGATAGTTTTAAGGGAGACGGAAAATCCTTTGAGGAAATTTCGCTATGACATCATAATGGCTTACAAAGATAACATATTGGTCTCGGTGGACTCTATCCTGCCCAACAAATTAATTACGGAAGTTTTGAAAAATAATAAGAATGATCCGAAAGAAGTGATCATTGGTAAGAATGATAAAAAAATAAGAGCGATGTTTGAATATGATTTTGTCAGACCGGAAGTAAAATATAAAAACAGCAGGTTTGACATCGGCCTCGGGATGAAAAATGAAATGGGAGAAAAGGACGGCATAAAATATTATCTGGAGGTAAAAGGGGTAACCCTGGTAGAAAAAAATATAGCCCGCTTTCCGGATGCTCCTACCGAGCGGGGCACAAAACATATTTTAGAACTTGTCGAGGCAAAGCGCGAGGGGTTTGGTGCAGGTATATTTTTTGTCGTACAGCGCCAGGATGCAGAAGCCTTTTCTCCCAACGATGCCATGGACCCCGCCTTCGGAAAAGCTTTAAGGCAAGCTGCGAAGGCAGGGGTCGATATATTCGCTTACAGATGCGTGGTAGAGCCTGACAAGATTGAACTGCAGAAACCTGTAGAAATAAGGATGTAATGCGAATTACCTCAAACCCATTTTTTGCTGCACTTTTTGAAGGGTTTTTTCCGCAATAACCCGGGCTTTATCGGCACCTTCTGACAGCACCTTTCTTATTTCATCTTCGGATATTGAATTGTACTTATCCTGTATTCCTTTTAAAGTATTTACTGTGACCTCCACCAGATCTTTCTTAAGCTGACCGTATCCCTTTCCATCATATTCGGCCGCTATATCCTCGACGCTCCTGTTGGTCTGCACGCTCATGAGGGTTATAAGGTTGCTTAAACCAGGCTTTTTATCAGGGTCGTAATATACGCAGTTTTCTGAATCGGTTACAGCTCTCATTATCTTCTTTTTCACCATGTCGGGGGTATCCAGCAGTGAAATCCTCCCCATCTCATCTTCAGCACTCTTGCTCATCTTCTTTTCAGGATCTGTGAGGGACATTATTTTTGCCCCAACATCGCTTATGAGAGGTTCTGGAACCACAAAGGTTTCGCCGAATCTGTTGTTGAACCTCTGGGCGATATCTCTGGTCAGTTCCAGGTGCTGCTTCTGATCAGCGCCTACCGGCACATAATCGGTATCATACAATAAAATATCCGCTGCCATGAGGGCGGGATAGGTAAAAAGGCCTACGGATACGTTTTCTTTGCCGCTGCTTTTATCCTTAAATTGTGTCATTCTGCTCAATTCGCCAAAGTATGTGATGCACTGCAGAAGCCATGCAAGTTCACTGTGGGCGGGCACATGGGACTGGGCAAAAAGAGTAGTTTTTGCAGGATCAAGGCCTATGGCGAGATAAATGCGTGCAAGCTGGAGTATTTTGTTTCTCAAGATGTCTGGATTCTGAGGCACGGTGAGGGCATGCAAATCCACCACGCAGAAGAAACATTCATGTTCATCCTGCAGCTCCACAAAGCGTTTCATAGCACCCAAATAATTTCCTATATGAATATCACCTGTTGGCTGTACTCCGGAAAAAACTCTCGTCACTTATTTCAACTCCTTGCGTAAATCTTTTTATCGTTTGATATTATTATAACTATATTTTCCCTGGCATTTCAATATCATTCTATACGAAGCTTTTCGCTTTGTGACCTTTTTCGGTATCAACCGACAAAATCCTTAGAATATTTTCATTTTCCGATGGAGGTGTTTTTGGATCAGGAAGGTTTAACAGAAAAAACAAATCCTGTTATTGCGGATATTATAGATTTAGATCATAAAGATAATAAATATTGCACGGCAAATATCTCAATATTTGCAAATAATATAATGTTCATTTTTTAGTATAATTATATATTTTTATGGATTGTGAAGGGGATTTTTCTTAATTATTATATAAGTAAAATAATAATAAAGAGGAGGGAGTTAAAAAATGAAAAAGTTTATTGTCTTTTTTGTGGTGGCTTGTTTGATTTTTACAATAACAGGCTGCTCGTCAGGCACCAATAGTCAAAACGTCCCGCAGACTAACACAGCACAAGAAGGGAATAACAATGCAAGTAAAGAACTCGTAGTATATTGTCCGCATCCGCTTGAGCTGATAAACCCGATAGTGTCAAGGTTTGAATCGGAAACAGGTATAAATGTCAATGTGGTTGCAGCCGGTACGGGTGAGCTTCTAAAAAGAGTAGAATCAGAAGCCAGCAATCCTCTCGGGGACGTGCTGTGGGGAGGGTCAATACTAACTGTACAACCATATCAAAAGTATTTCGAGAAGTATTTATCTGCCAACGAACCTAATATGCAGGATCAATTTAAAAATGTAGAAGGAACAATGACAAGATTCAGCAATATTCCTAGCGTTATCATGGTCAACACCAATCTGATCGGGGACATTCCGATGAAGGGCTTTGAGGATCTTTTAAACCCTGCCTTAAAAGGTAAAATAGCTTTTGCGGATCCTTCAGCATCATCCTCTTCGTTTGAAATGCTTGTCAATATGCTCTATGCGATGGGCAATGGTGACCCGGAGAAGGGCTGGGATTATGTTGGTAAACTTATTAAAAATTTAGATGGCAAGCTATTATCTGGATCTTCGGCCGTATATAAGGGAGTAGCAGATGGTGAATATACTGTAGGCCTCACCTTTGAAGAGGCTGCAGCTAACTATAAGAGAAACGGCGCACCGATAGATATCGTATACATGAAAGAGGGCGTGATGTTCAACCCGGACTGCGTCATGATAATAAAAGGAGCAAAAAATCTTGAAAACGCCAAGAAGTTTGTAGATTTTGTTACCGGTTCAGAGGCACAAAAGATGCTGGCAAAGGATTTAAACAGACGCCCTGTTATAAAAGATATACCTCTGGAAAATGGTCTCATAGAAACAAGTCAGATTGAGAAGACTGTTAGAGCTGATAGAAATTGGGTTCTCGAGAATAAACAGGCTATATTGACTCAATTTAAAGATATGTTTACTTCAAATTAGACTGTACAGTCATAGTCATGCAGCCATAGATAATATGGCTGCATGACTGTAAAGGAGAGGAGCAAAGTGAGCGTTAATATTAGCATCGAAAATGTCGTAAAAAAATACGGATCTAATACTGTAATTCATAATCTTACATTAAACATAAGTGATGGAGAACTTTTTACACTGCTCGGGCCGTCCGGTTGCGGAAAAACAACGCTCTTGAGAATGATAGCAGGATTTAATTCTATTGAAGAAGGCACCATAAAGTTTGACGATAGAGTAATAAATGATATTCCAGCAAATAAACGGAACATAGGCATGGTATTCCAGAATTATGCTGTTTTCCCTCACATGACGGTAAAAGAAAATGTGGAATACGGTCTAAAAGTGAGAAAACTATCCAAAAGTGAAATAGATAAAAGGGTAAATGAAATGTTAAAACTGGTCAAGATGCAGGAATTCAAAGACAGATTCCCCGAGATGTTGTCAGGCGGGCAGCAACAAAGGGTTGCCCTTGCACGCGCTATTGTAATTCGGCCGGATGTACTTCTTATGGATGAACCGCTGTCAAATTTGGATGCGAAGCTGAGAATAGAAATGAGGAGTGCGATAAGGGATATTCAAAAGGAAGTGGGGATAACAACTGTATATGTCACCCATGATCAGGAGGAAGCCCTTGCCATATCCGATCGTATTGCTGTAATCAAAGAAGGCACGGTACAGCAGGTAGACAGGCCATACAACATATATGCACGTCCGGAAAACGTTTTTGTGGCCACATTTATAGGCCATTCTAATTTGTTTAATGGTAATATACTGCTGAAGGGCGATAAAAAACTGATTCAATTTAGCTCGGGATATAAAATAGAATTAAACAATTTGCCGCCCGATGTCAGCGAAGGCCAGAGGGTTATTGTTGGCGTTAGGCCAGAAGAATTTATACCAGCGGATGATGGTTTAAAAGCAAAAATTAAAAAGCGCGTTTTCCTGGGCAGATACATAGAATATGAGCTTTTATTTCCGGAAGGGATTGCTTTGCCAAATCAGCCCACTTTAAAGTTTTCACAGGATGTTGGTAAAACAAATATCATCTTTAACGAGGGAGATGTTATTTGCCTCAAAGTGAATGAAGAAAAAATCAACATATTTACAGAAAATGGCATGCACAACCTTGTAAAGGATGTGATGCCAGTATGAAGATTACAAAACTTTCGAAATGGGATTTCTGGGCATATGTGACAGTAGGCATAATTATAACTTTTATGGTAATACTTGCCTATCCGACATTTTCTCTCTTTGTAAGCGGATTTAAAGACCCTTCAAGCGGTTTGTTTTCACTTACGAATTTTATAAAATTTTTTACTAAGAAGTACTATTATGAGGGACTTATTCATAGTTTTCTTGTTTCAATAAGCGTTACCCTGCTCTCAGTAATTATAGGGGTTCCTATTGGATATTTTATGACGGCCTTTAAGATAAGAGGGAAAAGGTTTTTAGATATTTTGATAACAATTTCTATGCTCTCCCCACCTTTTATCGGCGCCTATTCATGGGTTTTACTTCTCGGCAGAAACGGGATTGTAACAAATTTCTTTAAAAATACGGTAGGTATAGAGACTCCTACAATTTATGGGTTTATTGGAATACTTCTTGTATTTACTTTTAAGCTATTTCCATATATATATATTTATGTTTCTGGAGCATTGAAAAGTATAGATGTTTCGTTGAGTGAGGCTGCGGAAAGCTTGGGAAGCGGACATTGGAGAACAGTGCTCAATATAATAATGCCTTTAATACTGCCGACTATACTGGCAGGGGCGCTCCTTGTATTCATGAATTCAATTACAGATTTTGGAACACCTATGCTCATAGGTGAAGGATATAGAGTTATGCCTGTTTTAATATATTCGGAGTTTGTGGGAGAAGTTGGTGGGTCAGCAAATTTCGCAGCAGCAATGGCCCTTATAATGGTAGTCATCACTGCTGTGTTGTTTATGATGCAGAAATATATTGTAAACAGGAAATCGTATGTGATGAGTTCGCTGCATCCCATGAGGCCAAAGCCGATTACTGGTATCAAGAGCTTTATGGTTCATGCATTCATTTATATTGTTGTGGCCATAGCTATAATACCGCAATTGACTGTTATTTATACTTCTTTTTTGAACACAAAAGGCCAGGTTTTTCAAAAAGGGTTTTCACTTCGAAGTTATATAACAATATTTGATGAGCTGGGGCTTGCCATTAAAAACACATATGAATTTGGAGCAACAGCTATAGTTATAATTATTATACTTAGCATGTTTATAGCATACCTTTCAGTTAGAAAGAGAAGCGCATTAACAGGGCTAATAGATACAATAGCCATGCTACCTTATGTTTTACCTGGTTCTGTTTTGGGTATAGCTCTTCTTTTGGCCTTTAATCACGAGCCGTTGATATTAAGCGGAACGGGGACTATAATTGTTATGTCACTTATAATAAGGCGCCTCCCTTACACCTTAAGGTCTAGCTCGGCAATACTGTATCAAATAAGTCCAAGTCTTGAAGAAGCTTCAATAAGCTTGGGTTATTCTCCGGCAAAGACATTTTTCAAAATCACGGCGAGATTGATGATGCCGGGCGTGATATCTGGAGCCATATTGAGTTGGATTACAGCTATTACCGAGCTTAGTTCATCGGTGATACTTTATACGGGTTTAACCAAAACCATGTCGGTCGCCATATACACGGAGGTAATACGAGCGAGCTACGGGACGGCGGCTGCATTATCTACAATACTTACAATAACCATAGTCATTTCCCTGCTTATATTCCTCAAGATTTCCGGTGACAAGGAAATAAAGATATAAAAATTTGTGATTGACCACCGCAGCCTTTGAATATGGTCTGTAATGATTAAAAGGTAGTTTTGTTGTACGAAGGAGACATAAGTAAATGTCTTACCTTAAACGGGATAAAAGGGAAAGTCATTTTAAAGATGAAATAAGGAAAACCTTTTTTATATATGCTTTTATCCCTATAATAGTTTTGACCCTGGTAACATATGTTTCGTTCTATTTCATATGGTCTCACATTATCAAGACTCAAAACTTGTCTTATAACAGGAATATTTCTGCAAAATTGAATGAAGCTGTTTCCTATTACAATGAAATGGCAATGGAAATATCTCGGGATGATGAAATAAAGCAGGTAGTTTATGATAAAAAAGTGACAAATACACTTTATTATAAGATGTATGAGATTGCAAACAAAAAGAATCCCCGGTGTCATTTTCTAATTTTAGACAGTGCTCTAAAACCGGTTATGACCAATTTCTATTCGCTACCTTCATATTTTACCGATAAGCTCGGTTCTTTTAGAAACATGATAAGAGATCTGAATGAAAACCCGGATGATGTCTTGATAATGACTGACCATTCAATAATCCCTAAAAATGATCCGGGTGTGGTGATGATAGGGAAGGCAATAGAGTTGCATGACAAGATTGCTGGCTATGTTTTATTTGATATTTCCGGATCTGATATAGAAAAAATCTTAGGTGAACGAGCATTATGGAATGTAGTAATAACAGATAAATATAATCACATTGCCTTTACGACCAATATAAATTTTACGGATCCTATTGGAAAGCTTAATACAAAATTTATAAAAAGGCAGGGCTTTATCAGGACTGGCGATGACAGTTATTTTGTCATAAGAAATGAGATTGCTGGCGGCGTTCTGTATATATATACATTCACTGCCATTGATTTTTTGGATACTGTTTTTTTTGTGAGCGGTTCTTTTCTTATTTTAGTTTTTACAGCACTGGCTGTTTCTATGTTTTTTGTTGCAAGATACATAGCAAATAAAAAGACAGCGGTGATAGACGAAATCGTTGAAGCGATACACAATGTCCAGAACGGCAACCTTAATAGAAGGCTTTACATAAATACTAATGATGAGTTTAAAATTATAGGTGATTCATTCAACCAGATGCTGCAGGACATCAAAGAACTGATTGAATTAAACAGGGAAGAAGCAAAACAGAGTATTATCTCCGAATTAAAACAGCTGGAATCGCAGTTTAATTCTCATTTTTTATATAACACTTTGGAAACCCTGAAATATATGGTGAAATTTGATGGGGAAGCCGCATCAAAAATTATAGTCAAGCTTTCCAACCTGCTTCGCTACAGTATGAACGGCTCACTATCGAATGTGACCTTGCAGGAAGACATATCACACACAGAAAACTATTTGTTTATTCAAAGGATTCGCTTCAGCAGCAGATTTAATTATTTTGTAGATATAGACGAAAGATGCAGGGATTGCGTAGTTCCGAAACTAATAACCCAGCCGCTCATCGAAAATGCAATTCAGCACAATATGGACAGATGCGATCAACTGTCGGTAAATATAAATGCAAAATTATTAGAAGATAAACTAGTCATAACCGTACGGGATAATGGGGATGGAATTAGTGCGGAGGAATTAAATGCTATAAAAGCCATGCTCAGTAAGACTAAGAATGACACAGAGCATATTGGGCTGTATAACGTCCAAAGAAGGATAAGGCTTATGTATGGCGAAAAATACGGTTTAATGATAAAGAGCTGGAAGGGTAAGGGGACGATCGTAAAAATATTTCTTCCTTTCAAAAAGAAGGTGACATAGATGTTTAAGATATTAATAGCTGAGGATGAAGAAATTATCAGAAAAGGTCTTGTATGTACCATAGACTGGCTTTCAATGGACTGTACCGTAGTCGCTGAAGCTTCAAACGGCATAGAGGGGTTGGAAAAAATTGAAAGATATAAGCCTGATATAGTGATTGCGGATATTAGAATGCCAAAAATGGATGGCATAGAGATGATACAGAATGCTCTCAAGAATAATGACTTTGAAAGCATCATACTGACAGGTTATTCTGAGTTTGAGTATGCCAGGAAGGCTATAACTTTAAGGGTGTTTGACTATATATTGAAACCTGTCGATGAAGAGATTTTATTAAAGACTATTGAGAAGTTAAAAATGAGTATTGAGGAAAAAAGGGTTTACAGCAGCGTTTTAAAGAAGATAAAATCAAAAAAAGAGTTAGCCTTAATTGATCTGGCGTTGTATACAGGGGAGAATATAAACTTCTATGTAAAAGAAACGTTACAGCGTATAAAGGAAAAATATAATAAAAAAATCAGTATAGAATCAATTGCTGATGAATTGGGTGTAAGTCCAAGCTATTTGAGCAGAAAGTTTAAAGAGGTGACTTCCCAAACATTTCTTGAAGTGCTCAATAAGTACAGGGTGCAAAAAGCTACTGAACTGCTGAATGCAGGTAAATATAAAAATACGAAGTTTCTTATATGGTTGGTTTCAGCGACTATAAGCAGTTTTACGGGGTATTTAAGAAATATACGGGAACTACGCCGACGGATTTTGTCAATGAGTGTGTTCCACAGATAAAATTAATAAACTGATTGCTGTTATAAAATAATGAGGAGGAACCGAATGCAACATCATAAAGGTTATCTTATTGTATCGGATTTGGATGGGACATTGATTAATTCGAGGCAGGAAATATCAAAAAAAAACATAGAAGCAATAACCGATTATGTGAAATCAGGCGGACTTTTTACTATTTCTACTGGGAGAACAGAACTCAATGTGAAGCCATTTATAAAAGATCTTACAATTAATTGTCCTTGCATACTTTATAATGGAGCTGTAATTTACGATCTAAAAAAACAGAGTTTTATAAAAGTTACTTTTATAGATAATAAGCATTTATATGAACTGTTAAAAGAGATTTTGAAAAAATATAGAAATTTATGTTTACAGATATTTACTCAAGGTAAAATGTATGTTGTAAATAACGGTTATGTAAAAGACCCGGTGGTTATAAGAGAAAATCAGCCCTACGAAACTGTCCGTATTGATGATGTAGCAGGTGAAAAATGGGTAAAGTTAATGTTATATGATACAAATGAAGTTTTAAACAGCATATACCAGTTCCTGAACAATAACATTACATCTGGAATCATAAAAAGTGTTTTTTCTTCGCCGACTTATCTTGAACTTTTACCGTATGGTATTTCTAAGGGCAGTGCGTTATTGGATATAATGAGGATCATGAATGTTGAGCGCGATAGGGTAATTGCTATAGGTGATTACTGCAATGACATAGAAATGATTGAAAACGCAGGTTTGGGAGTTGCCACAGCTAATGCACACCCATTGGTAAAGAATGCGGCGAATATAACTACTGTTAGCAATGATGAACATGCAATCTATCATTTGATCAATAAAGTTATTCCAGATTACGAACGGGTACTTAAAAATAGTAAAAAAACCTTATTTTTAAATAATAATCGAGTTATGTTTGGATCATGAATTGTTTGTTCCCCGACGAAGGGAACTTTTTTTATAGAATAATGGTTTAAAATCAGGAAACAGAACTATTATGAAATATTCCACTAATAAGTTGTATCCATCGAATTGATGCCATTCGGTTGTATAAAATGGCGTAAAATGATAAAATTATTAAAGTTAAAGGTACGGGGATACGCTTCCTTTTCAAGGGTATTCCTCTGGGGTAGGCGGAGGAATGTCCCCATTGAAATAAAAAGTAGAAGGGGGTCGAAGAGTGAGCAGGGTAGATTTTGGGTTTATCATGCAGGAATTTTGTAATCTTGGTGAAAAACCGTACAGGATTCTGGGAGAAAGTGTGGTTACTCAGGCCAGGCTTTCGGAACCAGTCAGGATCCTCAAGGAAGAAAATAGCTGGTATTACATAGAAATGTCCGATGGATACAGAGGATGGATACACTCAAAGGATGTCGACACAATGGATGAGGATAGTTGGCGAAGATGGCTGGATAGTCCACATGTGCTGGTAACCGAAAGCTTTTCACCGATACTGTCTGTTGCGGATTTAAGACCCGTAAACGGCGCAGTGATGGCCTCAATGCTGAGGCTGATCGGAGAAAATGCCGGGTATTACATCGTAGCTTTGCCCGGTGGTCAGGCGGGTTTGCTGTCAAAAAAGGCGGGATTTGTAATATCGTCTTTTGGTGAAATTCCTAAGGGAAGCTATGACAACATCATAGAAACTGGCAAGAGATTCATAGGCCTTCCTTATTTCTGGGGAGGCACCACTCCTTACGGTTTTGACTGTTCGGGATTTGTACAAACTCTCTTTTTGATGAATGGATATAGACTTCCCCGGGATGCGAACCAGCAGTTCGAGGTGGGAGAGGCAGTAGAAAAGCGCGAAGACCTGGTAAAAGGTGATGTTGTATTTTTCAGCACTTATGCGCCGGGCCCTTCCCACGTAGGCATATATATGGGAAACGGGGAATATATCCATAGTTCAGGCAAAACAGGTGTTGCCATAAACAGCTTCAACCCCGAAGCTGAAAATTACCGCGAAGACCTCGATAAAAAATACATCGGGGCGAAGCGGATTATAGGTTAGGGGACACACCTCCTTTTCTGAGGAGTGCGCCTTAGGTAGGCGGAGGAATGTCCCCATCATAAAAATTTTTAAAAGAGGTGAAATCATGAGGATTGCAAAAGAAACGGTGGAGCATGTGGCGAATCTTGCAAGGCTTTATCTTTCGGAAGAAGAAAAGGCCGAGATGACGGAAAAATTAAACTCCATCCTGGATTACATGGACAAACTCAACGAGCTCGATACCAGCGATGTAGAACCTACGGCCCACGTGATACCCATTAAAAATGTATTTCGGGAAGACGTAGTGCAGGAAAGCCTTCCGCTGGAAAAAGCGCTGGAAAATGCTCCTGACAGGGATGGAAACTTCTTCAGAGTACCCAGAATTATAGAAGAATAGCAATAAGAATATCGGATTGGAGGTTAGTGTTTTGGAATTACATAAGCTTACCATCCATGAGGCTCATGAACTTTTGAAGAAAAAAGAGATTTCTTCGGAAGAGCTCACAAAAGCTCTCTTTGAAAGGATAAAAAATGTAGATGATAAAGTAAAGGCTTTTATAACTCTTGATGAAGAAAGAGCCCTGCTTGTGAGCCGGAATGCGGATAAAAAGGGTGATTTTTCACATCCTCTCACCGGAATTCCGGCAGCCGTGAAAGACAATATTTGCACAAAAGACCTAAAGACCACCTGTTCGTCGAAAATCCTCGCAAATTTTGTACCACCTTACGATGCCACCGTTTCATCAAAGTTGAAAACCCGGGATGTGGTAGTCCTGGGCAAGACCAACATGGACGAATTTGCCATGGGCTCCTCCACTGAAAACTCTGCTTTTTTTGCCACCAGAAATCCCTGGGATCTTGAACGGGTTCCGGGCGGGTCTTCAGGCGGTTCCGCAGCGGCGGTGGCTGCCGATGAGTGTATTTTTGCCATAGGGTCCGATACCGGAGGATCCATCCGTCAGCCTGCTGGCTACTGCGGTGTGGTGGGGATGAAACCAACATACGGCAGGGTATCGCGCTTTGGCCTTGTAGCATATGCTTCATCCCTGGATCAGATTGGACCTATTACGAAAGATGTCACCGACTGTGCCATTGTATTGAATGCCATTGCGGGACATGACGAAATGGACTCCACATCGGCAGATATACCCGTGCCGGATTATACCGAAAGCTTAAAACCCGACGTAAGGGGCATGAAGATAGGAATTCCAAAGGAATACATGGGTGAGGGGATTGATGCCGAGATTCGAGATGCGGTGATGGAGGCAGCCAGAACTTTCGAAAAGATGGGGGCTTTTTTTGAAGAGATTTCCCTTCCGCATACCGAGTATGCTCTGTGGGCTTATTATATCATTGCTCCGGCAGAAGCCAGTTCCAATCTTGCCCGATATGACGGTATCCGCTACGGTGTGAGGGCAAAGGAATATGATGACCTCATAGACCTTTATAAAAAGACCCGCAGCGAGGGATTCGGAGCTGAGGTAAAACGACGCATCATGCTGGGCACCTATGCTCTGAGCTCGGGCTACTATGATGCGTATTATCTAAAGGCTCAAAAGGTGAGGACATTGGTAAAAAGAGATTTCGACGAAGCCTTTAAAAAATACGATTTCATACTGGTTCCTACAGCACCTACGGTGGCCTTTAAGATAGGGGAAAACACCGATGACCCTTTGAAGATGTACATGAACGATGTGTGTACCATACCTGTGAACATGGCCGGCCTTCCGGGCATTTCTCTGCCCTGCGGCTTTTCCGGAGGAATGCCTATAGGTCTTCAGCTCATAGGCAAGCCCTTTGACGAACCGACGATACTGCGGGCTGCCTATGCTTTCGAACAGGCCACCGATTTTCACAAAAATAAACCCGGCATAGAGGTGATAGAATGAATTACGAAACAGTAATAGGTCTTGAAGTGCATGTGGAGCTTTTTACAAAGTCTAAGGTGTTCTGCGGATGTTCCACAGAATTCGGCGGCGATCCCAACACCCATTGCTGCCCCGTTTGCCTTGGCATGCCGGGAGTGCTTCCGGTGACAAATAAAAAGGCCGTCGAATATGCCATAAAAGCGGGACTGGCACTAAACTGCGAGATAGCCGAGTATTCCAAGTTCGACCGGAAAAATTATTTTTATCCCGACTTGCCCAAAGCATATCAGATTTCCCAGTATGACCTGCCTCTGGCAAAAAATGGATATATTGAAATTGAAGTCGGTGGAAAGACCCGCCGTATCGGCATTACGAGAGTGCATTTGGAAGAGGATGCAGGCAAGCTGGTCCATGAAGAGGGGAAGGGGTATTCTCTCGTGGATTTGAACCGCACCGGGGTGCCTCTCATAGAGATTGTATCGGAGCCGGATATGCGATCGCCGGAAGAGGCGTGGCTTTATCTGAACAAATTAAAATCGATCCTTCAGTACATCGAGGTTTCAGACTGCAAGATGGAGGAAGGTTCCCTCCGGTGCGATGTGAATATTTCTATAAGGCCCGAGGGTTCCGATGCCTTTGGAACAAAAATTGAAATCAAAAACCTGGGTTCTTTCAAAGCCGTAAGGCGCAGCCTGGAATATGAAGAAAAAAGGCAGAGGGAAGTGCTGGAGGACGGAGGTTCCTTAATTCAAGAAACCCGTAGATGGGACGAAGCAAGAGGTATAACGGTATCCATGAGGAGCAAGGAAGAAGCCCATGATTACCGTTACTTTCCCGATCCCGATCTGGTGCCCATGGTCCTTGACAGAGACTGGATCGAGGAAATAAAAGCAAATCTTCCGGAACTGCCCGATGCCAGAAAAGAGCGCTATATGAGGGAATTTGGGCTTCCTGCTTATGATGCCGGGGTTATCACTTCTTCCAGAGCTTTATCTGACTTTTATGAGGAGTGCATCGTCCACTACCACGACCCCAAGACCGTCAGCAACTGGGTGATGGTGGAGATGATGGGTCTTATGAACGAGCAGGGGTTGGAAGTGGAGCAAATCAGGTTCAAGCCGAAACAGCTGGCGAATATGCTTTCCATGATTGATAAGGGCACCATCAGCGGCAAAATAGCCAAAGAGGTATTCAGGGATATGTTTGAAACCGGCAAGGATCCGGAAACTATAGTCAGGGAAAAAGGGCTTGTACAGATATCCGATGAATCCGAACTTGAGAAAATAGCAAAAAAGGTTATCGATGAAAATCCAAAGTCAGTCCAGGACTATAAAAACGGCAAGGAAAAAGCTCTGGGATTTCTGGTAGGACAGATGATGAAGGAAACTAGGGGGAAGGCAAATCCTCAAATGGTCAACGATATATTGAAAAAACTGCTCGGATAAAACAAAAATAAAAACAGGAATAAGTATGCATTCTAAGAAAAAAACTAAATGTTCAAAGTCCATCTTTTGTTTTAAATCAAGGGGGGGGGAAAACCCCCTTTAACAATTTAAATAAACAAAAGCGCTGAATAATAATACAATTGCGAAAAATACCTTAATTTATTAAAAATTGAGTTTACAAGAGAAGGATTTTCTAATTTATTATCGAATATTTAAATGTCTGGATAAATGCAGATTTATCGATAAAAAGATATGTGAAAATGATTTTGTTTTTGTAAATCTAGAAGGGGGGGATATCTGGAGATAATATAAATATATTTTTTTGCATATTTTTATTTTAGATTAAATCTGGGAGGGAATTTAATGTTCAAAAAAAGCCTTGTGTTATTAATTGTAATGTTGCTTGTAGTTACGACTCTTGCTGGTTGCGGCCAAAAACCTGCCCAGCAAAGCGGCAGTGAGCAACAGCAGCAGGAACAGCAGCCTGCAGCGGAAGCGCCCAAAAATATACTGAGAATGGCGATTATGTCTAACCCGCCTAAACTTGATCCCGTATTTGCTACAGATACATCTTCTTCAAGAATAATTTACCAGATATTTGAGACTCTGGTGGATTACGATAAAGACGGCAATGTACAGCCCCTGCTGGCTGAGTCCTGGGATATTTCACCCGACAAGAAGACATATACGTTCCATTTAAGAAAGGGAGTTCATTTCCACAAAACCATTGAGGGCAAGCCCACCGCCAACGGCGGCCGCGAGGTAAAAGCCGACGACTGGGTATGGACGTTCAATTATATTTTAAACCCCGATACAGCTTCTCCCAGGGCGTACTTCCTGGATATGATTAAAGGATACAAGGACTACCAGGATAAAAAGACGGATCATATCGCGGGTATTTCGAAGGTCGACGATTACACCCTGAAGATTGAAATAGACTATCCCTTTGCACCCTTCCTCAGCGTTCTCGCTTACAACACCTTTAACGTTCTTCCAAAAGAAGACGTTGAAAAATACGGCAAGGAGCAGTTCAATTTCCATCCTGTAGGGACGGGTCCCTTCAAGTTTGAACAGTGGGTGCAGGACGACAAAATTGTCCTTTCCAAAAATGAAGACTACTGGAAGAAGGATAAAGATGGAAACCAATTGCCATATTTAGACGGTCTGGAATTCAGGATAGTAACCGACCTTGCCATGGAATGGACCGAGTTTGGCCTCGGCAACTTTGAGCAGATCGAAGAAGTAGACGATCCGTATTATGCCGATGCCAAGAAATTGCCCGGCTTTCAGGAAGGACCTACGCTCGGAACGTATTATTATGGTTTTAACCTCACAAAAGCGCCTTTCAAAGGCAACAAAGCTCTCCGCCAGGCTTTTAACTACGCCATCGACCGCAAAGGTCTGATCGATATGGTGAGAAACGGCCGGGCGTTACCCGCCACCGGTGTGCTGCCTCCGGGAATGATGGGCTATGATGAAAGCATACAGCCTCAGTATACCTTCGATCCCGAAAAAGCCAAGGCCCTCATGAAGGAAGCAGGCTACCCAAACGGTTTGAAGGTCGAACTGGTATACAACACCAGCGAAGGTCACAAGAGAATAGCAGAAGCTCTGCAATCCCAATTCAAGAACGTTGGAATCGATGTTTCATTAAAGAACATCGACTGGGGCGCCCTTCTTGACGCTACCGACAAATTGGAGATTCCGTTCTTTAGAATGGGCTGGGTGGCAGACTATCCGGATCCCGATAACTTCCTTTATGTGTTATTGAATTCTGCAAACATCGGCCCCAAAGGAAATTACTCCGGGTTTAACAACAAAGAATTCGACGATCTAACAAACCAGGCCAGAGTCGAAACCGATCCCGCCAAACGGGCAGAGCTTTATAAGAAAGCCGAAAGCATTGCTCGGGAAGAGGCACCATGGCTGTTTATTTACCACTATACAACCCATTCTCTGACACAGCCTTATGTCAAGAATGTTGTACTTCCGTTCTTTGGTGAGTACTCTATGAAGTACACCGAAGTAAAGATGGAAAAATAATAAGAAATATTTATGCCTGGTTTCTGCTCATTGAGGGAGGCCAGGCATAATATGATGTACAGCTCGGGGAGGGGGAAAGTTTGTTAAACTATATTATAAGGCGGTTGATAGGAGCTATTCCGGTAGTTCTGGGCGTCATAGCCGTTGTATTTATTCTTACCACCATTGTACCCGGTGATCCAGCCCGTATCATGGTAGGCCAGAGAGGAGATCCGGCTACCATAGAAAAAATAAGGCATGAAATGGGCCTTGATAAACCTCTTGCAGTCCAGTTTGTGGATTTCATGAAAAACGCGCTGACCTTTAATCTGGGTAAATCATATAGAAACAACATGACGGTAGTTCAGGCTTTATTAATACGATTGCCTGTTACAATAAAACTGGCTTTTGCTTCTATGGTCGTTGCTATTATTGTGGGAGTTCCACTGGGTATTATTTCTGCTGTGAAACAGTATTCATGGTTTGATTACGGAGCCATGTTTTTCGCCATCTTGGGAATATCCGCACCGGTGTTCTGGGTTGCGCTGCTGTCAGTAGTGCTTTTTTGCGTTATTCTCGGGTGGATTCCGGGCACCGGTACTGGCAATGGTGAATGGATATATTACGTCCTGCCATCGGTAGTTTTAGGTTTGCGTCCGGGGGCTCTGATCGCAAGACTTACCCGCTCCAGTATGCTGGAGATAATAAGGCAGGATTTTATCAGAACAGCAAGGGCAAAGGGACTTGCCGAAAAGGTCGTTATTATGAAGCACGCTTTGAGGAATGCCCTTATCCCTGTGGTTACCATTATCGGCATTGAAACCGCGGGCCTTTTGAGCGGTGTTGTAGTTACCGAATACATTTTTTCACTGCCGGGTATAGGAAGATTGAGTGTAGAAGCGCTGGTAAACCGTGATTTTCCGGTAATCAGGGGTGTTGTATTGTTTATGGCCTTCCTCTTCGTATTAGCCAACCTTATAGTAGATCTTTCTTATCCGTTTTTTGATCCGAGAATAAAATATGACTGATGGGAGGGGAAGCAATGGAAGCTAAAACTGAAATAAAAAATATAGCTCCTGGTAGAGCAAAAAGGAAAATCGAAGGTCGAAGCCTTTGGATGGATGCATGGCTTCGTTTAAGGAAAAATAAATCTGCCATGTTTGGCATGACGCTGGTAATCATAATATGCCTTGCAGCTATTTTTGCACCGTATATTACCCGGTATGATCCTTATGATCAGCTCATATGGAAGGAAGGAGCTTCCGCAAAACTTGCTCCTCCCAGCGCAGCTCACTGGTTTGGCACCGATGTATACGGCAGGGATATATATACCAGGGTAGTTTATGGTGCAAGGATTTCTCTGCAGATAGGATTTGCTGCTACAGGTATATCGGTGATAATTGGAGTGATACTGGGAAGCCTGGCTGGGTATTACGGTGGATTCATAGATGATATAATAAGCTGGCTGACCAATGTCATATTCGCATTCCCGTTTTTGCTTTTCGTGCTGGCACTGGTGGCATACCTTCCCCCCAGCCTTCCGCTCATGTATATGTCCATAGGCATCATATCCTGGGCATCTTTTGCCAGGGTTGCCCGGGGTCAGGTGATACAGGTAAAAGGTATGGAATATGTGGAGGCAGCTACGGCCGTGGGGGGCGGCGATGGAAGAATTATTTTCAAGCATATACTGCCCAACATACTGGCACCGATTATAGTTCAGGCCACCCTTGAAGTGGGGAGCATTATAATGCTGGAGTCATCCCTAAGCTTTCTGGGGTTTGGAGTTCAGCCACCAAAACCGGCATGGGGATATATGATTAATGAAGGCAGGCAATTCTTCCTTTCGGGCCAGTGGTGGTGGTCGGTGTTTCCGGGGATTGCCATAATGGCGCTGGTTTTGGGTTTCAATCTTTTCGGCGACGGTCTGAGGGATGCTCTTGATCCCCGACTAAAACAGTAGGGAGGTAGAAAGATGAGTGATATACTGGTAGAAGTAAAAAATCTAAAAACTTACTTTTTTACGGATGATGGAGTGGTCCCGGCTGTAGACGGAGTAGATTTTTGCATCAAAAAAGGGGAGACTCTCGGAATAGTTGGGGAATCGGGCTGCGGAAAGAGTGTTACATCCCTGTCCCTGTTGAGACTCGTACCCAATCCACCGGGGAAAATTGTAGATGGTGAAATGTATTTTAAAGGGGAAAACCTTCTTGAAAAATCTGAAAGCGAGATGCGCAAAATTCGCGGAAACGATATATCCATGATATTTCAGGAGCCCATGACATCTTTAAATCCGGTATTTACCGTCGGCGAGCAGATAAGCGAAGCTATAGAACTTCATCAGGGTTTGAATAAAAGAGATGCTATGGCAAAAGCCGTTGAGATGCTTAAACTCGTAGGCATACCTTCAGCGGAACGGAGGGTGCACGAGTATCCCCACCAGATGAGCGGAGGCATGAGGCAGAGGGTGATGATAGCCATGGCGCTTTCCTGCAATCCGGCTCTCCTTATAGCCGATGAGCCCACCACCGCTCTGGATGTTACCATCCAGGCCCAGATTCTCGAGCTCATGAAGGATTTGAAAGAAAGGCTGGGAACAGCCATAATGCTCATAACCCATGATCTGGGTGTCGTGGCCGAGATGGCGGAAAACGTACTGGTCATGTATGCAGGTAAAGTGGTGGAATATGCCGATGTAAAGACCATTTTCAAAAATCCTAAACACCCCTATACGGTGGGCCTATTGGGTTCAATTCCAAGACTGGACCAGCCCAGGGAGAAACTTTATGTAATCGAAGGTGTGGTACCAAACCCCTTTAATATGCCATCGGGGTGCCGGTTCCATCCACGATGCCCTGATGTCCGGGAAATTTGCAGGACGAAAGAACCCGACTTATTGCATATCGATGGACAGCAGGTGCGGTGCTGGAAATACACCGATGAGTGGAAAGGAGGCGGCAGGTAATGATGAAGAATCAGGAAAAATTACTGGAAGTTAAGGGAGTAAAAAAATACTTTCCCATAAAGGGCGGTATTTTACAGAAGACCGTAGGTTATGTTAAAGCCGTTGATGGGGTGGATATGTTCATAAAGCGGGGTGAAACCCTGGGCCTTGTAGGTGAAAGCGGATGCGGAAAATCCACGCTCGGCAGAGTTATTCTAAGGTTGCTTGATGCTACCGAGGGTGAAATCAATTACGGCGGCAAAAATATATTGAAGCTAAAAAAAGAGCAAATGCGGGAAATGAGAAAGAAAATGCAGATAATTTTCCAAGACCCTTATGCTTCTTTAAATCCGAGGATGACAATAGGCGACATAGTGGGAGAGCCCATGGATATTTTTAACCTGGCAAAGGGTCAGGAAAAGGAAGAAAAGGTCCTGGAGCTTTTACACGTAGTCGGACTGGGAACCCAGCATATCAGGAGGTATCCCCACGAATTTTCTGGCGGACAGCGTCAGAGGATAGGGATAGCCCGGGCGCTGGCCGTAGACCCGGAACTCATCATATGTGACGAGCCCGTTTCCGCCCTTGATGTTTCGGTAAGGTCCCAGGTGTTGAACCTTATGCAGGAATTGCAGGAAAAATTTAGCCTTACTTATCTGTTCATATCTCACGATTTGAGCGTGGTAAAGCACATCAGCGACAGGGTTTCTGTGATGTATCTGGGCAAAGTGGTGGAGATTGCAGAGAAAAACGAGCTGTATGATAAACCACTGCACCCGTACACCCGGGCGCTTCTTTCAGCCATCCCCATTCCGGACCCGGAAGTAAAGAGGGAGCGAATAATCCTGGAAGGAGATGTGCCGAGCCCGGTGAATCCGCCCAGCGGCTGCCATTTCAATACCCGGTGCAAGTATGCAAAACTGGAATGCAGCAAGATAGAGCCTCAGTTAAAGGACGTAGGCAGCGAACATTTTGTGGCATGTCATCTGTTTTAGGTATGGCTGTCTACAACATTATTGGTATTCAACACGCAAGTTAAATTGATGTAGTTCAACTTTTTACGGGGCAAGGATTTATCTTTGTCCCATTTATTTTAAAAAAGAACTCGACGACATAAAAAAAGTCTTTTATAATTATGATGTAGCAACGGCCTAAAACACCGTAGAGTGAAGCGTGGCAGGGGCGGTATGTATCAGATAGTGCCGGCCCTCAGAAAGTCTACCAAATTATCGGCGCAACCCTGCGAAGCAAAGAGGCGAGCTTTAGAACGTCTGGTTAAACGATCAGGTACCAGGCCGTTATAACCACACAAATGTGACTTTTTTAAAAATAAATCATCATTTTTTGGAGGAAGAAACACATGGCGACCATAAAACCATTCAAAGCCTATAGGCCATTGCCGGAGCTTGTAAAAAAAGTTGCTGCCCTTCCCTATGATGTTGTAAGTGTCGATGAAGCCAGAAAAATGACAAAGGGTAATGAAACATCCTTTTTGCATGTTGACAAGCCGGAGATTGATTTTGATCAATCTATTAATCCTCATGATGAGAGAATATATGAAAAAGCCCGAGAAAACCTTAATGGAATGATACAAAAAGGAGTATTTGTAAAAGACACCGAGGAATGCCTGTATATATATCGCCTAGAGAAAAATGGCAAATCTCAGAAGGGCCTGGTCACATGTACATCAATTGACGATTACGCAAGTAATACTATTAAAAAACATGAAAACACACTGGCTCCAAAAGAACAGGATAGAATAAACCATGTCAAATACACCAACGCCCATACCGGTCCGATACTAATGGCATACCGGAAAAACCCGGAAATAACCGCCATCATCGATGAATGGTCCTGCGAAAAGCCTGCGGTGTATAATTTCATATCCGATGATGGTGTTGCCCAGACGGTATGGATAATAGATGATAAAGGAATAATTAAAAAGATAGTGGAACTTTTTTCCGAAGTTTCATCATTGTATATCGCCGATGGTCATCACAGAGCTGCAGCCGCTGTAAAGGTTGGGATGATGAGAAGGCTGGAAGAACCGGACTTTACCGGCGATGAGGAATACAATTATTTTTTATCCGTCATATTTCCCGATGATGAGCTAACCATACTGGAGTACAACAGGGTCATAAGGGACTTAAACGGCCTCAGCGAGGAAGAACTTTTGCAGAAGATAGCCGAAAAGTTCGACATAGTATATGAAGGAAAAGCGAAGTACAGACCCGAAAAGAGGCATACTTTCGGGATGTATATGAACGGCCAATGGTACGGCCTTTGCGCCAGGGTAGGCACCTTCAATGAGGATGATCCTGTGGCAAGGCTGGATGTTTCCATCCTTCAAAACAATATCATTGAACCTGTATTCGGTATCTCGAACCCCAGGAACGATAGCAGAATAGATTTTGTAGGTGGAATAAAAGGATTGGATGAGCTTGAGCGCAGAGTAGACAGCGGTGAGATGAAAATAGCCTTTTCTATGTACCCCACGTCCATGGAAGACTTGATGAACATAGCCGATGCCGGACAAATCATGCCTCCGAAGTCCACATGGTTTGAACCAAAACTGAGGAGCGGTATCTTTATTCATAGTCTCGATTAAAATATACATTATTCTACAAAAAAAAAAGTTTCACGGGAAATAATTTATTTTCAGCAAAAGCAAAAATATTTTGCACCTGTTTGCACCTTTTGCAGTTTTTGGAAAGCTCATGCCGGGGGTGGGAATGTGCCGGGACAGCATGATTTAAAAAAAATACTGTCACTGGAAATAATAAAAAACATTTTTGATACTCTGGATGAGGGAATTCTGATAGTGGACCGTGAATGCCGCATTATGTTTTATAACAGGACTCTTTCGCACTTCGAGGGCCTGGATGCAGACATGGTGCTTGGCAGAACAATATTTGAGGTATTCCCTTCGATAACGACTGAAGAAAGCACCCTTTATCAGGTGGTTAAGAATGGAAAGCCGATTAAAGGGAGATTTCAACAGTACTTTAACTATAAGGGAAAGCAGATAAAGACTGTGAATACCACAATACCCATTACCGACATGGGCCACATAATCGGTGCGCTGGAAGTATCCAGGGATATATCGGTTATCCTTGACCTCAGTGAAAAAGTCGTCGACCTTCAGCAAGGCTTTGGACGTAAATCAGCCAGAACAAGAAATGTAGGGTTAAAATACAATTTTGACAACATTATTGGGAAAAGCGAAGGAATTCAGGATATAATCGGGATATTGAAAAAAGCGTCACAGACCACTTCTTCAATTTTACTTTACGGTGAGACGGGAACTGGCAAGGAGCTTTTTGCTCAGAGCATCCACAATGCCAGCCCCAGAAAGAATATGCCATTTATAGCACAAAACTGCGCTACTCTGCCGGAAAGCATCCTTGAAGGGATTCTTTTCGGTACAACCAGGGGCAGTTTTACAGGAGCTGTGGATAAGCCGGGACTCTTTGAGCAGGCGGATGGAGGAACCATCCTTCTTGATGAGATAAACAACATGGGACCTGCTCTTCAGACAAAACTGCTGAGGGTGCTTCAGGAGGGGGTTATCCGGCGCCTCGGAGATGTGACGGATATCCCTGTAGATGTGAGGATTATTGCCACCACCAACGAAAGGCCTTCAGAACTTTTAGAAAGCGGGAGGCTAAAGCAAGATCTTTTTTACAGGCTCAGCGTGATATATGTGGAAATTCCGCCTCTCAGGGAAAGGCGGGAGGATATATGGGACCTCACGCATTATTTTATTAGAAAATATAACGAGAAATTTAATAAAAATATTTCGGGCATCCATGAAGATGTTGTAAAAATATTCCAGGAATACAAATGGCCCGGAAATGTGCGGGAACTAGAGCATGTTATTGAAGCACTCATGAATTATGTGGATGAGGGCCAGATTAAAAGGGAGCACCTCAGATTTTTAAGTTTTGGGGCTTTTAAGAATTATGTCGAAAAAGAAACCCCTGATTTTACAGGGGTACAGTTTAAAAAAAGAACTTTTGATTATGAAAAGAATCTAATCATTGAAGCTATAAAAAGTACCCGGGGGAATATTACTAAAGCCGCACAAAAGATGGGCATGAAAAGACAATTGTTGCAGTATTACATGAAAAAATACGGGATAAGGCGCTTATAACTCAAGATTTTTTAATACATCGGCTAAGGTCGGAAGCCCTATTTCCTGAAGACTGTATCTTACACGAACAATAGGTTTGTTCGGCTTTATTACCCTGGTCAGGTCTATGGGTGTGCCTGAGACTACTATGTCACAATCTATCCGGTTAATGGTTTCTTCCAGTTCCTGCATCTGCTTTTCGCCATAGCCCATGGCGGGCAATACAGTGGAAAGATGAGCGTATTTCTTGTAAGTGTCCTTTATGCTGCCTGTGGCGTAAGGCCTTGCATCAACTATTTCGCGGGCGCCGAATTTTTTGGCAGCCATGTAACCTGCACCGAAGGTCATACCTCCGTGGGTGAGTGTTGGGCCATCCTCAATTACCAAAACTCTTTTACCGCAGATTTTTTCGGGTTCTGCCACAAAAATAGGTGATGCCGCTTCAATAACGATGGCTTCAGGATTGACGTTTTCGATGTTTTCCCTGACTTTATTTATATCATCAATATTTGCTGTATCGATTTTATTTATGATGACTATGTGGGCCATTCGAAGGTTAGTCTCTCCGGGGTGGTAATTCAGCTCATGACCTGGCCTGTGGGGATCTACTACGACGATATGCAAGTCTGAAAAATAGAAAGGAAAGTCGTTATTGCCGCCATCCCATACAATGACATCGGCTTCCTTTTCAGCCTCTGCCAGTATTTTCTCGTAGTCTACGCCGGCATATACGACGATGCCGTCATCTATATGAGGTTCGTATTCTTCCCTTTCCTCTATGGTACAATTATGAAAATCCAAGTCTTCATAGGAAGCGAATCGCTGGCAGACCTGTTTTTCCAGGTCGCCGTACGGCATCGGATGCCTTATGGCTACCACTCTTTTGCCCATATCCTTCAATATTCGGCATACTTTTCTGGTGGTCTGGCTCTTTCCTGCTCCCGTCCGGGCAGCACAGACTGAAATCACCGTTTTTGAAGATTTTAAACATGTATTTTTGGGCCCCATAAGGCGAAAATCGGCACCGGAGCTAAGTACTATGGACGCCTTATGCATTATATCTTCATGGGAAATATCGCTGTAAGCAAAAACTACCTGTTTTACATTCTTTTCTCTTATTAGTTCTTCAAGTTCGGTTTCGGGGTAAATAGAAATGCCATTAGGATAGAGTCCACCGGCAAGAGAGGGAGGATATTTTCTGCCCTCTATATTTGGAATTTGGTTGGCTGTAAAAGCCACTACCTCGTATGAATCATTGTCTCTGAAATAAGTGTTGAAAACATGAAAATCTCTACCTGCAGCACCCATAATGATTGTTTTGATTCTTTCCAAAATAAAAACCTCCCTTTTTTTTATAAATGTAAAATGCAAAAATTGTGCCATATTTAATGTGCTGTGTTTTTTGTATATACTGCAAAAAATATTTGCATATGATCTATTCAAAAAAACCTGATTGATAGAACTGCTGCATTTTTTTAATTAATGATTCCATGGTACAAAAATTGCAAAACATTTGGAGGTTGATGATATGACCTATCCTGTAGTGGAAATCTATATCGATAGAATCCGGTACAATGCAGGTTGTCTGGTGGATTTTTGTTCAAAAAACGGTATCGAGGTCATGGGAATCTCAAAAGGAGCATGTGCCATGGCTCCGGTGGTTAAGGCCATGCTGCAGGCAGGGATAAAAAAACTTGGAGACTCCAGACTTCAGAACATTATTTCCATGAGACAAAATGGTATAAACTGTCCCATTTACCTCATAAGGATTCCCATGCTCTCAGAAATAGATAATGTCGTGCGGTGGGCCGACGGAAGCCTGAACTCGGAAATAGATGTAATAAAGGCTCTTTCTCAGGAATCCATGATTCAGGGGAAAAAACACAGGGTGATTCTTATGGTGGATGTAGGAGATTTGAGAGAAGGGGTTATGCCTGAAGATGTGCTGAATGTGGCAGGAATGATTCTGGAATTGCCTGGAGTAGAATTTGAAGGTCTCGGCACCAACCTGGGATGTTTTGGAGGCGTTCTGCCGAGTTTTGAGAATACAAAGATTCTGGCAGAACTGGCAGGTGACATAGAAAAAAGATATGGTATAAAAGTACAAACTCTTTCGGGAGGAAATACGGCAACTCTGACACTTTTGGAAAAAGGAAAGCTTGCGCCGGGGATAAACCAGTTCAGGATAGGGGAGGCAATACTGCTGGGCACCGATGCAACTAATTTCAGAAGAGTTCCCGGAACCTTACAGGATACCATGATACTTAAGACCGAAGTAATAGAGGTAAAAATAAAACCTTCATATCCCAGAGGAGAGATAGGCCGGGATGCCTTTGGGAATACTCCGACCCATGTGGACAAAGGACCCATGAAAAGGGCAATAGTAGCTCTTGGAAAACAGGATTGCAGGATCGAAGGATTAGTTCCGGTGGATGAAAACATTGAAATACTGGGGGGCAGCAGCGACCATCTGCTGGTGGATGTGACAAAGAGCGTAAATAACATAAAGGTAGGTTCCATCATCGAATTTCGCATGTCCTATGGTGCCATGCTGAGCCTAATGACATCGAAATATGTGGAAAAGAAAATAGTATAGATTACTTCTTAGAGGAGGCAGGTTATGCCGGATTTGGGTGAAAAAATAAAAAGGTTATCTATGGAGTTGACCCGAATTGCCAGCATTGTTGGAACCACGGGAGAAATAAGAGCGGCTGGGTATATATATGAATATCTAAAAAAAGTGAACTATTTTGTACAAAATCCCGGGAATCTTCAACTGAAGGACCTTAAAAACGACCCTTTGAATAGAAAATATATCATGGCCTTTTTGGAAGGCAAAAAAACTTCTCCCAACACAATTTTGCTTCTTGGGCATATTGATACGGTTGGTGTGGATGATTATGGTGACCTTAAGGAATACGCTACAGAACCTGAAATATTAAAATCGATGCTGAGCAAAAAAAGTTTTGATGAAGAAATTAAATCTGATTTGAAGTCCGATAACTGGATTTTTAGCAGGGGAATTTTTGATATGAAGACCGGCGTGGCTTCCCAGATGGTTATGTTAGAAGAGTTTTCCAAACATCTTGAAAAACTACGGGGGAACCTTGTCTTTATCGGAGTGCCGGATGAAGAGGGAAATTCTTCAGGAATGCTCTCTGCTGTCCAGGATCTGGCCGAATTAACAAAGCAAAAGGGCTGGGAATTTATAGCAGCAATAGATACTGATTACATGACCGGACAGTATGCCGGAGATGAAAAAAAATATGTATATGTTGGGACTGTTGGGAAACTTTTGCCATGTTTTTATGTGTACGGGAAGGAAACCCATGTGGGGGAGGCCTTCAGCGGCCTTGACGCGAATTTGCTGGCATCGGAGCTAATTAAAGAGATAGATTTAAACTACGACCTTTGCGATGTAGCCGGTGGTGAGGCCACGCTTCCGCCTATAAGCCTCCACCAGCGGGACCTGAAGGCTGAGTATTCGGTACAGACGGTGAATGCTGTAAACCTGTATTTTAATTTTGCTACACACAAAAGCCAGCCTGATGAAGTTCTGGAGAAATTGAAACAAAAAGCTATAAGGGCCTTTGACAATACCATAAAAAGGCTCAATGAAAACTACAAGAAGTACTGTGAGCTGAGCGGAATACCGTTTAAAAAACTTCCGTGGCAGTCAAAGGTTTTGACCTTTGAAGAACTATACAAAAATGTTAAAGATGAAGCTGGAAATGAATTTGAAGGTAAGTTCGAAGCACTAATCGATGAATTGCTGAAAAAAGGTGCCGATGACAGGGAATTTTCTCTGAGAGTGGTACAGGAAGTGCACAAGCATTATTCTGACAAAAACCCTATGATCATAATCTATTTTGCACCGCCCTTTTACCCGCACATTTTCGTAGAGGGTGAAAGCCCGAGAGAAGCGAAACTGCTGAGTGCTGTGGAAGAAGCTGTCGAAGAAGCAAGGGCAAAATCAAAATATGATATAGTAATTAAAAAATTCTATCCTTATATATCGGATTTGAGTTATTGCGGCATATCGAGAAACGAAGAGAGCATCAAAAAACTTGTGAATAATATGCCGGCATGGCCGAAAAAATATTCATTGCCGGTAGAAGCAATACAACAGATAAACATGCCGGTATTGAACATAGGTCCCTATGGAAGAGATGCCCATAAACTGACGGAAAGATTAAGCCAATCCTATTCGTTCGACACCATGCCCTTTATTTTGGAAAAAACCATAGAAAGGCTATTAAATTAAATCGGTGACAAAAAGAGATTATATTTCACCAGCAGATCGTTGACAAAAGCACTTAGCCCGCATGTATTGTGGAGCGGGACTAGTTTCTCAGATGCCGGCAGCTTTGCTGCCGCAAACGGCGTGCGAGCGTGTCCGTAGCAAAATATCATGCGGGCTTTGTCTACAAGCAGAGGGCAAGATTTATATCTTGCCCTCTCTTTCTCCTATGCTATCAGTTTTATCTCGCCGCGCCGCAGGAACCTTTTGACCACCCTGGAAATATAGGGAATTACGTAGTAGTCAAGGCCGAAGGACCGTCCGGCACCAGCCAGCATAACTATTGAGACTACCAGGAACCACATGTCTCCGGAACCGGAGATCATAAAATTGATATTCATGAATATGGAGCCAAGAGCCGCCAGAACGGTAAAGAGGCCTAGTATAAGGCATATTCCTATGGCCAGTTCTCCAATAGTTATCATGGTCTGGAACAGCAACGCATGCGGGAACACCACTTTTTCCATGAAGTTCACATACCACTCAGGTGTATTGGGGCCGATGGGAGCAGTGGAAGCTCCAGCCACCAGTTTGTCGCCGGCTGAAAGCCATCCTGTGTTCACTTTTTCCAGACCGGACATGAGCCACTTATAACCCAGATATATTCTGAGGAATGCCAGCCATGCGGTACTTGTGCTGACACCGATATGTTTTATAACTGCAGGTTTGTTTCGGGTCTTGCGGAAGAACTGGTGATCAATATAATCCATGATGAAACCTATGCCACTTATGCCAAATAAGTAATGCATGTCGGCCAAGTGTTTTATGGCTGAAGCGAGAAAACCAGTAAGCTTGAACCCCATGACTTCTGCCACGCAGTACTCGGACCCGATGGAGACCATGTTTCCGTGCAGTTGCAATTTTAGTTCTTTTTTGGGTTTGTTGTTTATTTCAGCAGCGATGTTATATGCCGCACAGTGGGCCG
Source organism: Thermoanaerobacterales bacterium (assembly GCA_012840135.1). Lineage (GTDB taxonomy): Bacteria > Bacillota > Thermosediminibacteria > Thermosediminibacterales > Tepidanaerobacteraceae > Biomaibacter. The sequence continues at coordinate 56,795 of DUMA01000005.1, forward strand.
ATTGCATGGCCGACTCTACCAGTGCCGGCATGGGTTTGCCGTCCTTTCCAATAAAACAGCAGTTGTCTCCTATGGCATATATTCCCGGTTCGCTGGTCTCCATGTACTCATTTACCACAACCCTGCCCCGGCCAGAAGTTTTAAGCCCGATCGATGCTACGAAGCTGTTGGCCTGAACTCCTCCGGTCCAGATAAGGGTTCTAGTTTTGATGACTTCGCCGGATTTAAGAGTGAAGGAATCGGCAGAAACGCTGGTAATGGAGGAATTGGTAAGGATGCGGACACCTTTTCTCTTGAGATAATTGGTGGCTTTTTCAATCAAGCTGTCTGAAAGATTTGGCAGGATTTTAGGCAGTGCTTCTATTACCATGAGTGATACCTCATGGCGCTTGATGTTGTAATCAAGGCACAGGTCTTCAATCCATTCCACCAGCTCGCCTACCATTTCAATGCCGGTAAATCCGCCGCCGCCCACTACAAAGGTAAGATACTCGCGCCTTTTGGACTCATCGGGTTCGTTACTGGCAGCTTTGAACATTTTTATGATCTGCTCTCTTATTCTCAAGGCATCTTCATGAGACCACAATGTGAATGCGTTCTCTTTCATTCCCGGAATCCCAAAAAAAGCCGGCTCGCTGCCACAGGCCAGAACCAGATAGTCGAAAGAATAGACGCCATCGATACCGTATAGTTTTCTTTCTTTTAAATCAGCTTTTTGAATCTCATCGACGACAAGTTTTATTCTGGTTTCTTCAAGGGCTGTTTCGAGAGAATACTCCACGCCTTCCGGCGGTATGCGATTTCCCGCAACTTCGTGCAGCTCGGTAAGGTAAATCTGATTCGGGCTTTTATTGATGAGCGTTATTTCAACGTTCTTGTTTCGCCTCAAGAGCCTATCCAGAGCTTGAGCAGCGGTAAGACCTCCAAATCCACCTCCCAGCACTACGATTTTCTTTTTATCTTCCATTGTCATTCCCCCTTGTTTAATTATTATTTGTAGGAACCATCACAAACTTAAATAAAAATAATAATAATTATCATTTAACTAAAGTATACACTATTTTTACAAAAAAGTAAAGGAGTAACATGTTCATTTTTTAATACATTTGTGATACAATGTATTTTGTGTTTATGTACTTTAATTATATAATACTTATTCTATGAAAAAAAGTATTTTCCTTCTTAAAACACGGTAAAATTTATTATTCCGGTTGACACATGTTTATGTATAGCGACATTATGTATAAAAATTTTTACATATTTACTGTATTTGCAGGAAATTAAAAGTTTATGGAGAATAAAACTAAGAATCCAGTTTAAATATTAAATAACACTGATATAAAGGAGGCAAGGCGACAGCGCATATAGCTTTAATGCGTGCGCCGCTATATTTGAATGCAAGTGCTTTTGTAAAAATTATGGCATTGATTCTACTGTCAATGTTTCTTACTTCCTGCGGAAATGTAAAAACAGAAAATCCGGTTACGAAGACGAATTTTTTGCTGGATACTCTGATCCAGATAACGGCTTACGGAGATAATGCTTCAAGTGCCATTGACCAGGCTTACGACAGGATAAATGATATTCAAAAAAAGATGACTGCCAGCGGCGATGACAGCGAAGTCATTGAAATCAACAAAAAAGCTGGCTTGGGTTTTCAAAAGGTGAGTCCCGATACTTTTTATGTTATAAAAAGAGGACTTTATTATTCTCAAAGTTCCCATGGCAGGTTTGATATAACAGTAGGCCCTCTGGTTAAATTGTGGGGCATAGGGACGGATAAGGCGCGGGTTCCCTCCGAGGCGGAAATAAAAAGCGCTCTGTTACACATAGATTATAAAAATGTGGTCTTGAATGAAAATGAAAACAGCGTTATGTTAAAGGAGCCGGGTATGGCCATCGATCTGGGGGCTATTGCCAAGGGCTATGCCGCCGACGAGGTAGTAAGGATACTTAAGGAGAACGGTATAAAAAGTGCCGCAGCAGACCTGGGTGGAAATATATATGTCCTCGGCAAAAAACCAAACGGTTCGCCGTGGAAAATAGGCATCCAGGACCCCTTTGAACCCAGGGGCAATACTTTTGCGACGGTAGACGTGGCGGATAAAACTCTTGTAACATCCGGTGTATATGAAAGGTACTTTATAAAAGATGGAAAAAGGTATCACCACATTTTGGATACTTCTACGGGCTATCCCGTAGAAAATGGTCTTGTAAGCGTTACGATCATTTCTGACCGTTCTATAGATGCCGACGGCCTTTCTACAGCGGTTTTTGCCTTAGGATTAAAGGACGGCTTGAGGTATGTGGAAAAGCTGCCCGGCGTAGATGCGGTAATGGTGACAGAGGACCGTAAAGTCTATACCAGTTCAGGAGTCGAGAAATATAATTTTAGGATAGTAAACAGCCAGTTTAAGCTGGAAAAACTTTCGGAATAAAATATAAAACACTTTAGTATTTATTTTAAAAGAATTTATTAAAGGGGAAGTGGAAAATGAAGAAACTTTTTATCTTGCTGCTTGTCTTTATGGTAATCGGGTTGAGCGGGTGCACCAATAGCAAAAATGGGAGTGAAAAAAGTGCTGCACCGCAGGCTGAATCCGGTTCGGAAATAGTAAAAATAGGTATTCTGCCGGATGTAGACTCCGTACCGTTTATTGCGGCCGATATTAAAGGGTATTTTAACAAAGAAGGAGTGAAGGTAGAGCTGGTCTCCTTTAAAAATCCCGTGGAAAGAGACGCAGCACTTCAGGGGGGTGCCATAGATGGTGAAGTTGGTGATATCCTGGCTGCAGCTTTTGCCGTTCAAAACGGGCTGGATGTAAAAATAACGTCCATAACCAATGGAAAGTATGATATCCTGGTCGCACCAAATTCAAACATAAAGGATGCCAATGGTCTGAAAGGCAAAAAGGTGGCCCTGTCAAAAAACACCATAATAGAATATGCGGTGGACCGGATGCTTTCCCAGAAGGGTCTTTCTGACGGCGATATTGAAAAGGTAGTAGTAGCTCAGATGCCTGTAAGGCTTGAAATGCTCAAATCCGGCAAGGTGGATGCGGCTTGCTTGCCAGAGCCCCTGTCAACCCTTGCAGTAAAGTCCGGTGCAAGGTTGTTGCTCTCTACAAGGGATATATCTCTGGCTCCGGGAATAATGCTGTTTACCCAAAAGGCTATCGATAGCAAAGGAAATTACATAAAAAAAGTATATGAAGCCTATGAGAAGGTGACGTCCGATATCAATGCCAATCCTGAAAATTTCAGAGATGTTCTTTCCACCGCCCACTTTCCGGAAGAAGTAGTGGGAACCTTTGAGTTTCCTCATTATACAGGGCTTTCAGTTCCATCGGAAAGCGATATAAAACAGGTCATGGACTGGATGAAAGCAAGGGGAATGCTGAAAAAGCAGCTGACATACGAAGAACTGGTGGATGATACCTTTGTAAAAAAGTAAATTGTAATATTCCAGGGGAACATTAAAATGGTAAAGATTGAGAATGTATCCGTGACTTATTCTAGCATAAATGCGAGGGTAAAAGCCCTGGAGGATATCAATCTGACCCTTGAGGATGGAAGGATATATACCATAGTTGGTCCATCGGGAAGCGGAAAAACAACGCTCATATATGCCATTGCAGGCCTTTTAAAACCATCGGAGGGCAGCGTGTTAATAGATGGGGAAAAGGTCGTTGGGCCATCACGAAATATGGCGGTAATACTGCAGGATTTCGGCCTTTTTCCCTGGAAAACTGTGGAGCAGAACATAGCGCTGGGTCTGGTGATACGAAAGGAAAATCCCGGGAAAATAAAAGCGATTGTGGAAGACATTCTTGACAAATTGTCACTAAAACCCTTTGCCCACCACTATCCTGGGCAGTTGTCCGGTGGTCAAAAACAAAGAGTTGCAATAGGGCGAGCCCTGGCCCTTTCCCCATCGCTTTTATTGATGGATGAGCCTTTTTCATCACTGGATGCATTCACCAGAGAGAATATGCAGCACGAACTTTTGGACCTGTGGCATCAAAATCCGATGACGGTACTTCTGGTCACACACAGCATTGAAGAAGCCGTTTTCTTAGGGCAAGAAATCATTATACTTTCATCATCTCCCGGCAAGATAAAAGATATCATACCAAATAAAGGATGGGGATTCAGGGAAGGTGAATGGTATTATAAAACCGCAGGTATAATAAGAACAAAATTGATGGAGTATATAAAATGACCAGAGTAAAATATTATTTTTATGCCATCATTTCCATAGTTGCAATCTGGTATGGCTTGTCTATAATGGCAGGACCTGTTATACCTTCTCCTTATGCTACAATTGTAACGTTTATTTATCTGTTACAGGACGACTTATTGATACATATGGCTGTAAGTCTGTACCGAATAATGACAAGCTTATCGCTGGCCTTTTGTATCGGTGTTCCTCTGGGCTTGACCCTTGGCCAGGAGAAAAAGTTTGATGATTTCTTTTCAATTGTAATAATGATCCTTTATCCGATTCCAAAAATAGTTTTTTTGCCTGTACTGCTCATGTTGCTGGGATTGGGAGATTTGCCGCGCATACTTCTTATATCGCTGATTATTTTTTTTCACATGGTTGTTACCGCAAGGGACGCTTCAAAGAACATTCAGCAGCAGAGCATGGATTCGATAATAAGTCTGGGTGCAGGCAAGTATGACATTTACAGACATGTAATTGTCCCGGCGTGTATGCCTCAAATCTTCACTTCATTGAGGATAAGCCTCGGAACAGCCCTATCGGTATTGTTTTTTACAGAAACCTTCGCTACTACCCGGGGAATAGGATATTTCATAATGGATGCGTGGACCAGGGCGGACTACAATGAACTTTTTTCAGGGATTTTGGCGATGAGCGTAATCGGACTTTTGCTGTTCGCACTCACAGATATGTTAGAAAAGACCATCTGCAGATGGAAATATTGCGAAACAAGAATATGTTAAAAAATTAACAATCTATATGCAAAACTATAACATTGTGATTTTTTTCTCTTGTTTCTATTGTAAAAAACCCGGTACTATGCTAAAATCAAATCAAGGGAGTGATATATTTACATGTTTAAAAAGTTCAAGATCCCCGAGGCAACCATAGGAAGATTATCGCTGTATTCACGGTATTTAAAAGAAGCAGATGAAAAAGGAATCAACACCGTATCTTCTCAGCATATAGCAAAAGCAACCGGAGTAACTCCCGCCCAGGTGCGAAAGGACCTGGCTTACTTTGGAGAATTCGGAACGAGAGGAGTTGGTTATAATTCCAGGGAACTGTACAATTATATAATGAAAATTCTCGGTCTCGGCAGAAGATGGCCGGTAGCCATTGTGGGTGCCGGTAATCTGGGGAAAGCCTTATCACAATACAAGGGCTTTTTCGAGAGAGGATTCGATATAACATGCATTTTTGATACAGATCCGAATAAGGTGGGCAAAAAGCTGGCAGGTATAGAGATAAGTCCGATGCATTCTTTAAAGGAAAAAGTAAAGGCTTTCAACATCGAACTGGGTATCATTGCCGTACCGGCGACAGACGCCCAGGAGGTGGCAGAAAAGCTTATTGAAGCTGGAATTAAAGGCATCATCAACTTTGCCCCTGTAAATATAAACACCAGAGAAAATGTAATGCTTCGAAGGGTGGATTTGGCCGCACAGCTCGAATACCTGACATACTACCTGGAGGATACCAGATGAAACTTTCAAGGATTAAAGAAATATTAAAGGCAGATGTCCTGTGGGGAGAAGAGCTCCTGGATATAGAAGTGTCCAATGCCTGCGGTGCGGACCTTATAAGCGATATTCTGGCTGACACAAAGACAAATGCTGTACTTCTCACGGGACTTACTCACCGCCAGATAATTCAAACTGCCAGCATGTCGGATTTTGCGGCTATAGTTTTTGTCAGAGGCAAGGTTCCGGCAAGCGATGTCATAGAACTGGCCAAACAGCAGAAATTGCCGCTTTTTTCGACCAAATATCCTCTATACGAGACCTGCGGGATACTATACCGGGAAGGATTAAGAGGAGAGCTGGAGAAACTTGCATGCAGTCCCGAGACCTTACCGAAAGAGCAGGAAACCCTGCAGGTCATGAAGTTAAACTATGAAATTTACGGCAATGATTTTAACAACGCCGGTAAGGCTACTGAACAGGCTAAAAAAATATTAAAACAAATTGGTGTAGATTCGGCAGCTGTAAGAAAGGTTTCTATAGCTGCATATGAAGCTGAAATGAATATAGTAATCCATGCAGAAAAGGGGAATCTGATATTTAATATAACTCCCAAATATATTGAAGTTATCGCCGACGACACCGGCCCAGGTATAGCCGATATCGAAAAGGCCATGCAGGAGGGTTATTCCACAGCTCCGGCCCGGATCAGGGAACTGGGTTTCGGGGCAGGCATGGGTCTTCCAAATATGAAGAAGTTTTCTGACATTTTTGAAATAAGTTCTGTTATCGGAAAAGGAACAAAAGTAAGAATGATTATCAACCTATAGCCAAATGAAAGATGGTGAAATCCTTGTGGCAATATTATCATTCGGTGACTTTAGATTTAGAAAAGTGTAAAGGCTGCACAAATTGTATAAAGGGCTGCCCAACCGAAGCCATAAGGGTAAGAAACGGAAAGGCGCATATACTGGAAAACAAGTGCATAGACTGCGGTGAGTGCATAAGGGTGTGTCCGAACCATGCAAAATATGCATCGGCTGATAGTCTTGAACGGCTGAAGGAATTCAAATTCAACGTGGCGCTGCCGGCACCCGGCTTTTTCGGTCAATTTAAAGAAGGCACTTCCTTAAATAGTGTACTGAGTGCTCTCAAAAAAATAGGCTTTGACGAAGTGTATGAAGTGCCGCTTGCGGCTGAAGAGGTATCTGTTGCCATAAAGGAATATATAAAGCGGCATAAAGAAGTGCGACCCCTTATTTCATCGTCGTGCCCGGCGGTGCTGAGGCTCATACAGGTCAGGTTCCCCGAGCTTATAAAAAATATTATACCTATAAAAGCACCTATGGAAATAGCCGCCAGGAGGGCAAAAGAAATACTGGTTCAAGCCTACGGACTGAAAAAAGAAGACATCGGTGCATTCTTTATAAGTCCATGTCCTGCCAAAGTTACTTCTGTAAAACAGCCCATAGGCACAAAAGAGTCTTATGTGGACGGCGTGGTATCGATAGCTAACGTATATGGTGAAGTGATTAAGAATCTAAGCAGCAATGATGATTATAATTCCTTTTTCGGTAGAGCTTCCGGCCTTGGTATGGGCTGGGGGAGAGCGGGCGGCGAGAACATGGCCATAGGCGGGGAAAACCACCTGGCGGTGGATGGAATAAATAACTGTATTGGAGTCCTGGAGGAGATAGAACTGAACAGGCTTTCGGATATCGATTATATCGAATGTCAGGCTTGTATAGGCGGTTGCATCGGTGGAGCCCTGACGGTAGAAAACCAGTTCGTTGCAAGGGTAAGATTGCGAAGATTGTCTGAAAGGCTGGGTTGTGAAAGTACTATCAATCCTTTGGAAGTAATTGAGAGATATGAAAGGGGATATTACTATTTCCCCGAAAAGATTCTTCCAAAGCCATCATTAAAGCTGGATGACGATTTAGTGAGAGCTATTCAAAAGATGGAGCAGCTTGAAAAGACGTTAAAGGAACTGCCGGGCCTGGATTGCGGCAGCTGCGGCTCGCCCAATTGCAGGGCTCTTGCCGAAGATATAGTCCAGGGCGAAGCAAACGAAACAGACTGTATATTTAAGTTGAGGGACAAGGTCAAACAGCTGGCATCAGAGATGCTGGACCTTTCTCAGAAATTGCCTCCTACCATGGAGAAAAGCGAGGGGGGTGACAACAGATGACCTTACTTGAATTGCGGGAAAAGCTGGGGCTAAGATTGCTTACTGAAAAGATGGATGAAAACAGGCAGGTGGAAGGCGGCTATGCTTCCGATCTCCTGAGCTGGGTGATGGCCCATGCAAAGGAAAATCAGGTATGGGTGACAATTCAGAGCCATCAGAATATAGTTGCTGTGGCTTCGCTGCTGGGCCTTTCCGGAATTATAGTGGCCGAGGGAGTAGAAGTTGAAGAAAACACCATAAAAAAAGCTGAGGAAGAAAATATACCTATTTTTGCCACCCAAAAGTCAATTTATGAAATATGCGGTATACTGTATAACGCACTTGCGGGGAGCCGGGAAAAATGTTGAAGCAGTATCCGGCGGATTTACACATTCATACATGCCTTTCACCGTGTGCAGATGATGATATGAACCCTGCAAATATTTTAAACATGGCAAGATTGATGGGGACAAAGATAATAGGCATTTGCGACCATAACAGTGCGAAAAATGTAAAACCGTTTCAGGAGGCCGCAAAAAGCCATGATATCCTTGTAATTCCAGGGATGGAAGTGGAAAGCGCCGAGGAAGTCCATCTGCTCGTGTTCTTCGAGGATATGTCCACCATGTTGGAGTGGCAGGAATTCGTTTATAGACATCTGCCTCCGAGGAAGAACAATCCTGATTTTTTCGGCAGACAGCAAATTGTGGATGAAGATTCAAATGTCATAGATGAAGAAGAGCAGATGCTGCTGGTGGCAGCATCCCTTACAGTCGATGAGATTTCTCAAAAGGTTTTTGATATGGGGGGCATGCTTGTTCCAGCCCATATAGATAGAAGAACTTTCAGCCTGTGGGGACAACTCGGATTTATTCCGGAAAACCTTAGGCTGAGTGCTATAGAAATATCTAGAAACATTTGCGAAACAGAAGCAAGAAGGAAATTTTCAATTTCAGAAGGCATCACTGTTATTACATCGTCCGATGCCCATAGATTAGAAGAAATGGTTTTTCAAAAAACCTTTTTATACCTGGAATCACCAAGTTTTTTAGAAGTTAAGAAAGCTTTTGAAGCGAAGGAAGGGAGGCGCGTAATAATAAGAGAGTAAGTATTGAAGGCAATAATGTGAAAAAGAACACTATTACGTAAGGAGAGGATGGAAAATGGAAGCTGCTGTTAAAAAAGACTTTGAGTTTGAACAAAAGCTGAAAATGGTTGATGAAATGCTGGAAAAATATAGAGGTCAAAGAGGGGCTTTGCTGCAGGCGTTGCAGGAAGCCCAGGGAATAGTGGGATATCTGCCCCTTGAGGTGCAAAAAAAAGTGGCAGAAGCCTTGAATATAACCTTGAGTGAAGTCTATAGCACCATTACATTTTATTCCTTCTTTAATCTGAAGCCCAGGGGTAAATATCAGATAAGGGTTTGTTTAGGTACGGCCTGTTATGTAAAAGGTGCCAACAAGGTCCTGGATAGGCTTGAAAAAGAACTTGGCATAAAAGTTGGAGATACCACCGATGATGCAAAATTTTCCCTGGATGCCTGCCGCTGTGTGGGAGCATGTGGCTTGGCGCCAACCATAATAATAAATGACGAGGTATACGGAAGGCTCACTCCCGACAAAGTTCCGGAAATCCTGCAGAAATATGAATGACCATGAAAGAACTTTCTTTACATGTTCTGGATATTGTACAAAACTCCATCAGCGCAGGAGCGTCACTTATAGAGATAAAAATATGCGAAGATATTAAGAATGACCTCATGATCATAGAAATAAAAGACAACGGCAGGGGAATGGATGAACACACCTTAGAAAAAGTGAAGGACCCATTTTTTACGACCAGGACCACCAGAAAAGTTGGTCTTGGGATACCCCTGTTTGAACAGGCCGCAAAATGCTGTGGGGGACAGCTTGATATCTATTCCAGGATTGGAGTGGGGACAAGTATCCGGGCAAGTTTTATCAGGAGTCATATAGATAGACCACCGCTGGGCAGCATGGCGGATACTATGGTCCTGCTGGTGGCGGCAAATCCGGAACTTGATTTTATATACCGCCACCGCGTTGATGATAGAGAATTTGTGCTGGATACCCGGGAAATTAAAAGGACCCTTCAGGATGTGCCTGTATCCAATCCTATGGTGCTTGACTGGATAAAGACTTTTGTGGAGGATAATTTAGAGCAAATCAATGGAGGTGCATAAAAATGGCCGTTATAAAATCAATAGAGGAACTGGAGAAAATAAGGGACCAGGCGAAGGATCTGATCAATTTAAGAAAGGACAATGAAACAAAAACCCGCGTGGTAGTAGGAATGGGAACTTGCGGAATTGCTGCCGGAGCCAGGCAGGCCATGCTGGCCATCCTGGATGAAATCAAAAAGAGAAATCTCGATAACGTCATTGTTACCGAGACGGGATGCATTGGCCTTTGCAAATATGAGCCGTTGGTAGATGTAATTAAACCGAACCAGCCAAAAGTAACTTATGTGAATGTAAATGATGAAAAGGCTCGTCAGATTGTAGTAAAGCACATTATCAACAACCAGGTCATCGATGATTGGGTAATACCTAATATTTAATAAAAATAGGGAAGAGCTTAGGAGGGATTAATATGGAAATTTATAGAGCCCATGTGCTCGTATGCAAAGGGACCGGTTGTACAGCTTCCGGCAGCGAAAATGTTATGGAGGCTTTCCAAAAAGAAATAGAAAAGCGTGGCCTTTCCAAAGAAGTCAGGGTCGTTCAGACGGGCTGTCTTGGTCTTTGCGAGCTGGGCCCCAATGTTTTGATATATCCGGAAGGCAGCTACTACTGCAGGGTTAAAGCCGAAGATATACCCGAAATAGTTGAAGAACACCTGGTAAAGGGGCGTATAGTTGAACGGCTTCTGTACAAAGAGCATCTTACCGAAGAACGGTTGAGATCGCTGACTGATATTGATTTTTATAAGAAACAAAAACGTATTGCTCTGAGAAACTGCGGCCTTATAAATCCCGAAGTCATTGAGGAATATATTGCCAACGATGGATATAAGGCTCTGGCCAAAGTTTTGACCCAGATGAAACCTCAGGAAGTCATAGATGAGGTTAAAAAATCGGGCCTCAGGGGTCGCGGGGGCGGAGGATTCCCCACAGGCAACAAGTGGCAGTTTGCAGCCAATGCCAAGGGCGATATTAAATATGTGGTATGCAACGCTGATGAAGGTGACCCCGGCGCGTTCATGGATAGGAGCGTTCTAGAAGGCGACCCCCATTCGGTGCTGGAAGCCATGGAAATAGCCGGTTACGCTATAGGAGCCCAGGAAGGATATATCTATGTAAGGGCTGAATATCCCATCGCTGTAAAGAGGCTGGAAATAGCTATCAACCAGGCCAGAGAACGCGGACTCCTCGGGAAAAACATTCTGGGCACAGGCTTTAATTTTGATATATTCTTGAGGTTGGGTTCCGGCGCCTTTGTGTGCGGAGAAGAAACTGCTCTGCTGGCTTCGGTAGAGGGACGCCGCGGTGAGCCCAGGCCAAGGCCGCCATTTCCAGCCAATGAAGGATTGTGGGGAAAACCGACCATAATAAACAATGTGGAGACTTATGCCAACATTCCACCGATAATTTTGAATGGCTCTGACTGGTTTGCCAGCATCGGAACCGAAAGGAGCAAGGGAACTAAAGTATTTGCCGTAGGCGGCAAGATAAACAATACCGGCCTTGTTGAAATACCCATGGGCACAACCCTGAGAGAAGTGATATATGAAATCGGCGGTGGCATTCCCAACGGGAAGAAATTCAAAGCCGTCCAGACCGGTGGCCCTTCGGGCGGATGCATCCCGGCATCGCTCCTTGATATGCCTATTGAATATGATACGCTGGTGCAGGCTGGTTCCATGATGGGATCCGGCGGCATGATAGTAATGGATGAAGACAACTGCATGGTGGATATAGCAAAGTTTTTCCTGACATTTACCCAGGACGAATCCTGCGGCAAGTGCCCGCCATGCCGCATAGGTACCAAGAGAATGCTGGAAATCCTCGAACGCATTACAAACGGTGAAGGCAAGGAAGGCGACATAGAGCTGCTGGAAAATCTGGCAAAAAGCATAAAGGCTTCAGCTTTGTGCGGATTGGGGCAGACCGCTCCGAATCCCGTGCTGTCCACCATCCGCTATTTCAGGGATGAATATGAGGCTCATATAAAAGAAAAGAGATGTCCGGCCGGTGCCTGCAAAGCTTTGATTCATTACGAGGTCATGGCTGACAAGTGCCGGGGCTGCGGCCTTTGCGTAAAAGTATGTCCTACAGGAGCAATAAGCGGTGAAAGAAAACAACCCCATGTCATAGATCAGGAAAAATGTATTAAATGCAACAGCTGCTTTGATAGATGTCCGTTTGGCGCTATAAAAAAGGCTTAATTTGATGGAAGGGAGAGGTGAAACCATGGATATGGTCACATTAACCATAGATGGTCAAAAAGTGGAAGTCCCAAAAGGGTCTACAGTATTGGAAGCAGCTCACAAAGCCAATATTAAAATACCGACCCTGTGCTTTTTAAAAGGAATAAATGAAATCGGAGCCTGCCGCATGTGCGTTGTGGAAGTAAAAGGAGCCAGAGCCCTTCAGGCTTCCTGCGTCCTGCCGGTCTCCGAGGGTATGGAAGTAATAACAAATTCACCGGCGGTAAGGGAATCCAGAAAGGTCACCCTTGAACTGTTGCTCTCGGATCATAATCTGGAATGCCCCACATGCGTCAGGAACCTGAACTGTGAGCTCCAGAAGCTTTCCGAAGAACTGGGAATAAAATCTATCAGGTACCCGGGTGAAAAACACGCACCCCGCTATGATGACTTCTCTCCATCGATTGTGAGGGATGCATCCAAATGTATCCTTTGCCGCAGGTGCGTGAGTGTGTGCCACAAAGTGCAGGGCGTTGGAGTCATTTCACCGAACCACCGTGGCTTTAATACCGTAATTGCACCGGTGTTTGACTTGAGCCTTGCGGAAGTGGCCTGCGTCAATTGCGGCCAGTGTATAATGGCATGCCCTGTGGGCGCACTGAAGGAAAAAGACGATACCGACAAAGTATGGCAGGCTCTGGCCGATCCCGAAAAACACGTAATCGTCCAAACAGCTCCCGCCATAAGAGTTTCACTGGGGGAGGAATTCGGCGAAGGCAGAGGCGCCATTGTCACCAAGAAACTTCCTGCCGCACTGAGAAGGCTGGGATTTGACAAGGTATTCGATACGGACTTTTCCGCGGACCTCACCATAATGGAAGAAGGAACGGAATTTCTCGAGAGGCTGCAGAATGGAGGCAAACTGCCGCTCATCACATCATGCAGCCCCGGATGGATAAAATTCTGCGAACATTACTATCCGGAATTACTTGAAAATCTTTCGACATGCAAGTCGCCACAGCAGATGTTCGGTGCGATAGCCAAGACCTATTATGCCCAGAAGATGGGTATAGATCCATCAAAGATATTTGTGGTTTCCATAATGCCCTGCACTGCAAAGAAGTTTGAAGCCCAGAGGCCGGAAATGAACTCCAGCGGCTATCAAGATGTGGATGTGGCATTGACTACCAGAGAGCTTTCCAGGATGCTGAAAGAGGCCGGGATAGATGTCAGCAAGCTGCCCGACGAGGAGTTCGACGATCCGCTGGGTATATCCACCGGCGCCGGCGCCATATTCGGAGCTACCGGCGGCGTGATGGAAGCCGCTTTAAGGACGGTATATGAAGTGGTGACAGGCAAAGAACTGACAAATATAGAATTTACTCAAGTCCGCGGCGTGGAAGGGATAAAGGAAGCTACCATAGATGTAGGCGGCACCAAAGTAAATGTGGCGGTGGCCCACGGCCTTTCCAATGCCCGAAAGGTGCTGGACCGCGTCAAGAGTGGTGAAGCCAACTACCACTTCATAGAAATCATGTGCTGCCCCGGCGGATGCGTCGGTGGCGGCGGCCAGCCAATCCTGAGCTCCGAAGAGCGTTGGGATACAGATTACCGTGAGGTAAGAGGAAATGCCATATATGAAGTGGACCGCAGCATGAAGCTCAGAAAATCCCATGAAAACCCGGCTGTACAGACCCTTTACAAGGAATTTCTAGGTAAACCCCTGAGCGAAAAATCCCACCACCTGCTTCATACCCATTATACAAAACGGCCGCTGTATCCTGAGGTTTAAGGAACACGGGAATAAAGGAAAGATTATTCAGACTGAATAAAATAATGAACTTTTGGTACAAATGTATAAGGGCTCCGCAAGGAGCCCTTATACATTTAAATTTATAAGTTTAGACCGGTTTAATGTTTTTCTTTATAACATATATGTCCCGTTCATTTTCAAACATCTTATATCTCAAAAAATCCACATCTACCGAAATTTTGTTCAGTTTTTTGGAGTTGTTTTTAACTGCCATTTCGATGATTTCAGCCCTCCTGTTTACGGCTGAGAGAATATCCTGGTGCTGACGTTCATTGGTTTCCTGATAAGTCTGCTGGACCTCCACAAGAGTTTCTATTTTCTTTGTGATTTGCTCCTGATATACCTCCAGTCTGGTCAGTCGACTATCTATTTTATCCTGGGTCTCTTTCAAATTTCTGATATCTGTTTGAATGTTATGTATATCGTCCTGCATAGAAGACTGAGTTTCTTTGAGGTTCCGGATATCGTCCTGCATAGAAGACTGAGTTTCCTTGAGGTTCCGGATATCGTCCTGCATGGAAGACTGAGTTTCTTTGAGGTTCCGGATATCGTCCTGCATAGAAGACTGAGTTTCTTTGAGGTTCCGGATATCGTCCTGCATGGAAGACTGAGTTTCTCTAAGGCTCTGGATATCTGCCTGCATGGAAGATTGGGTTTCTTTCAGATCTTTCATGTCTTCTTGGATGCGTTCGAGAACCGTTAAAATCTTATCTTCGTAAGTCATAATAGACCTCCCTTTACCGTGCTTTACCATCAAAAATAATTATATCTCAACATCCCTATATCGGCAATGATTATTTTCTTATTGATTTATTTGGTCATTAAATCTATATAGTAGCTGTAATTTTTTATTAATAGCTGTTATAATAATAAATATAAAATTGTCAACAATTAATACTACCCTGAAAATAACTTTAATTACTCATTAGCTCTCGTGTCAGTTGGATAAAAGTTCATTTATTAATTTTTTACGAGAATGACCCTGAATATAAAGGGGGCAAAGGCCTTGCCGGGTATCGTATGGACGGAAAAAAATAAATGCAAGCAATGTTATTCCTGTGTTCGACATTGTCCGGTCAAAGCGGTAAGAGTGAAAAACGGCCAGGCCGAGGTTTTAAGCGAAAGATGCATAGCCTGCGGCAATTGTGTAAAAGTCTGCTCCCAAAACGCAAAAACTATAGAAAGCGGCATAGAAAAAACACTGGATATTTTACATCAAAAAGAATATAAAATAGCGATTCTTGCTCCCAGCTTTCCTGCGGCTTTCACAGAAGGCATGGCAGGCAAAATCATTGCCGCTTTAAAAACCTTGGGATTTGATGAAGTATGGGAAGTGGCGGTAGGGGCCGAATTAATCGGAAAAAAATATGAGGAACTATTGAACGGCAGCTTCAAGCCTCCGCTAATTTCCAGCGCCTGTCCCGCGGTAGTCAATATCGTTGAAAAACATTTTCCCGGCCTTATCCCCCACCTTTCACCCGTAGTCTCTCCCATGATAGCCACGGGCCGTTTGATAAAGCTGGTATATCCAAAAGCATTGGTAGTGTTCATTGGTCCATGTGTTGCAAAAAAAGATGAGATGAAACAGGTGAAAGGAGTGGATGCGGTACTCACTTTTAAAGAACTGGAAGAAATGATTTTAACAAAGAATATAGATATAACCCGTTTGGAGCCTTCATACTTTGACGGTCCATTGCCACAGAAAGCCTTCCGTGGTTTTCCGGTAAGCGGCGGGTTATTTCTTTCTTTAAAAGACCCCTTCAATTTTTCCCGCAAGACCGTGATTGTGGACAAGAAAGAAGATGTACTGCCGTGTCTTGAAAGTATAGATAGCGGAGAATATAACCCATATTTTGTGGATATTCTCATGTGCGGTGGATGTGTGGAAGGGCCGTACTTCAAGGATACAAACTATTTTGCCAGCAGGGAGAAGGTTGAGGGGTTTTTACTGCAAGGGGATAAAAATGACAAAGACAGGGATACGGTTTCTGAATATCTGAAGCATATAAAAAATGCGCAGGAATTGGACCTCACCCGGCGTTATTCAAATAAGGCTGTTTTTTTGAAATCTCCATCGGAAGAAGATATCAGAAAAATCTTGAATTATACAAACAAGTATTCCCTACAGGATGAATTAAATTGCGGGGCATGTGGTTACAGTTCCTGTCGGGAAAAGGCTGTGGCGGTATATAACGGTATTGCCGAAATTGACATGTGCCTTCCATTTTTGCTGACAAAGGAGATAAAAGAAAAAAAACGCACTGAAGAATTTAACCGTGAAATGAATGCCATTATAGATTCGTCTTATGACGGCATATTTGTAGCCGACGGTGATGGAAAAACATTGCGCCTAAACAGGGCCTTTGCCAGATTTTTGGGAAAATCTCCCGAGAGTATCATAGGATTAAAAGCCGATGACCTTGAAAAAAGCCGCATTATATATCCATCTTTGACAAAATTGGTGCTAAAGGAAAAACGCAGACTGACACTTATACAGGAAACCGGAACCGGAAAAAAGGTGCTGGCTACAGGCAATCCCATTTTTGATGAGGAAGGCAGGGTAGTCCGGGTGGTCATAAACGCCCGGGATATGGCGGAACTGAACCATTTAAGCAGAGAGGCGCTGGATTTTGAGAAATTAAAAACATATATGGAACAAAGTTCTTTAGAACGAAATCAAGGACCACTACCAAGAATAGTATCTATCAGCCCCGTGATAGAGGAACTGCTGCGAATTGCTTTGCGGGTTGCCGCGGTTAACTCTACGGTTTTAATATTGGGCGAATCCGGTGTAGGTAAAGGTCTTATTGCACGGTTTATCCATGAAAACAGTCCCAGGAAAAAAGGTCCCTTCATAAAAGTCAACTGCGGCTCCATACCCGAAAGCTTGCTGGAGTCAGAACTCTTCGGTTATGAGACCGGTGCTTTCACCGGAGCCCGACGGGAAGGTAAACCCGGCTTGATAGAACTAGCCCACAAAGGGACCCTTCTTCTGGATGAAATAGGCGATCTTCCCCTTAACCTGCAGGTTAAACTCCTGCAGGTGCTGCAGGAAAGGGAACTTACCCGCATCGGCGGCACAAAACCCATTGAAGTGGATATAAGGGTCATTGCAGTCACCAATAAAGACCTGAGAAAAATGGTGGAAGAGGGCGCTTTCAGAGAAGATTTATATTACCGCTTAAATGTGGTACCTCTGGTGGTGCCGCCATTGAGGGACAGGAAAGAAGATATAGAACCATTGATAGATTATTTTATGGCCTATTTTAATAAAAATTACGGAATGACAAAATCTATAACTGATGATGCCATGAAAGCCCTCGTTGACTATTCCTGGCCGGGCAATGTCAGGGAACTGGAAAACCTTATAGAAAGGCTTGTGGTAACCTCTGAAAGAAATTGTATAACCATTCAGGAACTTCCTGAATTTATCAGGGGTAAAAAGCCACCATTACAAAAAATAATGGTGGAGGGAATTATGCCTCTAAAGAAAGCTCAGGAACTGGTGGAACAGCAATTGCTGGAACTGGCGGTAAAACAGTGCAAAACCACCTATGAAATGGCGGAACTTCTAGGGGTAAACCAGTCCACCATTGTGAGAAAGCTCCAGCGATTCAAAGATAAGCAAATTTAATGTTTTTCCGCATTTTAATGCAGGAGAGCATTAAGGAAAGGTTTAAGACTTCTAGCTGCTGATTAAAGGTCTGAGAAAATGAGTTAATAGTGAAAGTAAATTTGCTTAATGCAAAGGAGCATTGAGAAATTTTGATGATTTCTCAATGCTCTTTATTTTTGCCGGATTGTCTTGTGGCATGAGGTTTGCAATAACTTAAGGATGATGAACCGCCATGATTGAACAAAGAAAACGCTATACTCAGTAAGTTTGATGGGTGTGTTCATCGAAACCTATAACAGGAGGGAGTAAAATGCCGGATAAAAATATCTTTGATGTCAGTGACGAAGACCTCATTTGGGTGGAACAACAGGTGGATAAACACGGTAAAAAGAAGGGTGAGCTTATTCAGATTCTGAGGGATGTACAGGAACATTTTGGATTCATACCAAGAAAGGTCCAGGTCCGGTTGTCAGAACTTCTGGACGTGACCCTGAGCGAGATTTACAGTATCGTTACCTTTTATGCCTTTTTCTCTTTAAAACCCAAGGGGAAGTACCAGATAAGCTGCTGCAAGGGTACCGCCTGCTATGTCAGAGGAGCGGAAAAAATCATCGAAAAAATTTCCCAGTATCTCAAAATACAACCTGGCGATACCACCGATGACGGCCTGTTTTCCCTGGATGTGATTAGATGCCTGGGAGCCTGCGGTTTGGGTCCTGTCATGATGATAAATGATGACGTTTACGCCAGGCTCAAACCCGAAGATATAACAGGAATAATTTCCCGCTATGAACCGCCGTTCAGGGATTACAGCGAGGTGATGAGGCAGCAGCGGGAAGAGGCCAAAACAAAAGAAAAATTTGCAGTCGAACCCAGCAGGAGACTTGCACCGATTTAGAAAAATAGGGACAGCTCTCAAATTGAATTTTATCATGGGTTTGATAGAAAGAACGCTTTAATTAATACGTGAAGGGAGGATCATTATGGAAGGTCCAAGAGAATCTCAAAAGGCACAGGTAGTGCTTCGATACGGCATATGCAGCATTGCGGTGGGAGCGAAAGATGTACTTACGGCCTTTCAAAAGGAGATAGAGGATAAAAATTTGAACAATGTCAGGATAAAAACCACCGGTTGTATAGGCCTCTGTTCTATGGAACCTCTGGTGGATGTTCACGTGGAAGGACTTCCGAATGTAACTTATCACCATGTAACACCGGAAATGGCAAGGGGCATCGTTTTTCACCACATTCAAAACCGCACCATAATCAATGAATGGGTAATTCCAAACGTATAGGGGGGAGAGAAATGCAATTTTACAGAAGCCATGTGCTGGTATGCGGCGGCGGGGGATGTATGTCATCTGGATGCCTCAAAGTAAAGGAAGCAATGCTTTCAGGTATTGAGCGGATGGGCCTTTCGCAGGAAATCAAAGTAGTAGTAACGGGGTGCATGGGCCCCTGTCATCTGGGCCCCATGGTGCTAGTGTATCCGGAGGGCGTGCTCTATACCAAAGTTACGCCGGAAGGCGCCGCAAAGATAGTCGAAAAACATCTCTATATGGGGGAGGTAGTGGAGGAACTGGTGGCCCGGGAACACGACGGTCGGCTTGCCCCCACGTTAAGAGAAAACCCTTTTTTCGCAAAACAGGTAAAAATTGCCCTGAGAAACACAGGCCTTATAGACCCCATGAGTACAGAGGAATATATAGCTGTTGACGGGTATAAGGCATTGACCAAAGTACTGAGTGAAATGAAACCCGAAGAAGTGATAGATGTCATTAAAAAGTCAGGCCTTCGGGGTCGCGGCGGCGCAGGGTTTTCCACGGGATTGAAGTGGAGCTTTACCGCCAGGGCTAAAGGCTATCCCAAATATGTACTGTGCAATGCCGATGAAGGAGATCCCGGCGCATTCATGGACAGAAGTGTCCTGGAAGGAGATCCCCATTCCGTGATAGAAGCCATGGCCATAGCAGGTTTCGCTGTAGGTGCAAATCAGGGGTATGTTTATGTCCGGGCAGAATACCCCCTGGCGGTGGAACGTTTGGGTCATGCCATTTCCCAGGCCAGAGAGTGGGGCCTACTGGGCAAGAATATCCTGGGGACCGGTTTTGACTTCGATCTTGATATAAAGGTGGGGGCGGGAGCCTTCGTATGCGGTGAAGAGACGGCCCTTATAGCATCGGTGGAGGGGAAGCGTGGGGAGCCCAGGCCAAAACCACCATTTCCGGCCAACGAAGGGTATCTCGGGAAACCCACTCTTATAAACAATGTGGAGACCTATGCAAATATCTGCCCGATTATCTTGAATGGAGCCGAATGGTTTGCTTCATACGGTACTTCCAACAATACCGGGACCAAGGTGTTCGCCCTGGCAGGAAAAATCAACAACACAGGCCTGGTGGAGGTGCCCATGGGCACGAGTCTGGGGGATATAATATACGATATCGGAGGAGGAATACCCGGCGGGAAAAAGTTCAAGGCTGCCCAGACCGGCGGGCCTTCCGGGGGATGCATACCCAGGGAATATTTGAATACTCCTGTGGATTACG
This sequence comes from Thermoanaerobacterales bacterium, assembly GCA_012840135.1. Lineage (GTDB taxonomy): Bacteria > Bacillota > Thermosediminibacteria > Thermosediminibacterales > Tepidanaerobacteraceae > Biomaibacter. Next base: position 77,019 of record DUMA01000005.1, read on the forward strand.
AGACATTGAAGGAACTGGGTACCATCATGGGTTCCGGCGGCCTTATCGTGGTGGATGAAGATACATGTATGGTGGACTTTGCAAAATTCTTCCTTCAGTTTGTGCAGGACGAATCCTGCGGCAAGTGCGCTCCATGCCGCCTGGGTACCAAGAGGATGCTGGAGATTCTGGAACGCATCACTAGAGGTGAAGGCCGCGAAGGGGATATTGAGAGGCTCATAGATACCGGCAATATCATAAAGGAAACTGCCCTGTGCGGCCTGGGGCAAACGGCTCCTAACCCGGTGCTCTCTACCATCAGATATTTTAGAGACGAGTATGAAGCCCATATAAAATACAAGAAATGCCCGGCATCGGTCTGCGCCAGCCTGTTTGATTCTCCATGCCAGAACGCCTGTCCCGCCGGAGTGGAGGTGCCGCTTTATATAAGCGCCATAAGGCAAAAGGATTATTCCAGAGCGGTGGACATAATAAGGGAAAACAATCCCTTCCCGGCCATTTGCGGCAGGGTGTGCAACCATCCCTGCGAGTCTAAATGTCGCAGATCCCAGATAGATGATCCTGTGGCCATAAGGGCATTGAAAAGATTTGCCGCCGACTATGATATGAAAAATCCACAAAAGCCCGTCTTGAGAGCGCTCAAAAGTAAAAAAGTGGCCATCATCGGTGCAGGTCCTTCGGGGCTTACCGCGGCCTATTACCTGGCGAGGGAAGGGTACAGTGTTACGGTATTTGAAGCTCTGCCGGTGGCCGGAGGCATGATGGCGGTAGGGATTCCCGAATACCGGCTTCCCAGGGAGGTCCTGGCGGCGGAAATCGAGCATATAAAATCCGTCGGGGTCGAGATAAAATTGAATCAGGCCCTCGGAAGAGATTTTAGCCTGGAAGATTTAAAGAAACAGAACTTTGAAGCCATATTTATAGCTATAGGAGCCCACAGGGACATGAAGCTGGGAATCCCCGGCGAGGAACTGACTGGAGTATTTTCAGGCGTGGAATTTTTGAGGAAAGTAAATCTAGGTTTGGAAGTACCTCTCGGGGAACGGGTAGCAGTCATAGGCGGCGGCAATGCGTCGATAGATGCAGCGAGGACTGCTCTGAGAAAAGGAGCCGGCGAGGTTCACCTCTTTTACCGCAGGAGCAGGGAAGAGATGCCGGCTCAAAAAGAGGAAATTGAAGACGCTCTGGCCGAAGGCATAAGGTTCCACCACTACACCGCTCCGGTGGAAATCCTGGGCGACAATGGAAAGGTGGATAAAATCAGGATACAGAGGATGAGACCCGGGGAATTCGACAGAAGCGGCCGGAGAAAACCGGTCCCCATCGAGGGTTCGGAATTTACGGTGAAGGTCGACAGTGTCATCGCAGCCATAGGACAACAGCCTGATTTAAATAATATTGGGATTGAGGTAAATAAGAATATGACCCTTCAGGTAAATAAAGATACCCTGGAAACATCCCTGACCGGCGTCTTTGCCGGAGGTGACTGCGTAACTGGCCCTGCCACAGTTATAGAGGCCATAGATTTTGGGCGGAGAGCGGCACTGTCCATAGATAAATTCCTGGGAGGAGATATGTACAGGAGAAAGAGGACATATGTTAGGAAAACCGAATACGAAATTTATGAACAGCCGATGGAAAGGTACGCAGTACAAAAACTTTCTCCGGATGAGAGAACAAAGAGCTTTACCGAAGTGGAATGGGGTATGTCGGAAGAAATGGCATATAAGGAAGCTTGCCGCTGCTTGAGATGCGATGTTAAAGAATCCCAGGAAGGAGGGATAAAAAATGCTGAATCTTAAAATAAACGGTGTAGATGTCCAGGTGGAAGAAGGCTCCACCATCCTGGATGCAGCTAAAAAGGCCGGGGTATACATTCCAACCCTCTGTCACCGGGAGGATTTGAAGGCCATGGGAGTATGCCGGCTCTGCGTGGTGGAAGTCAAGGGGGCCAAAACCCTGCAGGCGTCCTGCGTCACACCGGCGGCGGAAGGCATGGAAGTAAGAACCAATACTCCCTTTATAAGAAAAGCACGGAAGACCATCCTGGAACTCATTCTGTCGAACCATCCAATGGAATGTCCTACATGCCTCAGAAACGGAAATTGTGAACTACAGAAGCTCTCAAGCCAGCTCAATATTACCGAAATGCCCTTTGAGGGAGAAAGATCCCGTTACGAAAAGGATGAAACCACCCCCGCCATTGTTCGGGACCCAAATAAGTGCATTCTTTGCCGGCGCTGTGTCAATGTGTGCAATGACATCCAGGGTATTGGTGTACTGGAACCCCATCACCGGGGCTTCAGGACCTCCATTGACCCGTCCTTCTGCGAGGGGTTGTACCGTATGCCATGCAGCCAGTGCGGCCAGTGTGTAATGGCATGTCCTACCGGCGCTTTGACCGAAAGGGACGATACGGAAAAAGTTTTTGAAGCCCTGGCAGATCCAAATAAATTTGTAGTGGTGCAGACGGCTCCGGCGGTAAGAGTGGCTCTGGGAGAAGCTTTTGGCATGGAACCCGGCAGTATTGTCACCGGGCAGATGGTGGCAGCCCTTCGTAAACTGGGATTTGACAGGGTGTTCGATACGGACTTTACCGCAGACCTCACCATCATGGAAGAGGGCAGCGAGTTCATAGAGCGCCTTGAAGCCGGAGGGAAATTGCCCCTCATCACTTCCTGCAGCCCGGGATGGATAAAATTCTGCGAGCATTTTTATCCGGAATTCCTCGACAATCTTTCCACCTGCAAATCTCCCCAGCAGATGATGGGCGCTCTGATAAAGACCTACTATGCCGCAAAAGCAGGGCTTAATCCTGAAAATATAGTTGTGGTGTCGGTGATGCCGTGCACAGCCAAAAAATTCGAGGCTCAGAGAGGGGAAATGGTATCCAGCGGATACATCGATGTGGATATAGCTATAACTACCAGGGAACTTTCCAGAATGATAAAGGAAATGGGAATAGATATTTCCAAACTGGAGCCCGAGGAATACGATCTGCCGCTGGGCATATCCACCGGTGCCGGCGTCATATTCGGAGCCACCGGCGGGGTTATGGAAGCGGCCATCAGAACAGCATATGAACTGGTGAGCGGTAAGGAGTTGGAAGACATTAATTTTACTCCGGTAAGAGGCCTTAACGGGATAAAAGAAGCGGAGCTAGCCATCAACGGCACCATTTTAAAAGCCGCCGTAGCACATGGCCTGGCCAATGCGCGAAAGCTTCTCGAAGCCGTGAAAGCCGGACAAAAAACATACCATTTTATAGAAGTTATGGCATGTCCGGGCGGCTGTTTGGGAGGAGGAGGCCAGATTATTCCCACGGATAATGACGTAAGACAAAAGCGCATGCAGGCCATATATGAGGCCGATAAATCCATGAGGCTAAGGAAATCCCATGAAAATCCGGCAGTACAGCAGCTTTACAGGGATTTTCTGATAAAGCCCTTGAGCCACAGGGCTCATGAACTTCTCCATACCGATTACACCCCAAGACCCAGGGTTTTGGCCCGGGAATAATCCCCGGGCTTTTTTGTATTAATTTGAAAAATATTACAATCAAATTCTAACATATAATTATAGAACACGGGCTTTTTTTATTGTATAATGAATATGTGAAATTAGCTTTATAATCATCCTGCTATATTTATTGACAACTTTAAAAATTTTTTTGGTATCTGAATTAAATAAATTGTATGCAATAACCGTTGTAATAATGTATACTATATACTTGTGAAAAGAAATATTAGCTTAAAAAGGATTATTTTAAAAGGTTTTTAAAAAAAAATGTCGAACTATTATTAGGTTTTACTTTAAAAGGAGAGGTGAAACGATGCTCAAAACCTTCAGAGGAGGTATACATCCTCCTTACAATAAAGACCTTACAAAGCATAAACCTGTCGAGACGGCAAAATTGCCCGACAGGGTAATAATCCCCATGAGTCAGCATGTAGGGGCTCCATGCGAACCCATAGTAAAAGTTGGGGACCTGGTAAAAAAAGGCCAGAAGATTGGTGAAGCCAGGGCATTTGTATCAGCACCAATTCATGCCAGCATATCAGGCAAGGTGACGGCTGTGGAGCCAAGGCCTCATCCCGGTGGAGGCATGGTAATGTCGGTGGTGATAGAGTCCGATGGCAAGGACGAGCTGTTTGAAGGTATAAATGCTCCGAAACCCCTGGCAGAGCTCTCGCCTGACGAGATTAAAAACCTTATTCGGGAATCAGGCATAGTAGGTATGGGAGGTGCAGGTTTTCCCACTCAGGTAAAGTTGTCACCACCGCCCGGGAAGACCATTGATACCATCATAGTAAACGGTGCCGAGTGCGAACCGTATCTCACGGCGGACCACAGGTTGATGGTTGAAAGACCCGATGATGTAGTATTAGGTCTTGAGGCAATAATGAAGGCCACAGGAGTGAAAAATGGATATATTGCCATCGAAGAGAACAAGCCCGATGCCATTGAGGCCATCAGAAAGGCCATACAAGCAAAAGATGGCATCGAACTGGTAGAACTGGCTACCAAGTACCCTCAGGGCGGAGAAAAACAGCTCATAAATGCTGTCACCGGTCGGGAAGTGCCTTCGGGTGGTCTTCCTATGGATGTGCATGTTATAGTTGACAATGCCGGCACATGTGCTGCCATTGCAAATGCCATCAAAACCGGCATGCCTCTGGTGGAAAGGATAGCTACCGTAACAGGCACAGCAGTAAATGAACCCAAGAACCTTTTAATAAGAATAGGAACACCCTTTTCCGAAATTATTGAACAGTGTGGAGGATTTAAGGGAGAAGCGGGCAAGGTTATTATGGGGGGCCCCATGATGGGTCTTGCCCAGTCGGTGCTGGATGTACCTGCCATAAAAGGGACTTCAGGTATACTTGTACTGGCTAAAAATGATGTTGTTTTATCAGAGCAATCGCCTTGCATACGTTGCGCCCGCTGCGTGGATGCGTGCCCCATACATCTGTTGCCAACCACACTGGGTAAATTTGCTGAAAGAGGTATGTGGACCGAAGCCGAAGAGTATCACGCCCTCGATTGTATAGAGTGCGGATGCTGCGCTTACGTATGTCCTGCCCATATACCTTTGACTCAGCTCATAAGACTTGCCAAAAATCATATTATGGCTGCGAAAAAGAAATAGAAATAGATTTAAACGGAATATATATGACATAAGATTTAAATAAAATATTTATTTATGAAGAGGCAGGAGGGATAATTGGATGGGAGAATATAAGTTTATTACCACTTCATCTCCCCATATTCATTCGGGAGAAAGTGTTCAGAGAATTATGTTCAACGTGGCAGGTGCTTTAATGTTGCCAGCAGCTGCCGGGATATATTTTTTCGGGTTGAGAGCTTTGGTTCTCATTATTATTACTACTCTCGCAGCCGTTCTGACCGAGGCGATTTTTCAAAAACTCAGGGGCAAGCCCATCACCGTTTGGGATGGCAGTGCCGTGGTAACTGGGATTCTTCTGGCATTGAACCTGCCGCCGGGACTTCCACTCTGGATGGCGGTGGTGGGCGCTGCAATAGCTATATCCCTGGGAAAACAAGTATACGGCGGTATTGGAATGAACCCCTTCAATCCGGCTCTCATTGGCAGGGTGTTTTTGATGATTACCTTCCCGGTACAGATGACTACATGGATAAATCCGGTGGATGGCACCACTGGCGCCACGCCTTTGCAAATCATGAAAATGCAGGGGGTTTCTACTGATTATATAAAACTTTTCCTGGGAAATATAGGCGGTTCTTTAGGGGAAACTTCTGCTTTCATGATTATATTAGGAGGATTATACCTTTTGTATAAAGGCTATATTGAATGGAGAATTCCCGGATTTTATCTGGGGACAGTGGCAATCTTATCGGTAGTATTAGGTCGGGATCCGATCTTTGAACTTCTTTCAGGTGGCCTGATGCTGGGAGCCTTTTTCATGGCCACTGATATGGTAACCTCGCCTATAAGCAGGCTTGGCAAGATTATTTTTGGTATCGGAGCCGGAATCTTTACTGTAATTATAAGGTTTTACGGAGGGTACCCCGAAGGCGTGTCTTTTTCTATCCTTTTAATGAATGCCTTTACTCCGGTAATTAATAGATACACCGTGCCAAGGATTTACGGGGAGGTGAAGGTCAGATGAACCAGTATACGAGGATGATAGTGGTCCTTGTGGCAATTTCCCTTGCAGCCGGGGCATTACTGGCATTTTCTTATGAAGTGACAAACCCAAAGATTCAGGAGCAAGCCCAACAGGCCCTCGAGCAGGCGGTTATGAAAGTTATTCCTGGGGCGGAAAAAATGACAACGGTTGAAAAGGAAGGGATGACGCTCTATATAGGAACGGACAACCAGGGAAATAAAAAAGGCATCGCTTTTAAAACTACCGGCTCAGGTTTTAGTGGTCCTATAGAGATAATGGTTGGATATAATCCGAAAGAAGGCAAACTTACGGGTATTGAAATACTTTCAATGTCTGAAACTCCGGGCCTTGGTGCCAGGATAAAAGAACCGGCATTTACGGATCAGTTCAAGGGCAAATCCGTAAAGGATGATTTTATTCCTAAAAAGGATGTTAAGGTTATTACGGGTGCCACCATTTCTCCTGCGGCTGTTTCAAAAGCCATAAAAAGTTCCCTGGCTACAGTCACAAAAATTTATCCCGTGGGAGGCGATTTTTAATGGTTAAAGATTTTGTCAACGGTCTTTGGGGAGAGAATCCAATATTTAGAGCGGTTATAGGCATATGCTCGGCCCTTGCGGTAACGACGGCCGGCCAGAATGGTATCGCCATGGGTCTGGCGTTGACATTTGTGCTTACATGTTCAAGTATACTGGTTTCGATTTTGAAAAATATCATTCCATCAAAAGTTAGAATACCGTGTTATATTATCGTTATTGCTACCTTTACTACTATAGTTGACCTCTTTATGAAAGCTTATTTCCCGGCCTTATACCAGGTGATGGGGATCTTTATTCCCCTGATCGTGGTAAATTGCATAGTTTTGTGGAGAGCTGAGGGCTTTGCATCGAAAATGAGTTTAATCAGGTCTATCGCCGATGCTCTGGGGATGGGTCTTGGATATGCGTGGGCCATTACGCTCATTAGTATAGTGAGGGAAATTCTTGGTTCCGGAACCCTGTTTGGAATACACATAATGGGAGCGAATTTCACTCACTGGGTGATTATGCTGCTTCCTCCGGGGGCATTTTTGGTGATGGGCATACTGGTAGGAATAATGAATATGATCACAAGAAAGCCCGTAAAAAATACTCACTGCCACTAAAGGAGGTGGTACATTATGCTGAAGGAATTGTTTTTCATAATTGTAAGCTCGGTTTTGGTTAACAACTTTGTTTTTTCTAGATTTTTGGGCAATTGCCCCTTTCTAGGGGTCTCCAGTAAAACGGAAACTGCTGTAGGCATGGGCATGGCTACTACTTTCGTTTTGACTATGACGGCAGTTGCCGCTTACTTTATCCAGCATTATATTCTGATGCCCTTTGGCCTGGCTCCCTTTTTACAGATAGTTTCTTTTATCCTCGTAATTGCTTCACTGGTGCAGCTGGTGGAGATGGTGGTATTAAAGATAAGTCCTGCGCTATACAATGCTTTTGGTATATATCTGCCTTTAATTACTACTAACTGTATAGTGCTGGCGGTGGCGCTTTTAATTCCATTAAAAAATTACAATCTTATTGAAAGTACTATATTCGGTTTAGGTGCAGGCTTAGGCTTTACTCTGGCTTTAATATTAATGTCCGGGATCCGGGAAGACATGGAATTTGGTGACGTGCCCGATGCTTTAAAAGGACCGGCTATAGTGTTTATTACCGCTGGCTTGCTTGCCATGATATTTTTGGGTTTTGCAGGCCTCGTGCCGCTATGATATAATACCAGAGGAATATAGAGTTAATTGAAGAGTTAAATATAACCTGAATTTAAGAAGGTACTGTGGTGAAATATCGGAGGTGAAAGTAATGCCAAATTTGATATTAATTTCAACATTGAGCATGGCGGGTTTAGGCTTTATATTAGGGGGAGGCCTTGTAATTGCATCTAAAAAATTTGCTGTAGAAAATGACCCCAGAATTGATGAAGTTCTCGGAGCGTTGCCCGGTGCTAACTGTGGCGCCTGCGGTTTTCCCGGTTGTTCAGGCCTTGCAAAAGCCATTGTGGAGGGCAAAGCCCCTGCCAATGGATGTGTAGTGGGTGGACAAAATGTGGCAAAGAAGGTTGCCAGTATCATGGGCATGTCGGATGCGGGAGCTTCTGCTGATAGAAAAATAGCCCGGGTGTTGTGCCAGGGAGGAAAGGCCGAGGCCAGGCTCAAGGCTGATTACCATGGGGTAAAATCCTGCAGGGCAGCATCGATGGTGAACGGGGGGCCCAAAGGATGTCCTTATGCATGTATCGGCTTTGGAGATTGCGCCGGGGTTTGTCCCTTTGATGCCATCACCATGAGCGAGAATGGACTTCCGGTCATCGATGAGGAAAAATGCACCGGTTGCGGTTTATGTGTGAAAGAATGTCCCAAGTCTGTAATAGCCTTAACACCTGAAAAAAATGAAGTTCACGTGCGCTGCAGAGCAACATTGAAGGGCAAGGATACCAGGGCGGTGTGCGATGTTGGCTGTATTGCCTGCAAAAAGTGCGAGAAAGAGTGCCCCTTTGACGCCATCCATGTCGTCAACAATGTAGCTGTTATAGATTATGAAAAGTGCCGCAACTGCATGAAGTGTGTTGAGGCATGCCCCACAAAGACCATAACGGCAGCTTTTACCGAACGTAAAAAAGCTGTCATAGATGATAAATGCATAGGCTGCACTATTTGTGCAAAAAATTGTCCGGCAAATGCCATAACAGGTGAAGTCAAGAAAAAACATGCAGTAAATCAGGAACTCTGCATCGGCTGTAGCATTTGTGAGGAGAAATGCCCCAAGGGTGCAATAACTATGGTCAGGAACGGACAGAAAGCGAATAATCACTGTGCATCCTGTAATGCAGCCAAATGAGAGGCAGGAAGTACAAGGTTATAGGTGGCAAATAGAGGAAATTGGCAAAGCCAGTTTCAATATTGAAAAATTTAGTTTATCCTGACGTAAGAGGAGAATACTTGATAAAAAGTATCTCCTTTTTTTATGCCCAAAAAGTGAGTCAGGTGACGGTTCTGTGACTCATCACTCCCAAAAACAAAATTTAAAGGCCGGTAAAACCGGCCAAAATATTGTTTAATGAGAAATTTTTATCTTGACAAATAATAGAATGAAGGATAATATAAATATTAATATAAGTAATCCAATCAATTAACTCGGAAATAAAATATAAGGGGGAATCATTTTGAAAGACATCGATATATTGAAGACCATTGCCGATAATGTAGTGGAGATGGAAGAAGAACTTACGGCAAAAAATTCAAAAAAAGCATTGGAGATGAATATCAGTCCGCTCACCATCATCAATCAAGGGCTGGTAATCGGCATGAATGAGGCGGGCAGGCTCTTTGAGGAAAATGAATATTTTGTGCCGGAGCTGCTGCTATGCTCCGATGCCATGTACGCAGGACTTAAAGTGGTGACTCCCCATATTAAAAAAGAGGAAACTCATGTTTTGGGAAAGGTTGTCATAGGAGTTGTAGAAGGAGATACCCATGATATAGGGAAAAATCTGGTAAAAGTGCTTCTTCAGGCTTCAGGTTTTGAAATTATTGACCTGGGGAGGAATGTGCCTGCTCGAGACTTTGTAGATAAAGCAAAACAAGTCGATGCGGATCTCATCTGCCTTTCCACACTGATGACTACAACTATGGGAGAAATGAAAAAAGTAATTGAGCTGTTGAAAGAAGAAAGATTGCGGGATAGGGTCAGAGTGCTGGTAGGCGGGGGCCCCATATCCGAAAGCTTTGCCCGGAACATAGGAGCGGACGGCTATGGTGAAAATGCGGCAGGAGCGGTCAGGGTTGCAAAGAGGGTTTTGAATATACCCGATGCACTGGCATCATGAAGCGAAATTTTGCTTCCGAAGGAGTTTTACTCTAGTCAAAGCATAGCCGGAGTACATCCGAAAACTTGTAGTGAAAAAAGGAGAAAGGGTCATGCGTGAAATAAATTTTAAGACACGATTACTTAATGCTATAAATAAAAAACCTGTAGACCGGGTCCCTGTCTTATGTCCCGGAGGCATGATGAATATGGCGGTGGTGGATGTGATGAAAGCCACTTCCTGCTTCTGGCCTGAGGCTCATATCGACCCGGAACAAATGGCAAGATTATCCGTTGGGGTCCATTTGCTGGGAGGCATTGAAAACGCGGGGGTCCCATTTTGCATGACTGTGGAAGCGGAAGCCATGGGTGCAAAAGTCTATATGGGCACCCGGGAGACCGAACCCCGGGTTGTGGAATATCCTTTAAATGCTATCGATGAATGGAGAAAACTTCCTGAACTTAACGAAACCCATTATCGGGTGGAGGTGGTGCTTGAAGCTATAAAAATACTTAAAAAAACCTATCCGGAAATACCTGTCATAGGCAACCTTACCGGGCCCATCAGTCTTGCCACATCTTTGATGGAACCCATGGATTTTTATAAAGCCCTCCGGAAAAACCCCGGTGAGGCCATGGAATTTCTGGACTTTGTAGCCGAAAATATAGTAAAATTTGGAGTTGCTATGACAAAAGCCGGAGCAGATGTCATAAACCTCGCAGATCCCAGCGGCACCGGAGAGATACTGGGGCCAAAGGTCTTTGGTGAAGCTGCTGTTCCGGTGATAAATAAAATATCGGAATCCATAGAAGATGCTACCGGTGTACCTGTTATGGTCCATATTTGCGGGAGACTGCTTCCGGTACTTGACCAGTTGAAAAATATCAAAAGCAGGGTGTTGAGCATCGATGCCATAACAAATCTCCGAAAGGTGAAGCAAGCCCTACCTGAGAAGGTGGTCATGGGTAATGTCAGCACCTTTCTGCTGGAAAAAGGGACCCCGGAAAGGGTCAGGAAAGCCGCAAAGGTGTCGATAAACCAGGGGGCAGGTATATTATCCCCCGCCTGCGGCATAGGGGCCAACACTCCAATTGAAAACATAAGAGCTATGGCCGATGCCGCAAAAATCGGAAGTGTGTAAAAGTAGATGGTTCGAATAATGCATGGCATGGAAGAGGGTACTTGTGAAAATGTTTAAAATCGGCAGACCGGCAGTTTCTAAAAAGGATAGAGTGTTTGCAGCCCTGGAGGGCAAGGTCCTGGACAGACCCCCCTGCGGAGAGATTGCTTTTCCCGGTAAATCAAACGACAGTGCATTATTGGAACATTTTATTTATAGGCTGAACGCCGACCTTATTACATTTACCGTAGACCCTTACAACTCAGGCTTTTCTATAAGTTTTGAAAACCCATCGGATATAAAAAACCTTGCTAAAAATACAGATTGCTTTTTACTGGGAGGCATTCCCGGAGTTTTCTGGCAGGCTATCTCGGAAATGGGTCTTGAGACGGCGGCTAGAATGTCTAAAAAAAGTCCGCTGGAGTTTAGAAACTATATGAGAAGTTTAGGTAAAAGGCATCTTGAAATTGTTCTGGAACTTCTGGAAAAAGGTGCCGACGGCATTATGATATTTGATGACCTTGCAGGTTCAAAAGGACCTTTTTTTTCACCGGTATCTTATAGAGAATTGGTTTTTCCGGAGCTTTCGAAACTGGTATTTGAAATAAAATCCAGGGGGAAACCCGTATTTTTTCATTCTGACGGTCACATTACCGGATTTCTCCAGGATTTGATAAGCATGGGGATTGATGCCATACATGGTTTTGAAGGGAAAACCCCGGATGAGATAAAAGACATAAAAGAGATAATGGCAGATAGAGCGGCATTCATGGGCAATATAACACTTTCATATAACCAGGGGGAAGAAGAAGCGGTCTTTGACGCCATAAAAAAAATACAGCATATCTTCACGGGCGGTCGTTATATTTTTTCTTCCGATGGGAGCTGTTTTCCCGATACCATAAATAATTTGATCCAAATCTACTCTTATTTTCACTCATTTTGGGAGGAATAAATGAATAACAAAATAGAGATAACTCTGATTCCTGAAAACAGAAAAATTAATGCAAAAGCCGGAGAGAGTTTGATGAATGCCCTGAGAAAAGCGGGGATTCCGATGGAATTTCCATGCGGTGGTTGTGGCACCTGCGGCAGGTGCAGGGTCAGGGTAAAAAAAGCCGGTCCTCCTAAACCTGAAGAACTGAAACTTCTTTCAAAAGGGGAACTGGAAAAAGGCATTCGTCTTGCCTGCCTGTATTTACTGGAAAACGATGTGGAAATAGAACCACTCTTTGAAAACAAAAAGAGTGTTGTGCTGGAAAAAAGTAACATCGGAGAGTTTACTATTGACCCATATATCATAAAAGTGCCTTTCGATCTACCGAGGAAATTAGAAGCCGGCATTTCTTTAGAAGAGCATGTCACGGAGATCGTCGGGTATCCAATAGACCAGGAATATAGGCTAAAGATACTGAAGTTCCTGTCAAACCGTGGTTACATGGGTGAGTCATCTGAAAACAAAATTAAGATATCGAATTACACAGCCATTATAAGGGATGGAAAGATTGTCGGGATTGAAGAGGGAAATACCTCAGAACTTTTATATGGTATTGCAGTTGATATAGGAACCACTACAGTAGTAGTTTCTCTTGTGAACCTGAAAAGCGGCCGGGAGGAGGCGGTAAAGTCCGAGCTGAATCCGCAAAAAAGCTACGGCCTGGATGTCCTGTCACGCATAAGCTTCGCCAGAGAAACCAAAGAACAACTGGATTTACTCCAGAAAAGCATTATCGGATGTATAAATAATCTCATACAAGAAGCTGCTGAATCAAGCGGTATTAATAAGGAATACATCTATGAGATATCCGTAGCTGCCAATACCACCATGATGCACCTTTTTCTGGGACTTAATCCCGAGTCGATAGGCTATGCTCCATATAGCCCGGTTTTAAAAGGCGACATTGAAATAAACGCAGAGGACCTGGGACTTATGATCTCCCCTTTTGGGAAAGTATATTGTCTCCCATCCATATCAGGATATGTAGGTGCCGACATCACCGCGGGTGTTCTTGCCACCGGCATGCATAAAAACAGTGAGAAGTCACTTCTGATGGATATAGGGACCAATGGGGAGCTGGTATTGTTTGATGGTAAAGAGCTTACTGCGTGTTCATCACCAGCCGGCCCGGCCCTGGAAGGTGTGAATATCGGCTGCGGCATGCGGGCGGCGGAAGGAGCCATAGAGCAAGTCCGGATAACCGATGAAGTAAAAATAAAGACCATTGGTAACATTGAACCTTTCGGCCTCTGCGGGAGTGGAATCATTGATTTGGTATCCGAACTTATAAAAGCAGGTATCGTAGATGTTTCAGGCAAAATAAATCCTGCCGCTGCGAAACTGCTGCCTGAAAGCGTGGCTGTCCGTATCGTTGAATATGATGGAAAGCCGGCCTTTATGGTAACACAACCCAGGGAAGATATACCGGCCATTTATTTAACTTCCCGGGATATACGCCAGGTCCAGCTGGCCAAAGGCGCTCTGTGGGCAGGAATAACCGCACTTTTAGAACAAAAGGGGTTAAAACCCGGGGATTTGGGAAAGGTGTATGTGGCAGGAGCCTTCGGTGCCCATCTTCGACCGGAAAGCCTGATAGGTATCGGAATGGCGGCCATGGAGTGGAAAGATAAGATAATTTTTGTTGGCAACACCTCAAAGGCCGGTGCAGCGATGTGCTTGCTTTCTAAAAAGATAAGGGAAGAAATGAAGGAGCTTACCGATAAAGTAAAATATGTAGAACTTTCCATGCTGCCTGATTTTGACAGGGTGTTTACCCGAAGCTTGAAATTTCCGAAGGGGGATATGTGTCATGGTCGGCAGACAGAGGATAATTGACATGTTCCTTGGTAAAAATACAGCCGCCGCTTCGGCTTTTGCTACCGAGTTCTGGGCTTTAAACCGGAGGGGGTATACCATAAAGGAATTTCTGGATAATCCTTTTAAACTTGCTCCTGTGGTTATAGAAGAGGCTCTGAATATTGACTCGGATATATTTTTCCTGCTGGCGGGCCTTACATCGGTACCTGTCATGGCTTTGGGAGGCGAACTGAAATTTCCCGAAAAGGGTGCGCCTTTTATGGAAAATCCGCTCATTAGGGATAAATCGGATTTATTTAAACTTGATATAAATAAGATAAAATCCGATAGGAATGTAAATTCTCTACGGCAGATAGCAGATTTCATAAATGAAAAGGTAAAAGAAAAAATGATCCTTGCGGTCAACTGCCGTGCACCTTTCACCCAGGCTGCACAAATGGTGGGCCCGGATACATTTATGAGAATGCTGAGGAAAGATGAGAATTTTGCAGATGAAGTTTTAAGATTTTCCACCGAGATTTTCCTGGAATATGTTACTCTCTTTATAGAAAGCGGGATAGAAATGATATATATATCCGACCCTTCGGCGTCGGGGGATTTGATATCAAAGAGGCATTTTGAAAAGTTTGCCTTTCCTTATCTTGATAAGATAAACCGATATATAAAAAGCAAAGGGGCTAAAACCTTTTTTCATATCTGTGGTGATACAGGAGACCGCCTGGATTTGATAAGGGAAATCGGACCGGATATTATGTCTGTAGACCACAAAGTAGATATTGGCGAAGCGAAAAGACTATTGGAAGATAAAGTGATCCTGGCGGGAAACATAGACCCTTCATCGGTGATGGAATACGGGAGCGTTGCCGATGTAGCCAGGGCAGCCAAGGAGTGCATTAAAAAAGCAGGGCATGGAAGGTTCATACTGATGCCGGGATGCGAAATTTCTGGAGAAACGCCGCTAGAAAATATAAAGGAGATGCTTAAAATTGGACATTCATCAAAGTTAAATAAAGATTGATCGGGATGAAACTTTTCCATCGGGAAATTTTATTTCTGCTTGTGACGATTTGAGGTATGAATATTCCGGTGTAAAAAGTCGATTTTGAGTGCCTTAGAGTTTTTACACTAATCAATTATTGGAGGGAAATTGAAATGAGTAAAGTTGTGAACGACATAAGAGAACTTATAGGTCAAACACCAATACTGAAAATCAATAATTTTTCACTGCCTAAAGGAGTAAATATCTATGCAAAGCTGGAATATTTCAACCCCGGTGGCAGTGTAAAAGATAGGATTGGAAACTTCATGCTGGAAGCAGCCGAAAAGCAAGGATTAATCAAAAAAGGGGGAACAGTTATAGAGCCCACGGCAGGCAACACGGGTATCGGCATTGCTCTGGCCGCATTAAACAGGGGATACAGGGTCATTTTCGTAATACCGGAGAAGTTTTCCGTAGAAAAGCAGGAACTCATGAAAGCTTTGGGGGCTGAAATCATTCATACTCCCACCGATAAGGGCATGGAAGGAGCCATTGAGAAAGCGAAGGACCTGGCTGAAAACATCGAGGGCTCTTTTATACCAAATCAATTCGAAAACATGGCAAACCCTATGGCCCATTATAAAACTACCGGCCCGGAAATATATAAGCAGCTCGACGGTAAGATAGATTATTTTGTAGCAGGAGTGGGGAGCGGCGGTACCTTTACAGGAACTGCAAGGTTTTTAAAAGAAAAAGACCCCAGGATAAAGGCGGTGGCTGTGGAACCGGTGGGTTCCATTCTTGGAGGAGGGCCCAAAGGGCCCCATAAAACCGAAGGCATCGGCGTGGATTTTATTCCCAAAACTCTGGATGTTAAACTCATTGATAAGGTAGTAACTGTTTCTGATGAGGATGCTTTTAATATGGTAAAAGAGCTGGCAAAAAAAGAAGGGGTGCTGGTAGGTAGTTCTTCAGGTGCCGCTTTTTATGCGACCTTACAGATTGCCGGGGAGCTTACCTCACCGGCAAACATAGTAACCATCTTTCCTGATGGTAGTGAGCGGTATTTGAGCAAAAAGATTTACCAGGGAGGAATATAAATTGAGAGAAGATACCAAAGTTCTTCATACGGGCTTTGAAATAGATGACAGGACGGGAGCGGTAAGTTATCCTATATATCAGGTTTCCACTTACAGACAAAAAGGGCCGGGAGAGCACTTGGGTTATGAGTATTCCCGTACTGGAAATCCTACAAGGGAAACCTTGGAAAATGTAATCGCAAGCCTGGAGGAAGGCAGAAATGGTTTTGCCTTTGCTTCCGGGATGGCAGCTATCACGGCGGTTTTCATGCTTTTTGCAAAAGGGGATAACATCATAGTTTCCGATGATGTCTATGGCGGGACTTATAGAGTTTTAAGCAAAATCTTCGATAATCTAGGGATAGAAGCAACTTATGTAAACACTAGCGAATTACATCAGGTGGAAAGGGCTATCAAAAAAAACACTCGGGCGATATATATAGAAACCCCCACAAACCCATTGTTAAAAATAACCGACATTAATGAAGTTTCAAGGCTTGCAAAAAAGTTTAATCTTAAAGTTATCGTAGACAACACCTTTATGACCCCTTACTGGCAAAAGCCTTTAGCCCTTGGGGCGGATATTGTCATTCACAGCGCCACCAAGTATCTTGGCGGACACAGTGACGTAGTAGCAGGACTGGTGGTAGTAAAGGAAAAAGAACTGGCAGAAAAGCTTCATTTTATACAAAACTCTACCGGGGGGATCCTTGGCCCCTTTGACTCATGGCTTTTGATGAGGGGTATAAAGACTCTGGGAGTGCGCATGGAGCGCCATGAACAAAATGCCAGGGAACTTTCGTCATGGCTTGTTACATTACCGGATGTAAAAAAGGTATACTACCCTGGACTTTCGGGTCACCAGGGCCATGAAATCCAGAAAAAGCAAGCCGGAGGATTTGGGGGCATGATATCCTTCGAGCTTCAAACTCCAGAACTGGCGGATAAACTTCTAAGGAATGTAAAAGTCATTACTCTTGCCGAAAGTTTAGGAGCGGTTGAAAGCCTCATAGGCCTTCCGGCTAAAATGACCCATGCCTCTATTCCCGAAGGAGAACGAAAGGCCAGAGGTATCAGCGACAGCCTGGTGCGCCTTTCGGTAGGTATAGAAAATGTAGAAGACCTGAAGGAAGATATCCTTTCCGCTTTGGGTTTATAATGCCATTCGATTTCACAAGGACAATGGGAAGCCGGTCAGGCTCTAGGCATGTCACGTTTTAATTCGCAGATTTATCTAATACTATGGTACTGCCTTAATTGTAATATATTAAAAAAGTCAAGCATATTTAACATTATATTTATAATGGTGCTTGAATATAGCACCTTTTTTATAGTATAATATATGTCAAGAGGTGATGTCATATGAAGACGACATTATATGTCAACAGGAAGCTGTTAGAGGAAGCCATGCGGTTGCTGGGCACCAGCAAGATGACTGAGGCAGTAAATAAAGCTCTGGAAGATTTTATTCGTCGGAGCAAACTTGAGAGGCTGGCCAACCGTATAGGCAATACCGACCTAGCTTTAAACCAGTCTGAACTGGAGGAAATGCGGAAAGATGAGTTTTAAGTATCTGGTTGACACTTCCATATGGATCGAAGTTTTAAAAAAAGATGGTGATTCAAAAGTACAGGAATGGATGAAAATGGCATTGTTAGAGGAAAAAGTTGTAATTACTCCTGTTATAAAAGCCGAGATATTATCCGGTGCAATAAATGAAAAACAATTTACTCAGCTTAAAGAAGAACTTGACTCATTGATTGTTCTAGATAAGGAATCCGCTGTATGGGATAAAACCGCATTTCTAAATTTTACTCTACACCGGAAGGGGATAAATATACCACTGACCGATGTCCTGATTGCAACATGGGCTTTAATATACGATTGCATTTTAGTCCATCAGGATAAGCATTATGAAATGATAAAAGATGTTGAAAAGAGTTTAAAAACACTTTGCTTTGGTTATAATGCATCGCCGGTTATTTAAATAAATTGGGGCATAAGGCCTTTTTCTTTCCAAGGGATGGATATGGTGATATTGCGGTGCTTGTTGACAAACCTATAGCTGCTTTTTCACACGTTCTGGCAGGCAAATATGCCGGACTTGGCACCATAGGATATAACCATACTTTGCTGACAAAAGAATTTGGCCCAAGAGTTAGACTGGTTTCTGTATTGACAGATGCTATCATACCTCCGGATGAAGTGCTCAAAAACGAACTTTGCATAAAATGCGAAATGTGTAAAAAATGTTGCCCTACTCAGGCTTTTACTACAACCGAAAATATAATCGCAGAAATGGATAAGAAAAAATGCGCCGAATATCATTATCGATTAAAAAAAGCTTTTTGCTATCCCTGCGGGTAGGCAGGTAGCATTGATTTCCCTCTCCCCTGCAAAATAACTCCGGTAATATGAAATAAATTTCCCAAAATCATGGAGTTCCCACAATCAGCTTCACTATTTTTCCCCGCAGGTCTTCGACTTTCTGAAGCTGTATTCCTGCGGATATTACATTCTGGACGGTGCGCCGGTTGATGTTTGAACCTATTAGATGTAGTGATATAGGGTTTAAAACATCCATGAGCCAACCAATGACGGGAGATTCACTGCGGACGTGTTCCAGAAGTATGATTTTTCCGTCCGGCTTGCAGACCCGTTTAACTTCCGCCAGACCCTTGACCGGGTCGGGGACTGAACAGAACACACATGTTGCCACGACAGTATCAAAAGTATTGTCGGGAAAATCCATAGCCTGGGCATCCATTTCAAGTAGTTTTATAGGTGCCCTGGCTAGATGGAGTTTTTTCCTGGCCCTGGCGAGCATACCGGGGCTGAAGTCAATGGCAGTCACTTCACATCCCGGAGGATAATAAGGAAAGTTATTTCCAGTCCCCACTCCCACTTCGAGTACTTTTCCCGAAGCCCGGGAAAGAGCTTTTTTGCGCAATTCGGGAGATATCATGCGGTCCATCCAGTCATAAAATATCGAGGTGCGGTCGTACCTGCGACGGATAACTTCGGTCATATCTGATTTTGCTCTATTTTCCATCTTGCCTCTTACCTTTCTCTCAGGTCTTTTTTTAGAACAGTGTATCTGACATTAAGAATAGCTATAGATTTCACTTCTATTATAGTATTTCTTATAAAAGATTAAATATCCTGCTCGTGATGTCTGTGATATTTTTGTGAAATATATTCGAGATTAGTTGACTAAAAACATAGGAATAGTATAAAATAAAAATATACCCCATTAGGGTATAAAAATCTAAAGGAGGGTAAAAATGGATAAGAAACACGGTGGTTTATTTCATGGGTTATTGATGATGCTGTGTTGTTTGCTTCCTCTGGTTTTGATTTACGCTTTTTCCAGGTTCGGCGCCAGGAGTGTCTTATCATACGGTTTTCTATTGCTCTGTCCGCTGATGCACATCTTTATGATGAAGGGTATGTTTGGTGGGCACGATAAGGAAAGCTGTCATGGAGATAAAAATTTCGAAAGTGAAAAGAAGTTAAGCGATGAACCGCAAAAAATAGAAAGGTTGAAGGGAAATGCGTAAGATCATAACATGGGTTGTGGCAATTGCATTTGCAGCAACAGCTTTGATTTTCTTTTATTTTCAGCAGAGCAACTCTAAAAGCAAAGCGAACACAGGAGAAGGAAACCGTATAGAACAATCCACTGTAGTAGATCCTGAAAAGCTTTTAGACGGAATAGATGAAAGCAAATTATTTGCCGTCACCAGACGCACCGAAGGCGGAGCCGTAACTGTGGATGCAGCCTTTTTGAATATATTGAAACCCGAGGAAAAAGATTTGATTTTTTATGTAACCTTAAACACCCATACTGTTGATCTTTCTTCGTATGATATAGCTAAAATTGCGGTTTTATCCAATGAGTCGAAAACCGTAAACGAGGGATTTACATGGCAGGCCATCAGTGATGACGGACACCATCGCAGTGGAATATTAACGATAAAAAATGACGGTCTCTTTAACAACAATACAGGGTTTTTAGAGCTAAATCTCCGGACCATAGGTGCGGTTCCGGACAGGAAATTCAAATGGGATAAGAGCGATTGGAAAAAATAGAGGTGCATTATGGTTTCAACATTGACTCTCTATGGAATTTCATTTATAGGAGGGCTTCTGTCTTTTTTCTCTCCATGCATCATTCCCATGGTGACGGTGTATTTCTCACTGATAACCGGAATGAGCATAAAAGAGCTAAAATCGGCTCTTCCGGCAGAATTAAAAAGGAGAGCTTTTATCAATACCCTCTTTTTTGTGCTGGCTTTTACCATAGTATTTACACTGGCAGGCGGTATGTCAGGCAAAATAGCGGGCTTTTTTAAAGGAAATATAGGTATACTCAATATCATCGGCGGTATTTTTATATCTCTGGTTGGCCTGAATATGTTGGGAATACTCAAATTGCCATCACTTCATATGAACATGGACATTCCCGACGGCAAATTGCCGCCAATGGGTTATGCCCGGTCCTTCTTTTTGGGACTGTTTTTCGCCATTGCATGTTCCCATTGCATAGGTCCAACACTTTATTCATTCCTGCTCATTGCGGGGACCCTTTCGGCGGCAAAACAGGGAATGATGCTGATGTTCATATTTTCACTGGGCCTTGCGATACCGTATTTGATCCTTTCGGTGGCCTTCGGCAAATATTATGATAGGTTAAAGTCATTGATGAGTCGGGGAACTCCTCAAAAGGTGCTGGGTGCAATCATGATTATTTTCGGGATAATGATTCTGACCGGAAATTTCACAAAAATAACCGGGTTGTTGTCCAGAATTTTACCATATAAATTACCCTTTGGGATGTAAGAAATAATGCTCCAGATTTACAGGAAAGGAGATATGAATTATTTTAACTGATATAAAAGACAAAAACCTGAAAAATACAGAAACCAAAATCCTCTTATTTATTGTTTTCACACTGTCAGGATTTTTATTTTCCCTGGAATTTATAATGACACGAATTTTCTCATATCTTGCGTGGTACCATTATGCTTTTATCATAATATCCACTGCCATCCTGGGCCTAGGTCTGGGCGGTATATGGGTCCAAAGACAAATAGCTGAAAACAAAAATGATATAGATGCCATTTCTGTTACCGATTTATTGTGGGTTTTATTGCTATCTTATATTGCGATATCTCTGACACTCTACATTAATCTGTTTAACTTTTTCCCCATACTATATATGTTTATAGGTATAATTCCATTTACCATCGGCGGTGCAATAATATCCATAATCTTTACAAAAATGGTGCGTTACGTGAATGTACTATATTTTGCAGACTTATTGGGCACAGGCATCTTTGCGCTGGCATCATTCTATATTTTGAATAACTATGGAATGATGGTCTCTTTATTATTTCTCTTTGCTGTTTTATTAATAATCCTCGGTCTTGATTCATTTATTTCTAAAAATGTGTCGGTATCTTTGATAGTCATTGTATTATTGCTAATATCCATTGTGGTATCTACCCGGGATTTATCCGGCATGGAAAAGAATTTTGGCTATCCATTAACCAGCCAAAAACTCAAGGTTTATGATATATCTGATGATGGCAAAACAAAAATAGAATATACCAAATGGGATGCTTTTTCCAGGACGGATGTCATTGATTATGGTAACGAAAAGGAAAAAACGATTTTTATAGATAGCAGTTCTGCAGCCTTTATGTACCGGTTTAACGGAGATCTAAAATTAGTTTCCGGTTTAAAAAACTCTGTTGGTTTTTTACCTTATATATTGCAAAAAAATCCTAAAACTTTAGTAATAGGACCGGGTGGAGGTAGAGATATACTGCTGGCACTTCTTGCCGGCAGCAAAGATATTACTGCGGTGGAGATAAATAAAAGCAGTGTAGATGCGGTAGAAAAAAATTCCTCCTTCACGGGTGACCTGTATAATCTCCCCCAGGTAAAAACACACATTCAGGATGGAAGAAACTTTATTGAAAGGACAAAAGAAAAATATGACACCGTTTTTTTGTCTCTAGTCATGACACAGACCGCAAGTTCCGGCAGTTTAGCTTTGAACGAAAACTACATTTATACCCAAGAGGCGATTTCAAAATATCTTGAACACTTGACAGATAACGGACAACTGGTATTTGCAGCCCATGATGAAGAAGATACGAGAAGAATAATCACGACCGTATTGAGCGTTCTTAAAAAGAAGGGGATTCCTTACCGGGATGCTTTACATCAGATAGCTATAGTAGCCGATAAAATTGAACAGACCCATAATCATGACCCAAAGCATTTACATTTTCCCGTTATAATCATACGCAATCAACCTTTTATTCAAACTCAGAGTATCCAGTTGATCAAAACTGTTCTACAAAACAACATGGAGCCTGTTTTTATTCCGCATATATTTGAAAATAAAAAATTGCCGCTATCAAAATATAAAGATGTCGATGATATCATAAAAAGTAGTGCTAGCAATGCTATCCCAACGACCGACGACCGGCCTTTCTTTTACGATTTTTCTTTTGGCTTGCCGAAAGCCGTTTATCTTGTTTTGTTAGTTGTATTTTTTGCAATATATAAATGGATCGTGCCGAACTATAAAAAAATGGATAATCGAGACAAAAGCTTGGTAAATTACTTTTTTGCGATAGGTATCGGCTTTATGGCTCTGGAGATTGCTCTAATACAAAAAAACATCCTTTTCCTGGGCCACCCGTCATTATCTTTTCTTGCCACGGTTATCCTATTGCTGGTGGGTTGCAGTATCGGAAGTTTGACCGGCAAAATACTTGAAAAAGAGATAAAAATATTGCCTTTGGTTCTATCTGGCATTATAGTCCTGGTGACCATCTTATATAAATATGCGTTATTGACATATATTGCTCAAGCTATATATGTAAAGATAGTTATCCTAGCCTTGATATTGCTTCCTTTGGGTACTATAATGGGAGTTTTCTTCCCAACAGGTATAAGACAATTAGCAAACACGGATCTGGTCCCTTTTATGTGGGGAGTAAATGGTGTCGCTTCATTGCTCGGGTCCACTTTGGCTACGGTCATTGCTATGTTTTTCGGTTTTTCATATTCGATGATTTTTAGTGCTGCCGCGTACTTCTCTTTAACCTTTTTTGTTAAGAAATTTCAAGCAGGATAAACTTATTCCATTGACTTAAACGTATACAGCAATAAAATGATTAACTAAAAAATGCTAAGAAGGGGTTTAACCCGGGAGGTGTCCAATGAACATTTTATTCAAACTGGGACCGTTTACGATTTACAAACTGGGATTTTTTGTGGCACTTGGAATCCTGGCAGGTATGTACCTGGTGTTGAAGGAAGCAAAAAGGAAGAATTTAAATGAGGACGACGTGTTGAACTTTACCACATTCATTATTATATCGGGATTTATAGGAGCACGGCTGCTATTTGTCCTCCTCGATTTACCTTTTTATCTTAAAAATCCTGCTATGATACTACATGTAAATGAAGGGGGCCTATCCTTTCACGGCGCCATACTGGGTGGGTTGATAGCGGCGGTCATTTATACCCGGATGAAGAAAATCAACTTTTTTAAACTGGCGGATATAGTTGCGCCTTCCATTGCTCTGGCTTACGGCATAGGCCGCATCGGATGCGATATATACGGAAAAGTGACGAATGTTCCGTGGGCTGTAATGGTGGAAGGTGTTCCCAGGCATCCTGCCCAGCTTTATTCCGCCCTGGCGGGTTATACAATATTCATAATATTATGGAACCGCCGGAAAAAAATCCGCTATGACGGAGAGCTTTTTGTGAACTTTGTGGTGCTATATTCTATCTATCGATTTATCATCGAATTTTTCAGAGACAGCGTAATGGCGGGGCCTCTCTCCGTAGCCCAGTGGGCGAGCTTGGGGCTTGTATTGCTGGGGGTTATATATAATCAGGTGAGGATAAGCAAAGTTCTATATAAGAGCTTACCCCCTAACCATTTATAATATATTGAAATAAAAACCAGTTCAAGAATCGCAAAAGCTGAAAATAGCAGGAACTACATTATTCTTGTCACCCATAACCACAAATTGGAAAAATAGTGGATAGGCTGATAAGATTAATAGCTGGGAAAATGGTTTCACCCGAACCAAATGCATTTAGACTTCAGGATAGTAAGGGTAAAGTAATAAGAATAAAATAGTTGACAAGATATATAGGAATAGTATAAAATAAATATACCCATTAGGGGTATAAAATCCATGAGGGGGGGTATTTACTATGGATTTAAATATAATATGGATACTTTTAGCTGCAGGCTTTATGTTTCTTATGATGAGAGGAGGCGGTTGCTGCGGAGGTCATGGCGGCCATGGAGGACATGGAGGGTATAGCGGAAATGGAGGTCATTCCCATGGAGGATATTCTCATGGAAGCTCTCAAAATGACATGGAAACTATAGATTTTGTGACAGACCCTGTATGCGGTATGAAGGTTTCAAAAAAAGATGCGGTTATCAGAACTATAGATGGAAAAACCTATTATTTCTGTAGTAAAGACTGCGCTGATTCTTTTAAGGGTTAAAACCAAAAATTGCAGGAGGCGATATCATGGCTAACTGGTTCAGTAAATTCCTGGAAAAACTTGCTAAAGCCAATGAGAAAGAGTTTGCCGGCAAAAAGATGGATTGCTGTGAGTTGCACAGGAACCAGGATAAAGACTATAAACCCAAAGTTGAAAAGCACTAATGTTTTTAAAAATTTGAGTCAGAGAACAAACCTCTGACTTTTTTTATGAAACTTAGTTTTATTAACCTCAAATATAATCATTTGTCTTTGAGAAAAAAGTTAAGAACTTTATAAACTAATGGTAGGTACATTTATAATTAAAGTTGTCAAAATTAAAAAAGGAAACAGCGATCCTTTGTGGAATATAATAATATACTAATTATTATATCTTGGAATAGGGAGAGGTAATATGAAACTAAACAAGGATAATGCGGTTTTAGGATTTATCGGCACAGGAGTTATGGGCAAGAGCATGGCTTTAAATCTAATGAAGGCAGGTTACAGGGTTCTGGTTTATAACAGAACCAGGTCCAAGGCGGAAGATTTGATAAAACAAGGCGCCCTATGGAAAGATACGGTAGCTGACGTGGCAAAAGAGGCAAATGTCATTATAACAATGGTAGGGTACCCAAGGGATGTGGAAGAAGTCTACCTGGGCGAAAAGGGAATTATAAATAATGCAAAACCCGGGTCATATCTGATAGACATGACCACGTCAAGTCCCATGCTTGCAAAAAGGATTTATAATGCGGCCAAAGATAAAGGCCTATACGCCCTGGATGCACCGGTGTCCGGCGGTGATATCGGCGCCCGGGAAGCCAGGCTTTCCATCATGGTAGGAGGAGATCCGGAGACTTTTGAAGCGGTAAAACCTGTATTTGATGCCATGGGCAAAAATATAGTGTTACAGGGGGGGCCAGGTGCGGGGCAATATACCAAGATGTGCAACCAAATAGCCATCGCATCGGGAATGATAGGAGTTTGCGAAGCCATGGCCTATGCCAAAAAGGCAGGCCTTGATCCGACGACGGTATTAAAGAGCATAGAGTCGGGAGCGGCGGGCAGTTGGTCTTTGAGCAATCTTGCCCCCAGGATGATAAAGGGTGATTTTACTCCGGGATTTTATATAAAACACTTTATAAAGGACATGAAGATTGCCCTGGAGTCGGCAAAAGAGATGGGGCTTAAGACGCCAGGTCTTGAACTTGCACTTTCTTTATATGAAAAGCTTGCCGCCGAAGGAGAAGAAAATAGCGGTACCCAGGCACTTTTCAAATTATATGATAGATAAATTAAAGAGTCAGGTTATTCTTTCACCCCTTTCGCTTATAATTTCACGATCATGTTATAAAAAAACTTATGAAGAACTTATGAAGAAAAAAATAAAAACTACTTCATAATTTCTTCAAAATCCTCCTGTATAATGCAGGTAGAAATAAAAATCAGGAAGGAGGAGTCGAAATGATGGGGTTTGGGTTAGGTCATATGTTCGGCGGAGGTCTTCTAGGCATAATATTTTTCGGGCTGATCATATATGCAATTTTTACTCTAATAAACGGCACCCGGTTCAATGAAGATCAGTATAACAGGCGAAATGACGCCCTGGAGATTCTTAACGAAAAATATGCCCGGGGAGAAATTTCAGATGAAGAATATGTGAGAAAGAAAGCAATGCTTTTAAATGCATAGAAAAGCAAAGATATTCCTTACCGAAAAGGAGGTATTTTATGATGTGGGGTTATGGATGCGGTTTTGGCTTGGGAACCTTTGCGTCAAATGCCTGGCCGTGGGTACTGGGTTCAAACATTTTGGGCTTATTGATTTTTGCAGGCGTGATTTATTTCATTGTAAAACTCATCGCCAGAGAAAAGTCCGGCAGCCGGATAAGCTCAAGCAAAGCTCTGGAAATATTAAGGCAAAGGTTTGCTCTTGGCGAGATTTCTGAAGATGAATACAACCATAAAAAGAAAATATTAAGTTCTTAAAAACCTTTAAGCAATGAATGTAAAAGAAGCGCCACTATTATGGCGCCTCTTTTTATAATGCAAGGAAAGCCAAAATACCCCCTCTGTACAATCATGCAATAATAATTGTTGCCTTATCCGTTATCAAACATTTCAAGCACATGCGTTACCACTTATATCATAGGTAAAATTATAAAGCTATGGCATTATCCATTTTTTTCTTTAAAGAATGTCCATACCCTTTACTTATGCTCCGACCTATGGAGAAAATCCTTCTTTTTATGCAGCTGTTGCACTGTTTTGCATTTTCCCGGATGCATATTTTGTTGGGATATAGTTCATAAAACTCGCGATATCTCACCGGAGACACATTCGGCATTATTACATTGGCTCCGGCTTGAAGGGCTTTTTCCCTGCCGTCGGCAGGCCTTAAGGTGGCAAGGGCCGTAGTCGCAGGTATGTGAGTATTTTTAGTAACTATCCTTGTCAATGCGATGACCTTGAGGGTCATCTCCACGGTTCCATTGGGATTTCCTGCCAGAGGGGTGTCCTGATGGCAAATATATGGCCCCACCCCTATCATATCAAGGTCCAGTTCCTTAAACTTAAGGATATCCTGTGCTAAATCTTCGATGCTTTGGCCGGGGAGTCCTATCATTATACCAGAACCGGTCTGATAACCTATTTGTTTCAGCCATTTCAGTATGTTCATGCGATTTTCAAAACTGGAATCAGGGTGGAGTTTGGCATAAAGTTCAGGGTTTGAAGTTTCAAATCTCATGAGGTACCTATCTGCTCCGGCTTCAAAGAATCTTACATAGTCATCATAGGAGCGCTCGCCGATGCTCAATGTAATGGCTAAATCAGCATTGCTCTTTATAAGCTTAATTAGCTCCACCAGCTTATCCGTGGTGTAATACATATCTTCGCCCGATTGCAGCACCACGGTCTTATAGCCAATATGTGATGCTAGAATTGCAGTATTAAGAATTTCGTCGATTTCCATGCGATAGCGTTTTATTTTTTTATTGTCTCGACGAATCCCACAATAGTGGCAATTATTCCTGCAGTAATTGGAAAACTCTATCAAGCCCCTAAGGTGAACTTCGTCTCCTACATATTTTTTTCTTATCTTATCGGCTTTTTTATAGAGAAGTTCCAGCTGTTCGGGATCTTCCAGTGACAGCAAACAGCAAAGTTCTTCTTTTGCAAGATCCTCTTCGGAGTCTATTTTTTCCCATATGTTGTTTAACAAGTAAATTCCCCCTGATGAAAACCAGTTTTCCATGTAGTTTTGCTAATATAACTTTAACACAGTTTGGAAAGACGTTCAATATAGATTTTTCCTCAATCTTCAATCCATTTGTCTTTATATTTTTCATGGACTTGACAAAAAATTAGATTAGTGGTAAATTTAATAACATAAAAATACCCCATAGGGGTATAATAAATATTGAGGGAGGTTTTATCATGGCTAAAGATCCTGTATGTGGTATGACGGTGGATGAAAAAGATGCATTTGCGACATCTACTTATCACGGCAAGACCTACTATTTCTGCTCAAAAGCATGTCAGATAAGTTTTGACAGGAACCCCGAGAAATATTTATACACCGACATGGATATGGACCACAATCATCACAAATGCTAAGATAAATATCAGCCTTTATATTGATGGAAAGGTAGTAAAACTTATAGTAAACCAAAGAAGCACCTTATTAGGGTGCTTCTCTTTTTAGTATTAATCTTTTCTTAATGGCATGAGGTATTTCCAGATAAAGAATCATTCAAGGAATCGGCGCCATTCAAA
This sequence comes from Thermoanaerobacterales bacterium, assembly GCA_012840135.1. Lineage (GTDB taxonomy): Bacteria > Bacillota > Thermosediminibacteria > Thermosediminibacterales > Tepidanaerobacteraceae > Biomaibacter. The sequence continues at coordinate 105,317 of DUMA01000005.1, forward strand.
TTCTGGTGCATTTTCCACATTCCTTCACGCCCGATGGATTGCATGTAATCAGCCATGTCTCCATAACCTTTTGCCCTCATGTAGTCAATCATCTGCTGGAAGTTTTCTTTAGATAAAAAGTTTGGGGGAATCTGTGTACTTTCTCTTTCCGGTATATACTTGTTGTCAATTGGCTGAATACTTTTGGCATAAGTTAAGCCGGAAAGCACAAGGATGAAAAGAGCTATTAATCCAACAATCAATAATTTTTTATTCATTTTTTAACCCCTTTCGCTTTTAATTTTACAATTATATCATATAAAAAACTTATGAAGAGCTTATGAAGAAAAAAAATAAAACACGGCTTCATATTTTCTTCAAAATTTGACTTTATAATTTTAATTAGAAAATACAAAGGAGGGATATGCTATGGGCATTTTTAGCAGAGTGGCCAATATATTTAAAGCTAAAGCCAATACAGTTTTGAACGAATTGGAAAATCCGGAAGAAACTCTGAATTATTCCATCGTTGAAATGAAGGAGCAGCTAAATAAAATAAAAAAGTCGCTTGTTGACATTACCACGGTCAAAAAAGGTCTGGAGGACGAGCTTGAAGACATTCAGGGCAAGATTCAGATCGCGGAAAACCAGGCAGAGCTGGCAGTCGCTTCAAATCGTGAGGACCTGGCCAGAGCCGCTCTGGAAAAGAAACAAAATCTTGTCGAAGAAAAGGAAAGACTCTCACGGCAGATAGAGGAGTTAAGTGGGAAACAGAGTATTATTCAAAAAAACAAGGAACACCTTGAATCGGAATTATCCGAGCTGGAAACGAAAAAACAGGAATTAATTGCTATGAACAGGGCTGCTGAAGCCCAGATGGCGGTAAAAGAAGCCCTGACCGGTATATCCAGTGAAATGAATGACATAAGAGGCAGGATAGAAAGGGCTGAAAAAAGGATAAAAGAAAAAAAGGCTAAGGTATCGGCCATGGATGAACTAATTGAAATGGGTGCCCTGGAAGAATTAGAGGAAAGGGATAATGTAGAAGCGGAATTGAACAAGATTCATCGGGAAGAGCTGATTAAGCAGGAGTTGGATAGACTAAAGAAGAAACACCAAGGGGGGAATGAATAATGGGATGCGGTGGCTTTGGAGGTTTTTTCAGCCCCTATTATTATTATCCGAGAAGGGGATGTTCCCATGGTGAAAATGAACCATACTACCGTGAACAGAATGATACCGAAGAAAAATTGCTGGTATTAAAAAGGATGTATGCTGAAGGAATTATTGACGAGGAAGGTTACAGAGCATATAAGCAAAGGATACTTGAAGGCTCGGTGGATTTTGAGGATTTAATGGAAATACGAAAAAATCACCATCGTGCCCATGAACACCATATGGATGAAAATCATCAAGTTAAACCCGAAAGTAAAAGCAAATATCAGATTAAGCTGGATACTTTGAAACAATCCAGGGGAAAAATCCTGGAAATAAAACAAAAGCTGTCCGAAAAAATAAAAGAATTGACCCGGGAAAAAGAAGCTATGGAAAAGATGGCCGAGACCGTATTAAAAGCCGGTGATCAAAAAGCAGAAGAGTTTATAAGTAAAAAGCTAGAATTAGAAGAAACACTCCAGAATTTAATCAAGAGAGACCGCGATTTACAGAAGGAAGTCGATAAAATTGACACTATGGTAAATATGCTCAATATAAAACAACTGGAACTGGAAGCAATGCAAATGCAGGAAGAAATATCTAATGTAAAAATGGTACTGGACGAAAACTCATAGAAAAGACGCGGGATAAATAAAAATGGCGTTGAGAGGGTTTCAGAAAGCAAGGCTGTAGAAATATTAAAATAAAGATATGCCAGAGGAGAAATAAATGAAGAAGAGTATAAACGCAGAAAGAAAATGTTGTTGACTTAAATATTTATACGCGTTTAATGTATAACATTTGGCCGGTGGTGTTTCCACCGGCTTTTAAGTGTAAAATATAATGAGAATTAAAATTAAAAAAATGATATTATAAATTCAGGGGTGTTATGATGCTTAATATTCTTGTGGTGGATGATGAAGAAAACATAGTCAACGTGTTAAAGGCTTATCTGGAAAAGGAAGGATACAGGGTTTTTACAGCATATGGAGGAAAAGAAGCTCTTGATATTTTTAGTAAGGAACGCATCGATTTTGTAGTGCTTGACCTAATGCTTCCCGATATTTCCGGAGAGCAGGTATGCAAGAAAATCCGGGTGAGGTCCCAGGTCCCCATCCTCATGCTTACTGCAAAGGCAGAGGAATCTAATAAAATAAACGGATTGGGGCTTGGAGCGGATGATTACATGGTGAAACCTTTTAGTCCCAGGGAACTGGTGGCCAGGGTCAAGGCCATATTGCGCAGGCTTGATAGGGAACAGACCATAAAAGCCGATATTATCGAATTTAATGATGGGAAATTGTTGATCGATAAAGAAAAAATGCAGGTAAAAAATAATAATATCCTGGTGGACCTGACGCCTACAGAATATAAACTCTTGCTGGTGTTAGTCCAGAATCCTGGGAAGGTCTTTACCCGAGACGAGCTGATAGAAAAAGTTCTGGGATATGATTATGAAGGATTTGACAGGACTATAGACGCCCATATTAAGAACATAAGGCATAAGCTGCAGGATTATGAAAATGAACTTATAACCACGGTTTACGGTGTGGGTTATAAATTTATGGAAAACCAATGACAACTTTGGCACTTGTTATATGATCAAATTACGTCGAATTGGTTATTAATATATGGGGGATAATTTATGATAAAAAATTTAAAGACAAGGATTACGCTGTTAATTTTGGGCGGCACTCTTTTTGCTATAATACTGGTCAGCGTAATCACCAATATAAATCTATTCGGTAGCTTTAATGCCTATATGAAAAATGAACAAAAAAACAGGATCAATCAGATCTTGGAGTTGATAAAAAATACCTATAGTCTGGAAAATGCGTGGACAGAATCTAACCTTAAAAATATACAGTTTTCACCCCTTATAAAGGAGTTTGACGTGGTTATAAGGACACTTGATGGAAAGATAGTTTTTGCCCATCCAATGGAGTATAACATGATGGAAATACACAAGCAAATGATGGGATGGATGAAAAATCACATGATGGGGGGAGCCGTTGAACCAGGTAATTATGTTTCAGAGAAATATGATTTAATAGTAAAGGGTAAAAATATAGGCAGTGTTGAAATCGGTTATGTAGGACCTTTTACCATTTCTGAAAGGGAAATACAATTTTCCAGGCAGATAAATACTTCGATTATTTACGCCGCAGTAATTGCGGTAATGGCATCGGTGGCCCTTGGTATTTATTCCTCAAAAATAATGTCAAGCCCCATTTTAATAATCACCGATGCAGCCAACCAAATAAGGAAAGGAAATTTAGACATACAAGTGAAAGTGCCTACAGGTGTTACGGAACTTAAGCAGCTTTCCGAGTCCATAAATCACCTGGCCAGGTCCCTAAGTGAACAGGAAAAGTTAAGAAAAAGATTGACTCAGGATATTTCTCATGAGCTCCGGACTCCCCTGACCATTTTACAAAGCCATATAGAAGCCATCAGTGACGGAATATGGGAACCCACCATGGATAAACTTGCCATTTGCAAAAATGAAGTCGAAAGACTCATAAAACTTGTGGAACAGCTCAAGGACCTTGCCGATATAGAAAATCATACAATTGCGCGGGAAATAGAAAAATACAATTTATCAGAGTCAATAATGCAAATTTTAGAAGCTTTTACACTCGAGTTTAAAGAAAAGGACATAAAGCTTGCCACAAATATAACACAAAATGTATATATCTATGGAGATAAAGACAAGATAGGCCGAGCTATAATCAATATCATTTCAAATGCCTTAAAATATACTAATCCAGGGGGCTCTGTGTATGTCTCATTAAATGATGCGAAAAATGATATTAAAATTATAATAGAGGATACCGGTATAGGAATAGACCAAAAAGATCTTCCATACATCTTTGAAAGGTTTTATAGAAGCGATGAATCAAGAAGCAGAAAGACGGGAGGAACAGGCATCGGTTTGACCATAGCAAAAACCCTCATAGAGACTCATGGAGGCAAGATAATGGTAGAAAGCCAGAAAGGCAAAGGCACCAGGTTTACTGTTGTTTTACCAAAAAAAGCATAAAATAAATTTACCTCCTATTGACAAAAAATAAAACAAAGATATAATAAAAGACAGATACCCATAGGGGGTATAAAATATGAAGATGTCGGAAGCCGGAATTTAGAGTTTAAGATAGAGAGTTCCGACTTAGCCGGCACATTAAGCTAAACTTATCTAAAAGGAGGAATTTATATATGTCGGGCAGTGTCAGCAAGGCAGGAATTAAGATAAAAGGTATGACCTGTGCCTCCTGTGCCGCCAGGATAGAAAAGGCCATTTCCAAAATGCCTGGGGTTCAGCAGGTCAATGTGAATTTTGCTGCCGAAAAGGCCAATATAACATATGATTCAGGCAAGCTTACAGTGGGTGACTTTATCCAGAAGATAAAAGATGTAGGATATGATGTAATCCTGGATAAAGTGGAACTGGGACTAAAGAACATGAATTGTGCCTCATGCGCGGCAAAAATAGAAAAAGCCCTCGCCAAAGCACCGGGAGTTTATAAGGCCTCGGTAAATTTTGCCACGGAGACAGCTACGGTGGAGTACAACAGCAGTGAGATAGATATTAAGAATCTAATAAATATTGTCAGGAAAACAGGCTATGATGCTTTTGAAAAAACCGAGATGAATGTAGATCGGGAAAAACAAGAGAGAGAGCGGGAAATAAGGTCTTTAGGAAGACTTGTGGTAATATCAACAATACTTACAATCCCGCTGGTTATATCTATGGTGCTGAGGATTTTAGATAAACCGGGCGGCATTCTTGACAATCCATGGTTTCAGATAGCTCTTTCAGCACCTGTCCAGTTCATCATCGGTTACAGGTATTACAGGGGCGCCTACCATGCTTTAAGAGGCGGTGGTGCCAATATGGACGTTTTGATTGCCATGGGCACCACAGCGGCCTTCTTCTACAGCCTGTATAATGTATTTACGTTACCTATGGAAGTAATACACAATTATTTGTACTTTGAAGCTTCTGCGGTGATCATTACCCTCATCACCCTTGGCAAATATCTGGAGGCGGTGGCCAAGGGCAGGACTTCCGAGGCCATCAAAAAGCTCATGGGCCTACAAGCCAAGACCGCCCGGGTAATAAGGAACAACCAGGAAATGGATATTCCGGTGGAAGAAGTGGAAGTGGGAGACATAGTGGTGGTAAGGCCCGGGGAGAAAATACCGGTTGACGGCAAAATAATAGAAGGTTATTCATCGGTGGATGAGTCCATGCTAACCGGCGAGAGCATACCGGTGGAGAAAAAGGTGGGAGACGAAGTGGTGGGTGCCACGTTGAACAAGACCGGCACCTTCAAGTTCGAGGCCACCAAAGTCGGAAAGGATACGGCACTAGCCCAGATAATAAAGATGGTGGAAGATGCCCAGGGTTCCAAGGCTCCCATACAGAAGCTGGCAGATCAGATTTCAGGAATATTCGTTCCGATAGTAATAGTTATCGCTGCCATTTCTTTCGGGGTATGGTATTTTATCTTTGGCAACTTCACTGCAGGCCTTATCAATGCAGTTTCGGTTCTTGTCATAGCTTGCCCCTGCGCCCTGGGCCTTGCTACCCCTACTTCAGTCATGGTAGGTACCGGCAAGGGTGCTGAAAATGGTGTCCTGATAAAAGGCGGTGAGCACCTGGAGCGTGCTCATAAAATAAAGGCCATCGTCCTGGATAAAACGGGAACCATTACCAAAGGAAAGCCCGAAGTTACCGACATTGTATCCCTGGGAGATATGAAACCCGAAGAGATATTGATATTTGCGGCATCATCCGAGAAAGGTTCCGAACACCCCCTGGGGGAGGCTATTGTCAATAAAGCCAAAGATGCAAATATGAAACTTTTCGATCCGGAAAATTTCGAAGCCATTCCGGGGCACGGCATATACTCAAAAATCCAGGGCAGAGAAATACATTTTGGCAACCGGCGGCTTATGGCAAAACAAAATCTTCCAACAGAGGGCATTGAAAACCTGCTTACAAAATTAGAAGACGAAGGAAAGACCGCCATGATCATGGCCATCGACGGCAAAATAGAAGGCGTGGTGGCGGTGGCGGATACCGTGAAGGACCATTCTAAAGAGGCCATAGATGAACTTAAGAAACTGGGTATTGAAGTGTGGATGATCACCGGCGACAATAAGCGCACGGCCAATGCCATTGCAAGGCAGGTAGGAATTGATCACGTGCTGGCAGAAGTGCTGCCGGAAAATAAGGCCCAGGAAGTGGAAAAACTCAAGAAGCAGGGCAAGCTTACCGCCATGGTGGGAGACGGCATCAACGACGCTCCGGCTCTTGCTGCCGCCGATGTAGGCATAGCCATAGGCACAGGCACTGATGTGGCCATGGAGGCCGCCGATATTACCCTTATGAGTGGGGACCTTAGAGGAATAGTCACTGCCATCAAGCTAAGCCGTGCCACCATGAGAAACATCAAGCAGAACCTCTTCTGGGCATTTATATACAATACTGTGGGGATACCCTTTGCGGCCCTGGGATTTTTAAGCCCCGCCATCGCAGGAGGAGCCATGGCCTTCAGCTCGGTATCGGTGGTAACCAATGCTTTAAGGCTCAGAAAGTTTAAGCCTGAAACTGCAATGTAGTACATGCCGACCTAATAGAATCAAAATACTGATATATTGCCTATAGAGGTATACGGAAATCTAAAAACCTTTAAGCAATGAATTAAAGAAGCGCTAATATAATGGCGCTTCTTTTTATAATAACGCTATGCATAGTAAAAGCACGACATCCTCTTGCACAGTTTAAACAAATATAACCGCTTCTCAGGGATGGCTTCGCGTCTAGGTTGAATTTTTTGAGACAGCGTTCAGATAAAGAAAGAAGCACCACTATCATAGCGCTTCTGAGAGAGCTTTTTACTTAAGAGGGCTCTCAATACTTGTTGAAATTTAAAAAATGTGCTTACTTGCCAGATATTCCCTCACGAGCATGAGAGTTTCTCCAAACCTTTGGAAGTGCACCACTTCCCGTTCACGGAGGAAAGATAGCGTAGCTATCACCCCGGCGTCGTCAGTTAAATTTATCAGGTGTTCGTAGGCGGTGCGAGCCTTCTGTTCTGCGGCCAGATCTTCATGCAGGTCGGCTATAGGGTCACCGGTGGCCTGGATATATGCGGCGGTCCATGGGACACCGGCAGCATCATGGGGATACAGAGCATGATCGTGCTGGGCATAGTGGTCGCCCATACCGGCCCGGCGGAGCTGTTCTGGTGTTGCTCCATCGGTAAGTTTATATATCAATGTTCCTATAATTTCCCAGTGGGCCATCTCTTCGGTGCCAATATGTTATCAATGATAAAATGGACTATAAATTTGGCAATTTGGGGTATATTTTTAGTTTGAAATCCTCTACTTTCCCACTCCACCTTCCTCCTTTTTCTTTTATGTAGACTACTTTTTCAAGGACCTCTTTCAGAAGCTCATTTTTTTCTTTAGGAGTGTTAAGGCTCCAATAAGAATTTATCGTATTTTCCAATTTAGGGATGATATTTTTTTTGCTTTCCTCTCTGGCAGATATTTTTTCTAATTTATTTTCTAATTCTTTTTTATCTCTTTTTGCAGCAGTTATTTTTTCGTTTAATATTTTTGATCGCTTCAGGAATACTTCGATAGAATAGATTCCTTGTTCCAGCAAGTCATGCAAATTATTTAATTGCTTGTCTAAAGTTTTTAAGTCATTATCAATGTTTTCTATAGACTGTTTTATTATATCAGCTTCTAAGTTACCTTCCAGCGTTTCCTGCTGCTGTATCTTTACTTTATACTTTTTGAGCCAATCCTCTAAGACGCCCAGTAATTTTTTTTCTACAAGGTATAGCGGGGAGCTGATATTTTTGCAGGTGGGTCCGGTGCATAAAAGAGTATCCGGATAACCGTTTTTATAGGGTTTTCTATTCATTTTTCGGCCGCACATACCGCAGACAATCAATCCGGCCAGAGGATTTTCAACTTTATATCTGGTCGGAACGGGTAAGGACGGGTTTTCGGCCAGATATTTTTGCGCCAGGTTAAATGTTTCCTCATCTATGATCGGATCATGCAATCCGTCAACCACAACCGCATTTTTGGCCCGGGGCCTTTCTTTTATCATTTCGCCATTTTTTATTTTTTTTATTTGCGGCCGCGCTTTCCACCTGATTTTCCCGATGTAGACAGGATTGGATAAAATTCCTCGAATGGTGGAGGTGGTCCAGTCTCCGCCCTTGCGGGTTGGTATTTTCATTTCGTTTAATCTATTCATGATTAAAGATACACCGATTCTATTGGTACCCGTATACCACTTATAAATTAATCGAACCACGTTTGCTTCGTCAGGGTTTACTTCAAGCGTATATCCGGTATCGTTATCAAGTTTTTTTCGTGTATAGCCATAAGGAGGTATATTACCGACATATTTTCCTTCTTTTGCGGACAGAGTTCTGCCGCGTTGCAGACGTCTGTTTATGGTTTTGTATTCCCTCCTGGACATAAACAGGCCGAATTCAAAGTATTCCTCGTCAAATTCGTTTGAAGGGTCATATATTTTCATAGGTGTAATGATTTTTGTGTTTGAGTATTTGAAAGTTTGTGCCACTATTCCCTGATCTATGGTATCTCCACGCGCCAGACGCTCTACTTCGACAACAAGAACACCTTCCCACATTCCTCGCTCTACTTCGCTTAGAAGTTCCTGCATAACCGGTCTTGCGGCGATAGTTTCTCCCGATACGATTTCTTTATATATTTTGGTTATATTTATTTTTAACTTTTTTGCCAGCTCAAACAGGATTTTCTCATGCCTGGCCAGGGTTTCACCTTCCCCGCGTGCTTCGGCTTCAATGTCGGCTCTGGATTTTCGAAGATACATGCAGTATGCCAATGTTAAACATCCTTTCCACGCTGTCATGGAACATCTTCTTAATTAGAACAGGTCCGCTATTTCATTTAAAGATATTTTTGCTTTTTCATAAGGTATAAACCTTGGTGGTTTTCCCGCACTTCCAGCAAATTCTGTCCCACGCATATATGTTAATACCGTATGTTTTTATGTATTCGAGAATCAGTTCATGGAATTTAAGCGTTGATTTACAGCGAGGAAAATTGGAGCACCCTGCGAAATTACCGTATTTTCCGGAATGAAGAATGTAATGTCCGTCACATAACCTGCACTTTACTTTTTTCATTTATCACACCTTATTTCATTAATCTACGTAATGTCAAAATAGTCGGCGATTTTAAGAGTTTCTGAGTCCGGTAAACGATTTTCATAACTTTTAATTAGGTGCTTTCACCCAACTCTAACATTATATCGGCTGCAGCTTTCAGCCACTTTATCTGCTTCGATTTCGAACGGTTGATGATGCATGTCTAGTCCGACGATATATCCTGCTTTTGGCATATCTTTGATTATGTGCTTTATTTCGTGTATAAAAACTTTGCATTGGGTTTCGTAGTTTATGTTGCCGTTAAGTGCCAGGTGGTAGTAGCCTTTCCTGCTCACATATGTAAAGCCATACACGGTGGGCGGGAGGTTTGCAATGGTTACCCGTATGCCGAATGAATTCATAACTTCATAAAATGGCATGGTGCCATCCGTTAATGCCCTGAACAGGGGTTCATCTAAAAGCTCGAACATTCTGCAGCCCCCTTAAGTCGAGAGTTTATCTTATGCGGCGCAATATTACTTCTTCGTGTTTTGATACTTCTGCTTCGATTCTGTCCAGTTTATCGCTGTTCTGTTTATATCCATCGAACAGGGCCGAGAGTTTCTCGCCGTGTTCATGTTCGATTTTAACCACGGTTTTTTCAACCTTGTCAATTCTTTGTTCTATCTGATTAAATCTTTCATCTACCTGGTTAAATCTTTCCCGCATTTCTGATTTCATTCCATCCATGTCAATAGTCAGTTTGCTTACTTGAGCAAGAACAAGTTCCAGTAACTCCCTATCTGATGCATTATTATTGCTCATAGCTCTCATCCTCCTATTTTTTTATAAATCATCATTTGCGGCCTCTTCGTCCTCAATGGCCTTTATTACCCGAATTATTTTTTTAACGTCATTCGGCGTCATTTCTCGAATCTGTTTGAAAAGAAGCTTTAGGTCCTCGCGCTCCTTCAACTCATTCCAGAACTGCGCCAGCTCCGGATCATCGGAGACGGAGTCGGTGATTTTATCGGCAGTGGAGGGGGTGTCGAGCTGATCGTCTTTGTCCGACAGAAAATAATTAACCGGAACCCCTAGAGCTTTTGCAATAGCTTCGAGGGTTGATAAAGAAGGATTACTTCGTCCTGATTCTATATCAGCAATAAATGAATGCGAAATGTGCGCTAATTTCCCTAATTCTCTTAGTGAAAGGTTTTTTTCTGTTCTGATTTTCTTCAACTTTTCGCCTAACAACATTATATATCCTCCGTTCGATAATACCATACAAGATTATTATATAATTTGGCATTGCAAATGTATATATAATTAATGTATGTAAATAACGAACAAAATACTGAGATATAATAAGATAATAGCTTTTAATTTGGTATAAATAGTTTAAAACGGTCGTGAATAACGAACTTGGCATTTTACAAACGGTCGTTATCAACATACAATAAAAATGAAGGGAGGCTAAAAAACGTGATAGGAACCACGCTTAGAAGACTAAGAAAACAAAAAGGGTTTACTTTGCGAAAATTTGCAAAGCTTTCGGGACTATCGCATAGTTTTATAAGCGATATAGAAAATGGTCGTTGTAATCCATCGATTGAAAGTTTACAAAAGATAGCAAATGCTTTAGATGTAAAGCCTCATATTTTTTTGACTGAATCGGTCGTTGGAAACGACCTCGATAAAAAACCAACCAGCAAACTGCATGATTTATATATTCGACGGTTGGATTAATTCTCCTTCGCTTTAACAGGACACAATCGTCTTTGCATATTATATCCCAGGGGGTGGACGTAATGGCTTTGGTTAAGGAATACAAGCTCGGGAATACAAAAATAGAAATTTATGATGATGCATATAAGGATAAAACCCAGGAGGATATAGACCGGATACTTAAACGAATAGCAAATATTATTTCAAAATCAGTATATTCCGCCGGATATGAAGAAAAAACAGGAGGCGCATAAGTTGAAACAGAAACATATCGATTTTGCAAATATTGAAGTTAATATCCTCGTGCGGCCCGAAAATAAAACTGCCGTTAAAAAGGCGATAGAACAGCTTGTTTTATGGGGAGCGATAGGTAACTATGAGAAGAAGGATATTATAAAAAGAATTAATGAAGTGGGGTGATGCCCCAAAATTTTTAACAGAAGGAGGGACAAGCAGTGTGGATATCATTCCGGCCGATAAAGGATAAAGAGCTTGTTTTAAGGGTTGTTGACGGTCTGGTAAAGTACAGGCCAGTGAAGGTCCATAAAAGCGAAGATGGCTGGATCATAAGTATCAAGCTACAATATCGAGCGGCATAAAGGAGGTTGCAAAATGGCATGGTCGAGTTGGTCGGAGCTTGAAGAAAGTTACAAAGGAACAGTATTAGCTCTGGAAGAAGCCAGGGCGAGGTTGATAAACGAATATAAGGGTGAAAATAATAGCTTTTGGTCTGACAAAGAGAATCTTGGCAGTATGGTAGCTGATGTAACAGAAGTGGCCAGGATTCTCAAACAAAAAGTATTGTATGAGTTTAATTCATTATCAGCGGAAGAGCTGGCGTTTTTGACGGACAGGCAGCGGGAAATAGCTGAGCTTCGGCAGCGGTATAACTACTATGAGATAGCACAAATGACAGGTTTACGGCCCGATGAGGCGTTTCACATATTCCAGCAGGCCGTGGCAAAAATTAAAAAAATTAAACACTGGCAGGAGAATAACATACCGCTGGGCCTCAGTCCTCAGCAAGAACAGATATACATATTATACCGTCAAGGGAAGAAAACAAAAGAAATTGCTGAGATGCTTAAAACCTCATGTTCAAATGTCCGTTACCAGCTCACAACAATTAAAAAAAAGTTATTAGTAAAAACATGCAATAATTGACCACACTACCAGTGTGTCCAAAAACAGGGAGCCGAAAGGCTTATTTATTTTGCCCATTAAAACCGGGAGGTGATATAAATGGATATGAGGCTTTTCTCTATATTGGAAAAGCATGACAACTGGTCCAACGACGAAGGAGAAGAAAAAAACTTACAGGCCAAAGAGGCAATATGCGTTTTTTACGAGGAATTGCTGAAATACAAGCCAGTAAAAGATGGAAAAGCTATTATTATTCATAAAAGAATGTTTAATGAGGTATGTGTCAAGATACTGGCAAATATAAAACAAGCCTTTAAGGAGCAGAAGTATATGAGGGCGGCTAATGAAATAATAACGCTAATGCATTATGAGCCAGGGAGAAGAATGGGAAGAACAATACATGAAAGTCTTAAAAAGCTGCTGAAAGAAGAATTGAGCCTGCAATCCTCATAAAAGGAAAAGGCTCATTTGTTTTGCATTAAAAAAACAACAACCCGCCGAAAGGCGGAAAAAGGAGAGGATAAACGTGATTAATAACGTAACGCTTGTTGGCAGGCTTACCAAGGAGCCGGAATTAAAGGAGGCCAACAATGCTTCGGTTTGTTCTTTCACTATTGCCGTGGATAGGAACTATAAAAACAGCGCAGGGGAAAGAGAAACTGATTTTATCCCTATCACAGCCTGGAGAAAGCTGGCCGAAATCTGTGCGAAGAATTTAAGTAAGGGAAGGATGGTGGGAATCACAGGCAGGATTCAAACGCGGTCATGGGATACCGAAGATGGTAAAAGGGCATGGGCAATGGAAGTGGTGGCGGAGAACGTGGTTTTCCTGGATAAAAAGAAAGATGACTAGCTGTGGATACTGCCGGTCCTGATGGATTTGTGGGCAAGTCGGAAAAGCGTGACTTGCCCACAAGCTCCACAGGCCCTTGGATAAGTCTCGCAAGATGCTCGACTTATCCACAGTATCGCACAGCTTCTGCTACTGTTTTTTTATATATATTTTTATTTATTTTTTCCCTGGGGGTTGGACTGTATGTTAAAGATTATACCCTGCAGCTTAAAGGAAGCAAATGAGTTCATTGATAATTTTCATAGACACCACGGTCCGGTGGTTGGACATAAATTTTCGATTGCAGCAGTGGATGAAAAGGGAAAAGTGAGGGGAGTAGCGGTAGCGGGCAGGCCGGTGGCCAGATTGTTGGACGATGGTTTTACGCTTGAGGTGACCAGGTTGTGCACTGACGGAGTAAGAAACGGTTGCTCATTTTTATATGGGGCTATTCGCCGCATCGCCAAAGATATGGGATATAAAAAAGTTGTAACATATACCCTGATCACTGAACCGGGTTCATCTCTAAAAGCAGCAGGATGGAAATGCGTAAGTAAGACAAAAGGAGGTACCTGGAACCGGCCAAAAAGTAAAAGAATTAGAATTGATAAACATCCCACCGTGCCGAAACTAAGATGGGAAGTTATCTTATAGTCATTGGGAGGTGATATTTTGGGGCCTGTTTTGCGATATCCCGGGGCTAAATGGTCCATAGCGGATTGGATCATACAGCACTTTACGCCACATCAGGTTTATTTAGAGCCGTTTTTCGGCTCGGGTGCTGTATTTTTTAATAAGAGGCCTTCCAGAGTTGAGACCATTAATGATATTGACGGAGAGATTGTGAATTTGTTTCGCGTAATCAGGGAACGACCACAAGAATTGGCATCTCTGATTGAGATGACCCCCTGGGCGAGGGATGAGTATTACATGTCTTTTGAAAGGACCGGTCATCCTCTGGAAGATGCCCGCAGGTTTCTTGTGAGGTGCTGGCAGGCTCATGGGAGTGATTATGCGACCAAACCGGGATGGAGGCACTGTATTGCCGGGAGAGATGCAAGTTACAGCCCTGTATGGGCGCAGCTGCCGCAGAGAATTATGGAAGTTACTTACAGACTCAAAGATGCACAAATAGAAAATCAGCCGGCGGTAAAACTTATAGAAAGATACAGAAATCCAGATGTATTAATATATGCCGACCCGCCTTATATTTTATCCACCAGGGCAAGAAAACGCCGGTATACCTATGAGATGAACGACAGCGAACATATAGAGCTGCTTGAAGTACTGAATGAGCATCCGGGACCTGTTATTGTTTCAGGTTACTCAAACCAAATTTATGATAAGTATTTAAGACACTGGGTTAAGGAATCTATAAAAGCATTGGCTGAAAAAGGCCGGGTCAAAGAAGAAATAATCTGGATAAATCCCATTGCTGCCGAATATAACAGGCAATACAGTTTTTTAAGCGGCATATAAAAGAGGTGATAATAAAGTGACCGATACTATAATAACGACCTGGTGGAGTGCCGCCGGCGGTGTAGGCAAAACCACTCTTGCTGTAGCTCATGCCCAGGAACTTGCAAAGCAGCATAAGGATGACGTTGCCCTGATGGATTTTAGTGAGGCCAGGCCAGATATATACAAACTTCTAGACCAGGCTTTTTTAGATCCGAATAAAGTTTTAAATGCTATCGAAAATGGTGCGATAGCAAATATAAAAGATTTTATGTCTAAAAAAGGCAATATGTATGTTTTTACAGGGATCCCTTTAGAACAATTTGAGATGTTCCAGGAAAAGCATTTTTCGGCCATTATCCGGTCTGCTAAAGAAAATTTCAAACACATTATCATCGACACAAATGCCGGAATATTTTTCTCGGCCACAGCGGCAGCCCTTAAAGCCAGCGATAAGATAAACGTTGTTTTAAGACCGGATATCCTCTGTTTGGAAGATACGGCGACGATGATCAATTTTCTGTCCGAACGGTGGGGTATAGACATAAACAGATTCAGATTTAATCTCAACCGAATCTTGCCTGGGAATCTGGATCTTGAAACTGCCGAAAGAGTCCTTGGAAGGGAGATTATAGAAATATCCTTAAAACTGGGGAAAATACAAATGCCTTTTAAGAAGCCTAAAAAGGGCTTTTTTAATTTCCTGGAAAGGAGTATACACAATGCTTATAAATCCGTTTGAGGTCCGTCCTGATAACGAAGCAGAACCGGAAAAGCCCCCAAAAGACTTAGCTGGCGAAATTGTAGACGAGCTGGTCATGAATAAATCCGAACTAATTACCGCCGTCCAGGAAGAAAAGGCATCAAACGACACTCTCATACAAGAGATTAGAAATATCATCCGGGATAAAAAAATATGGGTTGAGGATTTAACATATTTTGCCAAAAGAGTAGCAGATATCCTTTTCGGTTACGGCATACTTCAGCCGTATATCGATGACCCTGATATATCCGACATACTGGTGAATTCCAAAAACGTGGTATTCATAAAAAAATTCGGTACAAAGCTTAGGGTGCCGGTGGACTTCGGAAGTGAAGAAAATCTTCTGAAATACTGCTATAAAGTTGCGGCCATGTGTGGAGGCAAGCTGGATGAAAACTCTAACGCTGAAGCGGTTTTAACGGATAGAAAACGTAATATGAGGATAGTTATATCTCTGAAGCCTGTAAATGTTTTGTCGCCGTCCATCTGCATCCGTAAGCCCACTACCGGTTACACCCTGGCCGAGCTGGTGGACAAAGGTATGATTACCCAGAGCGAAAAAACATTCTTTGAAACTGCTGTAAAGGAACGGAAAACAATAGTCATTGCCGGTAAGGGAGGCAGTGGGAAAACTACGCTGTTGGGTGCTTTGATTGATGAAATGCCGGAATATGAAAGGGGGCTTTTAATCCAGGAGACTTTCGAGATTAAACCGAGGCATCCTGATGTGGTCTGTAAACTGGTAAAGCTGTCGGATAATCCCGAAGTGAAGGATTATACTCTCTTTGAACTGACAAAGATAGGGCTGCTGATGTCCCTGGACCGTATTTTCATCGGTGAGATTAAGGACAGGGAAGCCTTTGACTTTTTCAATGCGGTATATACCGGCCATACCGGGTCCATGGCCACGGTTCATGCCAATTCTGCCGGAGAGGTGGTAAACAGACTTGTGCAGCTGATGAAAAGGTGCGGGACGGATATTCCTTTTGATGACCTGAGAGAAATGCTTTATTCGTCCCTGGACCTTGTTGTGTTTATGAAGGACTATAAAGTCGTCGAGATTGAAGAGGTGAGGGAGTGAGTCGTTCTGAGATTCATATTTGCGGCAAATGCTGTTTTGCTTTTTACTGCAGGTTATTTACTGCTTGACATAAAGTTAAACGTTTCCCGGTTTAAGCGCTTTTACTTCAGGGAATACGATAAGATTTTAAAGAAAGTCCTGGGAAACAGCGGCTTTTTAAAGAGAAGATATGACGACATCCGGAATGTCATACTGCGGTCGGGGATAAAGAATTACATACCGCTGGATGCTGGTGTATTTATCGTTTTGTGTATGGGTTTATTCGTAATGGTGTTTTTCTTTTTTAGAAAATTGGGCATCATGGCGGCTTTGATGTATGCGGGAGCGGCGGTATATGTGCCGTTTGCCGTTCTGTCTTTTATGACCGTGTTGAATCAGAGAAAGTTAAAAGGTATGTATCTAAACTTCCTGAGCACTTTTTCGGGGTTTTTTAACATCGAAGGAAATATGGTAAATTCCATAAAGTCAACTTCAGAGTATGTCGGAGAGCCTTTGCGGTCCATACTCAGAAGGCATGTGATGGTGTACGAAAGGTCGATGAAAAGTATGGAGGAATTTTTGGACGGAATTATGGCAGAAATAAGCGACAGGGAGTTCAGGAAGTTTTTTAAGTTTGCAAAGCTCCACGCAAAATACGGCGAGAATTTCGGTAAGGCTTTATTCAAGCTTCGGGAGCAGGGGGAAAAGCTTTCAAACGTGGAGAGCATGAAAGGAGCCGGTTCTTCCGTGGGGACCATGGTAATACTGCTGATGGTAGTAATAAATCTTTTGTTGATATTAAATCTCTCCAATGACCCGGATGTGGTGTACACCCTTAAAAATACCATGACGGGGCAGGTGATAGCGGTTTCAAATGCGGCGGCGATTATTTTCGGGCTTTATATGATCAAGAATATCAATTCAGCAGGTTAGGAGGTGGACTAAATTCTTTATCCCTTCATCCTTTTGACTGTATTGCTGGCAGCAGTTTTTTATATCGTGCTTGACGAATACCGGATATATTCATTCAGAAAAAGGATTTATTCCCTGAGTTTGAAAGATAGCATCACGGAAGCTGTCAATAGAACTGTTAAAAAGAATACTCTTGAGAAGATAAGAGAAAAACTCCGAAGAGCCGGAAATCCTTTAAGCCTTACACCGGAAACATACATTTTGGCCAGAACGGGGCTTTTTATTTTTGCCATTTTTTATATCTTTCTCGTCGGCATGAAAGGCGCTCAGGCTGTTCTTTTTGCCATTGTTGCCTTCTTTGCCCTGGATATTTACATTTACTTTGAGCAGAAAGACAGGGAAGAGACTTTCAGAAACGAGATGCCTGAGATCGTGGATATGTTTGAGCTTGGAGCTGCAGCCGACGTGCCGATGGAGGATGTATTCCTTATAGCCGCTGAATCTGCGGAGTCTAAGGAGGTGAAAAAGGAGCTGGCGAAACTCTCCGCGGAATACTTCATCACCAGAGACAAGGAGGTGTGTCTTAAGAGATTCTGCAAAAACATAGGGCTGCCGGAGGTGAACGTGCTTTCCATGGCCCTGCTGCAGGGGGAAAAAACCGGGAGGACCCTGGATATACTTTCTTCTCTTTCTTCATCCCTGTTTAATACCGCCACGGCAAAGATAGTGCGGCAGGACAAAATGACTGACTATAAAGTCCTGGCGGCAATTTTTGTCCTGATGGCGTCAGTGGTGATGCTTTATATGTATCCGTATTTTACCAATCTGGAAGGAGGATTGAAAAGCGTATTTTAACCAAATATCAATAGGAGGAGGTGAAAAATACATGATGAAAAAGCTTAAAGAGTTCTTTAAAAAACATCTCTTTAATAGAAAAGGCAACGATATTGTAGCCGTAGCTTTAATTCTGCTCTTTATAATCCTTGCGGTGGCTCCATATTTAAGGAATCTGGGCCAAACCACAAGCAACGGGGTAAATAACCTCAATACTCAGATGGAAGATGTGCTAAATGGCAATTAATCCGGGGAGGTGATGAGGAGGGAGGGAAATATCCCCTCCCTCCAAAAAAATTGTTTGGGAAAATAACCGCTTTGTTGAAAAAGTATGTCGGAAACCAAAAAGGCAATGAGATAGTCGCCTTTGTGCTGGTGCTGCCTTTTTTAATACTTCCCATAGCCAACACCGTCAACATGCTGACGGATCTGGTAATATACGACACAATAAGACAGGCTGCAAGGGAAGCTCTCTTAAGGATGGAGATTGAAGGCGGGCTTACTTCTGACGGACTGTACACGCTGGAGGGTTATCTGCAATCTAAAGGGCTGGATATGAATAAAGTTCATTTAGATTACACTCCCTATCCGATTGAATATGGTGACGAAGTGAGAGTTAAGATTTCGTATGAGTATAAGGCCAGGAGATATACGATAGGCCTGGGAGGGATAAGAAGGGTTGATGAAAATGCGACAATGGCTTATGGCCCTTTATCGTCTGTTTCAAAGAAATATGAGAGATAAAAAAGGGTCAGGGGTTCTGATTTTTGGCCTTCTTTTTTTAATCCCTTTTATGACTTTCAGTATGTTTCTGATAGAAAGCAAACTGCTTTACACCGAAAAAAGCATGGCCGATAATGCGGTGGTGGCTGCCGGTCTTGCAGCTTTGAAAAGCAACAATCCTTATGATGCGGCCTATGGGGAATATTACCTTGACCCGGCGGCGGCCAGAAACACCTTCAATCAATACTTAAAGGCAAACATGAAACTTGATGACGGCTACAATCCCCTGCCCGGCAGTGTGGCCGCCGGGACGGTAAGAATTGATGAATTCCGGGTATACAATCCCGGTGATTATCCTGCTACATGCCCCTGGGGAGTGTCCATAAATCGAACGGCAATCCACGTGGTTGTGAGATTCCAGGTGAAAAGACCTGCATTGACGGGGCTTTTCGGGGAAACGGTGAACGTAACAATCCACCGGGATGTGGACAATTTCTATAGGTTGGAGGAATGATGAATGCCTATTTACAACAGAAGAAGGATCGTATTGTTGATTGTGAGTCTGATTCTGGCAGCCGGTATTACTTTTTTTGAGTATACATATTTCAGCAGTATGGCTAAGAAGGAACAGACGGTTCGGGTCATCGTTGCAGGTTCAAATATCTCTGCCGGGTCCAGAATCGACGGTATGGGGAGCGTAAAAGACATACCCGCATCGGCGTATGTTAAAGACATGTTGAGGGCCGACCGGCCTGTTTCCGGTTTTGCAAAGGTGGATATTTCTAAGGGGTCATATATTCTCCGGAGTATGATTTCAGAATCAAAGGTCCCGGTAATAAAGGACGGCATGAGACGCGTCACCATCGGTGCAAATCTCGTATCTGCCCTGGCAGGGAGGATTAAAGCCGGGGATTATGTGGATGTGGGTTATATCCCCGGGAAGGAGACGAAAGAAGGGAGCGGGCAGCCGGCGGTCATAGCGGAAAACGTCCAGATTTACAACATCGTAAACAATAAAGCTGGTGATACTGATAAACCAAAAGATAACAAGGATAACCAATACGATACCGATTCCGTCATCCCGGCGGCGGTGACTCTGATAGTGACGCCGGAGCAGGCGGTGACGATCAAGGATATGGAAAGCAGGGGAAGTCTGTTTTTGCTGGGGTATTAAAATTCAAAGGAGGTCTTTATATATGCAGGAGCAAAAAGAAAGAGACATACGTTGCGGGACGTGTGGGAGATTAGGGTTAAGGTATGGCAAATACGCCATGCTTGAAAACTTTTGTACACTCAATGGCAAGAAGCGTTTTCCCAATGACATGAAAGGATGCCTTGCTTGGGAGGAGCGGAAGGAGGTATGAAAAAAATAAGCAATTTGTTGAACGGTTTATATGAGGTGTTTTTTGTAAAAGAAGGAGAAACATTTGAATATTACTTATTCAAACTTGTTCAATCTAAGGTTATGTTGCTGGGAGCCTTAATGATACTTACCGCCATCTTGGTCGAGTATTTGTATGGCTATGTAAGCAATTCTCCATTTGCTGTAACTGTTTCGGCTGTTCTTATGTCAAACAGTATTTGGATAGCTATTAAAGCTATTCCGATTATAAGATGCAGTCTTTTCGACAAACGATACGTCCAAGCGGAAAGGCTTTTTTATTATATTTTTAGCCTTATATATATCATCTTTATGTTATATATGATAGGCAGAACATTGATGGTTTAAGGAAAATTTATTCCGGATGCCTTATATATCACACTTAAAAATAAATACATCAATCCACTAATAAAAAAGCAACTTACAAAAGACATCCATATATAAGTTAAAACAAAACGTTTTGTAAGTTTGTCAGTAATTTTACCGTTGAACAGTTTAAAGCAATACAAAGAGCTGATAACTATTAATATTAAAAGGAACACTAATCCGAATAGCTGAAAGAAAATAAAGAGTATTTCCATGTTATTTGAACTCAGGAATAATTCTACGAACTTTATGGGAACTTCGCGTGGTGGTGTAATTACGATAGTATTTTTAATAGTTGGGAGCTCAGGCGGTGTATTAATTGGATATTTTACAAGAAGAATGATTACAAGCAGAGGAACCCAGCTCAGTATTGCAATTAAAGAATTTTTTAAGGGTAGTTTTTGACGAAATATCAAATATAAAAATATTGTGGTAGTTAATCCCAGAAGAATTATTAATGAAAACGTGATTAAGATAAGATTTTGGTAATATAAGTAAAAATATGCACCTAAACATATAATCAATATAATTATAAATGCTGTTAACCAAAAATCATCATTACTACCGGGGTAAGAAGTAGAAGAATTTGGCTTTGCTGTATTTAGATAAATATTGGTGTTGTAGTTTTTATTATCGACATTTTTATAAATTGAATCGATTTTAATATAAGCATTCCCCACATTCGTGCCAATATTAATATTATTATATATCTCATTTGAAGTATATTGTTTTTGATTTTTTATAATAAAAGGTAGTAGTCCAAATATAATAGTTAAAATTATACTCAAAATACTTAATACTATACCTGAATTCATAAAGCATCTCCTTATTTAAAGCATTTTATATTATTTAACTGTATACTGTTTAATTTTATTCTACAATAAAATACAAATTATTACAATTATAAATCAAATACTAAAAGAAGCGATATGATTTGAAAAACAACATGCAGGAGACAAGGGAAAAGTGCTGCGGCACGTGTAAATTTCTGGAGTCAAGGCCGGGGAAATATAACCTTCCGAAGACGTATTGCGGGCTGAACGGAAAGGTGCGGTTCAGAAACGAGATGAAAGAATGTATAGGATGGAAGGAGAGGAAGGAGGGAAAATGGTGACTGCAAAGGATATAAACGCCAGAATATCTGAGCAGGTAGTCGCGTATAAAGAAGCTTATAGAAATGGCAGAAAAACAGAAATGGCCAGGTGCGTCCGCAGGATCAGCAGGCTTCTTTCAGAGAAAAGGAGGAGTAAAGAGAGCTGATGGCGGGTGTTGGAAGTGTTCGCAATACTACGATGAAAAAAGTTGAGAAAATTATCTGCAAATGATACAATAAATTCGAACAATGATTGTTTCGGGAGGGCTTTATATGGAATCGGTCCAGTCGAAGGAAGACATAATAGCCGCAAGAAAGCAGCGCCTGGAGAAAGAATTGAGCAAAATTGTTTCAACGTTGATTGAAAAATATGATCCGCTGAAAATCATACTTTTTGGGTCCCTTGCAACGGGCAATATCCATGAGTACAGCGATATAGATTTGGTTGTAATTAAAAATACTACTAAAAACTTTTATGATAGGCTTGAAGAAATGGTAGATTTGCTAAAGAAAGATGTCGGCACTGATATTATCGTATATACTCCTGAAGAGGCCAAGGAATTAGAAGAAAGCGATATGTTTTTTAGAGAAGAAGTAATAAAGAAAGGAAAGGTGCTTTATGAAGCAAAATAAATGGGTAAATTTTTTCTTAGGTGATATTAAGGCAGCAAGTATTATGTTTCGAGAAGAAATGTATAACCATGCATGTTTTCATGCTCATCAAGCTGCGGAAAAGGCTTTAAAAGGTTTTCTAGAGGAAAATAAAGTAAATCCTCCAAAGGAACATGATCTTATTGATCTAACTAAAAGGTGTCAAAAAATAGATAATTATTTTTCCAATATATTATCAAAAGTAGACTTCTTAAACCAATTTTATATACCATCACGTTATCCCACAGCTTTTATTGGTTCAACATCAACCGGAATGCCCAGCAAAAACCAGGCCGAAAAAGCCCTTGGATATGCGAAAGAAATAACCGATTTCTGCCTCGATGCAATCAGGCAGAAGGCTGCCGAAAAGGAAGAAAAGAAGGAAGGACATGCTGAAAACCGCCAGGATAAAAATAATGATATTGACTGGATTGAAGACATTCGGCGGAAGATTGCCGAGAATGAAAATAAGCCCCGGCCTAAAATGAATGAGCAGGATCGGGGCTTTGACAGATAAAACAACAACCCGCCGAAAGGCGGAATAAACAGTTGAGATTGCTATCTTGAAAGAGTTTTTTAAATAGAGACTGGTGCAAATGGAGGGTTTTTATGCTTAAAACTATAAAAGATTATTGCACTTATAAAACACATGAAAAGACACTTTTTTATGTAGGAACTATATACGTTAATTTATTTGTATCGTATATAGTTTCTATAATTATAACGCTTTATACTTTTCCCAAAATGCTAATATTATTTGCTAATAGCTCATTTTCGGTTTTAATACAAAAGGTAGCGCAAGTTCATTTATTTGCAGGTATTATTTTTTTCACATTAGATTTTTTGATTTTCGCTCCTATTAGTAAAAAGAGATTTTTAAAGATTAATAATTCTATAAAGGAGTGATTTCTTGAAAAAACATTTTGTACTGGAAACCAACGGAAAGAGTAATTCCCAGGGACAAGTTTTTTATTAAAAAAAAGAGATGGATCGGGGTTTTGACAGGTAGCAAATATAAAAAACATCAACCCACCGCAGGGCGGAAAAGTAGTTTTTTAAATTAAGAAGCTGCGTTAGCAGGATATTATTAACTTTTCTAGAATATATTCCTATATATCATTTTTTGGGGGATTAATCTTGGCACTTAAAGATTCTTCACCGGAAAAATGGGTATATAAGGAACATACACGAATAAAACATAATATTTTAATGAATTACTTGTCTCCATGGATGGTCAAACTTGGAAAATATTACCGACATATAATTTTTGTTGATGGTTTTGCCGGAAGAGGAGAATATTTTGATGAAAATGGAAAGTTATTGGCAGTAGGTTCACCCATTAAAGCTTTACAGGTAGCAAATTCCTTACTGGAAAAGGCTAAAGAAAAAAACAGGCCCCCGTACTTTGATAATTTTACATGTATTTGTCTGGAAAAAGATACTGATAATTATAAAAATCTTAAAGAAGTGTTAAGCCGTGAGTACGAAAAACTTAAATTTAAAAACAGCTTAGATTATATATTAAAAAATGATGAATTTGCACTTGCAGCAGAAGATATAATACGAAAAATCAAATATGAGTTAGCTCCTTCCTTTTTCTTTATTGATCCGTTCGGTTTTAGTGGTGTACCTTTTAAGCTGATAAAAGAAATATTGTCCTTACCTAGAACGGAAGTTTTTTTTAATTTGATGACGAGAGACATAAATAGATTTTTAAACTTAGAAAGCAATAGAGAAAATTTGCGCAGTCTTTATTCAAACATGAAATGGAAGGATATATGTAGTGCATTGTATGGACAAGAAAGGGATGTAGCATTAAAGAATTTATTTATTGAAAACCTTTATAGTGAGGGTAAAAGTAAATATGTTTCTTCGTTTAGGATGTGCATGAATGAGAGATATCAAACACTTTATTACTTGATTCATGCTACCAATCATTTTGATGGTTTTAAAATTATGAAAGATATTATGTTTAAACAAAGTTCTTTTGGCAATTATGAATATTCAGGTCCTTATGATGCTAAAAGAAAAGGTCAAATAAGCCTATTTGATTTGAGCGGTGCCGACTATGTGGACACTAATAGGCTTGAAAAGATATTAATAGATAGATATAAAAACAAATATGTTAAATGGGAACAGATATTAAAGGATATTTACAAAGATACTGAGTATATAGAAACTCATATAAGAAAGGCTGTTAATAATCTTATCAAAAAAGGGTTAGCATTTGTTGAAAAAAATACTGAAAATAAAAAAGTCGGGAAAATTGGTCCTGGTGATATGGTTAAATTTTTATAGGAAGTGAATTGATTTGGAGTATATAAAAAGAAAATCCTTGTTATATAAGACAGGTGTTGAATATGGAGATTTTACAATAAACCATGTTTTGGGTTGTTCGCATGGATGCAGATTTCCCTGTTATGCCATGATGCTAAATAAGCGTTTTGGCAGAGTAAAAAGTTATGAGGATTGGTGTCAACCTAAGATTGTAGAGAATGCACTTGAAATTCTTGATAAAGAAATTCCCAAGTATAAAAATAAGATAGAGTTTGTGAATTTATGTTTTACAACAGATCCGTTTATGTGTGGTTATCCGGAAATTCAAAAGCTTTCTCTCGAAATAATTAACAAATTGATATCTAATGGAATTAAAGTTATGGTGCTTACTAAGGGAATTTATCCAAAAGATTTATGTGATAGTGAAAAATACGGGGCTGATAGTATTTTTGGAATAACGCTAGTCTCACTAAATGAATTGTTTAGACAGAAATATGAACCGGGAGCATCCAATTACAAAGATCGTATAAATGCTTTAAAAAGGCTCCATGATTCCGGTTTGAAAACCTGGGTCAGTATAGAACCTTATCCTACGCCTAATATAATAAAGCAAGATTTAAGAGATATCCTAGAGGCAGTGTCTTTTGTAGATAAGATTGTATTCGGGCGGTGGAACTATAATTCAAAGACAAGATGCTATTCGGGTGAGAAACAGTTTTATAATCAGCAGGCGGATATAGTTAAAAATTTTTGTAAGGCTTTAGGAAAAGATTACCACATAAAAGAGGGGACAATAACGGAAGATATTGTGGTTAAATAATGTGGCTTTACATCGTGCTCCGCACACCATGTAAAGCTTTTATTATATCCTTTTTTTCGGGGCCTGGGCACCATTTCCCCTTCGGGTTAATCGTGCCCTTTTATGAAAGAAGGCTTCCGCCTCACGGCCCCAGCCATTATAAACACCGGCAGGGCTTTAAGTCAAGGGGTTCGCTTCGCCGCCGTGAGCATAAAAGGCCTCCGCCCCGGAGGGTCCCCTCCATTTATCCCTCCCGGCGCCCCTTGACTCCGCCCGCCGGTTTTTGTTCGGCAGCCAAGCCGTGAGGCGGTTTTGAAAAAGCGGAAAAAAAGGAGGGGATATATGGAAAATTGCGGCTGTTTGTTGTATAATAACCTTAAGCAGAGGAGGGAAGGTGATGAGCATGGCGGAAAAGGAAATAACAAACAAGACAAAAAGCGAGATAGCGGCGAGTGAGGATAATAATATTTCTCCCAGGGAACCGAAAATATTCGAATCAGGATATTTCTACCTGTCGCAGCAGATAAATGATTTAAGGGACCGCATGGACGCAAAATTTGATAAGATTGATGAAAAGTTTAGTAAGATCGATGAAAAATTTGATAAAGTTGATGCAAAATTTGATTCTATGAGAAAAGAAACTGATGCTAGGTTCGATAAAATTGACGCCAGATTCGAAAAGATTAATGAAAAGTTGGATAAATTCAGTGATAAGATTGATAGTTCTCGAAAATGGGCTATCGGTTCAGTTATAGCGGTTTTGGTCGGTACTATTAGTGTAATTGTTAATTTAGTGTTGAAATAACATCAAGGGCGGGACAACCTCGCCCTGTATTTGCGAAGGGAGGAATTTCACATGAAAAAGATGTTGTCGATCGTCGTGTTGGCTGTGTTTATTTTCGGCCTCATGATTCCTTTTGCCCTGGCCGATGAGCAGGCAGCAGAGAAGCTGCCGTATCAGGAGTTTATAGATAAGGGGTGGCTGTATAAGGAAGCATGGAATAACCAAGGCGAATGGGAGATTGCCGAAGGAAAGGTAATAGAAGTAGCTTATCACCCGAACCTGAGACAAAATAATAGAATTATAACGGTTGTGGGAGATAAGAAATATGGAAGATTATATGATTTAACGGAGCGGTATAAAGTATCTGATTATTACCTAAGCCTATATAAGCCTGATACCCAGGAATTTTGGGATAGAGAAGCTAAGATGGGAAGGGCGGTAGCCGATGGGTTAATTACCATAAACGGTGTAAACTGGCAGGAGTCAAAATATAAGGACATGATTTTAAAAGGAACTTTCGCAAGGTGGCCAATGCTGAACGATCCTGCGTATTTGAAATACATGCTGAACCCGAAGTATAACAGTATGACGAGCGAATACATATACTTCTGCGATGGGGTTGACCTTTACCTCAACAGTGACAGGATGGACGTAAGGTATGAATTAAAAGAAACAAAAAAGAAACTTCCGATAAAGGTGTTCTCCGACGGCGGCAATTCCATGATACCTTTGAGAGGCGTGTTGGAAGAACTGGGAGGCTTCATAGACTACAACAGCAAGACTAAGGAAATCACGATAAAGGACAAAGGGCATACGGTAGAATTGAAGCTGGGTTCCGACATCGCGAAAATTGACGGCGTAGTCAAAAAAATGCCTAAGCCGGTCTATACGGTTAACGGATATACGGTAATACCGCTGCGGTTTGTGAGCGAGAATTTGGACCACTGGGTAGGATTTTTCCCTGAAGACGGCAACAGGATCGCAATTTTAAGGGCTAAAGACTCTCCGCCGACAAGATAAATAAAAACAGGAGCTGTTTCAGAAAAAGAAGCAGCTCCTTTCTTATGTTCTTAATTTGTATGAAGGGAGCTGATATATTTTGCGTAGACGGCACAAAAGTATTATTTCTTTTATCCTCATCATACTACTCACTATAGGTTTGTTGTCTATACCACCGGAAAGAACCTCTTATGCCGCTGTAATAGACGATACAGGAGATTTAAACCTGCAAAACAACGACCCTATAACGATGAGTCCTTCTCCGTCGAAAAACCCAGTTCCAAATCCTATACCGAATAATGGCAAAGTAGTGTACTCAGGCAAATGGAACGTTTACGTTAATAAAAAACTTGCAGGCTATGACAAAGCGGTCAAAAATCTTGTGTCTTCATCCAAAAAAGCCGATCAATACAACTTCGTGCAGTTTTCTAAAATCAGCCAATGGATATCGGTATTCGATGGCGATCCCACGTTTATCAACGCCAATGCAGGCAAGTTTAAAGTTACAATATCCGGATCGCAGAGGATATATTTGGGCTATCTTGCAAATCTGTGCGGCGGATATGTAGGCAAATGGGAAGTTACGGGCGAAGAAGGTTCTACCGGAAATGTGTATGCCGATCCGAGAGACAGGCCGACGGCAAATATAAGCGTGCCCCGGTCCGTTAAGGAAGGTGAATCGGTAAAGATAACCCTGAGCGGCCAGGCCTTTTCGGTGCTGGATGATGTTGTGTCAGATGCTCTGGATATTCCGACCAAGCAGGTTATAGCTTCATTCAACATTGACGGCCAGCCGGTATTCAGCGGGAAGAAGTTTGACAATACAAATTCCTACAGCGAAACGATAACGCAGAAGTTTGCCGCCGGGTCTCACACCCTCACGCTCTTTATAAAAGACAACGTAAACAGATATACCAGGAAGGACGTAACGATTAACGTCGTATCAAGTACCCCGCCCCCACCACCCGCAGGAAACATCAATGCAGACTTGAAGATGACCCTTAATCCTTCGAAATTGAAGACGGGGACAACCGGCAATATAGACGTTTCACTTGACGCAACCGGCTGTACTTCCACCGGTAGCGGGCCCTTTGCTTACCGCTGGTGGGTAAAATTGAACGGAACGTATATAACTCCTTCAGACGGTGTAAATCCAGGAGACGGAAGTCCGTATTATTCCACTGTTGCCAAAAACGCCAAACCGGGGGATGTAATCTGGGCGAAAGTTAAAGCATACGACTACAGCATAAACAAATACAGCGAAGCCGAAACCCAGAAGACCGTTCTGGAAGAAGGAGAAGAACCTCCTGAAGAAGAACCAGAACCGGAACCGGTACCTCCGGAGCCGGAGAACATACCCCCTGTGGCGAGGTTTACGATGCCCTCCAGAACAGGTCAGGGCACAACAGTAGACGTTGTTAACCGGTCCTACGACATTGACGGCGAGATTGTTGACGCAGAGTGGGATGTATCTCCTTCCTCCGGAGTGGATGACAACCTGGGCTTTGATGGAGGAACAATAGCATTTTTACAAACAGGCACGTATGAAGTGACTTTAACCGTAACCGATGACAGGGGTGACAGCGACAGTGTCACGAAGGAAATAGAAGTTACCAATGATCCCCCTGAAGCGGTTATATCGGCACCGGATGAAGTCATCCAGGGCGACGATGTGGTTATAAAGTCTAAATCCTATGACCCTGACGGCGAAATAGCTTCTACGGAATGGAACATATCTCCTGCCGATGGTGTTGTGGGAACACTGGAAGGCGACAGCAGTACAATATATTTTGATAAAACAGGGGAATATAAACTTACGCTTACTGTTGAAGATGAATTTGGCTTAACTGACACCGCAGAAAAAACAATCACTGTAAAACCGGCCATTCCCGTGGCTTATTTCGATTATATCGGCACGTTAAAAGAAAACAGGAAGATTATCTTGGATGCTTCGCAGAGCACAACTTCCGCACGATATCCTATGGTCTGGGATGCTACGGAATGGGAGATAACTCCACCTTTCGGAGTAACGGCAGAAAATATTAAAATCGTTGCTTCTTCAGACATGCAGAAAAGGACGGTAATGTTCAAGAAGGCAGGGGATTATACGGTCAGAGTCCGGGTTAAAAACAGCGCCGGCAACTATTCCGAGTGGTACGAAAGAACATTGACCGTATATCCTGACCAGCCGCCCATTGCTGATTTTTATGTACAGTCCACGGTGCTCAGAGATCCTTCAAACAGTAACAAAGCAAAAATAGAGTTAATTGACAGCTCATATTCTCCCGACGGCGACTATATATCTTCACGAATATGGAAATACAAATACGACAGCGATAACGACGGCAGCTTCGATGACGAAAGCTGGGCCACCCTGGACGGCGGAAATAATGTAAACCCGGTACTATATACCAGCCAGGTGGGGAAATATCTCTTTGAGCTAACCGTAAAAGAAAGCTTCGTGGAGGAAACAATACCGGAATTTATAACAGCTTCCGATACAAGGATCGACGACACATCCGATAAGGATGTTGAGAACAAGGTGTCTGAAGTCATTAACCTCCAGCCCACAGTGGATTTTGAAGCAATAAAGAAAATTAAAGCCGATATAGTGTTTACCGTAGGCAAGACTGATTCCTCCAAAACAGCAAATCTCAACAGCAAGATAAACAGCATAGTCCAGACAAAGCTTGCCGCAAACAACATAGATTCACAGATTACTGCCGTGGAGACGGCCACTACTTCAACTCAGACACAGGACCCATCGACGATCTTTAATAACTGGAAGAGCTTTTATGTCGGCGTCTCGGGCACGCCGCCATCCAATGCATGGAGTTACGATCCTTCACTTAATGCAGTTGTATGCAATATCGGCAGCAGACCAGCGCTCGGATGGTATAATCCCAATGGGTTCGGCACAAAGGACCTTACCATAAACTATAAACTCGGGATAAGAAACGATGCAACGGCATTTGAACATGGCGAAATGGGATTTATGTTCAGGATGCAGGATGAAAACAATTATTATGTGTATATAATAGATAACCATTCCGCCTGCGGAAATGTGCGCTATGATCAGAGAAGCTTACTCGCAAAAGTGGTCGACGGAAGCTTCCAGGTAATAAAAACCGGCGGGTCTTTTCCATACTTCTATCGCGGGCAGACGTGGAACATCCGAATAGAAGTAAAAGGAAATAATATCAAGATATATAGAGAAGGCAGCCTTGATATTGAATGGACAGACACCAGCACCAGTTATTACAGCCAGGGAAGTTATGGATTTTATGTCTGGGACCAGCCCAGCGCTTATTATAAAGATATACAAATAACCACCGAAAACATAAAGACACTGGATGAGGCCCTTAAAACCACCACCTGGCGGGATAATTCAGTTAGATTTGTGGTGAATATAAGCGATATAGAACTGCCGGAACTGAGCGATTCAACCAAACTTGCCAATATACTTTCAAACATGCTATCGAACGGCATATACTTCATCGGCCTGGGCACCGATACCAATAAAGCCCAATACCAGACCTTCATATCAAGGAATGATGGTAAAGGGGCGTTCTACTACAACGCAAACATGGATACAGCTCTCAATCAGACGGCGGATTATATTATCAGCATAATCCAGGCCATGCCTAAAACAATAGACCAGTATGTGTTACTGGGTGAGCAGGTAACATACAACACATATTACAGCGACCCTGAAAACGATCCGAAATACACCGAACGATGGAAATATACTCATAACCCGAACTACTTCGAAAACAGTCTTGGCCTTGCATCCTTTTCCGGGCAGTATATATCAGGGCCTGTTACTGTGTTTGATAAGGTGGGTAAATATGATGTTATCTTCCAGGCAAGGGACAATCCCAAAAATGACATTCGATTTGACAACTACCGTCTCTGGAGCTATATGCCGCTTAATAAATTAGTTCTTTACGTTCATAGAAAGCCTATAGCTCAATACGTTGTTTCAATGACTCCCGTAAATAACATTGTAACAAAAACTTATCAACAGCAGGATATTGATTTTTCAGGCAAAGGCGGCCACACCGCATATTGGGACCCTGTGTTTACGGCTCCGTCCGGCGAAGAGATAAAGACGATCGAATTTAAGACGGCACCGGCTTATGATGACCGTTACGAGCAGCAGCAAGTTACGGGATATAAAAACGGAACATGGTACGTCATAAAGGATTACCAGGACATTCATGGAAATTATTCGGGCGCTGTATCGGACGTAATTGATGTGACCGGTCAGGGGTTTACGCAAATACAATTTTACTTCGTAATGCATGACTCATCGGACTCCGCATCCGGCAGTCCGGACAGCTCTTACTATAAAATAACGACAACAGCAGGCGGGATAACGTCATATAATGTTACTCTGACGAGTATTTCATATGACCTGGATCATCAATCTGAACCGGCTAAGGGAATCGTTCAAGAAGAGTGGAAATGGAAGGAGGCAACCGCTACTTCCTGGAACACCGGAAAGCCCAGCACTCTGGCATTAAACAAAAACTATTTAGTTTGGCTCAGGGTAAAAGACAAGGAAGGTGCCTGGAGCGATCCCTACGTAAAAACTCTTTCTACAATGAATGAAAACCTGCCGCCGGTGGCTCAGTTTACTGTAAATCCATCCACTCAAGTTATAAATAAGCCCATAACCATAACCGACCAGAGCTATGATCCGAATGGGGACCCGATAGCAGAGTGGAAATGGCGGGTGAAAAAGCCTGACGGCACATGGGTTGACTACGGTGGGACAAAACCAACAAATATAACCTCTTTGGGTATCGGAACTTATACAATAGAACTGACGGTGAGAGATAATCCCAGAGTTGGAACAACACTGTGGTCTGAGCCTTATACTCAGACTGTAACGGTCATACCGGAAAATAACAAACCTATAGCTCGTTTTACAATAGGACCGAATCCAATAATATCCGATGAACCATATAATCTGAATGATACATCTTATGATCCCGACGGTGACCCAATCGTGGCCAGGGAATGGAAGGTCCAAAAGCCTGACGGAAGCTGGGTAACGATAAATGATTGGAAACCCACCTTTGAGGATATGGGCTTTGACGATGACGGGACATATAAAATACAGCTCCGGGTGCTGGATGATCCCAACGGAAGGCATCCTGTACTGACGCCGATGTGGAGCGATCCTTATGTGGTGACTGTGCAGGTAGAGGCAAAATTGATAATAATCGGGGATTCTGATAAAAATGTATATCATACTGGCCAGGCTCTTCTGCTCAATGCCAGGACCGAAGGAAAGGCATTTAAGGTAGAGGCTCAGATGTGGTTTCCGCACAATGAATATACTTCAACGAATATAACCACACTTAAACCGGATTCTGCCTTAACGGACCCACCCCAGGATGTGATGACCTGGCACAGCAGACGGCAGCGAGGAGATAGGGATATCATCGTAATTATCCCCATGAAGACAGCCGACGGCACGTATCCAGTGAAGTTTACGGCGTACAAAAGAAAAAGTGACGGAAGTGTAAAAACTGCCGAAGACACCATATACGTCAAGGTCAAGGGTACCATATACGATTACTCTCATAGTGAGATTATTGGGAAATAAAACAACAACCCCCGGCCTTCGGGCCGGGGTAAACCACCCGCTTTAAGGGTGGACATGATTTTAGGATTTTTATTCAGTCAACACACGACGACGCAGGAAGAAGAATATGAAGAATATGGGGAACAGGATAATTAGGAGAGATATTATGAAAAACCAGAATATTGTCTGAGTCATGCATAGCTCCTCCTTTCATTTTTTAAGGCCTTTTGCTTAGACCTGGTATATAATATTCATTTTAATTTTTGGTGACACCGCTAAGCATCTTTTATTATCTTGATTAATCAACAACACTCCGCAGTAAGGTGGAAAACAGCCCACGGCCTCCAGACCGGGGAAAAGTTTAATTTTCAAAATAGGCATGTATTAAGAAAAATAATATAATGGAGGCGAAGAAATCAACTGGGAGAGGATTTTAATGGATTCGGTTGCTGCTGCTATAGTAGGCGGCGCTATTTCAGCTATTCTTATCCTTATAAAAGAATTTTTTATGGATCATAAAAACTATAAAGAGCTAAAAGCAAAGATTGGAGACACATGTGGAGGTGATTTAACAAATCAGCATAAAAAAATTGAAGGGCTTATCAATGAAGGGCATAATAGCATAAAGGAAGTGCTCAAAAGACATGCTCTATTTTACACAGAGTGGAGGATATACAGAAAAGTCTTATTAAAGAAACGGCAGATCAGGAAAATAGGTATAACAATTTAACAGAAAAGCAAAAGGAAATAAAAGAACATCTGGAAGGAATCCGCCAGCTTGAAAAAGAATGGGAGGAAGTTGTGACTCGGAATAAAGAACTGAGAGAACAGTATGATAGTTTACTTAAAGAATATGAAAGGTTAAAAAAAGAAAACTACTTACTGAAAAATAAAATCAAGGAGAACGAAAAAGGGCGTGAAAGATGAAACGCTCTTTTTTATATTATGATATCGTAAAGGAGGTATTAACCATAGCATATTTACCCGTAGCTTTACTTCTTGGATATCTAAGTTTCATTGACATCAAAAAGAGGGAAGTGCCGGATCTTGCGGTGCTTGCCCTCTTTCTTTATTCCTTTTTTATTGTACAGGATCTAAAGGCTTCTTTTATCGTGGGAGGAAGCATTTTTATCGTTCAACTGCTGCTTTCTGTTGTAACCAACGGCGGTGTGGGTGGAGGGGATATAAAGCTTTTTTCTGTCATGGCGTTTCTTTTGGGATATGATCTTTACCTTCTGGCATTGCCTATGGCGGTTCTCATGGTTGTGACTGTGCTGTATTGCTTAATCACTAAGAAAGGCTTGCGGTATTCGGTGCCTTTTGCGCCGTATATTTTTATTTCATTTCTATATTTACTGGGGGTGTATTCTTGAAAGATCATTTTAAATACTTTGCCGCTTTCTGTTTTGACAGAGGATTGTACATTATAGATATAATGCGGGGATACTGCGATAAAAAATGCGATTCGTGCGGGAAGTGCAGAAACAGCACTATAATTAAAGCTTTAACCGGAGATAAAATAGATTTTTACGTTGAATATCTTATTAAACATCAGTTAAGAGTGGCGGAACTTTGTTTGAAGACGGCCGATTTTCTGGGGCTGAGCAGAGAAAGAACCAGTCTGCTGATCCAGTGTGCTTTGTTTCATGACGTGGGTAAATTTTTTATCCCCGAAGGGTTGTTGATGAAAAAAGGTCCATTAACGGAAGAAGAATATGAAGATGTAAAAAAACATGTGGAGCTTGGAGTTTCTTATCTTGAACAGAAGCATTTTAATGAGGAATTAGTGAAAATTATAAAACATCACCATGAGCGCTTTGACGGAGCCGGATATCCCGATGGTCTTTCGGGCGATATAATACCGTATCTTTCGCGAATACTGGCGGTTTGCGATTCTTTTGATGCAATGATTTACGGCAGGCATTATAAAAAGCCCATTAATAAAGAAACGGCAATTAAGGAAATTTTGAGCAAATCTGGAAGCCAGTTTGATCCAGAGATAGTAGATGCTTTTATCTCTCAGTTTATGAAAAGGGAGGTTGTGTAGAAATGTTTAAAATAGGTCTTGATCTTGGTTACGGTTACGTGAAAGGGGTAAACGAGACAGGGAAGGGAATCGTTTTCCCTTCCCTGGTTTCCGCCGCATACGACAGGCCGCTTTCTACCCTGTTCGGCGGGCAAAAGGAAAATCCGATAAACAACATGCATCTGGTTATCACCAATGGAGAGAAAGAGGAATATTTTGTGGGCGAACTGGCCCGGCGGGAGGGACATAATGTTTCTTATGCCTTTGACGAGGATAAAATCAATCATCCGTCCACAAAGGCGCTCCTGGCAGCGGCTTCGATGATTCTATTTCCGGAGGAGGATGTGCCGGTACACCTTGTCACAGGGCTCCCTCTGGAACAGTTCGTAAAACAGAAGGCTGAATTTGAAGACATGCTGAAGAACTTTAAGGTTATAGTTTCCTTCAAGGGAGACCAGAAGGTTAAGATCATAAAATTCGCCAGGGTGACGATATTCCCCCAGGCTGCAGGGGCCGTATACGGCGCCATACTGGACAATATACAGAAATATCTTATCCAGGGCAGCTATATAGGCCTTATAGATATTGGCTTTAAGACCACAGACTTTATTACTTTCATTGCAGAGGACAAGCTGGTCCTCCGGGAGGATCTTTCCGGCACCATAAATCTCGGTATGGCCGCCGTAAACAATGCCGCCGACAAGCTGTTCACCCAGAAGACAGGAAGTAAATTGGACATACCTGAGCTTATGCGGTTGATAAACACCGGGAAGATTTTCTATAAAGGCAAAGAACTGGACTTTTCCCAGGAGCTTGCCACAGTGAAAGCCGAAATATCCAGAGTCATAAAGGACAGGATCAAATCGGCCTGGGGAAGCAAGATTGACTACTTTAACGTGGTCTTTCTTGCAGGCGGCGGGGCAAAGGAGCTTCAATCCGGCCTTTCTGACATATACGAAAAAACGATTCTGGTGGAAGATCCCCAGTTTGCCAATGCCAAAGGTTTTTTGAAAGTGGCTTCGATAGAGGAAAGGAAGGTGGCCGCTTCGTGAACGGTATAGACCCTTACAGAAATGCCTGGAATTTGATGAAGCAGATGGTGGACGAGTATTCCAAGGAGAAAAAGTATCTTACCAACAGAGAGATTAAGTATATCATCAGAACGTGCGAGAGAGGGATTGATGTTTATACGGCCTTCAATCCGGATTTTAAGAAGGATTGAGGGCCTCTTTCCTTTGAGGCTTTATTATGTTAACATCTGCATCCCCGGTAATACAAGGCCTTCAGGGTGGAATTTCTGGTTTTTGTTAACATAAACAGAGCTTATAATGTTAACATTTTCCGATTTTTATTGTCTCTAAACCGCAATGTTATTGAAATTAACGGTGTTAACAAGTTTGCGTTAACAGCCGTATGCCTTGGTTTTTAAGGCTGTGCGGGTAATATTTTTGGTTTTTGTTAACATATTTTAGATTTATCTTGTTAACATCTTTTGCAATTTGGGTTCTTAAATCCGCATGGATTCTGGTTTTAGCGTGTTAACAGCTTCTTGTTAACAGCTACAAGCATTACAATATAAAGCTTTTGTGACAGTATTTTTGTTTTTTGTTAACAATTTTAAAATTTACTTGTTAACACTTTTCCGGTTTAGAAGCTTCAAACCTGCATTGTTACTGCAACAGCCATGTAAACATGTTTGTGTTAACAGCGGAAAGCCTTGATATTAAAGGCTTAAAAGGCTGTATAACTGAATTTTGTTAACATGTGAGTTATTATATTGTTAACATTTTTATAATTCATGCAAGATAAACCCGCATTACTGCTGGTTTTAACAATGTTAACGGCGCATGTTAACACATATATTTTTTATCATGATGTAATCCTTGTCATATAAGGGTTTGATCATGTTAACGGGAGATGAAATTAATGAGCAAGACTTACGGCTTCAGGCTGGGAGAAAATGACGGCGATCTTGAAAAGATATTAGAACCCATGACGGGAAGGGATAGAAGTTTTTACATCAAGACGGCCATCAGGTTTTATGCCGCCTGCGGAGAAAAAATAGACAGCATGGCCGCCGAAATAAGACAAATCCGCACACTTCTGGAAAGCGGCAGTCTTCCGCCTGCTAAAAAAGACAAAAGACCTTCGCCGGAAGGTCCCGAAGAAACACTGAAAAATCCCGGCATTGATGCGGAGGAAATTATCCGGGAAAGCATCATGGATATCATCAACTGGGGGAAATAAATCCTTAGGAGGTTTTTAAAATGATTAACAATGATTCTTCAGAAAAAATAGATGAGCTTTCAGATATTCTGCAGGTAGAAGGAGTAAAAGCAAAAGGTTATGGAATTATACCAAAGATTGTCATGCAGGACCCGAGGCTTACCATATCTGCCAAAGCCATTTATGCCTATATGTGTTCTTTTGCCGGAAGCGGCACAACGGCCTTTCCGTGTGTGGAAAAGATTTGTAAAGACCTTGGAATAAAGGATTATAACACTTTTAAAAAACACCGCAATTTGCTTGAAAAATATGGTTACATAAGAGTGGAGCAAAACAGAAAAAACGGTTTTTTTGATAAAAACGTCTACACGATTATCGATAAACCGGCTCCGGTTGAAACAGTTTCCGATGATGATGAGATTGAAAATTTGTTTTTCAAGGTGGTCGGAAGAAGAAAGGATGGTTTTATAAAGATTTTGAAAAGCAAGTTTGATCGGAAGGATATTATCAACAAGATCAGATTTTTGGAAGAGTATAAAAAGACGCATGAGGTAAAATCTCCTGAAGGCTTTATCTTTGAGGCCTTGAAAAATGGTTATGAACCTAATGAGGATTTCAATAAAATCGACATGGTTGTTTGTGCTGAATGTGACGGTTTGGGATACATTTTTGACCCTGATAAGAATATAGCTTATCAATGTCATACATGCCAGGGCAGGGGAAAAATCAGCGCCGAAGCTGAAAAAGCTTGATATATAAGGATTTTTACCGTTAGTGAAATTTCCCGTAACGGGAAAAACCCGATACGGGAAATTCCCGTTACGGAAAAATTCACGTACTAAAATTAACAGTATATATTAAAATTAACAGTATATATA
Source organism: Thermoanaerobacterales bacterium (assembly GCA_012840135.1). Taxonomy (GTDB): domain Bacteria; phylum Bacillota; class Thermosediminibacteria; order Thermosediminibacterales; family Tepidanaerobacteraceae; genus Biomaibacter. The sequence continues at coordinate 143,148 of DUMA01000005.1, forward strand.
AAATTAACAACAACCTTTTTTCTCAGCTACCGCTGAGGTTGTTGTTTTTTTTAAAATTAAAAGCTTAATAAAGACGGCGATATAAGCAGATTTGTCCGAGTCTGAATACACCTGAATTGTGGCTTTGCATCGTGCCGTCGGAGGCCTCCGGCACCATGCAAAGCTTTTGATTATATTTTTTTTCTCAGGTCCGGGCACCATTTCCCCTTCGGGTCAATCGTGCCCTTTTATGGAAGCAGGCTCCCGCCTCACGGCCCCGGCGATTATAAATGCCGGCGATGCCTTAGTCAAGGGATGCCGTGAGCATAAACGGCCTCCGCCCCTGAAGGGTCCCCTCCATTTATCCCTCCCGGCACCCTTGACACGTCAC
>DUMA01000033.1 GCA_012840135.1 Thermoanaerobacterales bacterium
ATATCGGCACACGACAGGGAGCCCCCGGGATGGCCGGAACCCGCTTCGGCGGTCATTTCGATGATGTGCCGCCGGATGGTGCGGGCTATGGATGTGAGTTCGTCGATTTTTTCTTTAGGCAGACTCATTTTTTACCACCTCATAAAATATTTGAAATAGTTAATTATTCTTGAAAAAACTTTATAATTCCTTTATAAATGGACTATTTCATAAAATAAACTCTTCAAGTGCATCGGCAACACCATCATTATTATTCGATGATGCAATAAAATCAGCTATTTTTTTAACTTCGTCCGGAGCATTCCCCATCGCCACACCTATCCCTGCAAATTCTATCATATCGATGTCATTAAAATTGTCTCCTATTGCCATAATTTCCTGTCTTTGAATTTTTAATTTTTCAGATAACACTTTCAGCGCCCTGCCCTTTGAAGCTTTAGCACTAATAATATCTAAGAATTGAGCTCCCGATCTCAATATATTTACCTGGCTTCCATACAGTCTTATTAAATACCTCATAAATGAATCAAGGTCACGGGCCTGGCCGGTAACCAGTATTTTTGTCGGATTTTTTCGTTCTTTCCAAATCAGTTCATTAATATCGTCAACCCTGATTGGTTTTACAAGATTAATATTTAAATTTACATGCATGGCCAGTTCATCCAGTGTTTCATAGTAACAAATATCTTCATACAATAGTGATAGAGAAAAATTTTTATGTTCCCTGCAAATTAAAATTATCTTCTCTGCAATTCCTCTTGGCAGCGTATCATGCAATATTATATTCCCGGTAATATTATGTTTTATATAAGCTCCATTCTGTGATATCTGGTATCCTTCTATTCCAAGCATTTCTGCAAAGTATTTTGCTGCGATATTCGGACGACCGGTACAGAGAGTAACCATAACATTTTTTTCCATTACTTTTTTTATTTTTTCAACAGTTTTCTGTGAAACGGTAAGATCATCCCTTATTAGAGTCCCATCAATATCTATAGTTACAAGTCTGATGGCCATTTAACCACCCTTCCCTAAAAAACCCCGTTATTCTTTAAATAACGGGGTTTTTATTTGCTTTTTTAACATCGTCAATTGCTCCAGTAATCTTTTAAAGCCTTTACGGCAGGTTTATCTTCATAAAGCACTTTATACAACTCTAAAAGCAGCGACAGATCGTTCAATTTTAATTTTCGCTGTTCATCCAATGCTTTCGCCAGCTTATAACCAACTTTCGCTGCAAAATAACCTTCAATCGTCTGATTCTTCATTTCTTCCAGAGCTTCTTTCATGCTTTTACCTTGGCCAAGAAGTTTACCTAAAGTTCTGTTCCTTCCACCCTGTGAAGTTACATAAAGATCGCCCACTCCGGCAAGACCAAGAGCTGTTTCAGTTTTACCTTCCTTCGCCACCACCAATGAAGCCAATTCCATACAACTTCTTGCAATTATGGCAGCTTTAGGATTATCCATATTTTCATACATTCCTTCACATATCCCCATAACTATTGCATAAGAATTTTTTATAGCTGCACATATCTCAACACCTATAATATCATTTGTGACATCAGATTTGAAATACGGCCCTTGAAAGGTTCTTTGAAGCACTCTTGCGGCTTCAATATTTTTTGATGCAAAAATTGCTTCTGAAAAAACTTCATTAGCAACCTCAATTGCTCTTAATGGGCCCCCTATTTTCACAACAGGTATATTTTTATATTGCTCGGGTAAACTATCTTCTATTATTTCGGACATTGTCATTAACGAATCTTCTTCAATTCCCTTAGCTATATTCGCTATTATTGTATTTTTACTTATATATGGTGATATAGTTCTGGTAATCCCTCTAATGCCATCAGACGTTACTGCCATTATGACTATTTTGGCGCCTTCCATGGCTTTTGACAATTCTTCAGATAAGAAAAATTCCACATTGCTTGGAAACTCAACTTTTAGTTTATCGCACTTACCCGTAGCTCTGTAACATTCAATTGCTGCTTTGTCCCATTGAGTTCCCCACAATCTTACATTGTTTTTCTGTCTGGCAAGATGTATTGCAAGAGCTGTTCCCATTACTCCTGCCCCTAGGACCGTAATGTTTTCCATTTATATCACCTTCTGTATTTCGCATCAATTTCGTTCATTTTTTCTACTTTTGGCAATGACCTGCCTCCTGAAAATTCGCTGTTTAGCCATACTTCCACCAGGGATTTGGCAAGTTCAACTCCAATAACCCTTGCACCCAGTGTAAGAATCTGAGCATCGTTGCTTTTTCTGGATCTTTCAGCAGAATATACGTCATGGCAACAGGCTGCCCTTACACCCGGTATTTTATTGGCTGTAATTGCCATGCCAATACCTGTTCCGCATATTAGTATTCCTCTATCATATTTACCTTCACTTACTGCCAGTGCTAATTTTTCTGCCACTTCAGGATACAATACCGGATCTTTTGAATAACATCCCACATCATCAAAGTCTACTCCTTTTTCCTTCAAGAATTCCATTATTATCTGTTTAAGTTCAAATCCTGCTTCATCGCATCCAATAGCCAATTTCAATTTTATTTCACTCTCCCTTTTTTAAATTTAATGTATTTAATTTGAAAAAGTCCGACCTCCATCAACCAAGATAAACTGACCGGTTATAAAACTGCTTTCATCTGATACCAAGAATATTACAAGCTCTGATACGTCTTTTGCTGTCCCCATTCTCCCTAATGGAATTCTTTTGATTACATCTTTTTTATAATCCTCACCATACAACTTATCTAGCAAAGGGGTATCTATACTTCTGGGACCAATCGCATTCACCGTTATATTGTGTTTGGCCAGTTCGTTTGACAAGCTACGGGTAAGTCCTATCTGACCAGCTTTTGAGGCTGCATAGTGAGGTCCACCGCCGGTCCCCGTTATAGCAGAACCTGAAGATATTATTACGATTCTCCCATAGTTCTGATCAATCATGACCCTGCTTACTGCTTTTGTTATGAGGAATGTGCTGGTCAAATTTATATTTATGGTTTTATTCCATGTATCCAAAGTCAAATCTTTTAAATTGCACTTAGTTGATATTCCCGCGCTATGCACAAGAATGTCTATTTTATTTTTTTTAATTAATATATCTTCAATAGATGAATTTACATCGTCTTCTATCGTTAAATCCACATGGTAAAAACATGCTCTGAATCCCTGTGAAGTAATCTGTTCTGCAACTTTCAGCCCTTCGTCATTAATATCCAGGCAACATACCTCACAGCCTTTCGACGCCAGGGAAAGAGCCACTTCTTTTCCTATGCCGCTGCTGGCTCCAGTCACCACAGCTGTTTTACCTTTAAAATTCATATCCTTCATAACTCCTTACTACTTAACTTTGATTCTGGCTGAACGGTCAAGTGCCAGGCCGTCACAACCACCGAAATCGAATTTTTAAACAAGAATTCAACTTTATGGTTCAATCATTACCTTCAGGTATTTCTCATCAGGATTTGATGCAAGCTCGATAGCTTTTCCTAAATCTTTTAATTCAAAAGTATGAGTAATCATTGCTCCTGCGTTTATCTTTTTATCATGTATCATCTTTAATGCTTCGATATATTCAAAGGGCGTGGACGAATACGCTCCCACAATAGATATTTCATCTTCGAAAAACCTGCTTGAATCAATACTCACCAGAGAATTCCTGTCGAAAGGTGAAAATACAATTATAGTTCCGCCTCTCCTAACGATTTTAACTGCCTGGGGTAGTAAAGACGAAATTCCTGCCGCTATTATCACCACATCTACACCCAATCCCCCGGTAATTTCTTTTACTTTCTCTGCCAGATCTTCTTTATTTACATTAAAAGCAAGATCCATGCCAAGCTCCCGGGCTTTTTGCAACCTAAAATCGGAAATATCGCTTATATATACTTTTCCAGCTCCTCTTGCTTTTGCCAGCTGTCCATGTATTATACCGATTTGACCGGCACCCATAATTAGTACTGTATCCTCGGGCATTATTCTCGCATACTTTTGACCATGGAGACAGCATGCTACAGGTTCTGCCATAGCTGCTTCCTCATAAGTCATATCATCAGGAATTTTGTGCATAGAATGCCTGACATTCAATGCCGGTATTCTAATATATTCTGAAAATCCACCCGGATCTATATTCGTAGTTTTAAATTGATGGCATAAAGTGTGGTGCCCATGTAAACAGTAATGGCATGTAAAACACGGAACATGATGTGCAACAAATATCCTGTCACCTGTCTTGAAATCTTTTACATTTTTTCCTACTTCGACCACATCTCCTGATACCTCATGTCCCAGTACAACAGGAGTTTTTACAGTTTTTGCAACAGCCTTGTGTACATCTGTTCCGCATAAGCCGCATGCCCTCATTTTTATTAAAACTTCATCATCATTTATTGTCGGAACAGGAAGCTCTTCATATCGAAAATCTCCAATATCATAAAAAACACTGGCTTTCATAATGACCACTCCTACGAATGTTTATTTTTTATTGCTTTTTTTGTTTGAAATATTACAGCTTTGTATAGCAAAACTTTTTTCTTTTTCTTTAAAAAACTTTAAAAGTTCATCATGGCCGATTATATTATTACTTATCCAGTAACGTCCCCTCAGTACACTCGGTTCCCCCAACCTCACAAGATACTTATCACTAAAAATGAATTCTTTAACACTAATTTTCTTAATTTTATTCAGGTCATAAGAGTGTCTCATGCCGAAACTGTAAAAATGTATCATATTTTTATCTATTATCACTTTGTGAGGTGTATTCAAACTGACGAATGTTGATAAAATTACTACAGGCATTACTATAACCAGCAATCTGTACAAAATATTTTCTGGAAACAATATCCGCTGATAGATAGACCATAAAAAAACACCGACTATCAATATTCCCGGAATTAACTGCGAAACCAGATAATAGGAATATTTGTACTTAAAAATCTTCAAAGGCATCCTCCTCAGTGGGGTATATTTTAAACTAGCTGTCTAAGCAAATTCACTCTAGCAAAAATTTGCTAGAGTGAATTTGCTATCAAAAATTACTTATCGCCCAAAGCTGCCACAATCTTCTCTATATCTTTTTCGACACCTACTCCGGACAAAAATGCTATGCTTCTTATAACGGGCGTAGAACCACAATTCGGCAGGGTAGTTGTACTTACTATAAGATCATAATTTGATGCTTTAGATGGGGCTTCGGCAGCTTTGCACTGTTCTACAAGCACATCATAGCCCCGCGCCTTTAAGGCTTCCTCCACCTTTTTTGCAACCATTGTTGAAGTTGCGATTCCAGTTCCGCATGCGACTAAAATTCTTTTTTTAGCCATAATAAGGACCTCCAAAGATTTTTTATATCAATTATTTACTTGCATTTATTTCATCTGCATACTGTTTCCTGATATCGTTTCTTACCCACCACCATAGAACCGCATATATAACCGCACAAGCGATGGCTGCAACAAATATTGCAGGACTGTCAGGCTGCAGTATTCTTATAATAATCCATGGTACCACATGAGAACCTAAATCGATACCGCTTATCATGTTTGCACCCTCGGGGAATTGGAAACCAACCGCTTTTCCCATGGTGGTCGCAAGCTGTGCGAAGTTTGTAGCAATAAAGAATATTACAGCCATGCATATGATCGAATTCAGAATTCCTTTTACGATGTTGCCTCTTGATACGGCAGTGGCCCAGATTACTATAAATGGCAAAACCGCAAGGTCGGCAAAGGGGAGCATCCGGTTATACGGCAGAATAACCGCCATGAATATCGTAATTGGAACCATTAACAGAGCTACAGCCATGCCGGCGGGATGACCTATAACTATAGCTGCATCCAAACCGATATAAACTTCTTTGCCAGGGAATCTCTTCTGGATGAATTCGCGAGCACCTTCAGATAGTGGTATGAGCCCTTCCATTAATATAGCCACCATTTTGGGCATCAGGACTAATACCGATGCCATCTGAACGCCTAAAGTCAATATACCTTTGAGATCATATTTACCTAAAACACCCATTATCAACCCAAGTATAAGACCCATAACAAGCGGTTCACCGAACAAACCGAATCTCTTCTGTACATCCTCGGGACTCGCATGAATATTGTTCAATCCCGGTATTTTACTTTCTATCTTTTCCAGCACATACATAAGCGGAGCCCAGCCAACAGTCTCAGTATGGGGCAGCGATACGCCCGGCAGGCCAAAGTGATGTTCCAGAACCGGTGCGGTCCAGTCCGCTAATTTGAAAATTACTATTGCTGTTAAACAGCCCACTAATATGCCAAAAAACATGTTGTGTGAAGCATAGTAAGCAATGGATCCGGCGAATATAAAATGCCAGTAATTCCACAGATCTACGTCCATAGTTTTTGTAAAGTTTATCGCCAAAAGTATAACATTTAATACCAGGACGATTGGTATCAACAATGGTGCGACAGGCGTTCCGAACGAGATGGCGGCGCCTATAGGCCAACCCACATCAAGAACGTCAAGATTTAATCCCAGGGATTTAACTAAGGCTTGTGCTGCGGGCCCTAAAGCGTTCATAAGCAAACCGATCACCAGATTAATTCCTACAAAACCTACGCCGATGGTAAGACCTGCTCTAAAAGATTTCTTAAATCCCTGTCCTAGGACCATACCAAATATTGTTAAAATAATTGGTAGCATAACCGAGGGACCCAAACCTAAAATAAAATCAACTGCTGCTTTAATACTCATAAAAACCCTCCTTATTTTTTAAATTTTACCGTTTGAAATACTAGAATTGCGTATAAATAATATTTTTTTACATCACCTCCTAACCTCATAAAATGAAAAGCATATTTTAATAGTTTTCAGCCACATCTGTTTGTTCGTCATTGAAACCTTCCTTTAATGTCATCAGTTTTAAAACAGTATCCACATCTTTCGAAACCGCAAGCTTCAATAAGAGATGTTTATTTTGAAACACTTCCATCAAATCCTGTAACAGCTTTAATTGAACATTCGGATCTGTTATTGCCAGCATAAAAATGATCTTTACGCTTACTTTTTCTTCCGGGTTTCCCATTACATTGAATTGTACAGGATTTTTTAATATTGCAACCGCAATGGCAGGTTTAATAACATGTTTGATGTCTGCGTGAGGAATAGCCACACCAACCCCCTCAGTTGGAAGGCCTGTAGGAAAAACCTTTTCTCTTTCTAAAATAGCCTCTAAATAGCTTTCTTTTGCATATCCTTTGGAAATCAATAATTTCGCCAGTTTTTTTATTATTTCCTCTTTTCCTTCAGCTTCCGCATCAATTTCAATCAGTTCGGGATTTAAAAAGTTCAGTTCTGGCATTATTTAGCCTCCTTCAATTTGTGGAAATAATTAATGTGTAGATGCATAATTTGTTAAAATGCTAAAAACATATACTAATGTAAATATATAAACATATATAAAGTCATGAAATTTAAAACACAATTTTTATTTCACAATTTAATAATCAAGCAAATACCGTACCAATAAAATGGCAGATTTAGTTTGTACTCAACGTGTATTCCAATAATGCTTTCTTGACCTCATCACTTTTCTCAAATGATCTCAATTTATTAATTAAATCATCATCGTTTACCACATTGAATAAACCATCCAATATTTCTTTCGAATCATCTTTTAATGCCAGCATAAAAACAATGTCTGCCTCTTTATCTTCCGACCACGCAACCGGTTCTTTTAATAATGCTATAGCAATGGCAGGTTTTAATACGTTCTCAGAATTACCGTGCGGTATTGCAATATGATTATTTATAAGGGTTGGTCCCATCACTTCTCGTTTATAAACATCAAGTAAAAATTTATCGGTTACATATCCTCGCTTATGCATCATCTCAGCAAGATTATCTATAATTTCATTTTTAGTAACATAATTTGGTTTGATAAGAATCAATTCATCGGATAAAACTTCTGCCAGCGGCATAACAACAGATTTTTCAACAGATTCAATTTTCATATGTGCATTTAGTTTGAAAATATTTAAAAGCTTATTTACTGCCGTTCCGTTTATCAATTCTTCCACAGGAATAAACGGTATATCACTTTCTTTCGGATTGACTGTCCCGACAATTGCAACAATTTTTCTTTCTGTTTTTATTTTTTCAATCTTTTTTGAAATATCTTCTCCGCTAATTATACCTACAGGAATAATATCCGCTCTTTCAGAAATGTCCGGAATCATTTTTTCAATAAGTTTTTTTAATTTAACAGCTGTTCCTTCACCTGTAATGCATAGTGTGATTATTACATTCTTTTGTTCTTTTGTGTCCTCATCTTCAGAATCTTCCACAGGAATAAACCTTCCCAGCTCGACTTTATCCTTATCTATATTTGCAATGATTTCATCAAGATCGGTATCAGGCAATATGGCTCTTCGAACGGCTTCAAGCACCATAATGGTGTCAACCCTACCAATGGTTTTAGTCTGAATACCGGTTTTCTGTGTTATGATTTCTCCAAAAGTGATGAGAGAGCCCATGTCCACTAAAAGCAATACACCTTTTCCTTCATCGATTTTCCGAACCACTTCCATGGCTTTTTGTAAAGCAGATTCGGGTTTCTCGTCCAGGGACATTTCAATACCTACCGCATGATTTACTCCCAGCAGCCTGTTTGCTACCTCTGCCATCCCCTGAGCCACATGACCATGAGTGAGGACCACCACCCCTACGCGACCCTTTCTAACATCTATAGGGTGAGTTATGGTGCGAAGATACATGGCCACAAACCCAATTTCATCATCCGGCATTTTGTAATCGGCTATTTTTTCTACAGCTTCCACCATTTCTTTTGCCACTTTGTATTCCAGTCGGTATTCACTTTTAACCTTTTCAAGCTGCGGGTTTATAATCGGCTTATTGTGCTGTAACCTTTCTAGCGTTGCGCTCAAATGTATCGCAAGGCAATAAAACAGATGACTGTCCATTTTTCCCAGCTTTTTTTCAGCAATTTTTACCATATGTTCTGCCATATCTACAACTTTTCGCCCCACGATCTCTATTAGTTCCTGCCTTCCCAGCAACTGGCGGTTTGTTTCAAACTGTTTTACCAGTTGTTGAAATCTTATTTCCAATTCGCCACCTATCACTCTATTTATAACTTCCTGGCTCAGACCTTGCTCCTGAAGTTCCTGATATTTTTCCTCTATATATTGATAAATCTCCTGTGGAAAAATATATAGGTCTTCTTTTGGCATAACTTTTGTTTTCAGCTGCCCCGGACTTACAATGAAATTACCTTTTAGATATACTTCCGTCTCAGGATTGCGGTTCTGAATCTTTAAAAGCCCTCTGCGAGCATGTATGGGCAGGTCAATAAGATCTATTTCAATTCTTTCCTGCTGTCCTCCAATATATGTTAAAAATCCTCTGGCACAGGCCACCTGTATGTCACTGCGAAGCTGACCGATGTTTCCCGGGCAATCGTAAAGCAACAGTGCCCTCAAAGCCTCTTGCGTTACTTTTATAGAAGTACCCGTTCTATCGGCCTCCTTGCTAAAAAATTCTTTTATTATATTGAATCTTTCCGACAGGGGACGTATAGATAATGGTGGAAGTTCTATGATCATGGGAATTCTTCTCCGGAAAGTTAGAAGAAGCGAAGATTCTATATCTTCCGTAGTGGCAGCAATGATCATTACATTGGCAGACCTTAAGGTTTCCGTCTCTCCCAGTCGCCGGAACTTGCCCTTATCAATCAAATAGTAAAGTAATTCCTGGCCTTCCGGTGGTAGACGGTGGACTTCATCAAGGAAAAGAATACCCCCGTTGGCCTTTTCCACAAGCCCTTCTTTGGCAGTATCCGCTCCGGTATATGCCCCCCTGACATGTCCAAAAAGCTGTGATAAAAGGAGCTGAGGGTTTTCGGCATAGTCTGCGCAATTAAAAATTACAAAAGGCGCGCCCTGTGGCAGTTTACCCGTTTCTACAGCAAAGCTGTACATAGCCTCAGCAAGGTTGCTTTTACCCACACCGGTAGGACCCAGTATAAGTGTATGGAGGCCGTGTGGAGGATAAAGAATTGCAGCTTTAGCTTGCTGTATTTGCGGCTTCAAGCTTCCGTCAAATCCTATAATTCTTTCAAAGGCTCTTGATGGCATATTACTATTATTTATCTTCCCGGAACTACTAATTTTTTCAACATTCGAATTGGTCACATTATCTACAGTTTCTATATGACCGTTTTACATAACACTTGATGTATTTTTGGGGTTCATATTTCCGACTATTTCTTTTCTCAGTTGTGAAACAATAAATCTTGATACATTAAAGCCTTGACGATTGAGGAGACGGGTCAATTCTCTATCTGATATTTTGACATTTTGTAGTATTAATTCTTTTAAAGCATTTACAAGATAAGGCTTCTTTCTCTCCCTGGAGTCCGGGATGCCTAGCTCTCCCCGCAGGATGGTTACCTCGTCCCGCCGGGCACCTAATATGCCGGCCAGCTGGTCATCGGTATAAGGATTTTTTTTGTCTTCTGACTTAATAAGCTGTATAAGGCGTTCTTTCATTGAAATCACCTCTTCTCACATTTTATGCAATCTTTATGCCATATATGGAAGATTTAGTTGTTATGGAATGTTTCGAAATGTTCAGTGTGTTGTATAAAATTTACAACATATTATACAACATATTATACCACATTTTAAGCCACCATAAAAAATTTTTACTGGGTCCTTTGGAAAAAAACGTAAATTTTTAAATCCTATTGCAGGTTTTGCTCCTATTTTAAGGCGAGTTCTTTAAAACTCTTTGACTTTATAAAGTTTTTCATGTAAAATAGATGTATATATGAGATGTATGATTCATATGGAGGGAATCAGATGAAACGAACGCAAGTTTATTTAGAAGATTCTCAGAAAAAAATGCTGGAAAAGATAGCCGAACAAATGAATACTTCTATGGGTGAAATAGTAAGAGAAGCTATCAATAGATACATTGCCGAAAACCAAACAGGAACTGCAATAGATGCTATAAAAAAAACTCAGGGATTATGGAAGGATAGGTGCGATATCAAGGATTCCAATGGCTGGGTAGATGATTTACGAAAAGAATGGAACGAAAGGTTATATATTTCGGAGGATGAACAATGATAAAATTAATAGATACCAATACCCTTGTGGATCATTTGCGAAACAAATCCGAGGCTACTAATCTTCTTATTGAAAATATAGAAATGGGGATAAAGCTTTGTTATTCTGTTATAACACGTATAGAACTTTTTTCAGGAATGAAAGCCGGAGAAAAAAAAGATATTGAAAATCTTTTGATGTCATTGCAATCAGTTCCCGTCACTGTTGATATAGCTCAAATGGCGGGAGAATATATGAATCTCTATAGGAAAAGCCACGCGTTAACAATACCTGATGCTATAATAGCAGCATCAGCAAAATACAAAAACGCGACTCTATTTACTTTAAATACAAAACATTTTCCAATGAAAGACATTGATATTGTTAAACCGTATTAAAAAAGCCGGGTCACTTGAATGGCCCGGCTTTTTATCTGTTATGCCTTTTCATACATTTCATGCATTAGATCCTTTAGACGTTCATAGGTTCTTTTGTATTTGTCGAAATAAAAGTCATAAGTTTCTTTATTGCCTTCATCGGGCTGGATCTTTGTTCTCACTTTTACCATATTTTTTGCCGCTTCTTTAAAGTCTTTATATATACCGGCTCCCAATGCGGCGCACATGGCGGCTCCCAGTGCCATGGATTCGGTTTCTTCCGTGATGATTATTGGGATCTGGCATACATCGGCGTGGATCTGCAACCATAGCCTGCTCTGGGCACCCCCGCCGCCGGCGTAAATCTTTTCCACGTTGAAATTCTTATCCTTTAGAGCTTCCAGGATAAGTCTTGTGCCATAGGCCGTACCCTCATATATGGCCCTCAAAATATGCTCTCCTTTATGTTTTAAGCCGAGGCCCCATATGGCACCTCTGGCTTTGGGATCCCGAAGGGGGCTCCTATTCCCCTGAAAGTAATCCAAAAGCACCAGCCCTTCGGAACCGGCAGGCACCAGAGCGGCTTTATCATCCAGCAAAGTATATACGCTTACGCCTTTTTGCCTAGCCTCCTCTTCCTCTCTGTATGCAAAGTTGTCCTTGAACCACTTCACAATGGATCCCGTGGATGTCTGCCCCCCTTCCATAACCCAGTTGCCCGGTATTATAGCCTCATCGAAGGGGCCCCATACGCCGGAACCGAATACGGGGATGGGGGACAAAGCCATATGACAGGTGGAGCTCCCCATGATGAGAGCCATATCCCCTGTCTCCACCGCCCCGAGCCCTATCATGCCGAGGTGGGCATCTATTCCTCCCTGGGCCACCGGAGTTCCTTCCTTCAAACCAAGGTGTTCGGCAGCTTCCCGGGTGAGCCCTCCCACATACTCGCCCAGGGCCTTGATATTCGAAGGCCATTTATCCATCAAATCTTCAAGCCCAATCTTATCTAACAGGTCTTGCGGAAAACCGCCTTTGCTCTTTACGTAATTCCACTTTGATGCAATATGATCCATGCATAAATTCCACTTGCCCGTGAGCTTATATGTCATCCAGTCGGTACATTCTATAAATTTGGCTGCTTTATGATAAATGTCAGGTTTGTGGCGTTTGAACCAGAGGGCTTTGGGGAGCATCCATTCGGGAGATATCCAGTCTCCTGCGTACCTGAGATAATCATGGCCGGTGGCTGTTATCTCTTCAGCCTCTTTTACCGCCCTGATATCCATCCATATGATAGCATTGTGAAGGGGTACCCCATTTTCATCCACCGGCAGGACAGTACACGAAAATGTATCGATGCTCATCCCCGCAATTTCTTCTGGCAATATGCCAGCCTTTTTTATGGCTTCCCTTATACAAATCCCGGCGCATTCCCACCAGTCCATGGGATTCTGTTCAGCCCAGCTTACATGAGGATAATATGTTTCATAGTTTCTCGATGAAAAAGACAGTGATTTTCCCTCAAAGTCGAAAATGCCTGCCCTTAAGCTCTGTGTGCCTACATCAATGCCCAACAAGTATTTCTTCATGTTAATTCCCTCCCTGAAAACAGGTAGTAACCAAATAAGAAGTGAGAGGTCTTCTCTTAACAATTATGACCTCCCACATCAGATTTCGTATTTATGCGGCCGCAGGCAGTAAAGCCTGCCGGCCGCAAGGAAGAATAGAATCATTCGTAAAGCAAGGGCTTGATTTGGTCGGAATCCATATTGGTCTTGTCATACCAGAAAAATCCCGTATCGATGTTCTTTTCAACTTTTTCTCCCTTTATCGCCATAACGGCGGCTTTGACGGCTTCATAACCTATTCCAATGGGATTCTGGGTGATGGCTCCAGCCATCAATCCCGATCTGATGGCATCCAGCTGTGCTTTGCCGGAGTCATACCCTATAACGACCAGCTTCCCTTCCTTCTTCATTTCCTTGACAGCATTGATAACACCGATGGCAGAACCTTCATTGGCTCCAAAAAACCCCTTGAGGTTGGGATGAGCCTGCATGATGGTTTTTGCAAGGTCTGTAGATTTCAGATGATCGCCGCCACCATATTGAACATCCACAATCTTGATATCGGGGTATTTTTCTTTAATTCGATTTACAAAGCCATCTCGCCGGTCTATGCCGGTACGGCTGGTCTGATCATGCACTATAACTGCAATCTCACCCTTCCCTCCGATAAGCTCTGCCATTTTGTCGGCCGCCAGCGCTGCTGCGGCTACATTGTTTGTCGCAGCAGTGGCTACAGGAATATCGCTGTCTACGCCGGAGTCAAATCCCACCACAGGAATGTTAGCCTGTTTTGCCTGTTCAAGGTATGGTATCACCGCTTTGCTGTCCAGCGCTGCAAGGCATATAGCCTTTGGATTTTTGCTGAGGGCAGCCTGAAGCATTTCTATCTGCTTGTCGACTTGGGATTCGCTTTCAGGTCCTTCGAAGGTAATGTCAACGTTGAATTCCTTTGCAGCTTTTTCGGCTCCAAGTTTCACGGCCTGCCAGAATTGATGCTGGAACCCCTTGGAAATGACGGGAATATAAATTTTTTCACTACCTGTGGCATTTGAACCTGTTTGTTGAGTTTGTTCCTCCGCCGGTTTTGATTCCTGCTGCGGCTGAGATTTCTGACCGCAGCCAGCCAGAATCGCCATTACAAGTATCAAACATACAGCAACAGCCAGCACTTTTTTTACTTTTTTCACAACAATTCTCCTCCCTTTAAATTATTTTATTTTTCTGAACTTGCAGGTATAATTTTAAAAACTCCCCCCTTTCTTTTCTTTTATTTTATATAACTCCATGGAGTAATTACTTCCCGATCCGTGCTATCTGCGCCGAATGATATCAAGGTACACTGCCATTACTACAATCGTCCCCGTAACAACAATCTGCCATTCCTGGGGGACCGACAGAATGCGAAGTCCGTTGGTTAAAACACTCATTATAAATGCGCCTATAACAGTTCCCAAGATGGTGCCTTCGCCTCCACTCAAGGAGGTGCCTCCAATCACAGCCGCAGCAATTGCATCCATTTCGTATCCCTGACCCAAAGCCGGCTGGGCCGAGTTTAATCGTGAAGCCATCAGGACCCCGGCCAATCCGAAGAACAAACCGCAAAGTGTATAGATAGCAGTTTTCCATGCATCCACATTGATGCCCGACAACCTGGTAGCTTCTTCATTGCTCCCCAGAGCAAAATCGTACCTTCCCAGAATAGTCCTTGTCAAAATAATATTGGCAATTATAGCTGCAACAAAGAATATCAAAACAGCGTTGGGTATGCCTGAAATGGAACCCATGGCAATCTGGCGATAGGCCGGTGTGTCATTGAAATATATGGGTTTTGTTCCTGATATGACCAGAGACAGGCCTTTTGTTGCCATCATCATGCCCAGCGTGGCTACAAAAGGCGGAACCTTCATCTTCGATATTATAATACCGTTTATAAAACCGCAGAGTCCCCCCATCAATATGCCACCGACCACACCTATGATAATGGGTAATTTCCAGTTCGTGATAAAAACGGCAGTCATAACGGCAGCAAAGGTCATGCCGGTTCCTATGGAAAGGTCTATACCTCCGGTGATTATCACAAAAGTTACACCCAATGCCAGTATTCCGTTTACAGCCGTAGCCAGCAATATGCCGACTATATTGTCAAACTTTGCAAAATTGGGTGATGCCAGTGAAAATACAATAAACAGAATGATTAAGCTGCCGAAAGCCAGTAGCTTTTGTGCGGCATCCGAGTGCAGCAAGGATTTTTTTTGAGTAACTTTATTATCCATTTTCCTAGACCTCCAAATCCCATTTTATATCTATCTCATAGTGGCATAGTACATGATACGTTCCTGTGTAGCTTCGGTAGCGCTTAGTTCTCCGGTCACTCGACCTTCGCACATGACAACGATTCGGTGGCTCATGCGCAGGATTTCCGGAAGTTCGGAAGAAATCATAATGATGGATTTCCCCTCTTTTACCAATTCATTTAAAAGCTTATATATCTCGCTCTTGGCTCCCACATCTATACCCCTGGTAGGTTCATCAAATATCAAAATATCGCAGTTGCGTGTGAGCCATTTGGCCATAATAACTTTCTGCTGATTGCCGCCGGACAAAAACTTCACTTTCTGTTTTAAAGTTGGTGTCTTAATCTTCAATTCCTCAATGCGTGTCCTGGCTTCCAAACGGGTCTTATCCTGCCTTATCCAACCCAATAAACCCAGGAATTTCTCAAACGCAGCCATAACAATATTGGTTTCTACATCCATGCCAAGAGCCAGGCCGTATCGTTTTCGATCTTCTGAAAGATATCCTATGCCATGTTTCACTGCATCACCAGGGTTTTTTATATGCACTTTGCGGCCTTTTACATAGATTTCTCCTTCGTCAATAGGATCAGCACCGAAAATGGCTCTTGCCACCTCGGTGCGCCCCGCACCCATCAGGCCTGCAAATCCAAGGATCTCGCCCTTTTTCAACTTAAAGCTGACATCTTTAATAGTGCGACCCCGCCTCAGATTTTTCACTTCCAGCACTACTTCATTGCTGTTTTCCGCACCGGCACTGGCAGTTTCATAAATCTCCCTGCCCACCATCATGCTTATGATCTGCTCTCTTGTAACCTCTCCTATCTTTACAGTGTCTATATAACGGCCGTCACGCATGACCGTTACCCTGTCAGCGACTCTCTTGAGTTCTTCTAGGCGATGGGATATATATATAATTCCTTTCCCTTCACTTTTGAGATGGTGAATTATCCTAAAAAGTTCTTCGATTTCAGCTTCGGCCAGGGCGGAAGTAGGTTCATCCATGATTATTACTTCCGCTTTGATAGAGAGGGCTTTAGCAATTTCCACCATTTGTTGTTTTGCGACAGTAAGGTTCGATACCCTGGCCTTTGGGTCCAGATCCATATGAATCGTGTCAAGCAATTCCCTGGCCCTTCTGTTGAGCTCCTGTTCATCAAGCATGAATTTTATGCCCTTGCGGGGCTCCCGTCCTATGAATATATTCTGGGCCACGGTAAGATGCGGCATAAGATTCAGTTCTTGATGTATGATGCTTATCCCCAGATTTTGCGCCACTCTGGGATTCTGTATTTCAACTTCCTGCCCTTTAATATAAATGCGGCCCGAATCTTTTGAATAAACACCCGTAAGTATTTTCATCAATGTGGATTTGCCGGCGCCATTTTCTCCTACCAGAGCATGCACTTCACCGGCATACAGCTCAAATCGGGCACGGCTCAAAGCGTGGACTCCAGCGAAAGATTTATCGATATCTTCCATTTTTACAAGAAGTTCAGCCATTTTTTCACCTCAAATTTACATGGTCATTTTTATCCCCTGCCGTATAGTGGCCCGAAATTCTTGCAGGCTCTGTAGTCGGCACCTTCCAGGTCCTGGGTCCCAAAAGCGCTCCATGCACTGGGCCTGAATATTTTTTCCTCCGGAACATTGTGCATGCACACAGGAATTCGCAATATAGATGCCAATGTTATTAGATCGGCCCCTATATGACCGTAGCTTACGGCGCCATGGTTGGCTCCCCAGTTGTTCATCACAGAATAAACGTCTCTAAAGGCGCCATGCCCGGTCAATCTGGGAGCAAACCACGTGGTGGGCCATGTGGGGTCCGTGCGTTCATCCAGAATATTGTGGATATCCTCGGGCAGGTCCACCGTATATCCTTCTGCAATCTGCAGAACCGGCCCGAGGCCTTTAATTATGTTTACCCTCATCATCGTAGCGGGCATTTTGCCCTTTGTCAGGAAATTGGAAGAAAATCCTCCGCCGCGGAAGTATTCTCTGTTGGCTGGCCTCCAGCTGGTGGCGTCGAGACATTTTTTGACTTCTTCTTCCGTTATTTCCCAGAAGGGTTTCATAGCCGGTTCTCCGTTTCTGGTTTGCTGGGCGGTTCCATCCAGTGCGGCGGCTCCGGAATTTATAAGGTGTATTATTCCTCCTTCCGCTATCCCCGTAAGTTCCTTGCCGGTGACGCGCTTTATCGCATCGGGACTCCAGTAAGTCCTGACATCAGCAAAGATCTGCGCGGTATTTGTCAAAAGGTAACCGAACAGCATGGATACGCCATTGAGACTGTCGTTTTCGGTGGCCATTATATAGGGCGCTCTTATGCCGTTCCAGTCAAAGGATGAGTTGAGTATAGCCTCCATGAAATCTCCATTGGGAAAATGGTCCGTCCACTGCCTCTGGCCCTGAAAACCTGCAGCTATGGCGTTGTGCCCCTGTGCTTCCTCCACGAAACCGAGCTCGGCCAGCCTCTCGTTTCCAACCATAAGATCTCGAGCGATCATCGTCATCTTTACTACAAATTCCCATTCCCAGTCTTTCCTTTCTCTGGTAGACTGTATGGCAGGGGAATTGTTATCTTTGCCTTCCTTGCAGTTTTCTCTGGTCCACTTCAATGCTCTCTCAAATTCCTCCCTGTCATAAATCCCTTCATCCATCCGGCGAATGAATTCCGACATATCTACATATTCATTCCTCATGCCCAGATAGCTTTCAAAAAAATCGGGGTTTACGATAGATCCCGCTATTCCCATGGAGACGTTTCCCATCGAAAGGTACGATTTCCCTTTCATTAAGGCTACCGCAAGGCCGGCCCTGGCAAACCTCAGAAGTTTTTCCTTTACATCGTCAGGTATGGTCCTGTCTGTAGCATCCTGAACGTCCCTGCCGTAGATTCCAAAAGCCGGCAGTCCCTTTTGACTGTGGCCGGCCAGGGCTGCCGCCAGATATACCGCTCCTGGCCTTTCGGTCCCATTGAAGCCCCAGATGGCCTTGGGAATGTAAGGATCCATGTCTATAGTTTCAGATCCGTAGCACCAGCACGGCGTGACGGAAATGGATACTCCGACGCCTTCCCTTGCAAATTTCTCCGCACACCTTGCGGCTTCTGCAACACCGCCGATAGTGGTATCAGCGATGACACATTCTACCGGCTGGCCGTTGGGATACCTTAGATTTTCGGATAACAATCGGGCAACCGCTTCGGCCATACCCATGGTCTGGTTTTCTAGAGACTCCCTTATACCTTTGCGCCGTCCATCAATTATGGGGCGTATTCCTATCTTCGGCAGACTGCCGATCAATCTGAAACCATTATTATTCACAGGCAATTCCTCCTCTTGTTTTTATTATTAATATTTAGTATATATAAAAGTTATGTTTTAAAATGATATATCGAAATTCTTTTTAAATTCTTCGGCCTGAGATGCAGCTACTATCAGCATGTTTGCGTAGGGGATGAACTCTCCGGTCCGCACTATGAACTTGACATTTTTGGACCTTTCCTTAAACTGAGCATGGGGGATAAGCTCAAATTCCTGATATTTGAATAAATCCCTCCAGGTATTGTAGAGTTCAGGGCTTACCTTCCGGGTTTCCTCGGCCACCACTATTTTTTCTGCTACTATTTCGCTAAGTATGGCTTTCAAAGTATCCATAAAGGTAGGGATGCCTTTTGACAGTGCAAGGTCAATTCTTTTTGCATCTTTCGGCACCGGAAACCCCGCATCGCAGATTATGAATTCATCCATATGGCCCAGGCCCGCAAGTTCTCCTGCCAGTTCCTTGTTCAAAACTCCCGCCTTTTTCATTTCTATGCTCCTTCCTTTCCGTCTAATTTTTTCTTCCATTCGGGATCAGTGGAAGCGCGAACAAGCAGCGTTGTCTTCAAACGGTACATTTTTGGATAATCGGACATATCTCCACATATTCTCCTGTAAAGGAGGTTAGCCGCTATCTCGCCCATCTCCTGTACCGGCTGAACTACAGAAGTGACGGGCGGTTTAGAAAGTCGCGTAAGTTCAGTATCATCAAAGCCCACAATGGCTATTTCATCGGGAACTTTTATGTTCATTTCATCAATTGCCAGCATTGCACCTATGGTCATGTAACAGTTTGTAATAAACACCGCATCCGGCGGGTTCGATAAAGACATCAATTCTTTCATCAAAGCAAAACCGCTTTCAGTAGAGAAGTCGCCAAAACGGATCAATTCCCTGTCGATTTGCAGATTATAATCCTCGAATACCCTGAGATACCCTCGGTACCTCTCCTCTCCTGTGGTGACCTCCTGACGGCCGTTGATGACGCCTATGCGGTGGTATCCTTTTGTGATGAGGTGTTCCACCGCCTGGTACGCGCCGTTTACATTATCCACCAGGACGCAATCCGTCTGAACATCCTTTACCATGCGGTCGATAAGAATAACAGGTATTCCTTGTTTGTTCAACTCCATCAGATAATCATCCTGGTCGCTGGTGGGGACCACCAGCATGCCGTCCACCTGTTTTTCCATCAACATCTTTATTCTGGCCTTTTCTCTTTCCGGGTTTTCATCGCTGTAACAGACGACAAGACTGTAACCGTATCCATTTAAAATATCTTCCACAACTTTTGCAATCTGCATGAAAAATTGGCCGTAATCGGGAACTACGAAACCTACGGTGTGCGTCTTCTGAGTCTTGAGGCTGCGCGCTATCAGATTAGGCCTGTACCCGAGAAGTTTGATTGTCTTTAAAACTTTTTCCTTTGTCTCATCCTTCACTTTCTCCCCATTCAAAACCCTGGAAACTGTGGCGGTGGATACTCCTGCTTTTGCTGCCACGTCTTTTATCGTCGGCATTTTTCATATCCCTTCCCTGATTATGTTGCAAATTATTGAATCGTTTTCTGCTATAAAAGGCATTTTACTATGTAATCGTTATCTTTTTAAATATATATATTCGATACTAAATTCAGAATTCCTGCTTGATATATAAAATTTTTTTGTTGAAAAGGATGATATAAAGTCTATATAGAACAAAACATGACCCAAACTGAAGCCTTCAACCCACGTGTCTTATGAATGCAACAAACCCAATAAAATAAAGCCTGCATGATATTCTGCTATGGACCCGTTCGCTCACCTTTTGCGGCAGCAGAGCTGCCGACATTTTATGGAACTGGTCCCTGCCTTGACACATGCAGGCTGTGCTAGTCTGTCAGCGGTTTGAGCTCGGTGAATATACCCCGGATTATATACATTCTACATAAGGGTTTTTATTTTCCTGTTCACTTTTGTATAGTAAATTATATCGAGTATATCGGTAACTACTCCCGCACCCCTGGCCAAGAGAAGACCCGTCAAAAAGGGCCCTAATATAGGAATTTTAAACGGGATGTTCGCTAAGGAAAATATATCAAGATTTACTCCGATGGCAATAATTACTGATATGACATCGGTTATGATTTCTTTTTTCTCTTCCTGGGTCCACTGCGAGAAAGGCTTTGTCACTGTATTCCAAATCAGAAGTATTGTTTTTGTAAGGGATTCGATAATTAATGAGAGCACTGTTACAATCTTTACGATATCCATCCTGTTTCCCTCCTCCAAATTATAATATCTATCCTATATTTATGATATGTTTGAGGAAGAGAGAATGTTTTTTGAAAAGGGTATCGCCATGTTTTTCCTTGTAATACTGATGAAACATTAAACCTTCTGCATTAAATTGCCCTGCAATCATGTCTTTTTATGAAAAAAATCATACACTGCCTCGGCCGCCTTCCGGTTCATCCCCGGAACTTTAGACAGTTCATCTACCGTCGCTTTTTTAATGCCTTCAATGCTTCCAAGAGCATTCAATAGAGCCAGCCTGCGGGCTTTGCCTATGCCGGGAATGTCTTCCAGCACCGATTGGATGCTTTTCTTGCTTCGGAGCTTTCTATGAAGGGTGATGGCAAAACGGTGGGCTTCATCCCGTATTCTCTGAACAAGATGTAGCGCTTCCGAGTCCTTTGGTAGAACGATGGGGTCATCCCTGCCCTCCACAAAAATATGCTCGAATTCCTTAGCAAGGCCTATGGTAGGAATGTGCTCGAATTTTAACTCCCTGAGCGCTTCCCGTGCATACTTTAGCTGTCCTTTGCCCCCGTCTATAAGCAGCAGATCGGGCAGGTCTTTAAATTTTTCATCTCCCTCAAGAGCCCTTTTAAACCGGCGGAATACGGCTTCTTTTATGCTTTCGAAGTCGTTGGGACCTTCCACCGTTTTTATCTTGAACATGCGGTAGTCCTGTTTTTTAGGATTCCCTTCTTCAAATACCACCATGGAAGCCACCGATTCTTTCCCCTGGGTGTTGGATATATCAAAGGCTTCTATGCGATTCGGAGTATTTTCGAGCTGTAAATATGTCATCAGTTCCTCCATGGCTTTTCGGCTTTTCATTTTTTCCCTGTCTTCCATGCTTTCCCTCTGGTCCAGAAAAGCCCTTGCGTTCTCTGCCACCATTTCGGCCAGTTTCTTTTTCTCGCCGCGCCTGGGAACGGTAATAACAACCTTTGAACCCTTCTTTTGTTCCAGCCATTCTTCGATGGTGGAAAGGTCCTCTATTTCTTCATCAACGATGATCTCTTTTGGTATAAATGGTGCACCGTCGTAAAATTGTTTTATGAAAGATGTCAGTATTTCTCTCCTTTCCACTCCTTCGGTGTTTTTTAAAATAAAGGGCTCCCGTTCCACCAGCTTGCCCTGCCTCACGAAAAACACCTGGACGCACACCATGTCGAAGCCCCTGGCCATAGCAATCACATCTTTGTCGGACATATCGGTGGAAACAATTTTCTGCTTTTCCTGCACCTTTTCCAGAGCCTGTATCTGTTCTTTTATTACCTGCGCCCATTCAAAATCAAGGCTTTCTGCGGCTTTTTCCATCCTCTGCTTTAATAAATCTATTAGGGCTTGCTGCTTTCCTTCCAGAAACATTATCACATTCCGGATTATTTCATTGTAATCGTTTACATCGATGTTTGCCTGACACGGAGCAAGACATCTGTTTATATGGAAATTCAGACATGGGCGCTCATTTAACGGCACCCGGCTGAGATCCTTTTTGCAGCTCCTTATGGGAAAAACCTTTCTTATCACATCAATGGCCTCTCTCATGGCTCCGGCGTCGGCATAGGGGCCAAAATATCTTGCTCCATCCTTTTTTACCCTGCGCACTACCAGCAGTCGGGGAAACTTTTCATTCAGTGTAATTTTAATATAAGGATACTGCTTGTCATCCCTGAGAAGAATGTTGTATTTCGGCCGGTGAAATTTTATAAGGTTGCATTCCAGTATGAGGGCTTCCACTTCGGAATCGGTGACTATATATTCTATATCCTCTATCTTGGGCACCATGGAAGCCACCTTGAGAGGTAGATTTTTAGATTGGAAATACGACTTCACCCTTTGTTTCAAAGACACGGCCTTTCCCACATAAATGACCTTTCCTTTATTATCCTTCATTATATAAACTCCGGGCCTTTCCGGAAAAGAAGCTATCCTATCAGCATCAAACATAAAAACCCCTCCCATTAATTGGGACGTTCCTCCACCTGCCCCTATATCAGAAGCCTGATGTGTGGTTCACATGTTCAAATCCTTCTTTTATGATATGAATCACATGGTCATCATCCAGAGTATAATAGACCTGTTTACCGTCCCGCCTGAATTTCACCAGGTGGGAAGTTCGGAGGACTCTCAGGTGATGGGATACATTGGATACCGTGGTGCCCAGGATGGTGGCTATATCGCATACGCAAAGCTCTTCTTTTGACAGGAGGTAAACAATCCTGGCCCTGGTCTCATCGGCCAGTACCTTGAAAAGCTCCGCAAGGCCCGTCATATCCGGCACCGTGCCCAGGAGTTTTTTCACCCTATCTTCATCAATGCAAAAAATATCGCAAAAATCCTCACCCTGGTTTAATCTTTCCTCCATAAAATCCCATCCTTAACACATAAAGCTTTGCTGACTTTTCCCCGACACCAGACTTTTTATTATTGATTCTATTATAGCAAATTATTCTCATCATTACTAACATATTTATGTTAGCAGTGATTATAACGAGCCATATAATTGAACCGACAAAAGATCATTTTTTCTCACAAAAACTTCACATTTCAGCCAAATTTTCACCAAAATTTGAGGTTATAATAATAATTGCAACCAGCAGGAGGAACTACCAACAGCAAGGCTAATCCTCCTAAAATCCCCCTTTATCTTATAAATGGGCCAAATGCCCTCCGATCGGCAGGTTATAATTCCTGCCGACTTTTTTTGACGAATTTTGTCAGAATAAGTCCGAGTTCATAAAGCCCCCACATGGGCAGAGCCAGAACCATCTGGGAAAAAGCATCGGGCGGAGTTATTACAGCTGCTATTATAAAAATAAAAATGACAGCCAGCCCCCTCTGTTTTTCTATGCTCTCCCGGTTGACAAACCCTAACTTTACGACCAGCACCATGATTATCGGTATCTGGGATATGATGGCAAAAGACAGGGTAATGCTTATCAGAAATGACGAGTAACTGGCAATTGAAAAGAGGGGTATGAGAGACTGGTGTGAAAATCTCAAGAAAAATCTTACCATTGTGGGAGTAATAGTAAAAATGCCAAAATATATGCCGCATAAAAAGAGAAAAGAAGACAGCAATCCAAAAAATAAAAAAACCTTCCTTTCCCGGTTCGTAAGAGCGGGAACTATGAACTTCCATGCTTCAAATAATACCAACGGCAGGGAAAATAATAAACCGCATAAAAATGAAATCTTTATTTTGACCAGAAGGGCTTCCTGGGGGCTTATGTAAACCATGGAAAGGTCATCGGGTATAAGCAAAGGAAATATTTCAGGCCACAGAATAAAGCTTGCAACAGAAAACAGCATTATCGAAATGACGCAAACAAGAAGCCTGGACCTTAATTCTTTTAAATGCTCTATTATGGGTAGTTTACGGTCGAGACACTCCTCATGCCGCTCTGACATTTTCACAGCTATCTCCCGATACGTTCTAAAAGTGCCGATGTCTTCGTCGTGATTAAGGTTTATTTTCTATCCATATCGTCTTTTGCATCCCGGATGGCCTTTTTAAATTCACCCATGGCTTTCCCGAGGGCATGCCCCACTTCCGGAAGTTTGCCCGGCCCCAGTATGATGAGAGCCAGCACCAGTATTATAATAAGTTCTGATGTGCCGATATTAAACAAGATATCACCCCTTCTTCTAACAACTAGTATTTAAAAAGAAGGGCAGAAATATGCAACTCTAATTTCATCTTTACAATTTTAACCTTCACAGCACTACACATATCACTTATTCGAGCGGAGCCTGCACTACATGCCCGCATGTATTATGGAGCGGGACTAGTTTCGCACAGCCGTCCGCAACTTTGCTGCCGCAAACGGCGTGCGAGCGTGTCCGTAGCAAATATCATGCGGGCTTTGTCTACAAGCTGAATAGCCGGGAGATCTCGGCTATTATTTTTAAGTTGAAACTTTTTACAGTTATTCTCTGTCTCAGCATCAGTCCATAGCATGAAAACTTCCATCCATCTTTACTTGGAACCGGCTATGGATTTATCTTCCTCCAGTACATTGCCCTCCCACACATACTTTCTGGTCTCAGCTACCAGCACTCCGCTTAAGGCAAGGAGTGAAATCAGGTTCGGAATGGCCATCAGGCCGTTGAACATATCGGCAAATCCCCATACCACGTCAAGAGTCGTCACTGCTCCCACAAATGATGCTATGACCCAGAGCCAGCGGTAAGGTGGAATGGCTTTTGTGCCCAGCAGATATTCCACAGCTTTTTCGCAATAGTACGACCATCCGAGTATTGTGGAATATACAAAGGTCAAAAGGCCGATGGTGAGAGTTATGGGGCCGATAACGGGAATCTGATCAAACGCTGTTTTGGTAAGTTCCGCTCCTTTTAGACCCGTTTCCCATGAACCTGTGGTCACCAGCACCAGACCTGTCATAAGGCAGATCACCACAGTATCCCAGAAGGTGCCCGTCATCTGTACCAGAGCCTGTCTTGCAGCATTGGGCGTCTGGGCTGCTGCGGCGGCTATGGGCGCACTGCCGAGGCCCGATTCGTTGGAGAAAAGTCCCCGGGCTACACCGTAGCGAATGGCTGCCATTACAGTAGCTCCGGTGAATCCTCCCGTCATGGCCTGTCCCGTAAAGGCACTCTTCAATATTGTAACGATGGCACCGGGCAGAGCGCTGATATTCATTACTAATATAATAAGACATCCTAGAACATAAACTATAGCCATAAAAGGCACAAGAGCCTCGCATACTCTGGCTATGCTTTTTATTCCTCCTATGATCACTATACCCGTCAGGAATGCGATGACAAGCCCCGTAATCCATGGAGAAATATGAAAAGTAGTTTTCACCATCTCGGAAATGGAATTTGACTGGACCGTGACACCGATGCCAAAACCGGCAATGGCTGTAAACAGTGCAAATAAAATACCGAGCCATTTCATTCCCAAACCCCGTTCCAGAACGTACATGGGACCGCCGGCCATCTGGCCTATGGAATTTTTGACCCTGTATTTCACCGACAGAAGAGCTTCAGAGTATTTTGTGGCTATACCGAAAACACCCGTTATCCAGAGCCAGAATACCGCGCCGGGGCCGCCGAGACCTACTGCGGTGGCAACGCCAACTATGTTACCGGTTCCCACAGTAGCCGCAAGGGCGGTGGTCAAGGCCCCAAAATGACTGACATCGCCTTCACCTTCTGAAGCCCTTGTAAGAGATAGTTTAATAGCCGGAAAAATATACTTCTGTATTATTTTTAACTTGAAAGTTAGGAAAATATGAGTACCTACCAGCAGCACCAACATGGGCGGACCCCAGACTATACCGTTTGCAGCATCCAGAAAATTTTTAATCGCGTCCAATAAAAACCCTCCCGTTTTAATTTTTTATAGAGTTTTTGATTGATTCGCTTTTTTACAGCATTTATTCACCTCTCTTTCATTATACTTCCTCAAAACAGCTGCAAAAATGAATGCATGCTACCGGCTGTAAATTTCAATTTCAAAGCCGGCTAATCCATAAGTTAATGCAATAAAACTCATATACAGATTATACAATATCTATGTTGCAAAATACATACCAATGTCAAATTTATTAATTTTGTTAATTTGTGATAATTATCACATTTTTCGTTCGGAACTTTTTGTTTCCACAGTTTCCATTTATGCAGGATAATATTTGTCATATGTCGAATTATAACATTGATTTTATATTATTAACGAGTCTGGCTGACAGGTCCGGGGGTGTCTGCTTGAAAAAGTATCGCTATCGCATTAGATTCATAGACCGCGTGGGCATGGTACACGATATATCGGAGATAGTCGCAAAATACGGCGCCAATATCCTTTCTCTTTCCGTGAGGCCGGGGGAGATCTATCTTCAGATGGAACCGGTGCAGGAGGAAAAGCTTCGCTTTATTACAGAAAAAATTAGTTTGATAAAGGATGTATATGAAATTACTCCCATAGAATGGATGCCCCATGAACTTGCGGAACTGCAGCTCAGAACCGTCATAAATTCCGTTCAGGAGGGAATATTATCAATAAATGGTAATTTCATTATTACCATCTGCAACCTGAGGGCTGCCGAGCTGCTTGGTCTGGAACAACCGCCGGTTGGAAGAGTGCTATCCGATGTTTTTGAGGTTCCCGCCGAAATTTTGAAGCATTTACAGGAAGGAAAGCTGCTGGAACAAAGAGAGATTAGCATTTCGACACCTCGGGGCAAGTTGAAACTCATGATAAATTCAAAACCAGTCTTTGATGACAGAGGAAAGCCATCGGGTGCAGTCATGAGCTTTCAAAAGATGTCCGAAGTTCGCAGGCTGGCTCATTCTCTCACGCGGCCCGTAATGGTAACCTTCGATGATATCATATATGAGAGCAAGACGATGGCGGAAATCGTTGAATTAGCCAGAACCATAGCCCGGGGAGATTCCACCGTGCTTCTTCGGGGAGAAAGCGGCACCGGCAAGGAGCTTTTTGCCAGAGCTATTCACATGGCCAGCCCCCGCAAGGATAAGCCCTTTGTGGTTGTCAATTGTGCGGCTATCCCCGATACGCTTCTTGAAAGCGAACTTTTTGGCTATGCCGACGGAACTTTTACCGGAGGCCGAAAAGGAGGACGGCAGGGCCTTTTTGAATTTGCGCACCACGGCACAATTTTTCTGGATGAAATTGGTGAAATACCTCCCTATGTCCAGGCAAAACTCCTGAGAGTACTTCAGGAAGGCAGCGTCCGGAGGCTGGGAGAAATGGAAGAAACACGGGTCGATGTAAGGGTGATTGCGGCTACGAACCGTCCTCTAGAAGAAATGATTGTGAGAGGAGATTTCAGACAGGATCTTTTCTACAGGTTAAATGTAATTCCCATATACCTTCCGCCTCTCAGAGAACATAAAAAGGATATCTCCGTTCTGGTGGATTACTTTATAAACAAGTTCAATCAAAGATTCAACAAGAAAGTTCAGGGCATTTCGCCTGAAGCCCTTGACTGTCTGATGCGCTACGATTGGCCGGGCAATATAAGAGAGCTGGAAAATGTCATGGAAAGAGCTATGAACCTGACCAGGGATTTCATAATAAAACCCAGAGATATAATAATAAATACGCCGGATTTTCTTGTGTCATCTTCCGAAAAATATTTTCACCTGAAAGATGCTGTCAGAGAAACGGAAAAGGAAACGCTGATAAGAGCGCTTTCCCAGGGAGGTAGCGCCAGAAAGGCAGCCAAAATATTGGGCGTTTCTCACACCACGGTAATAAAAAAGATTAAAAAATACGGACTGTCCCTGTAACTATTTCCATGTGGAACTTTTTGTTTCCATGCTGAAAATACCGGTTTAAAATCAAAATGTCTGTTTTTGCTTAAACTAAGGTTATCGTCAGATAATATCATTTCTTTCCCCTTTCTGGCATAAGTCTTGCAAGACTATATTATCGTAGATGAATTACAACAAATAGGGGAGGAAAATACAATGATAGTCGGCGTTCCAAAAGAAATAAAGGCCCAGGAAAACCGCGTAGCCATGACTCCCGCCGGTGTCGATGCCATGGTGGAAGCCGGACATAAAGTCCTCGTTGAAAAGGGAGCCGGTGAAGGTGCAGGTTTCCCCGATGAGAGTTACAGGGCTGCAGGTGCGGAAATCGTAACCGATGCTGCCGATGTATGGGGACGCAGCGATATGATAATAAAGGTAAAAGAGCCGCTGCCTTCGGAATACAAATATTTCAAGCCCGGCCTCATCCTGTTCACATATTTGCATCTGGCTCCCGAGCCTGAATTGACGAAAGCTCTTATGGACAACAAAGTTGTTTCTATAGCATATGAGACGGTGCAAAGAGCAGACAGAAGTCTTCCGCTGCTTACGCCCATGAGCGAAATCGCCGGCCGTATGGCAGTCCAGGTTGGCGCCACCTATCTGGAGAAGATAAACGGCGGCAAGGGAGTGCTCCTGGATGGAGTCGCCGGTGTTCCTCCGGCATCGGTAGTAGTCGTGGGAGCCGGAACGGTGGGTACCAGTGCGGTAAAGAGAGCTGTAGGCGTGGGCGCCAGGGTCACCGTCGTGGACATCAATATTGACAGGCTACGCTACCTGGAAGATATTTTCCGCAACAGTATTGAAACTTTGTATTCAAACCGGTTTAACCTTATGGAAGCCATCAGCAATGCCGACCTCGTGGTGGGCTCTGTGCTCATTCCAGGAGCAAAAGCGCCCAAGCTTGTCACCGAAGAAATGGTCAAAAGCATGAAACCCGGCAGCGTCATCGTGGATGTGGCCATCGACCAGGGCGGTTGCGTGGAAACCATCGATCATCCTACCACCCATGCAGACCCCGTATTCATAAAATATGGAGTGGTGCATTATGCCGTAGCCAACATCCCCGGTGTCGTCCCGAGGACATCAACTCTCGCTTTGACAAATGCCACATTGCCCTATGCCATCAAGATCGCAAACAAAGGGTGGAGGCAGGCTATAATAGATGATCCCGCCCTCGCAAAAGGTGTAAATGTTCTGGATGGAAAGGTAACCTTCAAAGCAGTGGCTGAAGCTCACAATCTGCCTTACTATTCGGTAGAAGATGTGCTGAAAAACCTTTAGAAAATAAGCCCCCGGTTATTACCGGGGGCTTTCTTCCGGTGTATCTTCCGGAAGCGAAAAGTAAAAGGCCGTACCGCCTTCGGCGCAGTTTTTAGCCCATACCCTGCCACCGTGAACCTCTACAATATTCTTGACGATGGCAAGCCCAAGGCCGGTGCCTCCGGTCTTTCGAGTGCGGGCTTTATCCACTTTATAAAATCTCTCCCAGATAAAAGGCAGTTCGTCCTCCGGTATCCCGGGCCCCTGGTCTTTTACTGAGACTACAATGCCGCTTTCGCTCCTCTGAACTTTTATTTTTATCTCTCCGCTGCTTTCATTATAGCGCATAGCATTATCTATAAGGTTTATCATGACCTGCTCTATCCTGTCTTCATCGGCCATAACCAGAGGAACTTCTTCGAATTCCGTCGATATTTTCATTCCTTTTTTCTGGCAAATGGGAGCTAGCTTCTTTACAACTCTCTCTATCAGGTTTTTCAAGGATATCTTGTCCTTTTTCAGGTGAAGGTGGCCGCTTTCTATCTGAGACAAATCCAGAAGTTCATTTACCATGCGTCTCAATCTCAAGGTTTCATCAAGGATTATATTCAAGTATTTCTTCTTCTCCTCCGGGTCCTCCACCATGCCGTCGAGAAGGGCTTCGGTATATCCCTGGAGGTATGACAGAGGAGTCCTGAGTTCGTGGGAAACATTGCCTACAAACTCCCTCCGGAGGTGTTCCAGCTTTCTTTCCCTTGTTACATCCTGAAGCACAGCCACCATGCCCCAGAGATTTAAGTTCTCATCCATAAGCGGAGCCAGCCTTGCGCTAATGGTCCTGCCATCAAACTTCAGTTCCTCCTGAAGAGGTTTCTTGGTTTCTCTAACTCTGTCAAGGAGGGGATACAGTACCTTGAATCCTTCATCCCCACCGTCGCGCATCTCAACCTGAAGCATGTCATACGCTTGAGGATTGGCCATAATCAACTGGTTGTTTGCATCAAAAGTTATAACTCCATCGGTCATGCTCAGTAGCACGTTTTTAAGCTGTTCTTTTTCCTGGGACAGGGCATTTATATTGTTCTTCAAGGCGTCTGATAGATAATTTATGGTCTTTGCCAGAGTACCGATCTCATCTTCGGAGCTTACGCTCACCCTGCCCTCGAAATCGCCCCTTGCCATGCCTTCAGCCACTTTTTTAATATCAATGAGGGGCCTTGATACGGTCTTTGACAGCACGAAACTCAATGCCGTAGCCACGATAACGGCACCCGTCGCTGTCAGCAGTATGAGGCGTCTTATCTGCCAGATGGAATTCTGAATGGATTCCATAGGAGAATATAGGATAAGGGCACCCATTACCCCTCCTTCCGTCTTAATGGGCAGCGCCACCGTCAGCATAGCCGCCCCGAACTGGGATATATACCCCTTATGAATTACGATATTGCCCTTCAATACTTCCGAGAACTCCCTGCCATCCATCAGCATGCCTTTAAATTTTAAAATATTGGAACTGGCCTGAATAAGCCCCTGCCTGTTTACCACTACGGCATGGGCGTTTATGAATTTGCTTATGTCCACGAGCTCCATCGGGTCAATCCCCTGCAATATCAATGCGATAAGCTGCTGTCCTTCGTTTATCATCTCATTTTGCCTTATATTAAAGTAAAAGTCTTCAAATACTCGAGACAGAATAAGGCCTGAAAACAACAGGGTAATTATGGTGAGGACGATCATGTAAAGCCATAATTTAAAAATAATACTTTTATTTGGGTTCATTTAACCACCTCAAACTTATAACCGACTCCCCATACCGTACTTATATATGATGCGGCTTTGCTGCGTCCAAGCTTCTCCCTCAATTGCTTTACATGGGTGTCTACGGTCCTCAGGCTGCCGAAAAAGTCATACCCCCATACTTCTTCCAGCAGTTTTTCCCGTGTGAACACTTTGTCCCTGTTTCTGGCAAGATAATACAGTAGATCAAATTCTTTGGGAGTGAGATCCACTTCCCTGCCATTTACTTTCACTATCCTGGATTCAGGCTCTATGATCAGGTCCGGGAACTCCAGGGTCTCTTCCGGCTCTTCCTTGGGACCGAGGCGCCGTAGAAGGGCCTTCACCCTGGCGGTGAGCTCTCGGGGACTGAAAGGTTTTACCACATAATCATCGGCGCCCAGTTCAAAACCCAGCACCTTATCGAATTCCTCTCCCCGGGCCGTCAGCATTATCACCGGAATGTCGTATTTTTTTCGGATCTCCTTGCATACGGTCCAGCCATCCACTACAGGCAGCATGAGGTCGAGAATAATAAGATTGTATTTAGTTTTATTTATCATATCCAGAGCCTGTTGACCATCACAGGCTTCATCAACGATATAACCTTCCTTTTCAAGATAAAGCCTGACCAGCTCTACCATTCGCTTTTCATCATCTACCATCAGTATCCTTATCTCCGCCATTACTCTCTCCTCCTGTACAAATATTACAAAAAAAGGTCAAGAGATACCTTGACCGAAATCTTACTATTATTATAGATTTGCCTTTATATTTAGTCAACACTTTTCACTCTTTTGATGTTTTCACTATTTCTGACAGGATTATGGAGATTTTCTCATTTCACCGGTGGATCTGTCGATATAATAATTTCCTTTAATCAAAAGATGGGATACGGGCACTATTTCATACCCCTGCCTTTTTAACTCATTGATTATGGGCTCTAAAGCCTCCGCCGTATATTTGCCGTTGTTGTGAAAAAGCACTATGGAACCCGGTCTTACCCTTTTTATGACCCTGTCATATATGGCACCGGCACTCAAATCCTTCCAGTCAAGGGAATCCACATCCCACTGTATCACATGATAGCCAAGTTCATTGGCGGTGGTAATCAGTGTGTTGCTGTAGTCGCCGAAGGGAGGGCGAAAAAGGATGGCATTCTGGCCTGTAAGTTCTTTTATTTTATCATGGGTAGTTTTAAACTCTTTGATTATTTCTTCCTTTGAAAGGCCGCCCATTTTCGGATGTGTGGCCGAGTGATTGCCTATTTCATGGCCTTCCCGGGCTATGCGCCGTGTCATGTCCGGGTATTTGTCCATCCAGAATTTCACAAGAAAAAAAGTGGTCTTTATATCATGCTTTTTCAATATCTCCAGTAATTTTGGAGTAATATCGGAACCCCATGCTGCATCGAAGGATATGGCCACCTTTTTTTCCTGAGTTTCTACCCTGTAAATAGGCACCAGGCGGTCAAGCCTTCCGAAAACCCCTACGGTTTTGGGGAAAATTGTATAAAAGCAGGAAAAGGCAACCGCAAAAATCGTCAACAGACATATTATACACGTGATAGTTTTTTCATTAAAACACATCTTTTTTATCTTCTCCACCCCCCTATTTTATCTACTAATTTGTATTCATAAATTCAACCTGTTATGATAAAATATTTTTTTATGTCGAATAAATCGGCCTTTTACAGAATAAAATTTATTAAAAAACGGAGGTGAATTAAAATGATATCCTTACGTCAAAAAAAAGGCGTAATTATAGGAATAATATGGAGCCTTACAGCCTGGGTACCTTACTATACCGAGTATCTCGGCGCCCTGCGCCAGATAATTGGTATTCCGGCGGCTTTAGGCCTAAATATGGAACTGGCACTTGGGCGCGGAGATGCCTTTGTCTACAGCATATTGCTCGGAGCAGGCCTGGGTTTCGTTTTCGGCAGCATGGTGGATGGTTTGAAGAACGGAGTAAAAATAATAGGGCTTTTTCCCCGCAGAAAAAGAAGGCTTCTTAGAAGGGGGTTGTAAATCTTGGTCCTCTGGAAAACTTTCACAGCCACCTTTACACTGGTATTTCTGGCTGAACTCGGAGATAAAACCCAGCTTTCGACCATGTTAATGGCCGCCCACAACCAATCTTACTTAGGCGTCTTTCTGGGAGCGTCTCTGGCATTGATAGCAAATACTGTCATCGGTGTATATTTGGGGACAATAATTTCCAAATCCCTGCCCGTCTACTACATCCATTTAGGCGCAGGTATTGCGTTCATTGTCATAGGTTTGCTGCTTATTACTCAAAAACTATAGTTTTAATTGAATTACCTCTCTGTAGATTATGATTATTTATATAAAAGGGTGTTTTTTAAATGCCCTATCTGGTATAATATTTGAGGAAAAAATCTACTGGGAGGGATATTTTGTCACTGGATTCTATATTTACTTTGTTTGGAGGATTGGGCCTATTTATTTACGGCATGAAACTTATGGGGGATGGATTGGAGCGAGCGGCCGGCGACAGACTAAAGGTTTTCCTGGAACTTCTCACGAGAAACAGGGTGTTGGGGGTTCTGGTAGGGACCGTAGTTACCAGCATAATACAGAGCAGCAGTGCCACTACCGTAATGGTAGTTGGCCTTGTCAATGCAGGTCTCATGGATCTGATGCAGGCTGTAGGTGTGATCATGGGAGCCAATATTGGTACAACCATGACAGCCCAGCTCATTGCGTTCAAACTCACAAAAGTTGCTCTACCTGCCATTGGTCTTGGAACGGCGGTTCACCTCTTCGGTAAGCACAAGACCCAGAGATTTATGGGACAGGTGATACTGGGTTTTGGCCTTTTATTTTTCGGCATGCAGACAATGGAAGTAGCCTTAAAACCACTGGCTAAATCACCGGAATTCATCAGTTTTATAGCCAGCTTCGGCAAAACTCCCATATTGGGTGTACTGGCTGGTTTTCTGACCACAGGCATAGTGCAGAGCAGCAGTGCCACCATAGGTATTTTACAGGCCCTGGCAGATCAGGGAGTGGTCAATATATCCATAGCGTTGCCCATATTGTTTGGTGACAATATTGGTACCTGTGTCACCGCTCTCCTTTCCAGCATAGGCACCAATGTGACAGCCAGGAGGGCAGCTCTGATACATCTTACATTTAATGTAATCGGAACTATTATATTCATGCTTTTTTTACCCCTGGTGCAGATCCTGGTAAGCCACACTTCTATCGACCCGGTGCGACAGATAGCCAATGCACACACTTTCTTCAACGTGATAAATACCATAATCCAGCTGCCTTTTGCCTTTCTTCTAGTTAAACTGGCGACTTACATCATCCCGGGAAATCCGGAAGTTGTGGAAAGGGGAGTTAAATACATCGACAACAGGCTGCTGGAAACTCCTTCCATAGCTCTGGTCCAGGCAAAGAAGGAAATTGCCCGCATGGGTTGCCTTGCTCTGGAAACCTTAAGGGACTCCATCAATATTTTTCTTTATTATAACGAACAAAAAGATAAACTTGCCAAAGATAAGGAATCGATCATCAACGAACTTGCCCGCACCATTACCATATATCTGGCAATGCTTTCCCGCAAGTCCCTTTCTGCCGATGAATCTGATCAAGTAACAGATATGATAAATGCAATAAACGATATGGAAAGAGTTGGTGACCATGCCATGAATATCCTGGAACTGGCCGAATACAAGGAAGAACACCGGCTTCCCTTTAGCAACGAGGCCGTCAGCGAACTTGTTGACATGTCATCTAAAGCCCAGGATACTTTTCAGATGGCCATAGACGCATTTTTAAATGGTGATAAAAAATTATCAAATAAAATAATGGAAAATGAAGAAGAAATCGACAGGATGGAAAGAAAGCTCAGAACCAATCATATAAAAAGGCTAAATGAAGGTAAATGCAATCCATCTTCCGGAGTAATCTATCTTGATGTGGTCAATAACCTAGAACGGGTCGGAGACCATGCTTTTAATCTGGCATCATATGTTTTAAAAATAGACAAAAATTTCAAGGATCTTTCCAGGATAGGTAAATAGGCCACTATATTCTAACATATTATGTCCTCTTTCGGGTTATTTTAAAAATAAGACGTAAAACTCATTCTTGATGTCGGCAACTTTCGTCAATTGTTAGTCGTTTCACATTTTATTTAAAAAGAAAGGGGATCATAATATGGCAGCCGGTCAGGGCGGAAAGGGCCATGTAGTAAAAGGCATCCATCGGGCCATGGACAACTTCAAGTACGAAGTGGCCCGGGAGCTTAATATACCGGTATATCAGGGTTCCGAAGATTACTGGGGTAATATAGCTTCCAGAGATTGTGGAGCCGTAGGAGGGCATATGGTGAGAAAGATGATAGAAATGGCAGAAAAGCAAATAGCTGGAAAATAAGCTGTAGCGGTACCAAAGTTAGTTGGTACCGCTTTTTATTATATAATTTATCCGATATAATCTGTTTAATCACTGTTTGCCTGTTAATTTTTTCAGCAAATCACCGAGCTCTTTTATTTTCTGGCCGTAAGTTGCCCAGTCGCCTTCCCGCTGGGCTTTTATGGCTTCATCATAAAGCGTACTAGCTCTGTCAATAAGTTCTTCCGTAGTCATTTCTTCTGTTGGAACAGCTGGAGCGGTCTTTTCAACAGCCGGTTCTCCAAAGATCCTGGCCATAGCTGCCTCAAAGGTCCTCTCCATAACCACATGCTCTCCATATGACACGACCACTCTGGAAAGCTCCGGGAGCTGACTCTGTTCACCCTGGATGAAGATCGGTCTTACATATATTATCGAACTATCAATCGGCAGCACCAGCAGATTCCCCCTGATTACCCTGGACCCCCTCTGGTCCCATAGGGTGAGTTGCTGTGATATCTGGGAGTCCTGATTAATCCTTGCTTCGATCTGCATGGGGCCATAGACGGTCTTATCCTTCGGGAAAAGGTATACCACAAGTTTGCCGTAGTTTTCACCGTCGGACCTTGCCGCCATCCAAGCCCTCATGTTCTCTATCGTTGTCGGGGTGAAGGGAAGCATTAAAACCTGCTCGGGGCTTTTTTCTCCAGGCAGCTGTAGTATGGTATAATAGGGCTCCATCTTGACCCTTTCGCTGCCGAAAATCTCATCGGGTATCTGCCACGCATCTTCCTTATTATAAAAAACCCTGGCATCCTCCATGTGGTAAAGGGTGTAAATCCTGGTCTGAGTCAAAAACAGGTCTTCGGGATATCTGATGTGGGCCTTTATTTCTTTTGGCATTTCATCCATTGATTTAAACATCCCGGGGAAAATGTCATCATAGCTTTTTATAATGGGATCGGTGCCGTCCGCTATATAAAAATCTACGGTACCGTTGTAGGCATCTATGACCGTCTTGACTGAATTTCTGATATAGTTTATGTCGTTTACGGGCTCGGAGTAAGGATACCGGTCCGAAACTGTATAACCGTCCATTATCCAGTAAAGTTTCCCATTTGCCACTATCATGTACGGGTCTCTGTCAAATCTAATAAACGGTGCGATCTTGCTTGCCATTGTCTTTATATCTCTATCAAACAATATCCTGCTGTCCGAATCAAAATTGTTGGATACCAGGAGCTTGTAGTCCCCAAAGCGGATGGCAAACAGCAACCTGGCCCAGAGGTTGAGAGGAACTCCGCCCCTTCCATTGTATTTGGTGTAGACATTGGCTTCCCCGGCAGGATAATCAAATTCTGGGGTTTTAGAATTTACCACCACATATTCCCTGGTGAGTTCACCAAAATAAATTCTGGGTTCATCCACTTTCAATACCGGGTCCCCGGACACCGGCGGGATGTCTTTTATAAAAAAGTTCGGGAGACCTTCAGCAGTAACAGTATTAACCGGGCTCATTACAAGACCGTAACCATGGGTATACTGAAGGCGGCGGTTCACCCAGGTCTTTGCCCTTTCATCAAGCCTGCTCTGGTCAAGTTCCCTGGCGGCTAGCATTACCTGGCGGATTTCACCGTTTACCGTATATCTGTCTACATCAATCTGATCGAAACTATAATAATATCTGATTCGCTGGAGCTGATTGTATGTCTGCTGCAGAGGCCTGTAGTCCCAGAGCCGGAGGGTTTTGACCGTAGGGCTGTCCATAATTACATCTGCACTCACCGTTTCTTTGACGGGAAACTCCTTTCGTTCCACCCGATCAAGGCCGTAAGCCTTCAGAGTAAAATCTATATTGTATTTAAGATAGGTTTCTTCTTTCACAAATTCATTAGGTGATACCTGGAATTGCTGAACTAGAGTCGGATATATTCCCTGAAGAAGAATAGATGCGGTCACAAGTGTCCCTAAAGTGAACAGCAAAATCCTGGGTCTGTTTATCGCAAGATTGAGAAGCATCAAAACAGCCAGGATGACGGAAATAATCATTAATATCTTTAAACCCGGCAGCACGGCATGGACATCGGTATAGCTGGCACCGAAGGCTACACCCCTGGGTGAATAAAGCAGATTATACATGGACAGTCTGTAACCGTAAGCCTTCAATGCAAATAATGCAGCCACAAGTATGGCCACCTGCTTTTCACGAGCCAGGATATAAAGCCACTGAGACGGGCCATTCTCAATATAGGCTATTATGTACAGTGCCGCCACCATCAATAAAGTGATCGTAACCATGCTCATCATTAGTTCGTAGGCTAACTGTAAAAAGGGCAGTTTGAATATGTAAAAACCTATATCCTGCTTAAAAAGCGGATCTAAATCTCCGAAAGTTTTTGAATGAAAAAATTTTTGAACCGTCAGCCAGTAAGATGATGTAAAAGAGGTAAAAATCAGGGTTATGGCGATGCTGATTGCCAGGAAAAATCTCCTGATCCATCTGCCCGAAAGCGCTTTGGAAAGGATGTCGTTGACTATACCTTCCCTGTATTTTAAGCTCCATACATAGGAAAGGCCCCGGCCGGCGATTATCAGATTGATGTACAGGAATGCAAAAAATATGATGCCGCTGATGAGCCTTACTGCCCATCTTGAATAAAAAATGATCCAGAATACCTTTAAATACTCTGTCGACTTAAACCACATTATTTCTGTAAGAAACCCTGCACCCATGAATACGCCTGCAAGGATAACTACCATGCCCAATAGAATAAAATATGCGGGAAATCTTCTCATTTTTTTAAATTTCCTCCTTATATAAACTTGAGCCAATGCCCTGTGTGCGGGAATTTTTTACCATTTTAACCGACTCTGTCTTAATCTATCCGGATTACCCTCTCGTAATCCGGATATATTATTATTATGAGTTTATAATTTTTATTTTATTTTAACACAGGTTTGCTAGAAAAGTAAAAGAAATAAAACGAGCAGGGTTACTTTCCCTGCTCCTCTGAAGATTGTTCTTTGCATTTTTTACTGTCTTCTTCTATCTCTTTTCCGCAATAAGGGCATGTCCAGACCTTTAAGTCTGCAGCAGAATACGACCGCTTATTGCAATACGGACACGTGGTATAAGGCACTATATAGACCCCCCAAATCCTCTGTTAACCCTGAATGCTCCGCTTCGCTCTTACATTTTTATATCTCTATATATATAGAATTCCCCATTTTTTTAATAAATCCTTCTCCACAAGTAAATTTTAAAAAATCTTTTTTTAGGGGTGGTTTTCATGGACACTTTTTTTAAAATCTTTACATACAGTTCCATATCCGGCTTCGCAGTGATCATCGGCGGATACCTTGGCACAAAAAAAATCCCCGATAAACTCCTCGCTTTTGTGCTCACTTTTGGTTCCGGTGTGCTTTTATCGGTACTCTCGTATTCCCTCATGCATGAAGCTTACCGTCAGTCGGGACCAGTCTATACTTCTCTGGCTTTCTTAATCGGAGGCATAAGCTTTTTCATAATAGAAGGGCTCCTGACCAAATATGTAGCCAGAGGTACCGGAATGATTCTGGGAACCGCGCTGGACGATTTGCCCGAAGCTCTGAGTATGGGGATAGGATTTGCTACAGACAGCGGCAGGCTCGGGATCGTGCTGGCCCTTTCCATATTTCTCCACAACGTTCCGGAAAGTCTGTCTTCAAGCTGTGATCTGATAAAGGAAGCCCGGCTCTCCCCCCGCTCGGCCATGGTCCTGGCTTTGATCATAGCCCTACTGGATCCTTTTGCAGCATTAACCGGCTACTACTTGTTGAGAAATTTAAATCAGGTGTGGCTGGGGATGATCATGGCTTTCTCGGGAGGTTCCATTCTTTTTATGACGGGCACCGACATGATACCAAAAGCCCATAAAATAGGAACTCGCCTGGAGAATATAGGTCTTCTGGCGGGATTTCTGGCAGCTTTTTTGCTGAGCAGGCTCATGTAACAGGTACAATAACCAACTGTTATTAATAACATATATAGTAGGAGTAGGAGATACTGGGAGGGGATTATTGTGTTTATGCAATCAGGCAGAGGGTCTATGGTATGCCATGTTCGCGAACCCTATCCGATTATTAGGGTGGAGGGACCCAACCGGGAATATGCCGAAATTCTAAAGGGTGATTATGCAGGAAAAGATAGTGAGCTTTCCGCCATCCTTCATTATATTTACGGCAATCTTGTGTCGGACAATGTAGAAGTAGCCCAGCTTCTAATGTGCATAGCCAGGGTGGAGATGAACCACTTTCAGATGCTGGGAGAAACCATAAAATTACTTGGAGTTGACCCGCGTTACGAGCATATGGGGAAGTACTGGAATGCAAGTTTCGTTAAATATGATCGTGATACTTGCACGATTCTTCGTGAAAACAGGGAAGATGAACTGGCCGCAACTCAGGAATACAGGCGGCAGGCAGCCAGAATCGCCGATAACTATGTAAAAGAACTTTTATTAAGAATAGCCCGGGATGAGGAATTGCATGCAAGGCTGCTCGGAGAAGC
The DNA here is from genome assembly GCA_012840135.1 of Thermoanaerobacterales bacterium. GTDB lineage: Bacteria > Bacillota > Thermosediminibacteria > Thermosediminibacterales > Tepidanaerobacteraceae > Biomaibacter. Next base: position 40,217 of record DUMA01000033.1, read on the forward strand.
CATAGAAAAATATTGCAGGTAGAATGGTCTGTCATCTGTTTTATCAGGCTGCCCCTATAGGGGCACCTTTGTTTTTGCCTTTGTTCAAAGCCTCAACCGTAAACGGGTGAATATATTTTTATAAACCTATTTGGTCAACTGCAGCATCTTTTTTAAACTATTACCACTTTATCGTGTCTGAGCGTAAGCAGTGAAAATATTCGTAAAATACTATTGCCATGTATCAGAAATACATGTTATGATAGAATAACAGATAGTTTTTTATCCCGTTTTTATTGTTTCAGGGAGGTGCTATATTGGAGAGTATTGATGTAGCAAAAATTGCCATTAAGATGGCCCTTTCCACCAGAAGCGAGGAATTGGAACTAAAGGAGTATTACGGTAAAATGAACCTCCGGGTGGCGGCCGTAGATTTTGGAGGAGATTTTATAAATTCCATAAAGAAAATAATAGAAAGAGCCGTGGTGGCAGCCAAGCGGGAAGGTGTAATAGAAGAAGAGACCCATGTGCTGGAAGGTGCGGTGGTGGGAGCTACGCGGGAAGCCCTTTCCCAGGTAATGCAGAAGGCTCTGGGATTGAACGTGGGCGGAAAAATCGGTATAGCCCGGTGGGGTGAACATATCAGTGTGGCCATGTTTTTCGGAGTGGGCTTTTTGAACCTGAATGAAGTAGTAATAGGCCTGGGCCACAGGTCCATCCCCAGCTTCAATAAGTAAAAAGCTCCAGAGGGCTGGGATCGGTAAATCTTATGTTTTTAAGAGTCTGCTGTATAGAGTTTTTTCATCCAGAGAAATTCCCAATTGTTTGGCCTGTTTTATAAGATAATTATAATGTTCTACGGAAGCTTCCATCCTCGAAAGTGCTGCATCCACCGCCTCGGGATCATTTTTCATCCACTGAAAAGCCTTATCGGCCAGTTCAATTTCTATCCTGGCACGTTCAATTTCTTCAAGAAAACTATCTTCCCATCTTTTGCGGTTCCTGTCAGGATTTTCAATCATGACAGCCTTCCTCCCAAAAAGTCTATACTATATTCTATGCAAGCAGGGAGGAATATTTGAAAAAATTTGTAGAATCTATATAAGATTTAACGGAGGTTCGAAAAAATAGTTCTCACTGACCCTATCATGTATAAAGACCCCGCGAAAACTATGAGATCCCCGGGAGCAGCCAGTTCCAGGGAAAGGGATACTGCATCTTTTATCTTTTTTACGGCATAGATGTTATCATGCCTTTTTTCATTTTCAGGACAGCTTTCTTTTATAACTTCCGCCAGCCGTTCTGCGGAAATGGCCCGCGGGTTGTCAGGAGCCGTAGTTATGATTGTATCTGCCAGTGGCACGATTTCCCGTATCATATCTTTATAATCCTTGTCCTCCAGGATTCCCAGCACAAGTATTTTTTTCTTTTTTGAAAAATGTTTAAGGATTGCTTCCTTAAGTGTTCTGACGCCTGCCACATTATGGGCGCCATCTATAAGCACCGTGGGATTTTCCTTCAAAATTTCCAATCTCCCGGGCCACCGGGCGTTTTCAAGGCCTGTATAAATAGCATCTTTGGTGATTTTTATCCCTGACAGTTCAAGAGCCTCGATAGCTCCGACGGCAGCTGCCGCATTTTCCAGTTGATGGGAACCGGTAAGCCTTATTCTCAGGTTTGAATAATGATTTTTTAACGTATCCAAATCAAACACCTGGTCATTTACGCCATCGTATATGGGTTTATAGCATATATAATCAATATCTTTGCGGTCTTCGCAACTATTTAGCACCCGTTTGAGCGTACATTTCTGTCTAGCACAGGCTTCCTCTATGACCCGCATCGCTTCCGCATCCTGGGGACCTGAAACTACCGGCACCCGCTCTTTAATAATGCCGCACTTTTCCCGGGAAATATCGGCAAGAGTATTCCCCAGATATTTCTGGTGGTCGAAGCTTATCGGTGTTATGACACTCACAAGAGGCGTCACCACATTGGTCGCATCGAGCCTGCCGCCCATGCCCACTTCCAGCACGATAAAGTCCACTGCCTGTTCTTTGAAATATAAAAATCCCAGTGCCGTCACTACCTCAAATTCGGTGGGATATCCCAGGTTTTTTTTCTGCATGGCGGATATGGCATCTCTGACTTTTTGAGTTAACCTTGCCAGGTCTTCATCGGGGATATTCTTTCCATTGACCCTGATTCTTTCATTAAAAACCTCAAGGTACGGCGACGTATAAAGTCCGACTTTGTATCCCGCCGCCCGAAGGATGGAATCTATCATGGCACAGGTGGAACCTTTGCCATTGGTCCCTGCCACATGGATTACCTTTATGCCATGATGGGGGTTGTCGAGGATATCTAAAAGATTTGTGATATTCTCAAGGCCCAGCTTTGTTCCGAACCTATTCAAACCGTGGATAAATTCAAGAGCCTCGCTGTAAGTCAGCATGATATACCTTCTTCCCACTTTTGTAATTACTTCAAAAGCAAAAATTGTTTGGGATGGCTGCAACGGCTGGGACGACATGCTGTTGCAGCCTCTTTTTTCACGCTTTCAAGATTATGGTAACAATTAACATCAATTAAATGTTTGACGCAGCATTTATTCATATCCTTTGTTCCTAAATCATTCAGCCAAAAAACGTATTGACTTCCTTCAGGACTATTTTAATTCTCTTAACATTTTCAGCCTTTGTTCCACTTTTTCAATCATATCCCTGTAATCTTTCTCCTTCTGGCGCTCCTTTTCCACCACATCCTGGGGAGCTTTAGATAGGAATCCCTGATTGGACAGTTTTTTGGATACCCTTTCTATCTCCTTTTCAAGGTTTGCATGTTCTTTATTCAACCTTTCGATTTCCGTCTCGATATCCACCAGGCCTTCCATGGGGACGAATATTTCAGTTCCCTTTATGACGCAAGTTACAGCTTTATGAGGCACTGCGGCATCCCTATCGATAAACTGCATATCTTCCACTTTTGCCAGGCTCTTGATGATTTGTATATTTTCCTTCAGGATATCCATTACGAAGGGATCGCTGGCTCTTACAAAAGCTCTGGCTTTTTTTGCCGGGGATACATTCATGTCCGCCCGAATATTCCTTATACCCCTCACGGCATCGCAAACTATTTCCATGTCCCGGGCATCTGTAAAGTCAAAATCAGGATTATACTCCGGCCATTTGGACACCATAATGCTCTTTCCTTCATGGGGCAGATGCTGCCATATTTCCTCGGTGATGAAGGGCATGAAGGGATGAAGGAGCTTTAATGCTCTTTCCAGTACAAAGCACAGTACCTGCTGGGCGCGTTTTTTTGCGGCATCATCACCTCCATAAAGATCTATCTTGGCCATCTCGATGTACCAGTCGCAAAACTCACTCCAGAAAAAGTCGTAAATCTTTTGGGCTGCAATACCTATCTCAAACTTGTTCAGGGCTTCGGTGACTTCTTTTGTTATATCATTTACCCTCTTTAATATCCACCGGTCTTTTAATGTAAGGTCTGACTTATTAATCTCACCCGGCGTAAATCCTTCCAGGTTCATCATCACAAAGCGTGAGGCATTCCATATCTTGTTGGCAAAGTTGCGGCTGGCCTCCACCTTCTCCCAGTAAAATCTCATGTCATTGCCCGGGGCATTGCCGGTGCTCAGTGTAAACCTCAATGTGTCTGCACCGTATTTTTCGATGACCTCCAGAGGATCTATGCCATTGCCCAGGGATTTGCTCATCTTCCGGCCGAGGGCATCCCTAACCAGACCCGTTATAACAACATATTTGAAGGGTTCCCTTTTCATAAATTCCATGGCGGAAAAAATCATCCTGGCTACCCAGAAAAATATAATGTCATAACCCGTCACCAGCACCGACGTGGGGTAGAAATATTTCAGATCTTCGGTATCGTCGGGCCAGCCAAGAGTGGAGAAAGGCCATAGTGCCGATGAAAACCATGTGTCCAGCACATCAGGATCCTGCTCTATGCGGCTGCTCCCGCATTTGGGACACACCACCAAATCTTCCCGGCTTACCGTCATCTCACCGCAGTCTTTGCAGTACCATGCCGGTATTCTGTGGCCCCACCACAGCTGTCTCGATATGCACCAGTCATGGATATTTTCCAGCCAGTTCAGGTATATCTTCGTAAATCTTTCGGGCACGAACTGAACCTTTCCCTGTTTTACCACTTCTATGGCAGGTTCCGCCAGAGGTTTCATCCTGACAAACCACTGCTTGGAAACCATGGGCTCCACCGTGGAGTGACAGCGATAGCAGTGGCCGACGCTGTGTTTTAAATCTTCTATTTTTTCAAGGCTGCCTTCTTCCTGCAATTGTTTCACTAACAGCTTCCGGCACTCGTACCGGTCCATGCCGTCAAATCTCCCGGCTCTTTCATTCATATATCCATTCTCATCCATAACATTTATCACAGGTAAATTGTGGCGCAGCCCCATCTCAAAATCGTTGGGGTCATGACCGGGAGTCACCTTCACCGCACCGGTACCGAATTCCTTGTCCACATAAGAATCTTCGATGATGGGTATCTCCCTGCCCACCACCGGCAGTATTAAGGTCTTACCCACCAGATGGCGGTAGCGCTCGTCTTCCGGATTTACGGCTACAGCGGTATCGCCCAGCATGGTTTCGGGCCGGGTGGTAGCCACCGTCAGATGGCCGGAGCCATCTTTGAGGGGATATTTCACATAATAAAGTTTTCCGGTCTCCTCCTCATGTTCTACTTCTATATCTGAAAGGGTAGTCTTGCATGTGGGACACCAGTTAACAATATAGTCACCGCGATAAATGAGCCCTTTTTCGTACAGGCGGACGAATACCTCCCGCACAGCCCTGCTTAAACCCTCATCCATGGTGAAGCGCAGTCGGGACCAGTCGCAGGATGAACCCAGCTTTTTGAGCTGCTTTATTATCTTCCCTCCGTACTTTTCCTTCCACGCCCAGACTCTCTCCAAAAATTTCTCCCGGCCCACATCATATTTGGAAAGACCTTCTTCCGCCAGCTGTTCTTTAACCTTGGCCTCGGTGGCAATGCCCGCATGGTCGGTGCCCGGCAGCCACAGTGCAGCGTACCCCTGCATCCTCTTAGTCCGGATAATGATATCCTGAAGGGTATTATTCAGAGCATGTCCCATATGAAGCTGGCCCGTAACATTGGGCGGCGGAATGACTATGGTAAAAGGCTCTTTTTCTGGATCCTTATCAGCGAAAAATAAATTCTCCTTTTCCCAAAACTCATACCATTTGTCTTCAACTTCTTTTGGATCATAAACCGAAGGTATATTTTTTTCCATTCAAATCACTCCTGTCTTTATTTTTGTGTGTCACGGGGACGGTTCTCATGACACAAATTAAAGAGAAATCGAAAGTATTATATCAAGGAGTCGGTTCTCTTGATCTATTATCAGCCGGTATTTCATCGGCAAATTCTCCTATTGGACCTACCTCTGACATCCGAATTGTGCATGCCGCCCCCTGCCGGCTGCCCGCCAAAGCGGGTATGGTTTCGGGCTTAAGAGCGGCTAAATCCCGCTATATGGTTGGGAACCCACCGAAGGTCGGTATAGCCTTCACATGTTACCTTAGCCCACTTCTACAGTAGAATCATAGTATAAAAATGATGCAATAGAACCGACCTCTTGATTCACTCCTGTTTGCAATAAAAAAGCCTTTCATCCATCAAAGGACGAAAGGCTTACTTCCGCGGTACCACCTTACTTCTCGTTTAAAAAGGTTTTGAGGCTCAAGACTGGTTTCCGTCTTAGCAAGGGGAGTTTGATATGCATAAAGGAAACTTGATAGGCCCAAAAGAAACAGGATAAAAGCTTGCCTCATAAAATCGAGCACTTCATGCTTTAACGGGCTGACCGTTTCCGACTACTTATTTAAGGCACAGCATATGGTTGCTTTAAACCCTATCACCAAAAAACGGTTCATGATACCCTTAATGTTCGCCGGAAAAGCTCCGGGGCGACCTTCGGAGTTCCTCCCAGAAAGGCTTTCAGCCCACGGCCTTTCTCTCTTGGTGGGATATCCTCCTACTCCTCCCCTTCAACGCCTGAAATGATACAATTGTCCCATAAATATCTTGCTATAATTTTAACTTTCAGCAATGTTTTTGTCAAGGTACGCCGCCAAATCCATCTAAATCCCTATTGCCATACCGTCGGCTCTGGGGTCTGAACCTCCAAACATGACGCCTTCATTGTTTACTTCGATGATCTGTGCGGCGCCTCCGGCTCCGTATGGGGGTAAAATCACCACATTATGACCCCTGGTTTTCAGGAAATTTAAACGTACCTATCTATACACATTTTGGACCATATTCACGGTTTAAATCTCGACAAAACATAGTTTTTAAAAATTTATGCGCGCCTGGTACCTATTTTACTATCCCAACCGTAATCAATACTATCATTATAATTCCGACAACTATGCGATAATAAGCAAAAGATTTGAGGGAATGTTTGCCAAGGTACGATAAGAATTTATCTACTGCAAAGAGCGCCACTATAAAAGACATGACAAATCCTATGCCGAGAGCCTGCCACTCCACCGGAGTCATGCTGGAAATGCCTTTATGGAGAGAAAAAACGGTGGCGCCCAACATGGTGGGAATCGCCAGGAAGAAGGAAAATTCCGCCGCTGCTCTGGCCGAAAGGCCGGCTGCAAGGCCGCCCATGATGGTAGAAGCCGATCGGGACATGCCGGGGAAAAGGGAAAGGCATTGAGCAACGCCTATAGCAAAAGATTGGCCTAAACTCGTCTTGTCCATGTCGTCCATGCCATAACGGCCGAAAACATTCTCTACCAGAATCATTAAAAGGCCGCCTAGAATCAGTGCTATTGCCACAGTGAAGGATGAAAAAAGGTGCGCCTCTATATAGTCATTGAACAACACTCCCAGCACGGCTGCCGGTATAAAAGCAATAAGCATCTTAAACCATAGATTAAATCCCCACCGGCCAGGCATGATGTTCAACAGGGAGTCAAATATTTTCTTTCTGTAATAAAAGACCACTGCCAGTATTGCCCCCAGTTGAATCACAATCTCAAACATAACGGTAAAACTGCTGCCCTTAAATCCTATAAGGTCTCCGACGATAATCAGGTGCCCTGTAGAAGAAATCGGTAAAAACTCCGTCAATCCTTCGACGATGCCCATTATAAACGCTTTTATGAATATCGACACATTAAATCTTCCCTTCCGCGTTCTTCATTAATAAAGTCTTAAAGAAAAACAAACTTTCATACAAAAAGTTCTTCAGAAGCCACTAACTGTGCGGCTTGCATAGCCGTTACCTCCTAAGCGATTGTGTCACTGGCTTTGCCAAACACTTAAGGTTATTTTAAACCATTCGCTTCTGGTGAGCAAGTCATCGATTTTATTATTGAGGGACGGCTACTGTCCTTATTTTTTTGATTGCAGCTTTGCTGCGGTATGAATTAATTATCATGAATTTGTGATAAAGATATTTTTAAAGGTTTATAGTGTGCACCGGTCTTCTGCCTTCCAGGGCATCTATCAAATTCCGGGCAGCCATGCGGGCCATTTCAACTCTGGTCTCATAGGTAGATGTCCCTATATGGGGCGTGAGCACGGTGTTTTCCAGTTCCTTCAGCCGAGGATGTATCTTGGGTTCTTTTTCAAAGACATCAAGGCCGGCCCCTTTCAAATGACCCGATTCCAGGGCTTTCACCAGTGCTTCCTCGTCTACTACGGGCCCTCGGGACGTATTTATGAGGTATGACCCTCTCTTCATCTTTGCAAGTTCTTTCTCCCCTATAAGATGACGGGTATCCTCAGTCAAAGGCACATGGATGCTTACTACATCGGATTCTGCCAGGAGGTCGTCCAGAGGCCTGTAGTAACAACTATCTTCCAAATCCTGAGATGCCTCCCTCGGATTTCGCTGGAAGTATATTATTTTCATGCCCGATGCCCGGGCTCTTCTTGCTACAGCCTTCCCTATCCTTCCGAATCCTATTATCCCGAGGGTCTTACCTAAAAGTTCCGTACCCAGCATAGCCATGGGGCCCCATCGGTAGGGTCTGTCGAACCGCAAAATCCTGTCAGCTTCAGCAATGCGCCGCATCACCGCCAGCATCAGGCCGAAGGCCAGCTCCGCTGTGGCTTCGGTCACCACATCGGGAGTGTTGGTCACAATGATACCCCGGCGGGAGGCCGCCTTTATATCAATGTTGTCAAAACCTACACCGTAGTTACTTATGACCTTTAATTTTGGGGCATGGGACAAAAATTCCTCATTTACCTTTGTAAAAACCGCCAGTAGGCCGTCAATATCCTTGACCCTCTCGTAGAGCTCCTCTTTTGGGATCACCTCGTTGGAATCATGATAGTCCACTTCACACTTTTCAAAAAGCTCCTGGAGCCCTTCTTTTGGAATATTCCTGGTTACTAATACTTTAGGCTTTTGAGTATACATTTTGCCCTCCTCCTACAAAATAGTTATAGAGTAGTAAATCACCTCAATATTTTTATTAAAAAATCATAAGCCGTATCCGCCATCGCCCTGTAGCCATCCCTATTGGGATGAATACCATCGAAATCCATCTCATCTTTTATCTTACTACATTCATTCGCCATGGTTTTATAAAAATCTATATAGGCAATTTTTTCCTCTTCGCAGAAATTTCTCAAGAAATTCCTAAATTTCTGTAGCTTTATTTCTACTCCAGGTTCGTCTACGGGTATAGGTATACCTATCACCGGAACTATTTTTGATACCCTGGTCTTTTTTATCATTTCCTTTAGATTATATTCCATAGAGGAAATGGAATACCCGTCAAAGGCATCATTGGTACCTCCCATGATAATGACCATGTGAGGCAAAAGGGATATCACATCTTTTTCGAATCTTTTCAACATGCTTTCCAGGGTATCGCCGTTTATGCCTTTATTTATAATGTTAAATCCCTTTTCAACATTTAAAATATGTACCCAGGAAGCATCCGCATCAAATGGATATCCCTGAGTGATGGAGTCTCCCAGTGCTACTATTTTTAAATCCTTTTTAATATTTGCTCCCATTAATCTTCTGACTTCCTTTCCAAAATAGTCCCCATCGCAAAGTAATATTTCGCACTTATGCAAGCCTGACCCTATATGTTTCTCTTTCTTTTAAGCATCGTCTACATGCCTATTTCCCTAAAAACCCAACCGCTTATATAACCAGCCGCTTTAGGGTTGTCATAAAATTAGATTTATCCACCAAAAACCCTTTTTTGAATCTCCTTACCCGTTGGAGTGGCTGCAAGGCCCCCCAGAGCAGTTTCCCTGAGCTGTTGGGGCAGCATGCACCCCACTTCCCCCATGGCTTTTATGACTTCGTCGGGGGGAATTACGCTTTCTATCCCGGCCAGGGCCATATCCGCCGCCAGCAATGCCTGAGCGGCTCCCATACCGTTTCGCTTTATGCACGGCACTTCCACGAGGCCCGCCACCGGATCGCATACCATACCCATTACGGCTTTCAGAGCAAAGGCTACAGCATGACCTGCCTGTCGTGGACTTCCACCTGCCAGTTCCACTACAGCGGCTGCCGCCATAGCTGAAGCACTACCGCATTCCGCCTGGCACCCACCTTCCGCTCCTGCCAAGGTGGCATTTCTGGCAATTATCTCCCCGACCGCAGCAGCGGTAAAAAGGGCATCCACCGCTTCCTCATCGCTTTTATTAAGCTTTTCTGTCACTGTAATGAGAGCCCCCGGTATAATGCCGCACGACCCTGCCGTAGGTGCCGCCACTATCTTCCCCATAGATGCGTTGACATTTGACACTGCCATGGCCCTGGCTGAAGCTTTTAACACAACACTGCCGGAAAGGCCCTTTTCTGCAGCCTGCCACAGTTTGAAACCTTCACCACCAGTAATGCCGCTTATGGAATGGATCTGTTCGAAAACACCGCGGTTTGCCGCCTGTTTCATGACTTCATAATATTTCAACATTTTATCGGTCAATTCCCTCTCAGTCATTCCCTGTTCCTTTGCTTTTTGTTCTTTAACTATGGAAGAGATTTTCCGATTTCGTTCTTCTGCAAGGTGAATAAGTTTCTCCAAAGAATTTATACTCAATAAGAAATCCCCCTTAATTATAAATTGCAGAAAAAATTTTCGCCATGTAACATACACACTGGGGTCAGTTAGACATTCATGATGCAAAACGCATGGCCATCAGAGAATGATAATATCCTAAAGATTTTTTTGGGATAGAAGAAAATCAATAAACAGGACTTATATTCATGGCCCTGAAGATGCCGTTTATTCTCTCCAGTTCCTCTTTTATCCCTTCCGGTAAAATTTCATCGGCCTCTATTATCATAAGGGCCTTCTCTCCCCTGGACTCCCGGAATACCCTCATCTGGGCGATATTTATATTTTTTTTGGAAAGGCAGGAAGTAACGCTGGATATTATGCCGGGGATATCTTTGTGGATGGTGATCACCGTATGGTACTCCCCGGAAAACTCTGTCTTAAAGCCATCTATGGAAGATACCATTACCCTTCCTCCACCCACAGACGCCCCCACAACTCTTGTGGTATTTTCAGGACCCTCGAGAAAAAATTCAGCAGTATTGGGATGAAGTTTTTCTTTACTGCCTCCGTCGACCAGTTCATATTCCAATCCCGCCTTCTTTGCCTCTTCAAAGGATGTTCTTATTCTCTCATCGTCGGGTAAAAATCCGAGGATACCGGCCACCAGAGCCCTGTCGGTACCATGGCCTTTGCCGGTGCTGGCAAAGGAGTTATATAAAATTATTCTGGCCTTTTTAGGTTCTTCCCCGAGAATGTGCCTTGCAAGATTTCCCAGTCTCACCGCCCCGGCCGTATGAGAACTGGAAGGCCCTATCATAACAGGACCGATTATATCAAAGATATTCAATAAAAACCACCTCCGAAACATATCATTACTACATACAATTTATGCTCCATCCTTAAGTCTTATCCTGTATAGTTGCCGGGGTCTGCCGCGATAGACCGGCTGCTCTATACCCATCTTTTCCGCAGCTTGACCGGATAAAAGCTTTTTCATAATTCGGTTAGCGGTTCTCAAGGTCACCCCAAGGCCTTCCTGTATGTCGGTAGCGGTAATACTATCTCTCTGCAGCTTTTTTAACAGACTTTCAATCTGGGTAAGAGTAGATATGCTCAAACCGGTTTTTTCGGCCCATTTAAGCATATTTTTATCATCACTCTTTAAGGCAAAATCCAGGATCCCCCCATTTCCGATAGGACCTATGACTTTTTTATCCTGATTTATTATATATGCATTAGAACCGGGCTTTTTCTTTGATAAAAGCAATGCTTCTCTTGCATTTTCCTCGGCTTCCATAGCGCTTTTTCCCATACCTATGCCCATGTTAACAGCCATGGAAAGCTTTTTTTCTATATCATAAATCATTGGGATTTCTTCATAAAAATTGGTGTATTCTCGAAATAAACCCTTTGTAATTAAAATAATAAATTCATCCCCTTCGGCAGGAAATACCGAAGCCATATAGTTTCTGGCATAATTGAGGAGTTCCTGATAAAGGGCAAGTTTTTTTTGACGCATTTCCACGGTTGATAACCTGGAACCGTTTATGTTGTAGTCCTTTATATCTATTATCTGTATTATAATTTGATTGTTTTCGGCGATGTGAGCAAGGCCTGAAGCTTCTATCAACTTAAAAGTTTCCCGCATGGTGTAAATTGTGGGAATAACTCTAAACACAGGCACGCTTTCTTCTTTTAATCTCTCATACACTGAGTTTACAGCAGTAACGGCAGCAACGGTCTTTCCGCTTTTATATAGCAAGCGATGGAAATCTATATATTGTTCCCGAGAAAACTGCGTCAAACCCCTCTCATTTATATATAATTTTTCATCGGGTAGTTTAATTTCTTCATATACTTCCTTTATTTCATCAGAATTTAAAGTGTCTATGCTTATCCGAGTTATGTCTACTCCCTCATGGACTTTCATGATAAAGAGAATATGATATAGACTCGCACCTAATATCGGGTAATAAAAAAGTCTTTTTTTAGTTATACCGCTTCTTTGGGTCTCATAATATGGAAGAAACCCGGTAAAAAGGAACCCATCGACCATTGAGTCATTATTTTTTATCAATTCCACGGTTTGTTCTTCATTGCTGTAAAATAATTTTATGGGTTCAACACCTTTATACTCCTGTGCAATGGCAAAGCTTTGCTCTACGAGGTCTTTGGGACCGATTATCCCCACTTTAAACATTTTAGTCCTCCTATACCATGGCATAAAAGCTCAAGACATTATCATATTTATTTTAGCAAAAATGGTCCGAAGGTAAAAGCCTTCGAACCATTATTGAAGAGAAAAAATACTTTAATCAGTCAACAAATAAAAGTAGCTGACGAATCGATAAAAACATTACCCAGCATATTGTAACAACGGAAATGATATTTAATAACCATTTGTTTTTGTATTCCCCTACTATTTTTTCATCATTGGCCAAAAGCCACATTATAATTGTCATTAAGGGGGCACCAAATATGGTCACAGCTTGAGCCATTACCAGCATTTGAATAGGATTGGCCTTTAAAAGAGAGGCAAATAAGGTGCCCAGAATCATAATAACTGAAGCCATTATTTTTGACCATCTGCTATTTATGGAATCTCCTATACCAAGCCCATCGGCCAGCAATGTCCCGCCGACCATTGCATTACCTATGAATGATGAAAAAGATGCCGCCCATAAACCAAATACGAAAAGCCATTTCGCACCAGCCCCCATAAGAGGTTCAAGCTGCACAGCCATGTCCATGGCGCTTTTTACTTTTATTCCCCTGGGAAATAGCACCGTTCCGGAAGTAATCATTATAACTACGCTTATTATGACTAATATTCCAATACCAACTATGGCATCAAAAATAGCGTCATTTATTTCTTTTTTATTCCAATTTTTCCCTTTAACAGAATACGCCTGGAAAGCCGCAGCAGCTATGCTGAATGTAGTCCCTGATATGGCAGTAATTAAACCTACATTGGGAATGCCCCTGGGGATGACACCGCTAAGTACCCTCCCTATGGGCGGATGTATCATAAATAAGTTTGCGAAAAATGAAATAAGCATTACCATGACAAGAAGCATCATAATCTTTTCCAGGATTTTATAGACGTTATCTGATGACCATAGAAAATACAGTGCAATCACCGTAAATACTACAGCCCAAACAGGAATACTTCCACCAAATAGAGCGCTCATGGAAAGCCCTACACCGATGTTGTTACCAGTTTGAAAACCTGAACATATTAGAAATCCTGCTATTCCCATCAAGACTGAAAAAATCGTCCCGTATTTTTCTCTTACCAATGTCAAAAGAGACCTGTCGCTCATCACACCAATTACTGCCCCGGTTCTGGTAAAAGTAGCCATCATTATAAAGGCTGCCACGTACACCCACAGTATGCTGTATTCCAAAGTAGCACCGGCCTGAGTAGCAGTGGTTGCACTGCCCGGTCCGAAAACAATGGCTGCTGTCACTATCCCTGGCCCTATAGCTGCCAGCAGTTTTAAAAATATACCTTTATTCCCAGTTTTTACATTGACCTTTTCCATTTGAAAGTTGACCCCCTTGTAATTATCTTTTTAATTTTGGCCATCTCTGCTACAAACAATGCTTATCTACGTAACCACCTTACTATAGACCTATCACATCCCTTCAAAAAAATTTAAAGATATTTTGTTTTTTATAAAATGTATAAATGTCCTGCCATCTAATGAGGCCGTTTTCAGAATGGATTCCTTTTTTATCCCTTAGCCATTCCATGGTCAATATCAGGCCATTTACAGGGTTAAAGTAAAGTTCATGGAGCGCCTTTTGCACCCTTGTGCCAGCCCTGGCCCTGTAGTTCTTCTGGGGTAGCTGGAAATAAGTGTGTATCTGGCCATTGCAGCATCCTCTCAAACCGTATTCCACCATCAACCTCCCGGAATTTATATTCCCTGTGGCAGAGAGAGAAAAATCTTTTTTAACAGTTCCGCTTTCATATTGCCATGCCCTGAACGCCGACAGCACCCTGAGGTTCCTATCACTTAGGTCCCATCCGCCATAAGCTACACCTTTCTTTCCTTCAAAGACCTTATTGGGGTCGAAAAGGCGGTTAAAAGTGATGGCATAGTCGGCATCACAGCCAGCCGAAGTGATAGTCTTCAACATCTGCACCTGAAACTCATCATCATAAAGGGCATTCATGAGTTTCAAGCCCAGTACAATTTCCCCTTTCCGACACCATTTTTTAACATTGAGGGGTACATTTATTAACCAGTCTATTATGTTTTGTTGATCGGTGTTTCTATCAGATCCCGACAAAGTCGGGCTAAAGTCCTGTTCTAATGCCATTGGTACATTTCCCATTATCCTTTGCCATACTGAGAGCAAAGACTTTGTGGTGAAACGATACTCTTTTTCGTCATAAACTTCACCAGGATTTGGCAGATGATATTTACATGAAGGTATGACGGGTATGTTCGAGGACTTGCTCAGCGACAGTGCCTCTTCCATAAATTTTAGATAATCCTGGAAGCTTTTATCCCAGCCCCTCCCCTTCCATGTGATGGTATAGCCTTTTTGGCCTTTTTTACTAAAGATCTCTTCTACCACCATTTTCGGAGCTTTTACCGTCCATTCGGCCATGTTAGAATGTTGAGATTCATCCTGCGCAATTACGGTCTTAAGCACCACAAAGCCAATACCACCTTCTAGATCGGCTTTAACCTGGTTTATATTGCAAGACAGCTGGCCAGAGCTTTTTCCAAAAGGATTTTTTATCGTAAAGGGACCGTATTCGGCAGTCAAATCTATTTTATATTTTTCAAGGATATACCCTTCTACATTATCCGGCAGGCCTTCATCCCCAAACCGCTTGTAATCCTTCAATATCTCGCTTTTTATCTTTTCATCTATATCAAACTTATCGGGTAACAGATAAATGGGATAATCTTTCATCTATATTTCCCCTTCCATAAAATGAAAACTTCAAAATCATCATCTATGCTTTTCAGAGTATTTTAAACTAACAAAGATTAAGTTCCCGAAGAACATTTTTTATTTGCTCTTTTTCATTCTGTGTTAGCCCCGGGCCGTAAGGATCATTTACCGCATCTTTGGGTATAATGCCTTGCAGCGACAGGATATACAGCATTCTTTCAATATATCCTTCCATTGGGTCAACAAAAGTGCATTCTGCCAATTTGTCTACATCCAGCATCAGCCTGACGAATTTTTCATAATCCTCCTGGAAAAATGAGTTCATCATGTCCCATTGAAGCTTCTGACAGGCTGCCCCAAGGCCTACCAAAGCACCCGACGCTCCTCTGGCAACAGTATATCCAAACATTCTGTCCTCACCGGTTAAAAGCTTTATATGTGGGAATTTATCAAAAATAAGTTTTGACACATCTTGATAAGTTACGATGGAATCCAGTGTAGCCATTTTAATGCCCGAGACATTCTCTATGGAAAACAATTGTTCCAGCACTTCTTTAGAGTATGAAATCCCCCCGGCTTCATTATATAGATAGAATAGTATCATGGGTAAGCCCAGTTTTGCTATCTTTTTATGATAATCCACTATTTTTTCAGCCATACAATCTTTACCTCTGTAATATGTCGGGGGATATACCAGTATAGCATCTGCCCCTAAATCTCTGGCCTGAGTCCCCATTTCCAGGGTATTTTCAATAAATTTTTCTTCGGTCATGTTTTCAGCTGTCCGGGCTCCGACTCCGCATATTATGATCTTTTCTTCGGAAAGACCTTTTCTCCAGGATTTAAAAATATATTCTCTTTGCTCTCGGGTTATGAGAAGACCTCTGCCGGTATGCACCCACACAGCCACACCTGTTACGGGTTGTTCATTCATGTAATTAACATATTTCTCCTGAGCCTTTTCATGGATCTGCCCATTCCTATCAAAAGGGATAGGCACAGCAGGGAAAAAACTATGTTTCAGCTTATCTTTAATAGTATCAATATTCATGTCCATCCCTCCAGGCTATGCTTTTTCAGACTGTATTTCATATATCGTTTTCCCGAATTTATGATAATTATCTATATTTATCTCTCCAATGCCAATACCATCAGGAATATATATCCTCCCCTGGCTGTCCATATTTATCTCTATTAGGTCATATCCCGGTCCATACCAGCGGCTGCTGGCCTCCACATCGGCGGGGTATTTAAAACCATTAAAGGAAGCAAGGGAAAGGATACTCATAGCCCCAATGCCGCTTTCGGGCATGGTGCCACCCCATACCGCTACGCCATTTTTTGATGCCAGGCTATATATCTTTAAAGCCTCCAGGAGGCCTCCTACTCTCTGTATTTTTATATTCCATATTCTGGATACTTCCAGTTCCAGTGCCTGGCTTGCAATTCTTTCAGATTTTAAAGATTCATCAAAACATATAGGAGTTTTTATCTCTTTGCTCAACAAGTAATGGTCCAGCAGGTCGTCGTGATGGAGGGGCTGCTCTAAAAAAAGGCAGTTTTGCTTGTCCATTTGTTTTAAGATGTTTAAGTGCTGTTTAATATCAAAAGATGCATTGGCATCCACCCAGAAGGGAAAATCATTACCTATGACGCTCCTGGCCGTTTCTATAGCTTTTATATCCCATCCTGGTTTTATTTTGATCTTTATTCTTTGATACCCTTCATCAACATAGTTTTGAATCCAGCTCGCCAGAGTATCATAATTGCTATCTTCAGGGATTCCCACGGATGCTCCCGAAAGAATATAATTTTTACTTTCAAGATATTCTTCAGACACACCCAACTGTTTTAATTTGTAAAATATCAATTTTTTGAGGGATATATTGTTTTTTTTAGCTATCAAATCCCAGCAGGCGGTCTCTATGCCTGCTTTGGCGAAATTATTGCCCCGGATGCCGTCACTCAAAGTCTTGTTTAATTCTTCTATAGAACCAAATTTTCTTCCAATTATTCTAGGTAAAAGCCATTCTATGAGCATAGATTTTACCGAGGAAATAGTTTCAGATGAATAAAAAGGAGCTTCAAAAGGCGCCGATTCACCATATGCGATAATTCCTTCGTTACTTACAATCTCCACTATTAAGGATCTTCTACTGTAACTAATTCCTCCGCTTATTTGAAAAGGAATGGCATAGGGAATATTTATTTCTACAATCTTTGCACTTTGTATAGCAAATGATTCGTCGATTTGCAAAACTATCACCCTATCTTTTTTAAGTTTATTAAAGGAATTGCTCCCACATATTCACATATGAATTTTTATCGAATTGGGGTTTAAAGCTAGATTTAATTTTTTTACCTTTATCGGCGCCATCAAATAATAGATCGACAATCGTCATCGCCATGGCTTTTGCAGGAATTATATATGCTGCTTCTAAATCAACTATTTTAAAATCTCTACTGTGAGCCGCTCCCAAAAATCCCCCTATAGTGGGCTGTATTACAGGAAGAATAGTGCTTAAATCACCTATATCAGTGGAGCCAATCATATCAACTCCATACACTATGTTTTCTTTCCCGACGAAGGGTCTAATATTGTCCTCAAAAAGTTTACTCATAAGTAGATTCTGATTTAAAGGCAAATAGCCGGGAAATTCCCTTATTTCTATCTCGGCACCTACCGCATAAGCCCCTGCCTTTAGAGCCCTGTTTACTTTGTGATTGGCTGAGACTACCGCATCGATGCTTCTTCCCCTTACATAGGTTTCCATTCTAACATCGGCAGGTACAATATTTACCAGATCTCCTCCCCTCGTTATGATAGGATGGACCCTGATATGGTCCTCATCTTTAAAGGTTTCTCTCAATGCATGAATGCTCATAATTGAAATCATGGCAGCATTTAATGCATTGATACCTTCATGCGGTGCACCGCCAGCATGAGCTTCCTTACCTTTATAAATGACTGTTTTTCCTATAAATCCACTGCTTTTGCCTTTCAGGAAAACTTTTTTCCCCGGTGTATTTGCCTGAGAATGCACCATCATAGCCATATCGATATCATCAAAGGCCCCCAACCGGATTAATTCTTGCTTTCCTCCGAAAAATTTTATTTTCCCCTGGTTTTTTAGTTTCTCTCTGTACTCCAGCTCTACAAATTCTTCGGCAGGAACGGCCATAAATGCTACGTCACCATCCAGTTCGTTCATGGCACCTCCTGCTATAAGACCTATAGCGGCACCCAGCATGGATGCAATTTGAGCGTTATGTCCGCAAGAGTGAGCAGCACCTGTAATTGGATCAGCTTGAGGATGAGCAGGACATATGACCGCATCCATCTCCCCCAGTATAGCAACTGTTAGATCGTGGTTTCTTCCATGACACTGGGCTTTAACTCCAGTTATTGCAAGATTATCGACAAAACTTATACCCAGTGAATTGAAAACTTGTTTTACTATCTTAGAAGTCTCTTCTTCCTTAAATCCCAGTTCCGGGTGTTTCAAGATACTTTCGCCAATCTCTATAATGTCACATCTATTTTTATCGATGGTATCACAGACTACTTTTTTTATCTGTTCTTTGGTCATCATTGTTCCCCTTCTTGCTTTTAAAGACATGTCTTTATATAGTCTTTAATTCTACACAAAATCAAAATTTCCTGCTAAACTTAAAAAAAATACCGCCTTTGGCGATAAAAATATTTAGAAGTTTGATCACATCTTCGATGATTCAAGTTTTACTCTGTCTTTGTACTTATTAAAAAGTATATTCGCAGTCTCGTTGGATACCGCTTCCTTCACCCTGCTCTCCAGGGCGAATCTATCCACCGCTCTCGCCCCTTCTTCGGGGTCCACTAGTTTTCCGGGGCCTCCCACACATCCTCCGATGCAGGCCATACCTTCCACAAAATTGGCCTCCGTGGTGCCTTCTTCCACCGCATCCAGTATCTGTTTGCACTCCTTTATGCCGTTGCCATGGCGGGCTTTGACATCGGTGCCCGGCCGAAGGTTTTTAATGCTGGCTATGATGGCTGCAGAAACTCCGCCAGTATGTCCATATATCCTTCCATCGTGGGAAGCATCGGTAATAAGTGATTTTACATCAATGTTTGCCGGGTCTATTTTATAGGCTTCAAAGATTGCTGCCAGTTCCTCAAAGGTTAGCACACAGTCCACCGCATCTTTTAGCTCGGGCAGTTTTGCTTCAGTCTTTTTTGCAATACAAGGCCCTATGAAAACCACCTTGGCGTTTTCATCTTCAGCCTTTATAAACCGGGCGATAGCCACCATGGGAGAAACCGAATCGGACACGAGACCTGCTATCTTCGGCCTGTATCCTTTGGCCATGCGGACAAAAGGCGGACAGCAGCAAGAGGTAATCATGAACTTATCTCCCCGATCCATACGTCGCAAAAATTCTTCCGCCTCTTTCACCGTAATCATGTCGGCTCCAAGAGCCACTTCCAGCACATCGTAAAATCCCAGCATTAAAAGGGCGGTCTTTAACTGTTCTTCACTCGTCTTTCTCCCAAACTGCCCGGCAAAAGCCGGTGCCAGCACAGCGTATACCCTTTTGTGCTTTTTTATGAGGTTTATGGTCTGGGCTATCTCCGCCTTATCGGTTATTGCTCCTTCCGGGCAGGCAATGATGCAAAGGCCGCATGAGAGGCACCTGTCTATATCTACCGCAGGCTTTCCCCTTTCATCCATGCGGAGGGCGCCGGGCTCGCAGGACATGCTGCAAGCGCAGTCCTCCTTATATCCTTCACAGGCCTTTTCTATGATAGATATAAATGGGAAATCTACCTCTTGAGGAATCTCGCCCTTTTCGAAGGTGCCAAGGGCTGCCCTCACCCTGGCCTCGGCTTCTTCCCGGCTTATTTCTCCTCCAAGGGAATCCATTACCGCACCGTATACATCCTGAAGATTATCCAGCTTTCTGGCGTGTTCGGCCACCAGCCTGTATATCCTGCGCCTCAATTTTATTTTTTCTTCCTTCATATTCATTACCTCTCTTTCAAGCAATAATACATCAGTCAATAAAATACTAACATAAAATACCATAGCCCACAAGTTTTGCATAAAAAAAGAGGGTGCCTTTATAAAGCACCCTACTCTTCTAAAAATGTCAGATGCTGCCATCCGTATTCGGGCAACATAAATTTCAGCTCTTTTGAACCGGGCTCCAGTTTATTTAAGACTTCATTGTCCACGTATATTTCTATGTCTTCTTCCACTTTAAATTTTACATACTCATCCTGCTTTTCCGGTTTGCCCGCCAGACCTGACGGGGCATAGAAGGCATTTCATCACCCGTGGATGTTCAATCGCTTTGTGATATTCATTACACCGCCACGCTCCCTGATGTAGTTCTTCAACCATGAGGAAGTATCCGCCTTCATACAGCATCCTCCTTTGTCTGATTTACAGCACCGCTATCGATGCACGGGTAAAATTCTATCTTCGACCTCTTCATCAGCCGCCGCTCATGATGTGAACAACGTCAACATTATCTCCGTCCTTTAACATGTATGTGGCATACTGGTCCTTGGGCACGACCCGACCGTTCACTATCACGGTTATCATCCGGAAAGTGTATTTCTTTTTTTGCAAAACATCTTCTACAGTCATTCCTTCCTGGTATTCCATGTTTTCCTTGTTTACTTTTATCAATATACGTCACCACCTTGTTGCGGATACGATCTTCATAGCCATTTTTCTATGCTTGCAAAATGTCTTTCAGCAATGCATATCATTGACATTTATTGATATTTGCTGATAAGTTCCACCACATCCGGAAAATCGATGCCCAGTTTTTTCACAGTCTCCAGAGTGGGCACTCCGTCCGGCGTCCAGCCCTTGCGCCTGTAAACAGCATCACACAGTTTTTGATACTGGTCTTCCCTGTATTCCCTCAGCATCTTTATTTTTTCTTCAACGGTTTTACCTTCTATATCGTATCCAAGTTCTTTCAACTGTTTATCGTACCTTTCCGCTCTGGACTCATATTCTTCTTTTGTCACGGGACCCATGAACCGATAAGGCGGAATATCGTATTTTCTTGTCCCGTAGCCCATTTTAAGGTTAAAAATCCTCTGGAAATTATAAACTCTTTCTGACTGCAGTATCAGTTCTTCTTTCGTAATGTTCTTACCGGTAACCCCGTTAAATATATCCACATAGTTCCTCACGTGTTCTGGAACTTTTGCAGGTTCATCGGTAAGCCCGTTGTCCGCAGGCTCGATATCATTCCACGGCAGTTTGCAAAGGCCGTTTAATCCGAACCATGTGCGGAACATGGGGAAATAATACAGCGCCTGAGCCTTATCCTCAAAAGTCGGAATCTGTTTGTTCACCATATCCATAAATATGAGCCATGCCTCATCATGCTGCGGCCCCTTATTGGCCAGCGCATATCCTCCCTGCTGAGCCAGGGATTCCTTGCTTACATACTGTGAGCATTCCAGACCTTTGACTTCCATCCCTATATCGTTGACCAGGCCGGGGTCCGCTCCGTATTCCTCCACAAAGATTTTCTTCATGCGCCGTACGCCCTGGCCGGCAATCCTGCCAAAGCCATAGCCGTTACCCATCTGATGAATCAGTTCCATTGCCGCTTCTTTATTGCCGAATTTAAGTTCCAGACCGCCGGTTATTTCTTTGTTTATAATTCCCCTTTCATAGCATTCCATGACAAAAGCCATTAACGTTCCTGTGGAAATGCTGTCGATACCGTACGTGTCACAATAAAAGTTGGCTTCGATCACATATTCGGGATCAAATATACCGCAGTTGGCACCCAGACCTGCTATGGTTTCATATTCGGCTGCATCCACACATACTTTTTGCCCTTTATATGGACCTGTCTTTAGCTCGAAATTATCCACCGCTTTGGCACAAGCCATGGAGCAGCCGTACCAGCAGCCGTCCGGCAGGCCCTGGGTAAAGTACTTTTTGAATACATCCGAACTTAATTTTATGGCATCGGGATGAGAACCGTACTGGAAATTCATAACAGGAAGCAGATCATAGTCGTTCATTATTTCCGTCAGGTGCGCCGTCCCCACTTCTCTCATGCGGTTTTGTACCTTATCCAGATCATGGATTTCCCTGTGGAGTCTGAGGCCTGCGTTTATTATTTTCTCTTTATCGGCAGGACCATTGGTATCTCCCTTCACACCGGTGTACTTTACCACCAGAGCTTTTATCTTTTTATCCCTGAAAACAGTACCTATACCGCCTCTTCCTGCCTGTTTCAATCTGGGCACTCCGCGCTTTAAATCAAAGAAAGAAAAGTTGAGCAATCCTATCAGAGTGTTTTCCGCTCCGCGCCCTGCCGAGACCACCGCCACATTCCTTTTGTCCTCTTCAGAATCGGCGTACATGGCAGTAAATTGCTCTGCCGCCAAATGAGAGTCTACAGCTTCTTCAGGAGCTTCCTCAATGGTTACATAACCATTGTTTCCATCAATATATATAATTACATCTTTTTCGGCCTTGCCCTGTATTTCAAGGGCATCCCATCCTGAAAACTTCAAGAGGGGTCCGAAATATCCCCCTACATTGGAATCAATTACGGTACCCGTAATAGGAGAAAGGCTTACCACCAGAGACTTGCCCGCTCCGGGGTACTGAGTGATTCCCCCTATAGGTCCCGTGGAGATTATTATCTCATTCTCCGGGTCGTTCCATTTGGTTTCACTAGTGACGGCATTCCACAAATACCACAACCCGAACCCCCTGCCGCCGATGAAAATATCTTTCATCTGCTGGGTTACTGGTTTTGACTTTATGGTGTTGTCACATAGATTTATATAAAGGGTCCGGTTGGTATAACCCTTCTGGACTTTTCCCAACTCATAATCCATTCTCGCCAGAAGCCTATGAGCTTTTTTCATTTCGATTACGTTCTCCACCATTTTAACACCTCCGCTTAGTTTATTTTTCATCCATGTAAATGGCACCTGTGGGACATACTCTCGTACATGCACCGCAGGCAATGCATTTTATAGGCTCGTTTATGTCCGGATGAGTAAACATGGCATTGTTTGGACAAAAGCCTACGCAGATGTAGCATCCGACGCACTTTTTGTCATCAACCCTTACAGCACCATTTTTGGCCTGGTACATCGCTTCCGTGTTGCAAACCGGTATGCATTCGCCGCAGTGGTTGCAGACAAAGATCTCATAGCTTCCCGATTTTTCAGCCTTTTCTTTGATTCTTATAGCCGACTTTTTCGGGTCTTCGACCCTGTAGAGGACTTTGGAACATGCCGTCATGCATGCTCCGCAACCGTTGCAGAGTTCGGGTTTCGTCTTTACAATCTTCAAAGTAAGTCACCCCCAAAAGATTCATATTTTTTCTTTTTGGTTAATTTTTTATTATTATAATATTTTGATATATTAAAAAGACAAAATCTAGGTTACTTAGTAGTCCGGTTAAATAACAAATCTTTTTAACCTCTTATTATTTTATTCTATATGTTTTCTATTTTTCCTTCTAATAAAAAAAATATTTTTAAAGCTCTATATTTAAATTTAATGGTATTAAGAAGGCGACAGGTTTTTCCTGTCGCCCACGCTTTCTACTATCTTGCATCATAATGTAAAACCATATATATCCTTTTTAGTAGCACTTCCGTAAATAGAGCGTAAACCGGGACGTGTATGGCCTGCCCTATAATCCTTGCCGGAAGTGTAACAGCCATCGGAATCTTGAAGAGTATCTGCAGAAAATACGGCACAAGGATTATCGATGTAATTATCTGGCCGATGCTGATGGCCAGTAAAAGCTGCCAGAAAGAGGGGATTGGTTTTTTAGCCGGTGCAAGTATCACCGCAGGAATTATGCCGGTAAGAGCTGATGTCAGAGTAAAATGTGGCATATACGGCCCCATGGGATTGATGTAATAGCCGATTACATCGCCAATGGCGCCCACAATGCCTCCTGCTGCAGGTCCCATCATGATTCCCGCAAGGATTATCGGAAACCCTCCAAAGCCAATCCTTATACCTTCCACGCTGCCGATACTCAGCCTTATGCTGGCAACCCTTGTTAGCACTATATTTAGGCCAACCAGCAAGGCCATAAAGACTAGGTCTCTTGTAGCAATCCTTTTCATTTTAAGCCTCCTTCCACCTTTTATTGGGTATGGCAGAACTGCCACACCAGTGGAAAAAAGGCTCATTGATGTGGCAGCGAACGCGGTGGCCCACCGCAAGTCAGGCCAAATGCCAGACTTTTCGTCCGGAGGCAACGTCCCATCCTCCGGCACTTGACGCGGGACACCTACTCTGCAAGTTCGTTAATATTTTATCATTCTCTTTATTTTTTTGCAACATAAATTTGATGCAGGTGTAAAAACTCCGGCGTTTGTGGTTCGTGACGGCAAAACGACTTTTTAAACCCAAATCAAATTTATAAGCTTTCCATTACTTTTTGATAGATTTCATCGGCTATTCGTGATCCTTCCAAAAGCAATTGCTTCCCTTTCTTTTCAAACTCATCCACGAATTTGGAGTCTTTAATGCTGTTCAAATTGATCTTCACATTGAGCCACCCGCCATGGAGGGCTGCTTTCAGGCACAGGGCGCCTACTCCCAGATCGCTTACAGCAGCTTTATTGGAGTTCCCCAGAGCCTTTTCATGCAGATGCAAGGCCCTGACACACTCCTGCATTATGGAAAAAGGCACCAGGGTAGCATCCATTAAAGCCTTTTGCATAGCTTCACTTCTTTTAGCCTTCTGCTCTTCGGTGTCTTTAGGCATTTTGAAGACTTTGGCCACACCGTTGAAAGCATCCGTATCTTTATCAATAAGTGAAATCAGGGAATCTTGCAGTTTCTGCCCTTCTTCGATTATTTCCCGCATGAGGGGCTCCATGTCATGAAATCCCTTTTTGCCCACTGTGAGATTTGCCACCATGGAAGATAGGGCATTGCCGATGGCTCCCACCAGGGCCGAAGCTGCACCTCCCCCCGGTGCGGGTTCTTTTGAAGCAAGGACGGAAATAAAGTCTTTGATATTATACTCGGAAAGTAACATAAAAGCCTCCTTTATCTTATAATATCTTTTCTTTTAGAAAAGGCCCGTGATCTTTCCTTCTTCATCTACATCTATCCTTTCTGCTGCAGGAGATTTGGGCAACCCCGGCATTGTCATGATGTCGCCCGTCAGAGCCACTACAAATCCCGCTCCTGCGGATACTCTTATGTGTCTTACGGTAATCCTGAAACCCTCCGGCCTCCCCAGGAGTTTGGGGTCATCCGATAGCGAATACTGGGTCTTTGCCATGCATACGGGAAGGTTCCTAAATCCAAGAACTTCCAGGTTTTCTATCTCCTTTTCCGCCTCCCGGGTAAAATCCACGCCTTCGGCTCCGTAGACATTTCTTGCTATGGTTTCAATTTTGTCTTTTAAGTTAATATCGAGGGGATATACGAATTTAAATTCATTTTGCCCTTTTTCAATCAATTTTAATACTTGTTCAGCCAGATCCATGCCACCTTCGGAGCCTTTTGTAAAGACTTCGGATACGGCTGCATGTACATTCATAGCCTTGCATGCATCAAAGACCATATTGAGTTCATCTTCGGTATCGGTGGGGAAGCGGTTTATGGCCACTGCCACCGGGAGACCATACTGATTTTTTATATTTTCTATATGTTTTATCATATTTGGTATTCCTTTTTCAAGGGCCAGTAGATTTTCTTTTGAAAGTTCCTGTTTTGAAGCCCCGCCGTGGTGTTTCAGGGCTCTTACGCTCGCCACCAGGACAGCAACATCGGGTTTTATTCCTCCAAGGCGGCACTTGATATCTACGAATTTTTCGGCACCCAGGTCCGCACCGAATCCTGCCTCGGTCACCACGTAATCCGCCAGTTTAAGCGCCAGCTTCGTTGCAATCAAGCTGTTGCAGCCATGGGCTATATTGGCAAAAGGACCACCATGGATGAAAGCAGGAGTATGCTCGATGGTCTGAACAAGGTTGGGGTTTATGGCTTCTTTTAATAGAACCGCCATGGCTCCCTCAGCCTTTAAATCCCCTGCCGTCACGGGCCTTCCGTCAAAGGTATAGGCCACAATTATTTTTGAAAGGCGTTCCTTTAAATCCTGCAAACTAATAGCAAGGCAGAACGCTGCCATGACTTCCGATGCCACCGTTATATCAAACCCATCCTCCCTGGGAACACCGTTGGCCTTCCCTCCCAGGCCGTCCACAATAAATCGGAGCTGACGGTCATTCATATCTATGCAGCGACGCCATGTAATTCTCCTGGGATCTATATTCAATGCATTTCCCTGGTAGATATGGTTGTCCAGCATGGCCGCCAGCAGGTTGTTGGCGGCCCCTATGGCATGAAAATCTCCTGTAAAATGCAGATTTATATCCTCCATAGGTACTACCTGGGCATACCCGCCACCGGCGGCACCGCCCTTAACTCCGAA
The DNA here is from genome assembly GCA_012840135.1 of Thermoanaerobacterales bacterium. Taxonomy (GTDB): domain Bacteria; phylum Bacillota; class Thermosediminibacteria; order Thermosediminibacterales; family Tepidanaerobacteraceae; genus Biomaibacter. The sequence goes on from DUMA01000033.1 coordinate 66,640, forward strand.
GACAGGGCCGAGGGATGGTTCCCTGAGCGCTATCACCGCTTTCCTGCCGAGTTTTTTCAGGGCATCCCCCATGCCCACCGTAGTCGTGGTCTTGCCCTCACCAGCCGGTGTAGGTGTTATAGCTGTGACAAGGATCAGCTTCCCATCCTTCCTGTCGTTTAATTTCTTCAGAATCCTGTGGTCCACCTTTGCTTTATACTTGCCGTACAGGGAAATGTCTTCCTCCGAAAGGCCGATGGATTCTGCGATTTCTTTTATGGGCTTGAGTTTTGCTTCCTGGGCAATTTCAATGTCTGTCTTCACGGAAAAACCTCCCTCCGTTCATTTAAAATAAATAAATATTGACTCAGGTGTAAAAAGTCGCTTTAGGTGGTTTGTGACGGCCCGGCTCTTATATTATCTGTCCGTCTTTGACCGTGGTTTTCCCTTTTTTGATAACTGTTCTTACCAGGTTAACTCCAAAGTGATAGATTATAAAATCCAGGTCAGGTGCATTCCATATCACAATATCCGCCTGTTTGCCCGGCTCGATGCTACCGATGGTAGAAGCCCTGTTTATGGCCGATGCTGCATTGAGGGTCACCGAAGTGAGGACTTCTTCCGGTGTCATTCTATATTTGATGCACGCAAGGTTCATCACAAGCTGAAGGGATTCGGTCGGGCATGAACCTGGATTAAAATCGGTGGCCAGTGCTACCGGAATTCCCATTTCCATCATGGTCTTGGCCCGGGCGAAAGCTTCATTTAAAAAGAACGATGTGCCCGGCAAAAGCACCGCAATTACGTTCTTTTCCGCCATGGCAAAAAGACCCTCATCGGAAGCATGGATTAAGTGATCGGCTGAAATGGCTCCCACTTCTGCCGCAACGCTTGCTCCTCCCAGGGAGGTTATTTCATCGGCATGGACCTTCGGGATTAGACCGTGATTTTTGCCGCACTCCAGAATCTCCCTGGATTCATTTACACTAAATACCCCCTGCTCGCAGAAAACGTCGCAAAACTCCGCAAGATGCTCATCGGCCACTTTCGGCAGCATTTCACTATTTATTAGGTCTAAATACTCCGCCGTTTTTCCATTGTATTCTTCCGGCACGGCATGGGCACCCATAAAAGTGGGCACCAGCTCCACAGGATGAATCACATTCAGTTCCCGGATGGCTTTCAGCGATTTTATCTCGTCTTCCACATTCAGCCCGTATCCGCTCTTGGCCTCACAGGTAGTGGTGCCGTGGGCCATCATTCTGTCCAGGGCCTTTCTGCCATATTCTATCAGTTCATCTAAACTTGCCCGGCGGGTATTTTTTACTGTATTTAATATGCCTCCGCCCATCTTCAGGATCTCAAGATAGCTCATACCTTTGAGTTTGAGGGAAAGCTCCTTTTGCCGCCATCCAGAAAAGATAAGGTGAGTGTGCGGGTCCACCAGGCCCGGCGTCACGAGACTGCCACCAGCATCTACAATTCTGGTTTTGCTGCAAATCCTCCCCCGGTTTTCAAGTGCTTTCAGCTGTTCCCCAGCACCTACTTCGCTTATGGTTTCCCCATCAATGGCTATAAAGGCATTTTCCATAAATTTTATTCTGCCCTGATCTTTGCCTTTCTTCGCACATTTGCCCTCCGGCGTAGCCAGAAGACCTATATTTTTTACTATCATATCATAAAAATTATTCATGATTCACCTCTAAAGTTTATAAAAATGTTTTTTATAAAGGCAAGTTTTTTCAGAGCAGATAGTTTTCCAGCACTTGCTTTTTATCATCAAATCCTTCCAGCTGCAGGTAGTATTTTGCCACATCTATCAATGCATTCATGGGAGTAAGACCCACGATTTCACTTCCCACAATGTGGACACCGTATCTCCTGGCTTCTGTGCGAATTAGCTCAAAAACTCTGTAAAGTGAAGTCTTCTCATAGTTGGTCATGTTTATAGAGACCTGGGCCAGGTTCCTGTCTTCCAGCATCACTCCTATGGCCTTGACATACTTGAGACCCCCGCTGCTTTCACGGATAATTCTGGCTATCTGTTTGGCAATATTAATATCCGTTGTGCCCAAATTTACATTGTACGCTATCAGGGGCATGCGGGCGCCAACAGCAACAGCTCCCGCGGTAGGATGAATCTCGGCCTTTCCAAAGTCCGGCGCCCATACGGGGTCTTTTATTTTCTCGGCCATTCCTTCAAACTCCCCCCGCCTTATATCAGCAAGATTCCTGCGCTCGGGCTTGGTGGCCGATTCTTCGTACAAAAACACGGGAATGGAAAGCTCCCGGGCTATCCTTTCGCCTAGCTCCTTTGACAAATTTACGCACTCTTCCATCGTTACATTTTTTACGGGCACGAAAGGAATAACATCCACAGCACCCATGCGGGGATGTTCCCCTTTGTGTTTTGTCATATCAATGAGTTCCGCTGCCTTCTCGGCTCCTTTAAAAGCCGCCTCTTTAACAGAATCCGGAGCCCCTATGAATGTAAAAACGCTGCGGTTGTGGCTCTGGTCAGAAGAATAATTCAAAAGCCGGATGCCGTCCACCGATTTTATCGCACCGGCGATGGCTTCAATAATTTCAGTCCTCCGGCCCTCGCTAAAGTTTGGAATACATTCTACTATTGAACCCATCTTCATTCCTCCAGTTTCAACATTTTATTGTATTAAAGCAATCCCGGCGGGTGGCGATGCCCGCCGGGCAGAAATTACTTGGTAGATTCTCCTAACCCCTTTTCTACGACTTCATCAATAAGCTTTTGGTCGGGAATATAAGGAATCGTTATGTGACCGAGACCACGATAATTTTTATTGAATTCCACGGCGGTCTCTATGGAATGTGGATTCCTGGCCCAGGACCTCCGGGCCACGCCGCCCATGACATCCCAGAGCAGGGCAGATTTTATGATATTGTCTGTTTTCTGGCTTCCATCCAGCAGTAGTCCAAAACCGCCGTTGATAGCCTTACCTATGCCAACGCCACCCCCGTTATGAAGTGTCACAAGGGTCATGCCCCTGGCGGCATTTCCGACAAAACATTGGGTTGCCATATCTGCCATGATATTGCTTCCATCCTTGATGTTTGCCGTTTCCCGGAAAGGCGAATCGGCACCGCTCACATCGTGATGGTCTCTCCCCAGCATCACCGGCCCGATTTCACCGTTCCTCACCATCTCATTGAACTTGAGGGCTATCCTGACCCTTCCTTCGGCATCCTGGTATAAGATCCTGGCCTGGGTTCCCACCACCAGATTGTGTTTTTCAGCATCTCGGATCCAGATGTAATTGTCCCGGTCCTGGCCCCGCCTGCTGGGATCGATGCACTCCATGGCCGCCCTGTCCGTTTTTATAAGATCTTCATGCTTTCCGCTAAGGCACACCCATCTGAAGGGCCCATAGCCGTAATCAAATAGTTCCGGTCCCATTATATCCTCCACATAGGATGGGAATATGAAGCCGTCTTTCTCATCAACGCCGTTTTTGGAAATTTCCCTGACACCGGCATCATACACTGCTTTCATGAAGGAATTACCGTAATCGAAGAAATAAGTGCCTCTGTCAACCAGGGTCTTAATCAATTCAAAGTGATGCCTCAAACTCTTATTCACCAATTCCCGGAATTTCTCCCTGTCTTCGGCGAGCATCCGGGTCCTCTCATCAAAAGTGAGTCCCTGGGGGCAGTATCCGCCATCATAGGGCACGTGGCAGGAAGTCTGGTCCGACAGCAGGTCGACTTTTATATTGTTTTTGACGATGTATTCAAGAAGATCTACAACATTTCCATAGTACGCTATGGAAAGGGGCTCTTTTTTCTGCAAATATTCGCGGGCTATCATGAAAACCTCTTCCAAATCGGAGGACACCCTGCTCACCCACCCCTGGGACTTGCGGGTCTTAATCCGCGAGTAATCCACCTCGGCTATGATGCCGACTCCCCCGGCTATTTCCACGGCTTTAGCCTGGGCGCCGCTCATACCGCCGAGGCCCGAAGACACAAACAAATATCCTCTCAAATCCTTATCGTGGGGTATTCCCAGTTTCAACCTCCCGGCGTTCAAAAGGGTGTTGAAGGTGCCGTGGACGATGCCCTGAGGGCCGATGTACATCCAACCTCCGGCGGTCATCTGGCCGTAATTGGCCACGCCCATTTCTTCGGCAATTTCCCAGTCATCCTGGTTATCGAACATGCCCACCATCAGGGCATTGGTGATAATTACCCTTGGGGCATCGGGCTTTGAAGGGAAAAGTCCTACGGGATGGCCCGACTCGATGACCAGGGTCTGGTCTTCGGTCAGGACTTCGAGATACTTCTTTATCAATCTGTACTGCATCCAGTTCTGGCACACGCTGCCCGTTTCTCCATAAGTCACCAGTTCATAAGGGTAGAGGGCCACCTCAAAATCCAGGTTGTTGTCTATCATTACCTGGAAGGCCTTGCCTGCCAGACATTTACCTTTGTATTCGTCCACAGGTTTTCCATAAATCCTGCCTGCAGGCCTGTACCTGTAAGCATAGATCCTTCCCCGGGTCATCAGCTCGTTTAAAAACTCCGGAGCAAGCTTTTCATGGTATTTTTCCGGCACATATCGGAGCGCATTTTTCAGGGCAATTTTTGTCTGTTCCTTTGAAAGGCGGAAATCCCTGGCCGGCGCCCGCCTTATCCCCTCCACAAAATCCGGCATTTCCGGCAACTCATCGTCCAGTTTTACTGTCATAGCCTTTGATATGTCAAAATTGCTCAGCATCCAAATATTTCCTCCCCCTAAAATATTTTCAAACCCATTGCGGTTTTGTTTGCTACATAATATATACTATATTTAAAAAACTTTAACCTTCGGAAAAAATTCTTTCCAGGCGGACTTTTTTGCTTACCTTGAATTTGCTGGGGGGCATTCCCACCACGTTTTTAAAGACTCTGCCGAAATAATTGGGGTCATAATACCCCACCTGCTTTCCCACATCGCCTACGCTCATATCCGTAGTCAGGAGGAGCTTCTTGGCCTCATCTATGCGGAGCTTTGTAACATAATCGATAAAGTTCATGCCGGTGAAATTTTTAAACCCATGGCTGAAATAGTAGGGACTTATATGGACATGGTCGGATACTTCCTCCAGAGTAATGGGCTTTTTGAAATTATCTCGGATATAATTTAGAGCCTTTTCAAAGACTTCGAGGTTCATGCGCTTGCGGCCCTGATAGACTTCCTGAATGACACCCTTTATGGCTTGTTGCATCAAACTTTGAAGTGCTGTCATTGTATCGCTCTTTAAAATTTCTTCCACGCATTTGCCGCTCAACACCGCAAGATTCTCCTGGTCGGCCCCGGCCTCCACCGCCACCCTCATAAGAGTGGTTATAATCTCTATAAGCCGGGTTTTCATCGTCAGAGGATTTATGGCCTTTTGCTGCAGAGTGTCTCCCATCAGTTCCCGGAGAATGTTTATGGCTCCTTCCTCATCGCAGGCCAGCACCCGCACTGAGAGCTGGGATTCCACTTCCACGGAATAAAGGCCCAGATCTTCTGAAAAGGGGAGCACATTATCGATGTGGATCACCTGGCTTTTGCCCAGGAAGAATTTATGATGGCAGGCTGAAAGGGCTTCTTTGTATGAAAGGTGCAGATCCATAATGTCTTTATACCTTCTGCCTATACCTGCGGAAACAGATATTCCGGTCTCCCTTTCCACCCGTTCCTTCAAATAAGCACCAGCGTTTACACTGTATTCAACTTCCGACACCCTATCCTTTTCAATCCTGAATAAAACCGCAAACAGGTTTTCCTCCATGTTAACCACCATGGCATCGAGCTCTTCCGCACACCTTTTCAGGCACTCGTATACTTTTACCCTGATGGCCTGTTTCTGGATTTCGCTTTTATTTATGGTATCGGAATAATAGTTGTCTATGGTTACCACCATTACTGCATCGGGTAAATGCTCAATATTCAATATCTTTTGCAGTTCCCATATATCCCTTACGCTGACAATATCATTGAAAAGCAGGTCCTTGAGGAACCCCTTCCTGGCATAATCCTTCAAAAAGTCGCCCATCCCGCTCACCTCAGTTCACAACTTTTGCGGGAAAATCGGAGTCTTTTATGATCTCTCTTGCCATATCATAGCCTGCGTCAGCATAGCGTATGACTCCAAGAGCGGGATCTGCCTTCAAGACATGATCCAACCTTTCTTGGGCTTTTTCCGTGCCGTCGGCAATCACCGTCACTCCGGAGTGGATGGAATATCCAATACCCACTCCACCTCCTTGATATATTCCTACCAGCGTAGCTCCGGAACTGCAGTTTAAAAGGGCATTGAGCACCGGCCAGTCAGCAATGGCGTCGCTTCCGTCTTTCATAGCCTCGGTCTCTCTGAAGGGTGAAGCCACCGCCGCCGCATCCATATGGTCTCTTGTAATGGCTATGGGCGCCTTTAGTTTTCCCGACGCCACCATCTCGTTTATAATTTTTCCAAAAACCGATCTCTCCTTATAGTTGAGCCAGCATACCCTGGCCGGCAAACCGTGAAACATAAATCTTCTCTCCACAAAATTCAGCCAGTCGTGAAGCCTTGTGTCTCCTTTAAAAATCGACAGAATTACCTCATCGGTCTTGTAAATATCTTCAGGATCTCCCGACAATGCTACCCACCTGAAAGGCCCTCTCCCTTCGCAAAAGAGCGGCCTGATGTACTCCGCAGCAAATCCCGGAAAACAAAAAGCATCTTCAATGCCTGCCCTTCGCCCCTGCTCTCTCAGGTTGTTGCCATAATCGAACACCACCGCCCCCCTGTTCTTAAGTTCCACCATGGCCCTTACATGGCGCCTTATGGTTTCCATAACCATTTTCTCATACCGTTCTGGGTCTTCCTCAGCCAGTAGGTGCGCTTCCCGGGGCGAAAGTCCCGATGGTATATAACTTTCCAGATCATGGGCCGGGGTTTGATCCGTTACCACATCTGGGATGATTTTATGGCTTACAAAATATCCATATACATCCGCCGCATTGCCGCACACTCCTATGGATACGGGCTCTTCTCTTGTTATGTATTCTTTCGCTATTTTCAGCGCTTCTTCCAGAGAATCAGCCATGATATCGATGGTACTTGACATCAACCGTTTTTTAACTATAGTCCTGTCCGCATCGGCCACAATGGCAACACCTCCGTTGGCTGCAATGGCCAGCGGCTGGGCGCTTCCCATCTCCCCGAGGCCCGAAGTGAGCACCATCCTTCCTTTTAAAGTGCCTCCGAAGTGCCTTTTGGCCACCTGGCCGAAGGTCTCCCACGTGCCCTGCAGTATCCCCTGGGTGCCGATATAAGCCCAGGAACCGGCGGTCGACTGTCCGTAAGCCGTTAAACCCTTTTCCTCCAGCTTATGGAAGTACTCCCAGTTGGACCAGTGGGGCACCAGCAGCGCCCCGGCCATGATGACCCTGGGGGCGTACTCAAAAGTCCTGAAAACTCCCACGGGTTTTCCTGATTGAATGAGCAGAGTCTCATCGTTTTCAAGATTCATCAAAGCATTTACGATGGCCTTTAAAGACTCTATATCCCTTGCCACTTTGCCCCGACCGCCATAGGCCACCAGCTCCTCCGGAGCCTTGGCGATATCCGGATCGAGGCAATTGAGGAGGAGCCTCAAAAGCCCCTCCTGCTGCCAGCCTTTGCAGGATATACTGTTTCCAACAGGAGATTTGATGACCATGACATATACCTCTCTTTTCAATATTAACCGCCAAGATAAACTCTTTTAATCTCGGGATTTTCCTTCAGGACAGGACTAATAGAATTGAGAGATAAAGTAAATAAACCCTTGGTAACTGAAAAATCTTAAAAATTTAGTGTAAAAACCCTGTTTTTATACCTCTTTTTCTGCTTCTAGAAAATTCTATAAGGTATAACTTGGAAAATATTTTGGCTTTGAGAAATAGTTTTTGGTATATTCACCTCTAATATCAGATATTTTATTGTACTGGCCCCCTATTACTTGGACTTAAACTACCAACACGCCACGATTCACAGTATTTCTCAAAAATGCTTAATAAAATGCTGAAGGTGTCTTATAATTCAAAAATTCGTGGGGCCTTTCATATAGATAATCATCCAGGCCTTTAAAAAATGAATTATAACTCAACTTTCGCAGGAACATAAAGCGAGCTTTTCCCTGATAAAAGTAGGTAAACAAGACATAAAGTGATCCAAAAACTCACTTATTGCCTCTTTAGAAAGCATAAGTTTTTCACATAAAGCCGTTTTGAGAGCATCTATCAAAAGCTGTAAAGCTTCAAGAAACTTTATGTGCTGAAGTTTATCACTACATAGATAAAATAAACCTCAAATAAACCTCCGATAGTACGTAAATCCTTATTGTTACGATTTTCAACCGCCAACGTGATGTACCTTGCAAAAACAATCGTTGTATGAGCAACCATAGAATCATATGAACGGCCCTGGAGCTCTTTTGCAAGGTTTAGGTACGATTTACAGATCTTGAAGAATATTTCAATATCCCAGCGCTTGCCATATATCCTTATGATTTCCTCATCAGAAAGTGTAACGTCTGTGGAGATAAGGGCAAGCCAGTTGCGGGATCGATTGCGGTCCTTTACAAATACGATTTTTGCCTGTATCATTACCATCCTCATCGGTTCCTATACAAACAACTACTGATGAAAGAATTTTGGCTTTGCCACGCTTTTTCTTGATAGAGGAATATATACTCTGCAGGTTCATTGCTGTCAAAGAGCACATACTTTGCGGGCACGCCGTTTTTCTACAGCTTGTTTTAAAAGGTCTATCATTGCATCGGTTTCTTTGTAGAGAGAGGAAAGACGGCGTTTGTAGCCAATACTCCTCTTATCTATTTCATCATTCATGGGGTGTAACCTGTTTTTAGAAGTTTGTGCACTCAAGAGATTAAAGCCCAGGGGAATGAAAGTATTGCCGTCAGACCTGCCGAGTGTAAGAAGCCAATTGAGTCATCCACTATCAGAACATTAACACGATCATCCGATGTTAAATCAACAAGTTTGTTTCGGATTATGGATGATGCCAGCAACATAAGAAACCGCTGCCAGTGGCAATGCACTGAGTTAAGGAACCTGTATGCTACATCCTTTGCAAATGGCAAAGCTGTATTTTGTGTTTCTATGGTCCTGAATAGATTTTTTCCTGTAAAAACAAGGTAAAGAGCAATTTGAAAACTAAAAGACATGATATTCCTTTTTCCTTATAGAAATTACTCTGTTTCATTAATGCGCCTATATGATGTTCTTTAAAAAAGTTATCTACGGTAGAGGAAAAGCGGTTTTCATTATCCCAATTATGTGATATAATGGACATTGCAAGAATCTTCCTTTCTTGTATATTTGTTACCAATTCCATTATATCACAAAAAGGGAGGTTCTTGCATTTTTATTTGCCTATAATTGTTGATTTTTCAAGGTTTTAAGCTTGCTTTCGCTATGCGAAAGTTGAGTAGAATATGTTAATATAAAGACTTTGAAAGTTATAAATCATTTTTTAATGATTATATAAAGTTTTATCTTATGAAAGGCCCCATGAATCCTTAAATTATATGACACCATCAGCATTTTATGAAGCATTTCTAAGAAATACTATGAATCGTGGCGTGTTGGTCGTTTGAGTCCAAATAATAGGGGCAAGTACAGCTTAACGCAAATCTGGTGGTGTTTCAAAAGCATATTTTTTGGAAGTATACCAACCCAACTTGTCTCTAATTTCTACTAAAAGCTCGGCGTATTTTAGAGCCGCTATGGCAGGATCTATTACAGGTACCTTTAGCTGGTCTTGTAATTTTTCATAAAACCCAAAATTCATAGTACACCCTAAAATAATCACTTCTGCTCCATCAAGTTCTATAGCTTCCAGAGCTTTTTCTTTCATTTTGCTTAATGTGATATTTTCATCCATATGAAAATCCAATGCACCCATCTCTAAAGATTTAAATGATGCCAGCTTATCTTTTAACCCGTACTTCATGATATTTTCCATCATCTGAGGGACCCATTTTAATCTTCCAACAAGAATGGAAAACTTTCGGCCCAAAGTCGCAGCAATATGAAGAGAAGCTTCCGCTGGAGCTGTTACCACCATACGATTTAAAATCTCTCTTGCTTCATAAAGACCAGGGTCATAAAAGCATCCGATTATCGCAGCATCATATTCTTTTGTTTCTAAATCTCTGATGGTATCCAACAGCTCAGGCAATATCAAAGCTTCATAGTATCGGTATTCTAGATGTTCCGGCCCCTTTTTTAAACATGTAAATTCCACTTCTGTATTCTTTTGCTTTATCCTATCAAGGTCATTTTTTAATTTTGGACATGCTCCTTTAGGTCCTACAGGATCAATGTACATTATTTTTGGCATATTTTTACTCCTTTACCTTAGAAATAACCAAACATCCTGCCCAATTGAGTAGTAAAAATCTTCTATACGATTTTGCCTTTCTCTATTATTAATTTCCCGTCTAAATAAAGCATCGGCGAAGGTAGAACAAAATCTTCATGTAAATCTGATTCATTAACGCCCCCCATATGAGAACTGTCTCCAATAGCAATATGAATTGTGCCTTTTATCTTCTCTGCTTCTAGAACATTGTCAGGTTTCTTAGCCTTTGGATTAGTACCAATACCCAGTTCAGCACAATTTCGTCTGTGTTTATATTTATCGTCATTGAAGTAACAAAGCTCCCTCAATTCCTCGCCTACTCTTCCCCCGCCTTCTATGGAAACGACATACCCATTCTTAAAAGTTAAAATCATATCTTCTACCAATCCAAAATACCATCCAGCAGGAACTACTATTATTCCTGTAGCCGTTCCTTCTACCGGGGCTATATATGCTTCTCCGCCTGGTAAATTGCCCCATTCTCCTTTATTTGCTATTATGCCTGTATCAGCGCCACCATGTCTTCCTTCGATGCTTAATGTAATGTCGGTACCATTTTCGGTTGTAACCCTGGCCGTTTTTGCCTTAGTTAACAGCTCTGCCAATCGTTCAGTTTCCTGTTTTATCGAAATATAATCTGCCGCCAAAGGCCCTTGTTCGGTAAGCATTTCGCATTCTAAACCTGGCATGCTGGCAATCCTAACACCTGCCTTGCAAGCATTTTCTCTGGCGTTGGTATGAGAAAGGGAATAGGTGTTTAGAGCTAATACAATATCATATTTCTTTATTTTTTCCGCAACTTCTTCGGTTGGCTCTACACCATTTTGCCCTAATGAAGGATATACAAAGTAATCAACTTTATTTTCTTTGAATACTTCGCAAATAATATCATACATTTTCCTTGCCATTATAGATCTTTTGGCAAAATCACTTATTTTGCTATAAGATAGTTTCCATTCTTCAGTTCGAGGGACATCATTTAACACTAGTATTGATTCGCCTTTTTTTACTTGCATATTTACTTTTAACATGTTTATAACGCCAGGCCTAATTTTCTCCATGTCAAACATTGCTATCACTCCAAAAATTTGGTTTTATTGGTTTTTTATATATACATGCAAGCTCCTCTTTGCATCCCATACTGCCTCGTTCACATTCTTCTAGACTTGCTTTTATTCCACACGTAGTAAAACCTTTTACACTCTCCACATATTTATAAATCTTATAAATTTGGCTTTTATCTCCCTCTACTACCATTGTAGTAGAACCTTCAGCCCCACAGATGCCACCTTTCCCTATAACCGTACATTTTACATCTGCAAGCATTTCGATTGCTGTCTGTTCGGTTATCAATTTCCCTATTATTGGTATAAGGCCTACTGCCATTCCAAAAGATATATCAACTTTTTTGCGACCACATGCCCTTACTGCATCACTTATAGTTGTTGGAATGAGTTTTTCTATGCCGGCCAATATGATAATATTGATTCCTTCTGCCATAAGGCCTCCTAATATTTTCCCTGGAGGGCCGCCTAAAAAACTTCCGGCCATTATTGCCGCATTACCGTCCTTATCGATGGCATTAGCCCCTATTACAAATACATCTTGTTTTTGTAGATTTTTAATTTCGGCCTCTTCCCAATCATCCGCATTTCTAACCACGCCTTTATCTATTAAAACACTATGAGGAACATCAAAAATCATAGATTTTGAGCCCTTAGTACCGCGTGGCGAAATCCTGCCACATATATATAAATCCGTGCCGACAAGTTCCCGGGCCAGAGCAGAAACCGTTGTTCCACCTTTTAAAAATATTTTACCCGATTTCATCGCTCTTTTTATTTCAGGCAAATTTGCCGCAGCTTTTGCAATAATCTCTTTCGCCTCAGGCACCGTTAATGAAATCTGCAAGATCATTCAGTTCCCTCCGATTAATAACCGCTTATCTTTCCTTTATCGGGGGTCATGTACAGCCCGACTTTTGAGTGCTTCAGCCCTAAATCAGCCATCATTTCAGCCATTTTGAAGGCTGCAGCCATGGGCTCAACTACGGGGACGTTTAGTTCTTTCCTGATCATATCGGCAACAGGCGCCATACCGGTGCACCCCAGGACTATTACTTCGGCCCCTTTCGATTTTATAAGCTCTTTTGCAGCATCTATGAGGTATGCGGCGGTCTTTTTTAAGTCTGTCTTAAGTTCGAGCACCGGTATATCTATCCCTATTGCCGCCGCCATCCGGTTCTCTATCCCATAGCTCCTGGCTTGAAGCTCTATCCACGGCCCGGAATTCCTCAAAGTGGAGATGACGGCAAATTTGTGACCAAGCATGAGGGCAAGGGCCATGGAGGCTTCAGCCGGGCCTACGACGGGGATGTCGGCAAGTTCCCTGGCGGCGTTTACGGCTGGGTCCGCAAAGCAGTTGATCATTATGGCATCGCATTTTGTCTTATATTCATCCACTATTCTCAATATTTCGGGGAGTGCATAGGCTTCATCGTAAAAGGTCTCAATAGACGCCGGCCCCTTTCTTATATTTACACATTCCACTTCAGTGGCCGGACTTTTTATACCCTCAAGATATTCCTCTGTCATCCCGCTAAAATGCACGGTAGTGATGGGGCTTATTACCAGGATTTTCTTCATACTGTTAAGCCTCCCGTTTTAAAACATTTTTTCGATGGGCACATACTCGATATCATACCCAAAGTGCTTTGGACCGAAGACCTTGAGGCCTTCCGGTGTCCTCCACTCTTTTGGTGCGGGTAACCCGATCACGGAGACCCTCAGCCCGGGTTCAAAATTCGGGTTTGTAACGGGTTGTTTGGTGTCGTCGGCGACGATGCATATGAGGTCGGGAACGGTTACGTCGATCTTGCCGTTTCTCCATGAGATGATGTTCTCGTTTTTAAACCATATCCTGTAATCCGATCCCGTAAATTCTCTGTCGCCTTCAATAATCGTATCCCCGATGGTAA
>DUMA01000034.1 GCA_012840135.1 Thermoanaerobacterales bacterium
ATATCGGCACACGACAGGGAGCCCCCGGGATGGCCGGAACCCGCTTCGGCGGTCATTTCGATGATGTGCCGCCGGATGGTGCGGGCTATGGATGTGAGTTCGTCGATTTTTTCTTTAGGCAGACTCAAATTATATCACTCCTTTTTTATTGCATCAAATTTTCTTCGAGGGCTTGTTGCCAAAGCTGAATCCTTCCCCCAGCACCTCGTGCACATCATGGACTATCACGAAAGCACCGGGGTCCAATTCATGGATTACGTTTTTGAGGCGGGCCAGTTCCAGGCGAGTCACCACGCACATCAGCACATTCCTTTCTTCGCCAGTATATGCGCCTTTGGCTCCAAGAAAGGTTACTCCCCGCTCCATTTCGTTTAATATTTTTCGGGCGATACTTTCCGCCTCGTCGGAAATAATGTATACGGCCTTGGCGTAATTGATACCTTCTTGAATAAGGTCTATTACCTTGCTGCTGACAAAGAGCGCTATCCACGAATACATGGCCAGCTCCCAGTTAAAAGCCAGGCCATCGAGGCCTATGACGAAAAAATCTACAAATAGAATGCCCTGACCTATGCTTATGGCCGGGATAAAGTAATTTATAAGCATGGCCGCCAGGTCCGAACCTCCGGTAGAGCCCCGAGCCCTGAAAACTATGCCCAATCCTGCACCCAGTATCAAACCTCCGTATACCGTGGAAAGGAGCAGGTCATGGGTGAGCACCGGGAAATTTTTTGTGGCCTCCGTAAACACCGAGAACAGAAACGCCCCCACCAGGGTTTTTGCTCCAAAACCCTTCCCTAAAAAAATCACCCCAGCCACAAAGAGCGGGATATTCAGTGCCAGCATGGTCCAGCCCACGGGCAGCCCGAAAAGGTAATGGAGCACCGTGGCAAGACCACTCACGCCCCCTGCAGCCACTTTGTTAGGCACCAGGAACATGGTGAGGCCAAGAGAACCTATAAACGAGCCTATGGCGATTTGCAGGTATTCCATCAGATACTGCCTTATCTTCATGTTATCACCGCATATTTATTCTATACCTGTTATTCAGGTAACAAACTATCCCATAGCTTCCACTATTACAGCCACATTCCTGAATATCTTCCATAGTATGCTCATATTCTTAATCCTAAAGTTTACAATTCTTCGCCATTTTTGTCCTCATTCTTGCACGGCCATGCTCATACTCTTTCCCCTCTACCTTATTTTATTATTTCCGGAAATAAAATACAAGCAAAAACTCGTTTTTATTTAAACTGTCTGAATCTATCCAGCATAACCTCCACCAAAAAAAGGGGGAGCACGCTCATCCGCTTGATCCTTTTAGGCTGGGTGACGAGCCTGTAGAGCCACTCGAGACCCGCCTTCTGCATGAAAACCGGTGCCCTGTGAACCCTTCCGGCCAGTACGTCCAGGCTGCCGCCCACTCCCATGGCTACACTGCATTTAAGTTTTTCGCGGTTTCTTATCATAAAGATTTCCTGTTTTGGGGCTCCCATGGCCACCAAAAGTATGCGGGCACCTGATCCGTTTATCATTTCTATTATCCGCCCTTCACTGCTCTCATCGAAATAGCCGTGGTGGGCGCCAGCTATTATTATTCCGGGAAATCTTGCCTTTATATTGGAGGCCGCATCTTCTGCTACCCCGGGCTTTCCACCCAGCAAAAAGACTGATAAGTTCCTTCGGGCCGCCATTTCCAGCATTTTCATCATCAGATCAAAGCCTGCAGTTCTGCCGAAAAGGGGATTCCCGATAATCCTGGAGGCCAGCATCACCCCTATGCCGTCGGGAAAGCGCAGGTCTGCGCCGTTTACGGCACCTTTGAGAGCCTCATTTTTCTTGGCGGCCATTATGATTTCCGCATTGGGAGTCACTATTACTGCCGTTCCACTATTTTTCAGAAAGCCTTCAATTTTGCGAAGTGCTCCGTCATAATCAACTCTGTCCAGAATCGTTCCCAGAATTTTTATTTTTTGAATACAAGCGGATGTCATCGTATTCCCTCCAGCAGATCCAGGGCCAGTCTGGCATTCTCCATGGCCAGATTTTTTAGTTCTTCTTTTTTCTCCATGAGAAATCTGCGCCGCTCTTCCTTCTGCCTTATGGTTTCCTCCAGCAGATGGCACAGCCTTACGATATCGAGATCTCCGGGTTTGCCGGCCGAAATCTGATTTACCCGTTGAAGAAAATGCTCCACTTTGGGGTCATATATCAAACCCACCAGGGGGACTCCCATCATAGCGCCAAAAATCAATGCATGGAGCCTCATACCAAAGATCAAGTCCATTCTTCCCGTAACCCACAGAAGCTCTCTGGGGCCGAGAGGCTTTTCCAGGATTTTTGCCTTGCCTCTCATGAGTTTCATGACCTCAAGGGATTCATCGTAGTCCTTCGGAAACTGCATGGGCAGGAAAACAATGTCCGCATTGAAGGTCTTTATCAGATAGTCGCAGGCTCCGGCTATAACCTCACGGCTTTTATTCAGATTCCACGGGCGCAGGGAAACGCCCACCTTTACGCGTGAATCATCCAGAGCGATATTTTGCTCCCGCAAGATTTTAAAACCTTCTTCATCCTGGACGGAATCCAGTACAAAGGCCGGATCCGCAGTCACCATGAGGGGGGGATTAGTGACACCGAGTTTTTCCAGTTCCCTTTTTGAATTTTCGTCCCTGACGGTTATGAGGTCCACCATATTGCCTACCAACTTAATCATGCGCTTGTTGATGTCGCGGTAAACAGGGCCGACACCGTTGGCATAGAACATGACCTTTTTCCCTATCTTTTTGGCCATGTAGACGATGAACAGATAGTAGGGAATGGACCTCGAACTGGTGACATCCTGGAGAAGTCCCCCTCCTCCGCTTATTACAAGGTCTGCCCTCGCTATTTCTTTCAAAATCTGCAGAGGGCTGGTCCTGCTGACTGCCGATATGCCGTAGAGTTTCTCGGTCATAGCGGGGTCGGCGGAGAGGGCGGTAAGCTTTATGTTATTATTCAATTTTTTCAGGGATTCAACTATGGCCAGTAGAATGGCTTCATCGCCTGCATTTCCGAATCCGTAGTAGCCGGATACCAGCACTTTACGCATTGTATCCCTTTCTCCTTCTTTCATACAGATAAAATCCTCCCAATGCCACAGCCCCCAGAATGGCCCCAATTATTGCTCCTTCCAGTGATCTTACAATGGATATAAGGGCCGCAATGTGAAAATGGCTGAAAGTATTCATCATCGATACCGGCCCCAGCAAAGCAGCCAAGTAAAACCATCCGGCCCATCTGTCATATCCCATGGCGTCCAATCCTTCAGCCACCATCAGCGCCGGAAATCCCATGAGAAACTCCTTGGTGCGGGGTCTTACCCAGAGGGTGTTTTCCAGCCAGATCCGGAAGGAAAGTTCCCACTTTGGAATGGGTATAATCGAGTCATTGCCGGTGCGGTTTATCAGCACAAACAGCACCCCGGTGAACAATAAAAGCAGAATAATGCTTCCCAGGGACAGTATGGGCTTTTTCAATGAAAGCCTGCCGTATATGTCTTTTAAGTAAAGCAGTATGACAATTCCGTATGAGAATATATATAATGCCTTTATGCCCCTAAACTTCTGCAAGCCAAGGAGAGCCAGCGTGCCTCCGGATATGCCCCAGAGAATTGCCGCACCCATCAGGGTTATGCCCAGGGGTCTGAGGAAACCATAAAAAGGCAACCTGAAGAGGGGTCTGCCATTCTCCACTACTTGAGATTTTCCTCTTTTCATCTCCGCGTATATCCCCAGTACCGGAAAACACACCGCCGCCAGGAGACCCGCCGCATCCCTGAACAATGCAAAATTTAAGGCTGCCAGAGCATTGAATAATATAAAAACTACAATGACTGCTTTTGATGTAATGTGTTCCTTTATACCTGCAATCTTCATGAGTTTCCACAGTGCCCACAGGATTCCTGTTGAAGTAAAAAGCGATATTACACTGCTGGTATAAAAAGGCTTGAAACTTTCTGCCCTGCCGGGTGAAGCGGCCAGCTCAAATCCACGGGAGACGATAATATCTTTAATCTGCCCGACATGTTCCATGTTGTATGCTATTATGTCTTTTTGACCCGACAGAAAAAGATGCAGGTACAACAGCCTGTCGTTCCTGTCCCTTACCGCCAGGAGGTATTCGTCCATCCACTTGTGAGCCGGACGATTGTATACCCTTATGGCAGAATAATCCATCTGGCTTATGATTTCTTTTAGTTTCTCGGAATCCAGAAATTCATCGAATCCCATATTAATGGAATGATCCTGCATGTAATTCTTCAAAATCCTGGCACTTTCAGGATTTGAGGGGACTTCGTTGCCCTGGGGGATTAAGATCGATACATCCCTTCGGTTCAACTGACCCAGCAAACTATTCATTTCCTGAGGGGTTTTTTGTTTAACGTCCTTTATCATGACTGCAGTGTTTAATCCCAGGGCATCAGCCATTTTAAATGAACTTTCGTCAAATCCCAGGCCGATGCTGGAAAATCCTCCCCTACCCTGAACCTCCTGGATGATGTACAACTCCTTTTCGGCATAGGATTTGACCTCGTACCGGCGGGCTTTCATGTAAGACAGGAGTTTCTTAAAAGTATCCACATCCCTGATAAAAACATAGTAGCTTTTTGGATTAAAATCCTTTTCTTCAAGTATTTTCTTTAATAAGAGAGAGTCCACTCCCAGGAATCTTTTATGGTCAAGAAGCTGCCAGCCGTTTAATATAAGTATCCTCCCGGTTTCCTGCAGGTCCTTTACGGTAGTCTCTTCCACCGCAAGAGTTGTAACGCCCGATGCTTTCAAATTCCTAAGTACATCTTCCGGCTCCTTTCCCGCTGCCACTGCCAGCATTGATACTTCTCTGGCGGGCACGGAAATCTCCACTTTTTTATTGGCCTGTTCTACGGATATTTTAACGGCCAGAAGATATGCCGATAGTGCGACAGATACTATCAATAAAACAGTCAACACTTTTTCAACCTTGCTCATTAATTATTCTCCTGTCTTTTGGAGGATTTTATCATAGACTTCCATAGTCTTTTCAGCCATGTATCGGGCTGAAAATCTATCAAAAACGGTGTTTTTTGCTGCTTGGCCCAGAGAATATGCCATTTGTTTCGATGATAATATTCTAATTATAGCCTCGGCTATAGCGCTGGGATCGCGGGGCGGCACCAGCAAGCCGTTTACTCCGCTTTTCACCACTTCGGGAATGCCTCCAACTTCGGTGGCCACCACCGGTTTCGCCAGAGCCATGGCTTCCAGCAGTGATAGCCCCAAACCTTCACTGACGGAAGGAAGAAGAAATACATCAAAATCAGCTTCGAGGGTCTCCACCCGGTCTTGATATCCGAGGAAAATCACATGTTCATGTATTCCCAGATCCAGGCAAAGGTCCTCCAGAGCTTTGCGCAGCGGGCCATCCCCCACTATTACCATCACGGCACCGGGAAACTTTTTCAGCACTGCTGGCATGGCCTTCAGGGCATACTCATATCCTTTTTCCGGCACAAGCCTTGCAACTATGCCGACAATGGGACTTTTTTCAACAAGATTGAATTCCTTCTTCAGCCTCGGCTCAATGCTATTAAACTCCGATACATCGATGCCGTTATATATTATTTTTATCATGTCTGCCGGGACTCCGGTCTCCATCATGCTTATTTTTACCGCCCGGGAAATGGCTATGATTGCGTCCGTAAAGATTCTGGAAAGAATACCCGTAATGGTCCTTTGGACAAAGCCCTTTTTGCACTGTCCCAGGCCGTGGCGCGTGAGCACCACCCTGCATCCCGAAAGTTTGCCGGCTATGCGGCCTGCGAAGCTCGCATGGGTGTGGACGATATCTATCTTTTCCCGGGAAATGATTCCCATTAGTTCCTTAATATGCTCAAATTTCAGGGACTTCTCTCCTCCGGATAGTTCAAAAACCTTTATATTTTTTTGCCGGAGTTGTTCTTCCAGCTGCCCTCCCGCAGGGCACGCCACCATGACTTCATAGCGGTCATAATCCCAGCCCGAGAGGAGATTGAAAAGATAGCGCCCGGCACCGCCAATATTCGTATCGGTAATGACATGAAGAACTTTTTTCATCTCATGTCTCCTCATTCAAAGCTTTTTCGTCTGCCATGGAAGATAATGCGGACATCATGCCAAATACAAGCCAGAAGGCCATGACAATCCTGGGACTGAACCAAACATAATCGAACAATCCATGGAGCAGGTGCCCTCCCAGGGCTCCAGCCACACCGGCGAGGATAAAGGAATACCGGTTTTTTGCCCTTATGCCGTCAAGCGCTCGGGCCAGCCCCGCTGCCATCATCCATAAAAATGCCAGAAGTCCTGCTATACCCATCTCGATGCCCATCTCCAGATAAAGATTGTGAGCATGAAGTGCAGGAGTCCCGGCTATCATATAATCTCTGTAAACTCTGGAAAAGACCGATAGGCCCAGGCCGATTCCCGTCAGCCAGTAGTCTTTTATCATTCTCAATGCGGCGATCCATATGGTCACCCGGAATGCGTTGGAGCTATCCTCAAGGCTTCCGATGCTGGCTATGCGGTTTAACACTACGGAAGGCATGAGCAATGGCGATATCAGCGCCAGCGCCAGCAGCAATATCAGCAGCCTGGGTTCTTTCAGAGCTGCAAAGACCATTAGAGCGAGAAGCAATCCCAGCCATCCGCCTCTGGAAAAAGTCAGCACAAGACAAAGAGTCATGGCTCCTATGGCGGCCAGATAAAAAATTTTTTGAAAGAGCCTTCCTGACGCCCATAAAAATCCCAGCATCACCGGTATTACCAGCACCAGGTATTCCGCCAGCACGTTGGGATTTTCCAGGGTGGCATAGACCCTGGTGGCAAGTTCGGGAAACTGCTTTACATCTATCCAGGCTATAGCTGTGGGAACCTTTACGAAAAAATACTGATAAATGCCGTAAACAGACACGACCAGTGCGGATACAGCCTGAAAGAGCAGTGCCGTCTTCAATACAATCCTGTTTTTAAACAGAATTGCCGATGAATAGAACACCATGAAATAAGCTGCATACAGAGGCAGAGTCTTAATGCTGTCGGCCCTCATCATTGAAAAAGCCGCCGCCAGCACGGCCGTTGCCACAAAAAAGACTGCCGGCAAAAGAGCATGCGGGATACCTGTTTTAATCTTATCGTAATTTAATATTATACATATAAAGGTCAGGCCGATGATGGCAACGCTATAGGTGGTAGCGGTGAGAGGCAGCATGAAAGCTACCATAAAAAGTCCCCACCATGGCCTGAGATAAAGGGCCATGAATAAAAATATGAGGCCAAAAAGTTTTATAAAAGTAGATACAGGCAACATATAATACAATGCCCCGGTTATAATCCCAACTGTCGGCAGCATTATGCGGACTTTTTTCTTGCCGGCATGATCTGCTCTGACATTTCCGATATTAAAAATAATGGTCTCTTTCTCATCAATTATAAGGCTTATTATTTTCCCGACAATGCTCCCTGACAGCAGTTTATCCAGAGAAACATTCACAAAGGCAGCAGCGAGCAGTAAAGCCATCAGTGCCAGCCTCAGGACCAGGGTTTTTACTGTAAAGCTGGAAAAAAGAGCTTTGAGCACCGTCGAAGATATTAAAGCCGGAAGCAGAAAACAGCTCAGGGCCATCAGCGGGCTTTCGATAAATAACCCTTCCGCTCCCAAAGTCAATTCGAACAGCAGGCTGCCTCTTATCTGTCGGTTTATATAATTTATCGCTCCGGCAAAAAAAGGCCCTGCCTTTATTATGGCACCGGCAAATCGGCTCCGCTCTACGGCAGACTTTTCCCACATTCTGTCAATGGAAAAAAATCTTAAAAAGCTCCCCCGCAGCATACCGGATACGCTCTCGGAAACCGATGTCATCATCCTGGAAAAAAAGCTTTCTTTATATGTTTCCGATCCAAAAACGGTAATTAATATCCTTAAAATCAAACTTCCCCGCACCCAGCGGCTCATCATTCCCACAGGCAAAACTCCCTAGTAAAAATGTTTTTGAATTAAAGCACCTTTATCCCCATGACGGTAGTAATCACTGCATATATGTTTGTCTTCACACTCAGCTGAGTCCCTATTCGGACTTCGCTGTTTCCCACCACAATGGCATTTTCACCGGCAGTGCCGGTACCCACCAGAGTGATGTACACATCCTTTAAAACGGGATTTGGATAATTTACCACCCGGCCGTCGGCAGTGTTCACGAGAGTCTCGGCAGGTCTGACCTCAACTTTGGTAATCTTTCCGAGCACCAGATTGGTTTTTGTCTCCCTCACTATATCTCCCACCTTTATGACGCCGGAAGTGGCTTCTCTGACATCTTTTACCAGCAATACAACTTCGATGTTTTTAGTCTGAACGCCGGCAGGCTTTTGCTGCGCCCTGAGCGCAAACCTTCCTGCTACGGCCACTATCAAAAGGATAACAAGCAGATCTATAACATTGATTATGCCGAATATCCTGCCCTTGCTGTCAAATAAACTCATGACTTTTCCTCCTTAAAATTTAGGAACATTTCTTCAACTAACGCAGCCCGGCCGGAGACCTTTCTCCGCCTGCACAGCTTGGTTGGGAACGTTCTTCTGCCTATCCCAGAAGAATAATCCTTAAATAATTTTAAAAATGATATGAAGCCATTAGCATTGGTCACCGGAAAAGGGGGACTGTCCCCTTTCCTCTATAACCTGTTGGTATACTTTTAAAATCTGATCAGTCATAACCTCTATGGAAAAATACTTTTTAACAACCTGTCTTCCAAATATCCCCAGTTCATGGCCCCGGCCGGGGTCTTCCAGAAGCTGCTTTATTGCCCTCGCCAGTGCAGGAGCCTCAGTCTTTTCATCGGAACCCCTTCCACTGAAATTATGTTTTCTGGCCTGTTCAAAATTCTCAGGTGCAAGAACTCCCATAAACCCGGCTTCACCGGCAACAATCACCGGTTTTTCCATGGCCATGGCTTCCAGAGCCACCCTTCCTACACCTACAGCCACATGGGCCGTATTCATCAAAAGAGGTGTATCAAGGCGGGCTCCGGTGACAATGACTTTATTATCTCGCATCCTGCCGTTATATTCTTCCGCCAGGGTTTTGACAGCACTGTATTTATCCCCTTCTCCGACTATCACAAGCTTTGCTGTAGGAAAGGAGCTCTGGATTTCGGGCAAGGCTTCAATCAGCTTTAATGCAATCTCACCCCTGGCTCCCATCAGCCTGCTGATGTACACAATAATAAAATCATCAGGCTTAATTCCCAACTCCTTTATGATGGGAGTGGAATCCACCCGCGGATTGAACTTTTCGAGATCTATGCCATTTGGAATAACACAGATTTTACCGGCATCCACCTTAAAATTATTGATGAGGTGATTTTTTACATCTTCGCTCACCGCAATGATCTTTCGACCCCAGGTGGTAAGAAACCCCATTCCCCAGCTGGTGGAATATATTCCGTGGGAAGTGGTGATATACGGGCATCCGGTAAAATATGTAACCCATTGAGAAACCCATGCGGGTATGCGGGCATGGGCATGGATTATATCCACTCCGTATTTTTTTACAATGCCGGACAGACCTTTGACGGAATACAACAGGCTTGAGGGCGTTTTTCTGTCAAGAGGCAGGATGATATGCTCTATGCCGCTTTTTTCAAGCTCTGAAGTCAACTTCCCCCCATGGGAAGCCATGATCACATGGACCCCTCTTTTTTTCAATTGCTGAGCGAGCGACAGGGCATGAGTTTCAGCCCCACCGGCATCTAGAGCCATCAATGCCAATAATACCGTAAGCCGCTGCATTAAAAAAGCCTCTCTCTCGAGAAATTTTGCTAAAAAAAGTATATCATCATAATTGACGAAAGTAAAGCTATTTAACTACCGTGAAATTCCCCCTCACCATCAACACCACATCGGTCTGAGCAACAAGCCCTCGGCCATCTTTCCTCGGAATAAGAAGAAGATGGTTTTGAAGGGCTCTTTCACCTTTTTTGAGATCTTTTCCCGCCGTCAAATCCGATATACCGCCTCCTATGCTGTCAACTACAGCCGCCTGCCCGCTCCTCAAAACTATTTCGGTGCCTCCGTCGCCGATGATCTTCTCTCCCTTTTCAAGATAAACCACCTCCAGGCCGCCAGAACCGCCGGTTTTTGAATCCACGTAATCCTTTATGTCCGTCAAAACCCTGTCCACATAACTCTTCGTTACTAATGGATCGTTTTCGGAACCCGGCTCGGCGATATCAGCCCTTACCGCCAGAGCAAAAACAGAAAACACCCCCATAGCTATGACAATCATTAAAAACCTGCTGAATCTACCCATCATTGTACCTCCTCAATCAGTGTCAATTATACTATTCGACAATAGCCGGCAATTTTCCTGTTCAAAAGAAAATATAGTCAAATAATGAAAGATATGGTATACTTATTAGGAATTACTATTATAATTATATATAAAGTTATGCTTGAACACCTCGCACCATTGCAGCCTAACTATATGAATAAACTTTCGTATCGTCCAGCAAATCCGAAGCAGCGTTGAGAACGGTTGCTGATATCCACGCTTTTGCCGATTAGACATTTAAATCTTGAAAATTAAAACTGATTGAGGAGGGATATTAATGAAAGCCACGGTGGTCCATACATGGGTTAAAACTCTTGAAGAATTGTACGGTGAAAACCTTGTGCAAAAGCACGTAAGCACAGCAGAAATCGGTCCAGAAGAACTTTATTCTCCTCTCTCCGACATACCGGACGAAAAGGTATACACCATGATAAAATCGGTCAGCAATGAAGTCGGTGAATCAACCGACATAATATGGAAAAAAATCGGCAAAAAAAATATAGCCACTTTTTCCAAGTGGTTCCCTTCCTTCTTTGATAACAGAAGGCTCAGGACGTTTCTTGTCATGATGGACAAGGTCCACCAGATTCTAACAAAAATGATACCCGGAGCGAGACCACCACGGCTTCTAATAGTAGACGAAACTCCCTTTGAAATTACCATGAGGTATGAATCCCACAGAAAGATGTATAATTATTTCCTTGGCCTTTTGGAAGGAAGCCGTGAATTTTTCAAAGAAGAAATGGAGATTGAAAAAATAGATGAAGGTGCCAGGGAAGGCCGCAATTACATGACAGTAAGGCTCAAATTTGCATCTCCTTCTTACTCGGAAAAAAGATTTCTCCCCAACATCCTGCTTTCTTTCGGATTTCTTCGCTCCATCGCCGCAAAGCTTGCAGCAGTGACATTTATCATCACCGGAATCATCGCAACTATTTCAACAGGCTCGGACCTAATTGCCACTGCCTCTATTTCTATCCCTGCGGCTGCTTCGGTATATATCTTCTCACATTTGCTTCTCCTGCCACTAAAAAACATAAAACAAAAGATCCATTCAATTTCCAGGCTACAGTTTCATGATTCGTTCAGAATAAAAACCGGGGATGTTTTCGAAGAGCTCATGGAAGAAATCAACGCTGCCCAAATAAGTCTCCAGGAAGACCTTTTGTTCCTGAAGGGCGGAACCGACGATCTGACCAACTTCACCGGGTATTTCACGCAGGTGGCCGAAAAAATGAAGAGAATTTCGGATGAGATCTCCCAGGTGGTGGAAGAAGTAGCCCAGGGAGCGGTTCAGCAGGCCGAGGAAACTGAAAGCGCCGTCAATACTCTGGATTCCAACATAAACGGTCTTAATCTCATCTCTCAAAAGGAGGAAGAGAGCAAAGTACTTCTGGCGGAATCCACCGAGCATGTCCAAAAAGTTTCCGAAGAAGTTTACCGTGCAATACTTGGCATCGAAGAAGCCATGAAAAATTTCGAATATATAAAGGTTCAATCCGAAGAGCTGGCCCAGAGTGCCGGAGCCATAATGGAAATAGTCAACACCGTGGAAAGAATAGCTGACCAGACAAATCTTCTGTCTTTGAATGCTGCCATTGAAGCCGCCCGGGCGGGAGAATCAGGGCGCGGATTTGCGGTGGTGGCCAATGAAGTGAGGACTCTTGCCGATGAATCAAAACTGGCGGTGAAAAAGATAAGCCAGAATCTCCAGGATTTTTCCGGAAAAGCATTGACCCTCGCCCAGCATTTTGCGATGCAGTTTGAGAAGCTAAAAAGCAGCGGAGAATCTCTCAACAAGGCCGGCAGGAGCACTACTTTGAGCAGCCAGAGGACCGGTGAAGTTACAAAAGCCGTGGTAGCCCTCATCGAGCAGCTAAACACCGAGACTGCAAAAATCAAAAATGTGGTGGACAACCTCCATTCCCTGGCGGCCATCGCCGAGGAAAATTCCGCCTCCTCAGAAGAAATGAGCGCCAGCATCACCGATTACTCCACCAGAATAAAGGAACTTACCGGATACATCGCAGGGCTTGAAGGACTTTCGAAAAAGTTCCGGGATCAGCTCAAAAAATATGCCATATGATACATTTTACCAAATATACAGCTATTGAAAAAAACGGCATTGTTCACTCTGTATATGAACAGTGCCGTTTTTAGCATGACGCCGATGTATGCATTTGTGATTTCCTTAAAAATTCATGGCGTCTATAAATTCCTCCTGGAACTCCGGGCAGCGGGAAAGCTCGATGTATTTTATTTCTTCCTTTATTCTCCTTGCCCTCTCCATTTCTTTTTCGGACAGCAGCGCCATGATGGCACCCGTCCCGGCACCGTTTCCTATCTGAAGGACTCTGTCTTTGAGTTCTTCAGGTATAAGGCCTATGGCTGCAGCACTGTCGACGCTGATGTAGTTTCCGAATCCCCCGGCAAAATAGACCTTACTTATCTTTTCAGGGGTTATGCTCATTTGATTCATCAAAATCTCGATACCGGCACGGATGGCGCCTTTGGCCAGCTGTATCTGCCTTATATCCTGCTGGGTCACATAGATTCCTGCCGCCTCATCCAGCAGAAAAGCTCTCTGGCCCCTGTAGTCCTTAAGTCTTGCCGATAATTCAGGAAACAATTCTGAAATGGACTCGTCGTCTTTTGCCTTCATCCTGCCTGTATTATCGATGATGCCGTACTTTAAAAGCTGCGCCACCGCATCCACTACCCCTGAACCGCATATGCCCACTGGAGGTGCTCCACCGATAGTGGTATATACCGGTTTTTTTTCTAGATTTACCCTATCTATGGCTCCTGCAATACCTCCGATGCCGAAGGTAATGCCGGCTCCCTCGAAGGCGGGCCCGGCGGCCGTGGAGCAGGATAAAAATTCTCCCCTGGCTCCCAGCACCATTTCCCCGTTGGTGCCAAGATCCAGGAGAAGGCCGATCTCATCTTTTTCGTCCATTCGGCTGGCCAGTACCGCCGCCACGGTATCGGCTCCCACGAAGCCTGAAACCATGGGCAGTGTCACTATATAGCCCTCCGGATTAATATTTATTCCAAGTTCCCGGGCTTTTACCGCCATGTCTTTTGTAAAGGCCGGGATATACGGGGCGCTGGCGATGTTTTGACAGGGTACGCCCAGGAAAAGGTGTATCATGGTGCTGTTGCCGGCTACGGTTATTTCATAGATCTGCACAGGGTCTATACCGTTTTTGCCGCAAAAAGCTTCTATGATATTGTTGAATTCCTTTACCATAAGATCCTGAAGTTTTTCCAGCCCCTGCTTTTCCTCAATGGTATAATTTATCCTGGAAATCACGTCCGCACCGTAAGCCCTCTGGGGATTTAATGAGGAGTATATGTCTAGTTTTTTGCCTTGCTTCAAGTCAAACAGATATGCCGCTATAGTGGTGGTGCCTATATCCACAGCCATTCCATATATTTTGTTCGATGTGCCGGTTCTTTCCACAGACAGTATCTCACAATTGGCCCCGTCCGTTTTATTCCGCCGGATAGCGCAAGATACCCTGTAGTTATTTGATTCAAGGATATTCGGAAGTTTTTTAATCAATTCCCCGGAAATATTTATACCCGTACTTTCTGCCATCAGGAAATTCGAATAAGAACTTTTCCTTTTATCGAACGATTCCCTTATTCCCTCCATCAACCTGGTCAGATCATCCCTCGGGTCGTCCAGCGAAGGTGGCGAAAGTTCCAATTCCACTTTTATAACTCTGGAATCCAATGACTCCACGAGTCTGTCGCTTTTTTCTTCGGTCATTATAGATGCTTTGCCGCTATTTTCCGATATAACGACATCCATATCCTGTTCTACACGGCAAAAACAGGCCAACCGAAAACCCTGATTTTGGGCGTTTTTGTTCAGTAAGTGCTCCTCTTCCGGGCTCACCGGTATTTGCCGCCGGGAGTCTATTTTCACCAGGCACTTGCCGCAGGTATGGCGACCGCCGCAGGCATTTGGGACCATAATGCCGCTGCGGGTCAGTGCATTAAAAAGGTTTTCGCCATGAGGCACTGTAAATTCTTTTTTCTGGCCGTATGCGGTCACAGATACCCTGTGCTGCTTTTGGGGCATCAGACGGTAGGCACAATCCGCAAGTTCGCAGTCGATACAGTCATGGTCCACCGTGGAGATTTCCATGCCTTTTCCCAGACCGTATATGACGCTTACGGATTTAACCGGGTTCATCATGAAGCTGTCATTTAAGGTAACTCCTATGGAAGATGCGTCCAGCAGCTCGAACACCACCGCCTGATCTTTTATATCCCAGTCATTATGCCCCGGTGACAGCCTGTGAGTTATACCGCAACCTTCGCTTTTTGCCTTTTTCACCAGATCCAGCCAGAATTTCCGGCACACAAAATTTAATGCCTCATCCCCTATGGCATTGTAAATCATGCCCTTCATATAGTCGCCAACGGCGAAACACTCCATGGATTTCCTGTCAATACCGCTCCCGATGGTAGCAACGGCTGCTATCAGGTGCTCCGCTCCGGAGAGATTTTTTACTATATAATCCCCGGAAAAATAATTGCCGTCCGGGAGAAGGACCTTTTTTGCCTTTTTGTCGAGAGTAAACTCAAACCTTTCATAACATATTCGGGGAGTAATAATCTCGGGAGCTTGTTCGACGGAACTGTTCACTTCTCTTAAAATATCCGGAGGTACAGAACCGCTTTTTAAGTCATGATATCCGAGGTTTCTTAAAACAGCGGCTTTATTTATCTTGACAGGCATTGAAATTATGGGCATTTAACCGCCTCGCTTGAAAAATTATAGTTTTACTCAGATAACGCTTTTTTAAGATTTTCGAGGTTTTTCTGCATAATTGAAAAATAATCCGCGCCGGCTTTTATTTCTTCAGGTGTGAGCCCGTCGATGGGATTTAACACCATTGTTCTGGCTCCCACTTCCCTGGCCAGGGTTTCGGAAAGTTTGGGACTTGCCAGGGTTTCAAAAAAAATGTACTTTATATCTTTTTGCCTGCAAAGTTCGGCCAGGTCCGCCATCTTTTTGGGCGAAGGTTCCTCCTGGGGTGAAAGTCCCTTGATTGATATTTGCCTCAATCCGTATCTTTTTGCCATGTATCCGAACGCCTCATGCGATGTAATAAAATCCTTTTTATTCAGATCGGACAAATTCTCCCTATAGTTTTTGTCAAGTTCATCCAATCCGGATGCCAGTTTGTTGAAATTCTCTTCATAATAGGATTTGTTGCCAGCATCTGCAGATGCCACCGCTTCATATATGCGGAGGGCCATTTCTTTAGCGAGGACGGGATCCAGCCAGATGTGAGGATCGTGATTTTCAATAAGGTCTTTTCCTGCTTCCACCACAGTTATCCCTCTTCCTCTCAGCTGCCCTTCCAGCTTCTGGGCCCAGGGTTCCATGTCGCCTCCCAGAAATACAAATACCCTAGCATCATAAATCTCCGCTATCTGCCTTGGGGAAGGTTCAAAATCGTGGGGTTCCACCCCTGCCGGTATAATGCTCTCCACCTGCGCCTTATCCCCTGCTATTTTTTTGGTAAAATCATATAGAGGATAAAAGGTAGTGTAAATGACGGGTCTGTCTGAATCAACTCCTTCGGGAGCAAAATCGGCTCTTTTTGCAGCACAACCGGCCATAGAAAAAATTAAGAAAAAAATTGTAATAAAAGCCATTGTTTTTCTAATACACGTCATAAGGTCCTCCCAGTTGCAAATTATTTGCATTTGTTAATCTTATTATATATTTTTTCCAACCGGTGTCAATAGTATATCGAATTTCAATGGCTTTCTGGGAGTAAATTTTGTAGCAGACCCCCGCCTTCGCAAAAAAAGGGGCTCACTTTTTTTTGGCATCCACCCCAAGGAACCTGGAAGAGGCCGCCAGGGGGGATTCTGAGGCATAAAAAAAATGGGCATCTGAAGGCCCGGGAATGGCTAAAGGAAGAAGCATTAAAGAAAGTTCTCAAGTTGTAGCAGGTTAAAAATAGTGAGTCTGGTATTCCGATATGCCTCAAGGGACATGCTATTTTGATTATTATTTATTATTTATTGATTATTTTTGAAAAATATGCATAAATTGAGTTATATATTCTTCCAGGGTTCTTTCAACATCGGCTATGTGCTCATCCATGATTCTTGCCGCCTCTTCGGGTTTTCTATCCCTGACACATTCATAAATCTGCTGATGATATTTTAAAGACCTGGGTCTTAAGCCCGGGACTTTCGAAACGGCTCTTTGAACATCCGTTAAAAGTTCCCTTACCGTAGAAATGGTTCGATACAATATTTCATTTTCCGCTGCTTCAGAGATTGTTACGTGGAAGTTTACGTCTTCCTTTATAAAAGTCTCCACATCATCAAAGTGATCCCTCATCCTATTTACTGATTCCTCTAAACCGGCAATTATATCGGGTGTGGCTCTTTGAGCCGCCAGTTTTGCAAGCTGGGATTCCAAAATCTTACGGGCTTCCATTAATTGCAAAAAGTCGCTTCTTTCAAAGATAAAGTTGAGTTTCGTGCTTAACATATCAGTGAAAAATTGTGACGCGGTTTCATTCAGATAAGTTCCGTCCCCAGGCTTGATGGTTACTACACCGGTCAGGGAAAGGGCTCTTAATGCTTCGCGAACACATGCTCGACTTACGCGTAGCTGCTCAGCCAGTGCTCTTTCTCCGGGCAGCTTGTCCCCGGGTTTAAGTTCCCCTTCGGCAACTAAATTTTTTATGGAATAAATTATTTCCTCAGCTAAAGTTTTCCGCTTCAGTGGCTTTAACATTTGGTACCTCCTTCATTTAGAGGCGTTATGTTTCCCCAGACGAAGTCATAATAGCTACACATATTATATACATTATATAATATTTTAAATAATCATTTCAACCGTTGATTTATTATTTCTTTATTTTATTTTCCTAAACAAAGCATCTTCCCGTATCAAATCATGAATCTATATATCATCTGATAGTTGGGGGCCTTTGCTAACACATAAATTTTACATTTTTGCAGAGGAAATACTTTATTTTTATCCAGCCTTCTTTTGCATTCTTAAGAAATTTTTATCGCATATAAATACAACTTGCATGTTTTTAGATTTAAAGCCATTGGCGGGCATAATCCGCCAATGGCCTTGTATATATAGCATTATCCGATAACCTTTGAAACTATAGCCCTGAATTCATCCTCATTTAATAGCCAGCCCTTGACAAAGGCTCTTTCCTTCACCTTGGCCAGGATCTCTTTCTTCTGTTCGTCGTCAGCGCTTACACCGATCTTGTCGAGCCAATAGTCAATGGAGGGAATACCGCTGTTCTTGCCCAATACAACCTGTGGCGGCGTCTGACCTACAAGTTCTGCTACGATGGGGGCTAATTCTGTCGGCATTTCTACGCCGCAGTTTTCGTACCAGCCAGCTATTATACCGGACTCGATGTTGAAGAGCATATCTCCTACGATGGGCCTATTGTATCTCATGGGGAGGTGGGCAATTTCTCTTACAAATTTGGATATGCTGTAGAGTTTGCTGAGGTCTATTCCCAAGTCTATGTCATACATGGTTTTAAGGGCGACTACCAATTCTTCGTATGGAGCGTTTCCTGCTCTTTCGCCAAGGGCGCTGACTGTGGTATGGGCTACTTCAGCACCGGCTGCCAGGGCCATCAGGGTGTTTGCTGCTCCCATTCCGAAGTCGTCGTGGAAGTGGACTTCTATAGGTTTGTCTTTGATTCTTTCTTTTACTTTTCTCACCATGTAGGGTACTGCATGGGGCGATATGCCACCAAAGGTATCTACTAATACCAGTGCGTCCATATGGCCTTCGGTGGCTACTTTTTCTATCAGTGTCAGGAACCAGTTAAGTTCGGCTCTTGTGGCGTCAATGGGGAAGAATACGGTGTACAGGCCGTTTTCTTTTGCAAAACGTGTGGCTTCGATAGAAAGTTCAATAGCTTTTTCAACAGACCATTTGTAAGCATTTTTTATCATGTGCTCACTTGATGGAATCTCAACCACTATGTTTTTTACACCGCAGTCTACTGCTCTCTTTACGTCTTCTTTCATGCAGCGGGCAAAGGCGAATATTTCGGGCCCAAGGTTTCTTTTTACTATTTCTTTTATAGCGGCTTCATCCTGGGCAGATACGGCGGGCATTCCGGCTTCGATTCTGTGTACTCCTGCTTCGGCGAGTTTTTCTGCTATGGCTACTTTCTGATCTTTGTTGAATACTACGCCGGCCTGCTGCTCACCATCTCTTAATGTCACATCATGTATTTTGATTTTTTTGGGAAATTTGAGGCCTTCTGTAACCTCCTTTTCATAATCCCATGGACTTACAAACCATTTGTCTGTTTTCCAGGGTGTTGATGACATTTGATGATTCCTCCTTGATTTTTGGTTTTTTATTTCCAATGAGCTTAACTCATGGATCTACTGGAAGGCTTTTTTGTTCACGAAGTTCTTTGGGTATTCGCCTTTTAATACTCGGACTACTTCCGTAAAGGCAAGTTTCCTGAGGTTGATGGACGATGCTTCGCTGTAATAGGCGGCATGGGGCGTTATGATGATGTTTTCAAGGGTCAACAGCGGCTCGTCTTTGGCCGGAGGTTCTGTCTCAAGGACATCCAGAGCCGCTCCGGCTATTTTTTTGCTTTTTAGGGCTTCATACAGTGCCTTTGTGTCTACCAGTGGGCCTCTTGCGGTATTTACCAGAAATGCTGTAGGTTTCATTAGTTCTAATGCTTCTTTATTTATCATGTGGTATATGGCATCTATAAGTGGTGCATGGATTGATATCACATCGGATGTCTTTAACAGTTCTTCCAGGGATACCATTTTGACATTATATTTATCTGCTACTTCCTGGCTGACATATGGGTCGTAGGCTATTACTTTGAATCCAAAGGCCTGGGCTTTTTTGGCTACTTCTTTTGGTATGTTTCCAAATCCAACAAGTCCAAAGGTCTGACCACTTAACCCAAAAATAGGCTTGGCTTCCTCTAGACTCCAGCTTCCCGATTTCACCTTCCTGTCTAGAAGGAATATTTTGCGCTCTAAGGCTAAAGCCAATGTTATGGCATGATCTGATACTTCGTCCCAGCAGTAGTCAGGGACATTAGCGACATAGATGCCTTTTTCTGAAGCTGCCGGGATGTCTATGTTGTTTACTCCTATTCCGCATCTTACTATTATCTTGCATTTTTCCAGTTTCTCGATGATTCCACGGGTGATCTCGGCATATACTGTGACTAATGCATCGGCATCTTTGGCCACTTCTAGAATCGCATCTTCAGTCTTGTCTTTGGCTATAAATAGTTTTGCGTCTACTTCTTTTAGTATGTTCTCTTCAACGGTAAAATCCGGGAAGATGGTATCAGCCATGGCAACTTTATAGGACATTGGAATTACCTCCTGAATTATTTATTGTTAATATATTAACGTATATATTTGCAATATATAATAAAATTACATAAAAGGCATGATTATTGAGGTCATTTTTTAAATGAATGTTGCATATACTGAATTTGATTTTCTAAAACAATTTATACTTCGAAAATAATCATGCCTTTCAATTAAGAGTTAGTCTTAAAAGATAAAACTTTATCCTCCTACCTGAGTTTTTAAATTATTTTTTATAAATATTTGAGTCAAAGATTCAATATAATTCGTGGAGGGTACGTTTACATCTTTAAGGTTATATATCCTTCCAAGTTGATTGTATTTTGACTCTCCTAAACGATGGTAGGGAAGCAAATGAACTTCTTTAATACCAATATTTGCTGCAAACTCCGCAGTATTTCTTAAATTTTCAATACTATCATTGTATCCAGGAATTATCGGGATTCGCACTATTATGTCTTTCCCTAGCTCAACAATCTTTCTTGCATTATCCAAAATAAGATTGTTTGGTACGCCGATGATTTTGCGATGCAAATCCGTATTCATCATTTTAATATCCAGAAGAACCAAGTCTGTGTTTTCTAGGATCGGCAAAAAAAGTTCCCACTTTTGATATCCGGAAGTTTCAATTGCAGTATTTAATCCCTTTTTTTTGCATGCCGCAAGCAATGCTGCTGAAAACTCAGCTTGCATCAAAGGCTCTCCACCGGATAATGTCACTCCACCACCAGATCGCTCATAAAATATTCGATCCTTTTCAACTATAGATAAAACTTCCTTTACCGTAACTTCTTTACCTGCTACTTTTAACGCCTCATTTAGACAGGCCTCCCAGCATAGTCCACACACGTTACAAAGTTCTCTGTCTATGTGAATCTTCCCATTTATAACTTTTATCGCATTTACAGGACAAGCATTAACACATCGTTGACACAGAACACACTTTATTTCTGAATACATTATTTCAGGAACCATTTTTTGTGACTCCGGGTTTGCACACCAGGGACACCTGAGAGGACATCCTTTAAGAAAAACTATGGTGCGAATTCCAGGTCCGTCATGTATGCTATACCGCTGGATATCAAATATCAAGCCGGTTTTGTTTAAATCTAATTCACCCGTAATCTTAATCCCTCCTGATTGTAATTCAACTCAAAAAGAATTATTATTTTGTTTTTAAATCATCGAATGCTCGGTTCGGGCGATAAGGTCATCTTGCAACTCTTTCGCCAGTTCTATAAAACGAGCGCTATAACCGGCAACACGAATTATCAAATCTTGGTATTTTTCCGGATGACGTTGGGCATCTCTTAATGTTGCAGCATCAACAACGTTGACCTGTAGTTCCATGCCTTTAAGATCTACAAGATATGTGCGGACCAATTGTACAAATTTTCTTAATGCCATATCTCCTTCTAAAGCTGTTCTGCTAAATTTTAAATTGAGTACATTTCCCTGCATTATTCTAATTTGATCAATCTTGCTCGCTGATTTCAATACGGCAGTAGGGCCATTTTTATCTGCACCGTTGGTCGGTGACATTGAATCAGAGACGGGCGTCTTTGCTTTTCTTCCATCAGCAGTGGCCCCTGTCCTCCAGCCATGGGGAACAGTGGAACCTAGAGTTAGTATAAAGTTAGTATACGGTCTCCCGTCTATATCTTTATGACTTTCTACTTCATCGAAGAAGATGTTAGTAATTTCTCTAACCCATCTGTCGGCTTCATCATCGTCATTACCGTATTTTGGTGCGTTCAAGAGAATTTTTCGTATTTGTTCGCCTTTTTCCCCTTCAAAATCAGAATCCAATGCTTCGTTTAATTCTGCCATAGTTATTTTTTTGTCGTCAAAAATCACTTTTTTAATTGCCGCCAATGAATCGGCAGCAGTAGCCATACCAGCACACTGGATTGGAGTCACACCGTAAAGTGATCCTCCCCATGTGATATCCTTGCCTTTTTCTATACAACCCTCAACTATAGATGAAAGGAAAACATGCGGTGTTAATTCTCGCTGTACCATGTCTACGATTAGATTGTTGATTACATTCTGCTCTATAAAATATTTCATTTGTTTTTTAACCGCATCAATAACTTCTTCAAAAGTCTTAAAATTATTTGGATCTCCTGTCGAAGGCCCTATTTTTTCTCCAGTTAACCTATCGACTCCATCATTTATTGCCAAATCAACTATTCTTGCAACATTAAAGTAAGCTCCATTAGCTCTTCCTTGTAAACCGCGCGGAGTTAATTCCACGCAACCCACAATACGATAATCTCTAGCTCTATCCAAAGGAACTCCAGTTGTTCTTATTATAGCAGGGATGCAAATCTCATCTCCGAACATTGCTGGCATCCCGGTTCCAAGTCTTACTACTTCTGCGACCCTCATTAAAAATTCGTCCGGAGTATTCCTGTGAATTCTGACGGTAAATTGGGGGTTTTGCAGCCTAATATGCTCTTGTGCATTTAGCATAAGATAACTCAAGTCATTTGTTGCGTCATAACCCTCCGGGGTCTGGCCTCCAATTGTAACATCCTGGGTCATGGGAAATCCAGGGTGGACTCTCGTTGCTTCCTTATCCCATACTTTTATAATCTCATTAAGCTTTAGCCAGAAGCAATCAATAAGTTCCT
Organism: Thermoanaerobacterales bacterium; assembly: GCA_012840135.1. Classification (GTDB taxonomy): domain Bacteria; phylum Bacillota; class Thermosediminibacteria; order Thermosediminibacterales; family Tepidanaerobacteraceae; genus Biomaibacter. Next base: position 22,419 of record DUMA01000034.1, read on the forward strand.
GGGCTTCAGCTATGGTTAATCTCCCTTCTTCTATATCTTTACTGTAAAATGGGTAGAGGTATTGATCCAATCTTCCTGGAGAAACGGAATTGCCATTTGACTCAATTTGAACCACAAGTTGCAAAAACCATGCTGTTTGTATAGCTTCCCAGAAGTCACGAGGGGGATTTTCCGGTACCCAGGCGCATACTTCCGAAATCTTTTCCAACTCTTTCTTTCTTGTTGGGTTGGTTTCTGTCGCGGCTAAACTTTTGGCTTTTTCCGAAAAACGGTGAGCAAAATTAATTATGGCATCAGATGTTATCAATAAAGCCTCGTAGAACAGGCGCTTTTGCTGATCTTCCGCGCATGTCTTTTCCAGTTTGCGCAACTTTTCTAAAATCTCTTCTTTAATCCCCTTAAACCCTACTTTAAGCACCTTAGGGGTATCATAAGCTACGTGCCCATAACCTCCCCTTTCAAACAAATCACGAGTGAATATATATGCGTCCCTTGCTTTTTTTGTTTCCTCGGGAAGTATGGCTCTATATCTTTCATATACTGTTTTTCCTTTCCAGTATGGAAAAATGCTTTTAAGGTCATCCTTCACCTTCTGAGGTACAATAAATCTGTCCTGCGTCCTTGTTTCCAATATCTCATCCAACTCTTTCTCCAACCAGTAGGTACCCCATTCCGGAAATACCGGTGCGGAACGGCGCCCATTGCCGCCATGGTTGCCTACGATCAATTCACCATCCCAAATATTTACTGTCATGTTTTCCAATACTTTTTTTAAAGCCTTTGCCCTTCTTATAACTGCGGGTTCATTTTCCGTTTCCTTGTAAGATTCTGTTACCAAAATTGCCCTTTCACTGCAAAGAATAGGTTTTGCTTCAACTATTTCTTCACGCATTTTTTTAATTCGTGGAGTTATGGGAAGCCTAAATTTTTCATCAAAACAATAAACTTTGGCTTCTAACATAATCAAGCATCTCCCTATACATAATTATCTAAAAACAGAATCTTTAAGTTAAATTAAAACCTGCTCAGTTCTGCCTATAATATCATCCTGGACATCTTTGCTCAATTCTACAAAATACGCGCTATATCCGGTAACCCTCACGATCAGATCTCTATACTTCTCAGGATGTCGTTGTGCATCACGTAATTCATCACTGGAAATTACATTAAATTGAACATGTGAAGCTCCTAAATCTACTAAATAGCCTTTTATTAAATCAATTAATTTCTTTTCGTCTCTTTCATTTTCCAATACTGTCCTATTAAATTTGAGATTTAAAATAGTTCCAGAGGAACGTGCATGATCAATCTTCGCGACAGTACTCAGCACAGCAGTTGGGCCTTTCTTATCAGTGCCATGAACTGGCGATAGTGTATCTGCTAATGCTTCACCTGTCAATCTGCCATCCGGAGTAGGACCGGTTCTCCAGCCAAAATATATATTTGACAACAAAGTTTGATATGCAGGAATAAAAACCCCATTTCTAGGATTATGATATTTTTCTACTTCTGACATAAATAAATCAGAAATTTTCACTGCAACATCATCTACATAGTCATCATCGTTTCCATATTTAGGAGCAGATAATAACATACGTCTAATTATTTCGTCTTCGGGTCTATTAAAATTATTCCTTAAAGAATCAATTAGCTGTTTCATATTAATCTTTTTATCATCAAATACTATTTTCTTTATCGCTGCCAATGAATTCGCTACATTGGGTAAGCCACCTCCCATTATTCTTGTGAAATTGAACCGTGCCCCACCTCTTGTAGCATCATTTCCATTTTCGATACATCCACGAACAAAGATTGATAAAAATACATGAGGCATTTTTTCAGCTTGTACTCTATCTAGAATATTGCACGCTATAACGGTTCTTGTTATTAGAGATTCTAATTGTTTCTTAAATGCATTAATAATATCATCCATGGATTCGAATTCTTCAGCATTTCCGGTTTCTGGGCCGGCTTTTATACCTGTTAGCGGATCTACTCCATTGTTCAGAGCCAATTCTAATACTTTCAACAAATTAACATACGCAGCTCCACCTCGAGACCATACACCGTATACTCCTGGCGTGACACAACCTGATAATGCATATGTTCTGGCCTCTTTTTGCGGAACTCCCTTTGATAAAAGAAATTTTTCTAAAGCTTCATCGCCTACGAGGGCTGGCATTCCCTGAACAGCTTTTATTGATTTTATTGCCTTTTGTAATAAGGCTGTCGGCGTAGTTTTATGGACTTTCAAAACAATATGAATTTGCGGTAATCTTAATTCCATTAATGCATCTAGAAAAATATATGTTAATTCATTAGTAGCATCTTTATTGTTTTCATCGCGTCCGCCAATAGTTATATTTTGAAATGCAGGAAGGCCAGCATTAATCAAAGCAGCTTTTTCATCATATATTCTCACTAGCTCATTAAGTTTAATTAAAAAACATTCTAGTAATTCTTGTGCGCCTTCACTATCTAATCTGCCTTCTAAGATATCATTTTTATAATATTGATATAGGTATTGATCCATTCTCCCGAGAGAAACAGCAATTCCGTTTGTTTCTATTTGTGTTATCAACTGTACAAACCATATTGACTGTAATGCTTCCCAGAATGTTTCTGCAGGTTTTCGAGGAACTCGATCACAAATATCTGCAATTTTAAATAGCTCATCCTTTCTTTTCTGGTCATTTTCTTTTTCTGCTAAACTCCTTGCAAGATCTGCATATCTTTTAGCAAAACTTATTGCTGCTTCACATGTTATAATTGCAGCTCTATAAAATTGTATTCTTTCTATATTTAAAGGATCAGTTGGATCAAGTTTATCACACCTATTTTTAACATCTTCTGCTATTTTTTCTAATCCATTTCTTAACAACATTGGGTAGTCTAATATAACATTGCCCACTCCGCCACGTTCATTTTGCTCACTTGAGAAAAGCCCAACCCTTTCTCTTGCGTCTATTACTTCTTCTGGATAACTTTTAAATGCAAAATCATAAAGAGTTTGACCTTTCCAATAAGGAATAATCTTACGTATATTTTGCTTTGCCTCTTCAGATATACTAAATGGCTGCTGTCTTCTTTTTTCTAAGCGATCAAGCTCATCACCAAGCCATGAGATATGCATTTCTGGGAAAATGGATGCTGCACGGAAACTTTCGTTAGCATGGCCTACAATTAGCTCGTCTTTATCAATCCATACAGGTAATCCTTCTAAAATTTTTTTAAGAGCTTTTGCCCTTCTAATGTCTATTGGTTCTCCTTCGGTCTCCTTATAGGCTTCAGTCACAAGGACAGCTCTTTTACTGCTAACTTCAAGCGGGGTAGATAAAATCTTTTCCTTTAAACTTTTTATTCTTGGGTTCATTTAAGTTCCCTCCATTCAAGATAGAATTATAAAACCGACACTAACAATAACAATAAAAATATTTAATTAAGCAATATTAGAAGATTGAAATGCTAATTTAGGTTTTTATTTTTTTTAAATTCTCGTTATACAAAATTTATTTTTATATCATTTCATTAAAAGATATACTCCCCACATCGCTAATTTTGGAAAAACTACAACTAAAATTACACCAATTACTTGTAATACCAAAAAGGGTAATGCCGATTTGTAGATATCACCTAATGTTATATCTTTTGGTACTACACTCTTTAAATAGAAGAGACTGTATCCAAAAGGCGGAGACAGGTAACCAGTTTGTATGCAGACCATACTGATGATTCCAAACCACAATGGATCAAAACCTAAATTCGCAGCTATCGGAGCAAATATTGGTGCACAAATTATGACAATAGGTACAGGGTCCAAAAACATACCAAGAAAAAAGATTATCATTAAATAAACAGCTACAAATCCCCATTTTCCAAATGGAATAATCATAGCTATATCCATAACGAGCTTGTTTCCGCCAATCGCCGTAAAAACCTGCCCGAAAAACAATGCTCCTATTGTTATCCAACCTACCATTGCTGTAGTTTTTAAAGTTTCGATACCGGCTTCTTTTATATTTTTCCAGCAAAGTGTCCTCTTAATAAATGCACATAGTAATGCGCCTGCACAACCTACTGCCGAGGCTTCGGTTGGTGTAGCATAACCTCCGAATATTGAACCCAAAACTGATAAAACGAGTAGTATTGGTAACATTACACCTCTCAAAGATTCTATTTTTTCCTTCATTGAAGCTCTGTCTTCTGCTGAAGGAATCGGGCATAAATCTTTTTTCAAATAAGACTTTACCAAAATATATATACAATAGATAGCTGTCAACAAAAGTCCGCTACTTATTCCACCTGCAAAAAGGCCTCCAACAGACACACCTGTCATCGTTCCATATACAATCATCAATGTGCTTGGAGGAATAAGTTGGCCTAATGTGCCTCCGCTCAAAATAGACCCCATTGCGATATATCTGTCGTATTTATACTTTAACATCTGCGGTAATGCAATGGTTCCCAGTGCTATAACAGTCCCGGCCACAACTCCCGTAATTGCACCCATTATTGCTCCAACTACTACAGAAGTTACCGCTAAACCTCCTCTTAAAAAGCCCGTCCATTTATAAAATGTGTCATATAGATCTTCAACTACACCAGTTTTCCATAAAACCATTGCCATAAAAGTAAATAGAGGAATTGCTAACAATGTCCAGTTATTCATCGTACCAACAGCTGCTGTCAAAAGCCCGAAAATACTACTGCTCCCCCATAGTAGGTATGCACTTATTAATGCGACAATACCACTGGCAAACGCAATTGGAATACCGACTAATAAGGCTGCTAAAAGACCAACAAACATTATTATAGGAATAAAAGTTGTATTCATGCTACATCCCCTTTTTTCCCCAATGAATTTCTGATATTTTCTATAAAATCAACAAAAGACTGTAATATTAGCAAACCTGCTCCTACTGGTATGGCCCATCTTACCGGCCATATAATTGGGTGCCACAAACTTTCGGAACGTTCGGCTGTTAAAGTAGCTTCCCACGCCAATTTTCCTCCTAACAAGAAAAGCACACCGCAGAATATAAATATTGATAAAAATATTAGAACGTCCGCAATAGCACGCCATTTGCCCTTTAGACGATTATAGACCAAGTCCATAGCTACATGCCCCTTCACGCTCTGGCAAAATGCTCCTCCTAGCATGAAATAAGCACCAAAAACTAAAGTAGTGAGTTCTTGTGTCCAAATAGTGGGATGTTTTAATAGCGACCTCATAATAATTGCTTCAATTGTGGGTAAAGCCACCATTATTAGTATTAATGGAGAGACTAGATCTTCTGTTAGCTTTACAAGTCTTTTTATAAAATTCAAACTAACCATTTATCTATACCACCAATCCTTTTAAAATGGTCTATAAAATCTGTCCTTTTATAAAACATACTAGAGACTTCATTCTGTTGCCACTTTGCACGTTTCGTGCAAAGTGGCAACACAGGCACTACTCCAATATCTTGGCTATATCAGAATATCCCAATTGAACTAGAACATCATGATACGCATCAATATATTTATTGCATAGTTCACTTTTGCTTCGATATTCTCGTAATAATTCTGCTCCAGCTTTACGCGCTGCCTGTACATCTTGTTCTGGCAAGGTGATAGTTTCTATACCCTTTTCAGCAAATTTTAGTCTTGCTTCTTCATCTTTGGCTTTCAATTCTGTCCACATATATAAACGGCTTGACTCAGCGCAGTACTTTACTATAGCTTTTAAATCATCTGGTAATGACTCCCATACTTGGTTGTTCACAATTAAGTGGCCACCCATAAGTGCACTTGGCGCATGAAGCGGAGGTTCAATATTATATTTTATAACTTCTTGAAATCCTGACTGCCAATTATCTGCGTAGCCACCTGACTCAAAGGCATCTATTGTATTTAATTTTAACGCGTTATAAACATCGGTCATTGGCATTGTAACTACGGCAGCACCTAACTTTTGGAATAGTTCCTGACCTAATCCGGATGATCTTATTTTTGCTCCTTTATAATCACCCAGAGTTTTAAGAGGTTTTTTTGATTGGAAAGTTTCACCAGGGACAGCTATTACTGATCCAGCATACGTAACACCCAATTTTTTATATGCTTCGCCAATAAGTCCTTCAGTCTTTCTTAGTAGATAATCGGCCTCAATCAAAGTGTTAAAAGGATCACTAGGACGATATGTTAACAACTTTAACATTGGTTCTTTTCCTGCAGAGTAATCACCCCAAGTAATTGCTGCTTCTGTAACTTTGTTCTTTACTGCATCAACAGCATTGAAAGTTGGATAAAGCGTATCTGCAGCATATAATTCTATCACTAATCTTCCACCAGAAGCTTCCTCGACAGCTTTTGTAAAGTACTTAATAAGCTCATATCTTGGAGTTCCTGATACATCTGCTGCCTGAATCTTCCACTTAAATACCTTTGATGCATCTATTTTTCCTGTAGGAGTTGAAACATTTTCTTTATTAGCTGGTTCTGTTGTATTTCCTTTATTAGCACAACCACTAATTAATGTAATTAATACGAGGACCATCATCAGAAGAGCAACAATCCGTTTAAATTTCATTTTAAAAACCAGATTTTGAATCATAAAATCCCTCTTTTCTTTTGTTATTTTTTAACCTTTTTAGCCTAGACCTTTGTAACCCAGCATTTTCAAAATGCCCTTTTCGAATAATATTTTCGCATATCACCTCCCCAGATTATTGCTATAATATATAACTAACCACATAAAATACTATATAAGTAGTTTCCATTGAAAAATAAACCCCTCGAACCCGCAAAAAACCTGCATCTTCGTCTCCAAAAAAATGGACATTTATGGTATAATATAGCAAGAAGGAGAGGGATGAAGAATGTTGATAATAAAGAAC
>DUMA01000035.1 GCA_012840135.1 Thermoanaerobacterales bacterium
AATTTGCCTTTTAAAATGGGTTTTTTAAAGGGTTAGTTTGTTATTGTCTTTTTTTGAGGTTTATTTTAGTAAGTATTGCTGTTTACTTGTTTTTTTGTTCTTCACTTCCTTCTTTTGGAAAAAGGTTGTGGTTTATGGTTTTTTTGTTGGGTTTGTTAGTTTTTTACAGGGAATTATTGACTGTTTCCGAAATTACTCTGCTATATAGCTCCCTAACGTACTTGGAGAAAACTAGCGGATATAGGATTTCATTTTATGTCAAATACCTTAACCTTTACTTACCCATATCGGCGACGACCAAGCAACAGCGCCATCACTTTGATAAACTTTTATTAAATAAAAAGCGTCTTCATTAAATTCTAACTTAAACTCTTTATCGATTTTATAAGATACTTCAGGTTTGGCTTTATTAACTCTTACTTTATATGCATTGTGGTAAAAAGGATCACTGCGATAATACTCAGTAAAATCAAATCTCTCTTTTGCCAATTTTTTGGATTCTTCTAAAAAAACAATTACATCTGTGTTTTTAAATAATTCACTGACTTTTCTTATATATTTTTTACCATCAATCTCAATAATAATATCTGAGTTTATATCTGCTTCTATTTCAAATACAAATCCTTCGGTAGTCACTGGAGATGGTCCCATCCATTTTCCTGATTGAGTAGTTTTTCTTGTAGTTAATTTAAATCTGCAATATGAATCATCTAACAGATTTAAACTTTGGCCGAATGATGACCAACATTTTTCAATAGATTTTATACTTCCACTTGTTTTTAAAGACCCATTCCAGATTTTATTTTGAATATCCGGATATATTTTTAAATCTGGCCCCCAACCAAACTCCAATTTAAATTTAAATTTTAATATTTTATCCAACGGTTTTTCTATCCATTTTTCAGCATAATTATAAGTAAAATGTGGTTTTCCGTTTTTATAAATTACAACGCGGTCAATTGAATCTTGCGTTTCTATTTTTATATGATGCGTTAGCATTCTATCAGCAGTTTTAAATTCACTACCCATAACGTTCTCATTAATTTCATAAAGTAATTTAACTCTTCCGCTTGTCATCCCATATACTCTGCGCTTAATCAATGCATCCCATATTTCATCTTTACTTTTATCCTTTGCTAGTATACCGGCAAATCCATGTCCGTATTGTGCAGGAACAACGTGGTTGTCGCCTGATGCTATAATTCCAACTTTATACCCAAGTATCAGGCCATCAAATACAGAAGTACCACCAGTTCTGGGTCCCATGTGTACATGACGTGTCATCGGCAAATCTGTATCAGCGCTTTCAGAACTTCCATGGGAAGAATATATCTCAACCACTGGTGAAAATTCATCAATATGTGTTGCCCAATTCTTGCCACGATGTGATAAACTATATGCTAAATGATGAGGAACGGCTATGACTGAATATCCTAATAAATCTTTATATAAATCAATATATCTCCTTGGATTCACTAATGGTCCAATATCTTTAAAAAATACATTATGGTCTCCATCTAATCCTGCCCCTTGCCACTCATAACCTAAAAACAAAGGGAACTCAGGGTTGGACTTGTTCTTTGCTTTTACAAACTCATTAATTATGTTCCAATCTTCTTGAACCTTATCAATAGGGTGTATATCTTCCAAAGGAATTCCTTTTATATCCTCACGAATGTAATAAGGATAATAGGCTATTGCCCAAAAATCCAACATTTCTTTTGCTTGTTGATACCATTCATCTATATGTTCTATTTGTTCATGATGAATATTGGAATGTAAATCCGAGAACAAATATTGATAAATCATGCTTTCTATTCTCCTATCAACTTATCATCATCATATAAGTTTTAAGTCATATTTATAATATACTTTTAGTATTTAATAAAATAAGCTTCTTTTTTCTTTATAACCATTAATTGCATCACAGAATCTCTGAGTAGTTATATGAGGTCTGGTAATGGCATTCCCTACAACAACACTATATGCCCCATGATATAAAGCTATAATGGCATCTTCAGGGGTATTTATCTTACTTTCCATTATTACTTTTGCTTTACCGGCACATACATCTACTAATCTGCACAATAACTCAAAATCCGGTTTTGATGATGGTTTATAAGTTTTATCAAAACGACTTAAAGTTGGTGCTACCATATCTGCTCCTTTTTCTATTGCAATTATTGCATCCTCCACATTTCGTATATCGGCCAAAATAGGTATATCAGGAAATTCTTGTTTTATTTCACTAATTATTTCATACGCATAACGATTTTCATCTACTAATCTATTTGTAGCATCAACAGCTATGATATCCGCCCCGGCCTCAATACATGCTCGTACATATTTCATACCCGGAGTAATAAATACATCAGTTTTATTACTAAAAATCTTCCATAGTCCAATAATGGGTACATGACATTGGGCTTTTATCTTTTTTATATCTTTTGGAGTATCTAATCTTAAACCCACTGCTCCCCCCCAAATTGCAGCTTTTGACATTAATAAAGTAATATCTTCACAATAGTGAGGATCACTTTCTTTTGCTTGACACGATACAATTAGTCCCTTTTCAAGTTTTTTAATTACTTCTTCCTTTCTATTCATATATCATTACCTCCATTATTTGCTAGTAGTTCTCGGAAACTTCCAAGCCAGTTGTTTAAACTGGTTTTTTGGGGGTTGTATTCTCCTATGATAAGCGGCCTTGCTAAACCCCGTTTTTGACCTTTATGTCATACTTCTATTTGCTCAAGGTCAAAGGGATCATAGCGTAAATCCACAGTCTTTCTTATCCATTCAAGGCCCACGTCATAGGTTTTGCCGCAAAGTTTTACACAGCCGGTTTTGTCCACTTTCCGGCTTTCTTCTCGAAGGAAGGCATCCCTTAGCTCGTCAATATTGGCAAAGCGCAAGCGTCGGGTATCTTTTTGAAAACGTCCGGCGGGAGTTTCACCTTCCAAGGAGCTATGAGGATGGTGGTTGTATCCTTCTTCAACCCAGTAAAAAAGAATCCCCACCTCCTCAAAAATCATTCGGTTCAAGGCTTTTGAGCATACTGGAAAAACAAGCTCAAAATCGCATGAAAGACAAATTAGGTGCCATCCCCTTCCGCTTCCGCCGTATGGAAGGAGGGGAAAACAATGTTTGAACCTTTCTTTGGATTTGAGAAAACACCCTTTCAAAAGGATCTGCCTGTAGGAAAACTGTTTGTGACCCCGGCCTATGAAGAGTTAGTATCAAGGCTGAAATACACTGCAGAAAAACGCCTCTTTGCCCTAAGAACAGGCGAAGTGGGCTCGGGGAAATCCACTGCTTTAAGAAAACTTCTTGAGCTTTTAAATCCCAATAAATACAGGGTTATCTACATCAGCGACTCAGCCCTTACCCCCAGGCATTTTTACTGGGAA
>DUMA01000051.1 GCA_012840135.1 Thermoanaerobacterales bacterium
TAATTAAAAAATTTTCAGTTATCAGAATATCATCATCTAAAAATTGCAATATTTCGTATTGAGAAAATTCTATAGCATTATTTCTGTTACCAGACAATCCTGCTTTATGAGTATTTTTTACTATTTTCAGATTATCAAAGGGAAATTCATAATATAATACTGACAAATCATCATCGCCATCATTACTCACTATCACTTCGAAATCCTCTCTTGGCAATTTATTTACATAATAAATATTATGCAAAGTCTCTCGCAGTATAGGTAGTCGATTTTTTGTAGGAATTAGTAAGCTTATTGTCATTTTTTATAAAACAAATTTAAAAAATTATTTTTTAAACATATATTTAACAAAATCAATATAATTGCCTCGCCAAAATGGAGATAATTTTATAGCTAACCAATACAATTGATTAGCTTTTTTCTTGTTATTTTTATCTATATAAATTTTAGCCATAGCGTTTAGTCGAATAGACCAAGTTTTTCGAGCTTCTTTACTTTTTTTAATTTCTTTTTGCCATTTCAAAATTAATTTCAATAAATCATTACCAGCTTTATCACCTAAAATCAAAAAATCTCCTTGTGTTATTCCTAATGGAGATAGATAATATTTACTCAACAATTCATTTATACAATAGAAATCTATATATTTTGAAAATTGTAAATATATATCCCAATCTATTAAAACACCTGTTTCATCATAATATCCATAATTATTAAAACATTCTTTATTAACAATAATACAGGAAGTCTGAATAATTCTATCTATATCTAATAAAAAGTTTGTATAATAATTGCCCGTATTAGGTTTTGGATTATAAAAAGGTGATTTTTCAATTTCTTTTAAATCACCTATAACAATAGGAAAATGAAAGAAAAATTTATATTCTGGATAATTTTGTTCAATGTATGGCACACATACTTCTAGTTTATTAGGCAGCCATTCATCATCATGGCAAATAAATGCTATCCAATCATATTTAGCAGCTTTAATGCCAGAATTGTGAGCCGCACCAGCACCACGATTTTCAGGATGTCGAATAAAAACAATTCTTTCATCTGTATATTCTCTTATAATAGGCTCCAATGATGGCTCAGAACCATCATCTATAATTATTAACTCAAAATGAGGATATGTCTGATTTAATACACTATCTATTGCTCGCCTTAATATATCTGGAGGGGTATTATAAGCGGGGAGAACTACAGAAAAATATATTGGAGACATATTACAAATCAGGATATTTTTTTATTCTAAACAAATTCAATAAAAATTTAATTGGATATGTAATAAAATAACCAATTTTATAATTTAAACTTTTATAAATATTATTTTGTATTTTTTCAGCTATATTATTAAATTCATGTTTTAAAAATTCATTACCCACACAAATATAATTTTTTATATTATCTGAAATACAATCATTGGAATATGCAATTACTATAAAATATTCTTTGTTTATACAAAAATCTTTTTTTTCAATAATACCTTTTTTTAAATTGTCTATATCTGTCGAAAAATATTCAGTTTCATAATTAAAATTTTGATTAAAAATAATATTTGTGAAGTAATTAGATTGATAATTAATAATAACATTTTTGAAATAGCCTAATAAAAGTTCTTGAAATTCATTTTCGAAATATTCATGTTTATGGAATGGATTAATTATTTTATTATCAAAACTAATTTGTTTATTAGGGGTAGATATTATTAAAATACCATCAGATTTTAATACTCTTTTAAACTCTGATAAAACTTTATCACCATCATCTACGTGTTCAATTGTTTCGAAGCTTATGATTACATCAAACATATTATCCTCATAAGGTAAATGATATATAGAGCCACAAGAGAAAATCAAATTATTTTTATTGTATATTCTTTTATTTTTTTCTATAGTATCATTATCAATATCAATACCGTAAACTGTTGTGGCATAATTGCTTAGATAATTAGAACCATATCCAGTACCACATGCAGCATCTAATACTATTTTATTATTTACAAAATTAGATGCAAAAATATATCTATTGACATGTTCAAAAACAGTTATACTTATATTAGATAATTCAACTCTTTCTATTGTAGAACTATTATTTTTCTTATTCTTTTCCTTTTCCATTTAAATTTATATTATTTACAAAATTAAATATTTAAATCATAATAATAAGTAGTGAAAAAAATTCATAATTTTGATAAAAAATAGTGAAGAAAATTAAATTCCTGACTTCGACACAATTTAAGAGGCATTTTTGTATCAATCACAAAATGAGACAATTATGTTTTTTGTGTCACCAAAATAGCTGACGCATTGTCGAAGTCAGGAGATTCTCGAAATTAATATTTTTAAATTTGTTGATTTATAATATATTATTTCTATAATTCAGTTTTTTAAAAAAGGCACTCCCCTTTCAGAACAGCAACATTTGAGCCCCTGTCGGGCTTTTGTTTTGGTTTCTTTTTCGTTTACTATTCGCTTTACGACCTTCGGTAACAACCTACATTAAATCCAAATGGTTTATTAAATGTATTCTTACTAACTATGCAATGGTGTATTTATATACCGGAATTTTATATTTGTTTTTTACATTCAATAAAATAATCCATTGTTTCTTCCCACAATAAAGCACTATTTGTTGAACTAGGCCTTGGAGGAATCCATCTGCCAATAATATCTCCATTTTTTATTGAACCATCATATACATGATGAAAAGTAAATATATTATCTAAATTCATATCATTAATATTAAATTGTTTTTTCTGCTCCCACCCGCCTTGTTCATCAACCATTAATGCTTTTAAATGAAACATCATTGGTGTCCAACCGGACTTAGAATGTCCGAAAATATTTTTTATTTCATATAAGGATACATTATTTTCGGCATTTGGTTTCAAATCGATTAATATTGCTTTTTTAAGTAAATCAATCTTTGGTAAATCCGTCTCCATATTTATTTTCCATTTGTATCCATCATTTTCTTCATTTTGATTTTTAGGTATAATTTTTTGTAATATTTTTACAATTATACCATTTACAGAACCAAATAGTTTTATTTCATCTATAAAACTATATGAACAAATATGATCTTTTTTTTCTACATTATAAATGTAATACATATCTCCTCCTTTTTTTTAATTTTATTTTATACACCATTGCATTTAATATTTCCAGAATAAAAGAAGTCCTGAGCATCAGCGAAGGATTTGGGTAAGTGCCATGAGGCAATAGTAAGAATTCCAATAACTACACCTTGTATACCTCGCATAAGAACAATATTAACGTTTAAAAATAATTTATTATTCATAATTATTTATTTTTTGCATATATATTATTTTTTAATAAATAAAAAAATTCAATACTTTTTTAATTTCATTGTATTCATATTTATGTTTAATAAAATCTTTCCCTTTTACATTTAAATTTATATTATTTACAAATTTAAATATTTAAATCTTAATAATAAATAGTGAAAAAAATTTGTAATTTTGATAAAAAATAGTGAAGCAAATCAAATTTATTCATATATTTTTTCTAAATATATTGTTTTTAATTTTATATAATCAATTATTTGCACAACCTGATTCTATATCTGGTTTAGAATTATGGTTAAAATCAGACTATGGAGTTTTTTATGATGTGAATAATAAAGTAACTGCATGGAATGATGCATCAGGGAA
>DUMA01000042.1 GCA_012840135.1 Thermoanaerobacterales bacterium
ATTTTCTATTGTCCTTCGGTTTATATTTGCACCGTAAGTATTTACAACAATTGGGTTCAAGACATCCATAATCAAGCCTAATACTTTCTTTTCACTCCTGACATGTTCAATCATAATAATTTTACCAGTACGTTTGCAGACTCTTCTAATTTCTTTTAATCCTTTTATTGGGTCTGGCACAGAGCAAAAGACGCAGGTCGTAAACACAGTATCAAAGGTATCATCGGGAAACTTCATATCTTGTACATCCATCTGGATAAGATTTACTTCCTTGTTAAGCCTCTTTGCTTTTTCCTTTGCTCTTTCCAACATTTTTTCGCTAAAATCTATCGCAGTAATATCAATGCCCTCAGGATAATATTCAATATTCTTTCCCGTACCTACTCCCACTTCCAATACTTTTCCCTCCAAATCTTTCATAACTTCCATTCTCCATTTTTTCAAAACCATAATTTCCATGGGTTTTTCAAGTAAATCATAGAATCGGGCTGCCCGGTTATATCGTCTCCTTATCTTTTCATCTATTTGACTCATTTTATTCTCTCCATTATTAGCCATTTGTTTAATTGAAAAGTTATATAATACTCTTAAAGCCTATTTTTAATAGTAGTATCTTTATAAAAAGAATATTTCTAAAACGCGGTATAGTAGGATTATTATGAACAAAGGTGCTATATCATCATGTAGCACCTTTTGTGGCATATCTGAAACTGTACTCCTCCATTTACGATTAACTAAAACTTTCTGGCATCACCTTTTCATTATCAGCGCTTTTTTCTGCTTATATTCTTCTTCACTGATTTCGCCTCTAGCAAACCTTTCATTAAGAATATCTAAAGAATTATCATAACTTCTTCCATAACCTATATGGTTATGCCCTGATAGTCTGATTACTGCATATACAATAACTGCAATTAAAATTAACGGAATAATCATTCCAAACCAGCCACCCATCATACCGTAGCCCCATCCCATCATAACAATCTCTCCTTTCTTATTCTTTATCGTGTTCTATAATATTTTCTAATTGGCCATGCCAATCGTGATACCAAACATCTCCGGTATAATAATTAACACTTAACATTCCAACTGGTTTATCGCCTTCATTTACATGGAATGTATAATATCCATAAAACTCATGGCCCTCATTTAAAACCGAAAAATCCTTATCTATACTTCTTTTCACATACTCATCACCAATTTTTACTGCTTCTTGTCTTTCTATTTGCTTTGAATCGTAATTGTCTTGATAATTCCTATTCCATCCTGAACCTCTCATCATACTGGAGCCCATAATACCATATCCTCTTCCACCATGCATTCCGTATTTTTCATTCCACATCATATTAGGGCCATATTCTGGATAGACTGCTCCCGTATATGGATTTACCAGTAGTTCCATTGCTCCCTTACCCGTATTCTTTTCTTCTATTGAAACATAATAATCGGTGTCTTTAAAAACAAATATATCTGATATCTCTAAACTTCCACCATAGCCTTGGATGTAACCTTCGACAGCATTTTTAATCTGTTCAATTGACATTTTCTGTTTATTACCATTATTCTGTTGACTATTATATGGGCTAAACCATCTATTCATCATTCCTCTACCATAAAAGCCTGAGCCATATGGCCTGAAATTCATATTCTTTGAAATAGTATATTCCCATAGGCTATATCCAATCAGAAGAAGCGATGAAACTATCAAAACTGTTGACCATAATATCTTATCTCTACGCATATTTTCACCTTCTTTCTAAAACTATAGTTTACCCCGAACATTAAAATATTACAGGCAACTTTTTATTCTTTAGTTTAAATTTTCATTTCGAATTCTTTTCTAATACCATTATAGAGTATAATTATGAAGATGTTATGAAGACATATATTCCGATATTAACCATTATTTATGTTGTAGAATCGTTTGAGGATACCTCTACAGAATACTAAATCTCTACTAGATGCTGTTAGCCTATATTTGCCATTTGTTTGCTAACATAAAAAATCTGTGAAAGTAATCAGTTTATCTCCTGCTTTATTATCATAGAACCAACTTTATTATCCTATAGACTCCCCTTATTCCTTATCCCATAAATCCATGCCCCTAACTATGTATATTTATAATAAACTCCGCTCCAAACCGAAATCCCTCAAACCCTTATCCCTTCTCGCCTTATGCCCATTTCCCTAATTCTTTCCATATAATAAAGTCGGTTCAAAAATTCCATATTTTCATTCCATTTAATAACATTTATTCCTTAATTCTTGTTGTAATTTTTAAAATAAAGTC
>DUMA01000036.1 GCA_012840135.1 Thermoanaerobacterales bacterium
ATTTTCATATGACCTCACCTTCCTGTTGAGTTTTTTAACTCATCCTTGTGGAGGATGGTGAGGTCTTTTTTCTACGTACGTCCACCGTTTTCCTGCTTTTTGACCTAATAATATTTTACACTATCCTGAAAACATTGCCGTTTTTAATCATGTAGTCATAATAATTTAGGTCATCCACCGATATTATAAGGGGTTTTTTGCCCGGGGGAAGCATCAAGGTTTTTTTAACCAGGACTTTTTTTCCATCCACTATCTTTTCCTCAAAAATAGATTTCGTATCTATCAGTATGTAATTGTTTTTGTAAAGAGCCTCAAGGATTCTCTTGAATTCATTTACAGTGACGAACCAGTCATCATATCCCTTTGAAAGATAGTCCCCGTCAAAGGCAAGTTTTGGGTATGCAATAAGTGGATGAAAAAATATATTTTCTATAGGGCCATTGTAGGGTAAAAGTTCCGGTTTTGCGGGACTTTTCTTTTCAGGGGAGGAAACCTGTGAACTTATATCCGGGGCTTTATCTTTATTATCATTACTCTTTGAGTTTTCCTCTGAAGAAGGATTTACTCGAGAAAGGGATTCCGACAAAGCCTGGGTCTTTAATGTGTAATAAGTAATCGGAATAATGAAAATAACGATAAAAACAACTATAAAGATGGTCTTCTTCATGGAGCACCGCCCTTCTTTAAAATTAAGCAAGTAAAGCCTAAAATAATTTTTATTATTCTATTATGTTAGACGAAAAAAGTCGGAAAAAGTTCCGCTTTTTTAATGGAACTTTTTTTGACTTTTCTTCGTCTAAACAGGTGGAAAGGAAAAGGGTAGTGAGAATTATAAAAATGTAATTCTAAAAAGGTTTGAGGGAGGGATCTTTAAAATGTTGTAATTCATGGGATAAAAATATAATAACGCCAGGCTTAAAAAAGAACTTAAGGAATAAATAACTTGAATGTTGCTTTTGGTGAAAATAACGTAAATAATCGGAGGGATTTACAATGAAAAGAAAATTATTACCTATAATTGCTATCTTCTTGATTTCAGTTGGGATCTTCACAATAGCTTACGCTGCTTCCCCTATCAAGATTATTTTGAACGGCAGGGAGCTAAAAGTAGATGTGCCTCCTCAGAATGTAAACGGCAGAGTATTGGTGCCTATAAGAGGATATCGGAAGCCTTCGGAGCCGATGTATCTTGGGATGAGAAAAACGGTGCGGTCAGGATAGAGTCCAGCTTGGGTGAGTCAACAGAATTTAGAATTAATCAACTGGAACGGGCGTTAGCTCCAAAAGATCCAATGGAAGCCGTTACCACCTGGGTTAAAGCCGTAAAAGATAGAAGTGGGGCCGTGCAGTATGCGGTTTTGTCCCCCGAGCTAAAAAAGGCTATGTATTCAGAACTTGCCGGCATGAATTGGGTTACCGGAGTCTCGAGCCCCTGGGTCGATAGCTACAAAATTACAGACTTGGGAAGAGGAGAGGATGGAAGCTACAGATATAAGGTCGATATTTTATGGATGACTTCTGCGGGAAGCTCCACTGGGGAAGAGTATGTCACCGTGAAAAAATACGATGAAAACTTCTTTATTTCGAGTATAGGAAGATAGACATTAGAGAAAAAATCACAAAACTGGATGAAGAAAAGGATAATAAGACTATAAGCATAACGGTCGAAGGCTCCAAGGAATACGATACTTCTTATGATAAGGCAAAGGTGGCAGTCTAGAAATACTTGACGCGATCCGAGCTCAAGCAGACTTTTGCAGCAGAATGAAAACTGTGATATAAAGGGGACTCCCCGAGAAGGAAAAGAGAGGGCTTTCGGAAGTAATAGAAGAAAGCGAGGAGGTGGATGAGATGATATATAACCTTGAAAGAGCTTTACAGGAAGAATTTCAGAAAAGGGAAATTATAGGGATGGAAAAAGGGATGGAAAAAGGGATGCTGGAAGCTAAGTTAGAAATAGCAAGAAAACTCATAAATAAAGGCAGAAAAGTGGACGAGATAATTGAAATTACCGGTTTGTCTGAAGAAGAAATATTAAAATTACAAGTAAATTAAAGCAAAGGAAAACGGGAATACTAGGACAGGCTTGAATTATTCGCCTTTATCGAAATCATGATTTACAGAAAAAATATAGTGGCCCCTTTTGCAATATATATGGCACTTTTTATAATTGAATATAAATTATTGACTATCTCATTTATAAACTCCTGGCCTTGCTCAGGAGTTTATTTATTTAAACCAAATCCCTTGTTAAAAACGAAAAGCTGTGCTATAATAACAAAGGTATTTTTATAGCCTGAAATTTAAGCGATATTCGCTGAAAATAAGTTAAAGAGGTGAAAACGATGAAAGAAGGAATTCATCCCAAATACGGAAAAGCCATTGTAAAATGCGCCTGCGGCAACACCTTCGAGACGGGGTCCACAAAACCCGAGCTGCATGTGGAAATTTGCTCCAAGTGTCATCCTTTCTTTTCCGGCAAGCAGAAGCTGGTAGATACCGGCGGACGTGTAGAAAGATTCAAGAAGAGATTTGGTCTGAAAGACCAGGAGTAGTCTTAAAAGGTTAGAGTTTTGCTCTAGCCTTTATTAGTATATAAAGCTGATTGGGATATTGTAAAAAGTTATATGAAAACAAAGTTCTATACCAGAGGAACTACAAAATAGCATAAAATGTTAGAGATAACGAGAGGGGTCTTTTATGAAGCCGGTAAGACCTAACATAGGCGGCCAGGCAGTTATCGAAGGGGTGATGATGCGGGGCCCGAAGTTTACTGCCATTGCCGTCAGAAAAAATGACGAAATAATTATAAAGAAAGAGGAAAACCGCTCTCTTTCCGATAAATATAAATTCTTGAAATTGCCCATCCTCAGGGGGATGCTTTCCCTGGTGGAAATGCTCATCGTAGGCATACAGGCCCTCTCTTATTCAGCAAGCATGGCGGGGGATGAAGAAGAAAAACTTTCAAGCAAAGATATCGCACTGGCCCTCCTTTCTGCAATCGGTTTTGCTGTCCTGCTTTTTATCATAATCCCTACCGCAGCGGTTAAACTAATTGGAGAAAACGTCAAAAGCCCATTCTGGCTCAATATGATAGAAGGCATACTGCGGATCTTGATATTCCTGGCTTATCTTTTGATAATTACGTCGATGAAAGATATAAGGAGGGTCTTTGAATACCACGGTGCCGAACACAAGGTGGTCCACTGTTATGAGCACGATGAGAAACTGACCCCTGAAAATGCCGCAAAATATACTACCCTCCACCCCAGGTGCGGTACCAGTTTCCTGATGGTAGTGATGGTGGTAAGCATTTTGCTTTTTTCCCTGCTGGGCTGGCCGGGAATAATTATGCGGATACTTTCAAGGGTTTTCCTCCTGCCGCTGGTAGCGGGGATATCCTATGAATTTATCAGGCTAGCGGGCAGGAGCAGTTCTCCGGTCGTGAACATTTTGAACAAACCGGGCATCTGGCTTCAGAAGCTGACTACGCGGGAACCGGACGAGTCACAGCTTGAGGTGGCCATAGCAGCCCTCAAGAGTGTCCTTTAAAGCGTACAGTGTTGCAGGAAGGTGATATTGATGATTGAAAGACTGGACGAAGTCGAAAAAAGATATGATGAACTTACGGAAAAGATAAGCGATCCCGATATTATCGCAAGACAGGACGAATGGAGAAAGCTTACAAAAGAGCACGCTTCTCTGGAGGAAATAGTCTCATGCTACCGGGAGTATAAAAAGGTGACCAAGGAAATAGGTGAAAACCGGGAACTTTTAAAAGAAAATTCCGGTGACAGCGAGATGGAAGAGTTGATAAAAAGCGAGCTGGAAACCCTTCAGGCAAGGCAGGAGAGCCTTGAGGAAAAGCTTAAGATCATGCTGCTTCCCAAAGACCCCAATGATGAAAAGGATGTCATCATGGAAATTAGGGCCGGAACCGGAGGCGAAGAAGCTGCCCTCTTCGCAGGGGATTTGTTCAGGATGTATAACAGGTATGCTGAAAGCAGGGGATGGAAAGTAGAGCTGATGAGCTCGAATCCAACCGAATTGGGAGGATTTAAAGAAGTGATCCTCGAAATTTCGGGTAGGGGAGCCTTCAGCCGCTTGAAATATGAATCGGGGGTCCACCGGGTGCAGCGCATCCCGGCTACGGAAGCCGGTGGCAGGATTCACACTTCGGCCGCTACAGTGGCCGTCCTGCCCGAGGCTGAAGAAGTGGATCTGGAAATAAATCCTGCGGACCTTCGCATCGATATATACAGAGCATCGGGCCACGGCGGGCAGGGTGTAAATACCACCGATTCCGCCGTGAGGATAACACATCTTCCTACAGGGCTGGTGGTGACGTGTCAGGATGAGCGTTCCCAGATAAAGAATCGAGATAAGGCCATGAAGGTGTTGCGGTCAAGGCTTCTTGAAAAGATGCAGGAAGAGCAGAACAGAGAGATTGCGGAAAACCGCCGCAGTCAGGTGGGTACCGGCGACAGAAGCGAAAGGATAAGGACCTACAACTTTCCCCAGGGGCGCGTCACCGATCACCGCATCGGCTTGACCCTTCACCAGCTGGAGAACATATTGAACGGTGATCTGGATCCCATCATAGATGCCCTCATAGCGGAAGACCAGGCGAGAAAACTGGCAAAATCCGGAGACGATCAGGAGTCGATGGCTCGATGATGATTCGCAAGGCTTTAAATATGGCTCGCCGGAAGCTTTCTGAAAGCGGCGTGGAAAACCCCGGGCTGGATGCGGAGCTTCTTTTGGCTCATGTGCTTTCGATGGATCGCCTGGGAGTTCTGGTGAATGATGAAGTAGAGCTATCCGGCGAAGAGGAGGCATGTTTTGAAAAACTCCTGGCTCTGAGATGCAGCCACATGCCAGTGGCCTATTTGACAGGTCATAAAGAGTTTTTTGGCCTTGACATATCTGTGGGTCCCGGGGTGCTCATACCCCGGCCCGAAACGGAACTTGCGGTGGAAGAGGCCCTCCGGGCAGTTAAAAATTTCAAAAATCCCAGAGTTGTAGATTTATGCAGCGGCAGCGGGGCCATAGCCGTATCCGTAGCTGTAAACCATCCTGACGCCATTGTCTTTGCATCGGATATATCCGAGATGGCGGAAAAATACACAAAGGAAAACGCACTAAAGCATCATGTGGAAAACAGGGTTTTTTTTATAAGGGGAGATCTTTGGCAGCCCTTTGAAGAAAGAAAAATGGAGCCCTTTGATTTGATAATTTCCAATCCTCCCTATATTCCGGTGGACGAGATGGACAATCTTCCTGAAGATGTAAAAAAGGAACCCGAAATAGCGTTAAACGGTGGCGTTAATGGCCTTGAATACTACGAAAAAATCATCTCGAAGGCGCATCAGTTTTTAAAAACCGGAGGGAACGTGGTCCTGGAGATCGGATGGAATCAAGCCGGGTTTGTGCAAGACCTTTTGAAGGCAAAAGGCTTTAAAGAAATAAAAGTACTGAAGGATTATGGAGGTTTTGACCGGGTCGTTTGCGCCGCAAGAGTCTGATAAAACTTCGGAAAGCCGGATTTAAATAAACTTTTAGGTGGTGAAACAATTGCATCATAAACTTTCGCCCAAAGAGCTATTGCTTATGTTTTGGGCTTTTTTCAAAATAGGCGCCTTTACCCTGGGCGGCGGCTTTGCCATGATTCCATTGATGAAGGTTGAGATGGTGGACAGGCAGAAGTGGATCAAAGAAGAAGAGTTTCTTGACATAATTGCCGTAACTCAATCGGCACCGGGGGCTGTGGCTATAAATTCCTCCATATACATAGGTTATAAGTTGGCCGGATTTTCAGGTTCTGTGATCGCCACACTTGGGACCGTGCTGCCGTCCTTTCTCATTATTTTATTTGTCGCCCTCTTTTATGCCGACATGAAATCCAATGTATATGTGAAAAAGGCTTTTTCCGGCATTTATCCGGCCATAGTGGTGCTGATTCTTGCTGCAGCCATAAATCTCTGGAAGGCTGCCTTCAAGGATAAAACAGGTCTTGCCCTGGCATTGCTGTCACTTGCAGCATTGATTGTATTTGATGTGCACCCCATACTGGTGATTTTATTGGCGGGCATTACAGGAATATTTTTAAAGAAGAATACGGTGGGGCACGGAGGTGGCCAGAAGTGATTTATCTTATGCTTTTCTGGGCGTTTTTTAAAGTGGGAGCCTTCAGTTTTGGCGGCGGGTATGCCATGATCCCCCTCATTGAAAAGGAAATCATAGACATACACCACTGGCTGCCCATGCAGGAGTTTCTGGATATTCTTGCCATTTCTCAGATGACCCCGGGCCCCATAGCCATAAACTCGGCAACCTTCGTGGGCTATAAGGTGGCAGGTTTCTGGGGATCGGTAATGGCTACTCTGGGTGTCACGGCACCGTCTTTTCTGGTTATCCTGATACTGGCACTGCTCATTTTAAAGTACCGGCACCTTCCGTTGTTGGATGCCTTTTTCAAAGGAGTTAGGCCTGCGGTCATAGCCCTCATTGTCCAGGCGGCCTATTCGGTAGGCAGGAGTTCTTTTTCCGGCGTAAAGGATGTCATTTTAGCCCTGGCAGTCTTCGTGGGGCTGTACAAGCTTAAAATGAACCCGCTCATAATCATAGCCCTTTCAGCCGCTGCGGGTATAATCATGTATTAATCGTTACAATCATAAATACCGTTGCGGCGCATATGATTTACCTGTAGAGGTGAATCATGATGGGCATATGGATCGCAACTTTCATCGGGTTTATGGCAGGCGTCGGGGGAACCGGCGCCGGTGGCTTATATATATTCTTCATAAAGGATGCGATGAGACGCAGGATGAGCGACATCCTGGGCTTTTCTGGTGGCATTATGCTGGTGGCGGTTTTTCTTGAACTGGTGCCGGAAGCCCTCGCGATTTCGGGTTTGATTTACACCATGATAGGCATAATAATAGGGATAATGTTTTTAGTAATTTCCGAATGGGTGATAGAACTTCTGGGCCCCCGCCACGGCAGTGCCGAGACACACTTTGCCAGGGCCGGCATCGTGCTGTTTCTGGCCATAACATGCCACAATTTCCCGGAAGGTCTGGCCATAGGCGGCAGTTATGCCGCTTCCAGCGGCTTGGGCTTTTTGATGGCTGTGGCCCTGGCTGTTCACAACATTCCTGAAGGTCTGGCGGTGGCTGCCGCCTTCAGACTGTCGGGCAGGACACCTTTGAGAGCATCTGTATATGCTGCTCTGGCAGGATTGCCCATGGGGCTCGGAGCAATGGCAGGGCAGGTTCTGGGAGAAATATCCCCCGTTTTGATCACCATATCCCTGGGGTTTGCTGCAGGTGCTATGGTATATACCACATGCGAAGAAATCCTGCCCGATGTTTTTCTGGTGGAGCAGGCATCTTCCCGGGGCTTTATAGTAGGACTAATTTTGGGAACGGTTTTTTTTAATTTGATTTAAAGAAGGTTACATGATATGTTGAAAACCAGGATGGTAGCAATAGATAAAGATAATCCTAAGCCGCAATTGATAGACGTTGCGGCAAAAATCATAAGGGCAGGAGGCCTGGTGGCCTTCCCCACCGAAACGGTATACGGGCTGGGAGGCAATGCCATGGATGAAGAAGCTGCGGCAAAAATCTACGCCGCCAAGGGAAGACCTCAGGACAATCCTCTTATCGTCCACATACATCATATTAAAGAACTGGAAGATATTGCAGAGGAAGTGCCCCCCGGGGCAGACCGGTTGATGAAAATCTTCTGGCCCGGCCCCCTGACCATTTTGTTCAGAAAAAAACCCGAGGTGCCTTCCGGCACCACGGCAGGCCTTGACACTGTAGCCGTAAGAATGCCGGACCACAGGATAGCTCTCGAGCTCATAAAATCTGCAGGAGTTCCCATAGCGGCTCCCAGCGCCAACATTTCCGGCAGGCCCAGTCCCACATGTGCCCGGGATGTGCTTGAGGATTTGGACGGCAGAATCGACATGATCCTTGATGGTGGGACATGCCCGGTAGGGGTGGAGTCCACTGTGCTGGATCTTTCAGGGCCGGTGCCTTTGATCTTAAGGCCGGGAGGCTTGCCGAAGGAAGAACTGGAGAAAGTGCTGGGACATGTAGAACTCGACCCCGGTCTTTTGCCTGGTCAAAAGCCGCGCTCGCCGGGTCAGAAATACAGGCATTATGCTCCGAGAGCCCGTATGACTCTGGTGGAAGGGCCCGTGGAACGTCAGGTGGCAGAAATCATAGATCTTGCTGCAAAGCTGGAATCGTCGGGCAGGAAGGTGGGCATAATGGCCACTGCTCAGACCCGGCAGCGGTACCCGGTGGGCACTGTCATCTCGGTGGGGGACAGGAAAGCACCCCTTACGATTTCTTCCAATCTCTTCTCCATTTTAAGGAAATTCGACCGTCTGGGAGTGGATGAAATTCTGGCGGAGGGCATTTCGAAGGAAGGCCTGGGGCTAGCGGTGATGAACAGACTGTACAAAGCCGCAGGATATAATATAATAAAAGTATAACTGAGGGTGAGGTGGTCCTGGTTGAAAAGAGTTGTCTTCGTATGTACGGGCAATACATGCAGGAGCAGCATGGCGGAGGCGCTGTTTAAAAAGATACTGCAGGAACAGGGCAGGGAGAGGGATATAATGGTGGAGTCCTGCGGCATAGCGGCGGTGGAGGGGATGCCCGCTTCATCCAATGCCGTAAAAGTCATGAAAGAAGAAGGAATAGACATTTCATCCCATAGGGCAAGGCAGCTTTCGGAAGAGATACTAAAGGCGGATCTGATTTTAACCATGACCAAAAACCACAAAGATTATATTTTGAACAGATTTCCGAATACCAAGGGGAGAGTGTTTGTGCTGGAGGAATTTGCTTCCGACAGGATGGGAGATGAAGATGTGGACATCTCCGACCCCTATGGTGGCGATGAAGAGACCTATCGCAGGGTGGCCATGGAAATAAAGGAAAAGTTAAAGAATGTTTTGGCGAGGCTTGAAAAAAACTAGACAAGTACAATCTTTTTTTTATATAATGAATTGACAGGCAGGAAAAACACTTTATATATTGAGTAAAAAGGTGACGGGGTGAAAAAGATGAAAATAGCCATTGCCAGCGACCACGGAGGTTTTGAATTAAAAAAGGAGATAATAAAGTTTCTGGAACAAAAGAATATACAGTACAAAGACTTTGGGACATTTTCATCAGATTCGGTGGATTATCCCGATGTGGCCATTCCATGCGCCGAAGCCGTGGCCCGCGGTGAATTTACCCGCGGCATAATCATCTGCGGCACGGGGATAGGCGTATGCATCGCCGCCAATAAGGTAAAAGGCATAAGGGCGGCCCTTTGCCACGATACTTTTTCCGCCAGGATGTCCCGCATGCACAATGATGCCAATATACTTACAATGGGAGGGAGGGTCATCGGGCCCGGACTCGCTACTGCCATCGTTGAGGAGTGGCTCAAAGGGGAGTTTGAAGGAGGCCGCCATAAAAACAGGATAGACAAGATATCCAATTACGAAAATAACATGCGGTAGAGTCCGCATTGTCATCGCAAGAGTGGACAGACATCTGCTTGCACTGATCGATGTATCGATGTTAATTTTTTAGTGAAGGGTGTGTTATTATGGAGGTTTTAAAACTTGTTGATCCACAAATTGCCGAAATAATTGAGATGGAAACCCGGAGGCAGCAGAACAAGCTGGAAATGATAGCCTCGGAAAATTTCACCAGCAAGGCTGTGATGGAAGCCCAGGGGTCGATTCTCACCAACAAATATGCCGAAGGATACCCGGGCAGGCGTTACTATGGCGGCTGCGAGTTTGTAGACATGGCAGAAAGCCTGGCCATCGAGCGGGCTAAAAAACTTTTTGCGGCAGGCCATGTGAACGTTCAGCCCCATTCCGGTTCCCAGGCCAACATGGGGGTGTATTTTGCCGCACTTAAACCCGGCGATAAGGTCCTTGGTATGAACCTCGCCCACGGTGGTCATCTTACCCACGGCAGCCCTGTGAATATTTCGGGCAAGTATTTCCAATTTATACCGTATGGAGTATCCAAGGAAACGGGATACATAGATTATGATGAGGTGGAAGCTCTTGCCGAAGAACATAAGCCCCGGATGA
Organism: Thermoanaerobacterales bacterium; assembly: GCA_012840135.1. Taxonomy (GTDB): domain Bacteria; phylum Bacillota; class Thermosediminibacteria; order Thermosediminibacterales; family Tepidanaerobacteraceae; genus Biomaibacter. Next base: position 10,121 of record DUMA01000036.1, read on the forward strand.
TCGTGGCTGGAGCCAGCGCATATCCGAGAATAATAGATTTTGTTAGGCTTTCCGGCATTGCAAAAAAGGTGGGGGCTTATTTCATGGTGGATATGGCCCATATTGCAGGCCTGGTGGCGGCGGGCATTCATCCAAGCCCGGTGCCGGTGGCGGACTTTGTGACCACCACCACCCACAAGACCCTTAGAGGCCCCAGGGGAGGTATGATATTATGCAAAGAGGAATACGCCAAAATCATCGATAAGGCCATTTTCCCCGGAACCCAGGGCGGGCCTCTGATGCATGTGATTGCGGCAAAGGCCGTGTGTTTGAAAGAAGCTCTGACGCAGGAATTTAAAGAATATCAGGAGCAGGTGGTCAAAAACGCCGCAACTTTAGCAAAAGCCCTGATGGAAAGAGGGTACAACCTGGTATCTGGAGGGACTGACAACCATCTCATACTGGTTGACCTGAGAAACAAAAATCTCACGGGCAAGGCGGCGGAAAAGATGCTGGACGATGTGGGCATCACCGTAAACAAGAACGCCATTCCCTTTGATCCGGAAAAACCAAATATAACCAGCGGCATCCGCATAGGTACGCCCGCCCTGACTTCCAGAGGAATGAAGGAGCAGGAAATGATAAAAATAGCGGAACTGATAGATGAAACCCTAAGCCATGGCGATGACGAACTTTACAGGACAAAGGTGTCAAAGGCCGTAAAATCACTGTGCGATGCCTTTCCGCTTTATTCATAAAAAAGACGGGAGTGTTGATTATGGATTACGGGAAAAATGTATTTGTTTTTGACCACCCTCTGATTCAGCATAAGCTTGCCCTTATCCGGGATGAAAACACCGGCGCCAAGGAATTCAGGGAACTGGTGGAAGAACTTGCCATGCTCATGGCCTATGAAGTTACCCGGAACCTCCCCCTGGAGGAAGTTCAGATAAATACGCCTATTGGGCCGGCAAAAGCCAAAATGATATCGGGCAAGAAGCTGGGAATAATACCCATACTGAGGGCTGGCCTGGGTATGGTGAACGGCATGTTGAAATTGATTCCTGCTGCCAAGGTGGGTCACATAGGTCTGTACAGGGACCCGGACACCCTGACTCCTGTGGAGTATTACTGCAAGCTACCTGCCGATGTTAATGAGCGTGAGCTTATCATACTGGACCCGATGCTGGCTACCGGAGGTTCAGCCACCATGGCCGTGGATTTCCTGAAGGAAAAGGGAGCCACCAGTATAAAGCTCATGTGCCTCATAGCAGCGCCCGAAGGAATTGCCGCGGTGCATAAAAAGCATCCGGATGTGGAGATATATACCGCTGCTGTGGATGAAAGGCTTAACTCACACGGGTACATAGTGCCAGGCCTCGGCGATGCGGGAGACAGGCTTTTTGGCACGAAATAAAGGGATGTTGAGGGAGGAGAGAGATTGAGGAAAAACTGGGATGACTATTTTATGGATATTGCCTTCATGGTCAAGGAAAGAAGCACATGTCCCAGATTGCAAGTTGGCGCTGTCATAGTTAAAGACAAAAGGATAAAAGCCACCGGGTATAACGGCAGTCCCCCGGGGTTTGACCACTGTGTTGATGTGGGTTGTTTGATGATCGCCGGTCACTGCAGGAGGACTATTCACGCCGAAGTCAATGCCATAATGGAATGCTCGCCTGAAGAAAGAAAAGGCGCCACAATTTACATCACCGCACAGCCGTGCATGGAATGCTCCAAGCTCATTATAGCCTCAGGCATAACCAGAGTTGTGTATTCCACTCCCTATGAACCCGAGTACGACTTTTTTAAATACGCTCCCTGGATAGAAATAGTCCGCTGGGAAAGGGGTCAGGAAGGCATAGGATAGATGACGTATGCTGTCCCGGTGCTCAGCTCCTTTAAACGTCTGCAAGACCTGATGATCCCTTTTTTCGCCGATTGACAACTGCATAGAATTAAAATAAAATTATATAGAATATGAAAGGGACAGTCCAGTCTTTTATTTAAAAAGGAGCGATTACATTGCCTCTTTACATATATGCCTTTTTGACGGCCATGGTCATAGCATATGTGGTGACACCCGGAGTTATTAAGCTGGCGTGGAAGATAGGCGCCATCGACGTGCCCAGAGATAGCAGGAGGGTACACAAAAAGCCCATTCCGAGGCTGGGCGGCCTTGCCATATTTATCGCTTTTACTGCAGCCGGCCTTGTAACTCTGCCCCTGAACTTTTCTTCGATAAAGGGAATGCTTCTGGGCGGAGCTTTCATAGTGATCATAGGAATCCTGGATGACATTTACAGCCTGCCTCCGAAGGTGAAGCTCTTAGGTCAGACGGCTGCGGCGGGTATTCTTTTGCTTTTTGGCCTCGAGGTGGAATGGGTGACAAACCCGCTGGGAGGCATGATTTATCTCGGACGATGGAGTATACCCATAACCCTTTTCTGGGTGGTGGGCATAACCAATACTTTAAATTTCATCGACGGACTGGACGGACTGGCGGCAGGAATAGCCGCCATAGCTTCTGTCACCATGATGCTGGTAAACCTCAGCCTCCATCAGACCAATGCGGTTCTGGTGACGGCTCTGCTGGCAGGATCTGCCGTAGGATTCCTGCCGCACAATTTCAACCCTGCTAGAATATTCATGGGAGATACCGGGGCCATGTTTTTGGGATTCATCCTGTCCGCAGTGGCCATCGACGGAGCCGTAAAAAGTGCGACGGCCATAGCGCTCATAGTTCCGATCCTGGCCCTTGGGCTGCCCATATTCGATACTGCCTTCGCCATACTGCGCCGTTTTATGAACGGAAAGCCCATCATGCAGGCCGACAAGGGGCATTTGCACCACAGGCTTATGGCTATAGGACTTTCCCAGAAACAGGCCGTATTGTTCATGTATTTTGTCAGCATTTCACTGGGAATATGTTCCATTATACTGGCAAAGCTGGGAATTAAAGAAGCTATAATAGCACTCTTTGTGGTGCTCATTACACTGATGTTTTCCATAAGACAGTTCAATATCTCCCGTGAAGCAAAAAAATCCACACACAGCATGTGAAGGGGAATATGCAAATTGAGAAGGTTAAAGATACTGACCGTTTTCGGCACAAGGCCGGAAGCTATTAAGATGTCTCCGCTGGTGCAGGAATTAAAAAGAAATGAGTTTTTCCACTGCGAGGTGGCAGTTACGGCTCAACACCGGCAGATGCTCGACCAGGTGCTGAGCCTTTTTGATGTGGTGCCGGACTATGACCTTGACATAATGACAGACAGGCAGACTCTGTTTGACATCACTGCAAGGGCGTTGACCGGATTAAAAGATGTGCTGGAGAAATCTCGCCCCGATTTGGTGCTGGTCCACGGCGATACCACCACCACTTTTATAGGAGCTCTGGCGGCATTTTACATGCATATAAAGGTGGGCCACGTAGAGGCTGGCCTTCGAACTTTTGACAAATGGCTCCCCTTTCCGGAGGAAATGAATAGAAAATTGACCGGTTCCCTGGCGGATCTGCATTTTTCACCTACAAAGACCGCCAGAAACAATCTGTTGAGGGAGGGTGTAAGGTCTGACAGCATATTCGTGACGGGCAATACCGTCATTGACGCCCTCAAAACCACAGTAAAGGAAAACTTTATCTTTTCAACAAATATCTTAAATGAACTTGATTACAAAGGCAAAAAAGTGATCCTTGTCACGGCTCACAGAAGGGAAAACCTGGGAGAACCCCTGAGGAACATTTGCCTGGGGCTAAAGGATATCGTTGAAAAAAATCCCGATGTGGTGCTGGTATACCCCGTGCACTTGAATCCTGCGGTACGGGATGTGGTGGAGAAGATACTGGGCGGGCAGGAACGTATAGTGCTGCTGCCGCCACTTGACACCGATGAAATGCACAACCTGATGGCCCGGTGCTACATGGTAATGACAGACTCCGGCGGTTTGCAGGAGGAAGCTCCCTCGCTGGGCAAACCGGTGCTAGTCTTAAGAAGAGAAACCGAGAGGCCAGAAGCGGTAAAAGCGGGTACCGTCAAGGTCATCGGCACCGATCGCCGGAATGTGTATGAAGAAGCGGCAAAACTTCTATGCGATCGCACTGCCTACGACAGAATGGCTGGAGCCATAAACCCTTACGGCGATGGCCGGGCTTCCCAGCGCATAGCCGGATGCATAATGTATCATTTCGGACTCACCGAATATAAGCCCGAGGAATTTGATGCACAAATCTGAACCGACAAATATTGACGGGATTTGCGCCATATGGTATTATAAAGAAAAATGAAGATGGACAACCTTTAAACTGGTCCCGTGAGGCTGGTAAGGTGAAAGTGAAGTATTGCGATAAAAACCTTTCTCCTGCCTGAGGAGAAAGGTTTTTTTGATGAACAAAGCCCTTGCCGCCCTGCAGCAAGGGCTGCTATGCGTACAGGCGCTCTATTATTACATTAATTATATTTGAGGAGGGCATCATCATATGGAAAACTCTAAAAAAGAAGCTGTATCTTCCAGAAACCCCATAAGACCCGGCGACTATCTTCCACCGATGCAGCTTTTTATACTGGGGGTGCAGCATACGTTTACCATGTTCGGCGCTACGGTACTGGTGCCGCTGCTGACGGGTATGAGTGTGAGCGTGGCACTCTTTACTGCGGGAATAGGAACGTGGTGGTTTCATATGGTCACAAAAATGAAGGTCCCGATTTTTCTCGGGTCTTCCTTTGCGTTCATAGCTCCCGTGGCACTGGTGGTAAAGGAAATGGGAATTCCCGCCGCTCAGGGAGGAATCATCGTGGCGGGGCTGCTGTACTGCATAATGGCCGCATTTATCTACTTTCTCGGGCCAAAATTCATGGAGTCTCTGCTGCCGCCCGTCATAACCGGGCCCATCATTATGGTTATAGGGTTGAATCTTGCGCCGGTAGCCATTGGCAGTGCAAGCAAAAACTGGATGATAGCCCTGGCAGTGCTGGCAGTAGTTGCCTTTGTGAACCTTTATGTGAAGGGCTTCTTGCGATTGCTTCCGGTCATCAGCGGAATCCTGGTAGGCTACGTCATATCACTTGCTGCAGGGCTTGTTGATTTCAAGCCCATCATTGAGGCCAAATGGTTTGCCATGCCCGATTTCACATGGCCGGTGTTCAACCCTGCAGCCATCGGCCTTATAGCGCCGGTGGCCATTGCCACCATGGTGGAACATGTGGGTGACGTACTGGCGGTAGGCGCTACCGTGGAGCAGGATTTCGTAAAAGATCCGGGCCTTCACAGGACGCTGATAGGTGACGGTATCGGCACTTCCCTGGCCGGTATTTTCGGCGGCCCCGCCAATACCACATACTCTGAAAACACCGGTGTTCTGGCGTTGACGCGGGTGTGGAAGCCGGAGGTAATGAGGATAGCCGCCTGCCTGGCCATATTCCTCTCTTTTATTCAAAAACTGGAGGCGGCGATAAGGACGATTCCGGAACCGGTCATTGGCGGCATATCCATAGTGCTGTTCGGCATGATTGCCAGCATCGGCATCAGAACTGTCGTGGAAAACCAGGTGGATTTTAAGCAGTCGAGAAACCTTCTCATTTCCAGCGTAATTCTTGTGGTGGGCATAGGGGGTGCCATAATCAAATTATGGGGCGGCATACAGTTCGGAGGCATGGGCCTTGCCGCCATACTGGGAATAATATTAAATCAGGTTTTGCCGAAAGAGGAAGAAACAAAATAGAGTACCACAAAAACGAATGGGAACCGGCAGGTTCCCTTTTTTTGTACCGGCGATGGGAGCGAGAAAACATGGTAATAAATGGCAATAGTTACAGAAAGAAGGAAATCAGAGATAAAAATCGAAATAATTTATAAGACCGGTTATTCGGAGGAAAAGATGAAAGATTTCGGTTTAAATGAGAGGGTCCTAAAAGTAAAAGATGATGCCGATGAAATCAGCAGGCTAATCGAAGAGTACAAGCCCTTTATAGCATCCGTCGTGGAAAAACACGTAGGTCACTACGTTGAATACGGCAGGGATGATGAGCTGAGCATCGCATTGATGGCTTTTCATGAGGCTGTGGAGAAGTACGATATAGCTAAAGGAAATTTTTTATCTTTTGCGAGGATGACCATAAAACACCGTCTTGTGGATTTTTACAGGCGGGAGCCCAAAAATGTATCGATGGTTTACCTGGACAGCACTGATGATGAGGAAGACGAGAGCTATCGTGACATAACCTTCGATAAATCTTTAAAAGAGTATGATGAACGGCAGATAAGCGAGCTCCGGCGGTTGGAGCTTGTGGAAATGAAAAATGAGTTGTCACAATGGGGTATTACCTTTGCCGATGTGGCAAGAAGTTCGCCGAAGCAGGAGTCCACCAGAAAGGCATATCTGAAAGCGGCGAATTTTGTGATAAAATCTCCGGAAGTGCTGGAAATAATGAAAACAAAGAGATATTTGCCGGTGGACAAAATTGTGAAGGCTACAGGAATACCCCGCAAAACGGTGGAGCGTGGTCGGAATTATATAATAGCGGCAGTGCTTATATTATCCGGAGACTATCAATATATTAGAGAATATATACAGTGGAGGTAAGATTCTTTGAAAGCCATTATCGTTGACAGGAACGACAGATTTCTTATCGTTCTGGACAAAAAAGGCGACTTTATAAAAATATATAACAGCATTCCCGATTGTCAGATCGGGGACGAAGTCGATATTCCCGACAAGATGCCGTTATTTGGACTTTTCCCTGGGGGGCTGATTGCTTTTGCTCCATTGAGAAAAATGGTGGCGGCTCTTGTGGCTTTTCTGCTTTTGCTGGGGATGGGCGGCTACGCCATTGCTGATTATTTTACACCTGTGACCTTCGTCACTATGGATATAAATCCCAGTGTGGAACTGGCCCTAAACAGATATGAAAGGGTACTAAGCGTGAATACTTTTAATGAAGAAGGAAATCTTCTGGCAAAAGATGCAGGTTCTTTCAGAAACATGAAGGTGGAAGATGCCATTAAAAAACTTCTGGACCGGGCGGAAGCTCAAAACTACCTGAAAACTCAGGGCACCCTTATGTTCACGGTTTCCAGCGTGAAAAATAATGTGCCCGATGAGCTTGACAAGAAGCTGAAAGAAGCGATAAAAACCCGGCCGAACATCAAAGTGGTAGTGGAGAATACCACCATTGAAAAACATGAGGAAGCCAGGAAAATGAACATTTCCCAGGGCAAGCTCCTGATATATGAAAGATTGAAAAAGATAAATCCCGGGATCACCCTTGAAGAAATTAAAAAATCGCCGGTATCTCGGATGATGGAACAGCTGAATAGACCTCTTTCGGACAGGGAAAAAAATCTAACAGAGAAGAAGGATGAAAAAAAGACGGGTTCAAAAGTCCCGGAGGCAAGCAAAGGAAAGTCCGATTCAAACACTAATGGGAATTCCACCGAAAAAATGAGGAGAAAGTTTGAAAAAGTAGAGACTCCGGAAAATTTGAATAAAAATAATGGGTTAAAATTGCCGGATAAAAAAAGTCATACGAACAAATCTTCGATTGATATTATAAATATTGAGGAAAAGAAGAACATAGACATGTCGGATACAATCGAAAAATTTAAGGAAGATGCTGGCAAAAAGGAGCATAAAGATAAAAATGAGACATTTAGGGAACAAAGGGATCAAGGACGCGGAAAAGAGGGAGATCGAAGATTTTTTAACAATTACACGAAAGGCAACGGAAAATAAAAGATATGATGGATGCTAGAAAAAGCATAAAAAAGTAATGTAAAAAGTTATATAGCAAAACAGGAAATACTTGAAGAATTACAGAAGAGAACATAGGGATGGCAGGATTTAAAAGTTTTTTCTTGTCAAGGATTGCAAATCTTTGATATTGCGACATATTGTGACATATTTCACATATAATCGAAAATAATTTGGGTATATATAAAAATTTTAATTTGAATTTTTTTTATCAATGTTATATAATATAAAACAGTATGAAGAATTATAAGGGTATCCAATATCTAGTATTGTTATCCCAAATAGGTCTCAATATGGCACTACCCATAGTAGGTGGTGTGTACGCTGGAGCCTATCTGGATCAGAGGTTTTCCACGGGTAGCGCTTTTTTAATTTTAGGGACCTTTATGGGAGTCTTCTCAGGAATAGCCGGAGTATATCGGCTCATATCGATTGAATTCAGAAAAAAAAGCAAATAAGAATATTGAGGAGGTGGTATGTTGAGGGAGATTCTGGAGGATGTCAAAGCCACGGAACAGAGGGCCAGGCAACTGGTAGAAGAAGCCGAACAGCAGTCGAAAACCATCATTTTAAATGCAAAAAAAGAAGTCGAAAAATTAATTCTAGAACAAAAAAAGAGAAGTGATGAGGAAGGCGCCAGGATAATACAAAAAGCCAGGGCAGAGGCGGAGGAACAGGCGAAAAATCTTTCAAAGAAATATGAGCAGGAGATAAAGGAATTGAAACTTAAGGCCGCCAATAAAATACCCCAGGCGGTCCAATTGATTAAAGAGAGGATAGTGAAGGCCCATGGCGATAGTTAATATGAAAAAAATGCACCTTTTGGGCCTTAAAAATGAGCAGGACAAAATCTTGAGCACCATTCAGAAAACCGGTGCTGTAGAGGTTATAGACATAACACAGCAGGTGCCGGAACATGAGGTGCAGCAAATTCAGATTCACCAGGGTTTGGAAAAGGAACTGTCTGAACTGGACTCCAAATTAAGCAAACTTAAATTTGGAATTGACTTTTTAAAGCCCTATGTCATGGAAAAAAATCCTCTTTTATATGGAAGGCCGGCGGTTCAAAAAGAGCAGCTCGATGAAATGCTCTCCCGGGAAGACCAGTATTTTACGACTCTCCAGGCTATTTCCGGATTGGAACAGCGGCTTTCTCACCTAAAGGGAGAGGAGTCCAAGATAAACAACCGTATAGAATTATTGTCTTCGTGGGAGAATCTGGATATTCCCCTGGAGCAACTGGGTCACACCGAAAAAACCGAGTTTTTGCCCATTGTTGTTCCGATAAAGGCTTTTGAGGATTTCAAGAACAGGTTGAAAGATAGACAGCTTTCTGCCGAAGTTATGACCATCGGGGGAAACCGGGATGAAACATTTGGCCTGCTTATTTACTACAGGGCTCAAAAGAGCGAACTGCAGGATATTATGAAGGAATTTTCTGTGAGTGTCCAGGAGTTTTCGGGTCTAAAGGGTACCCCCCGGGAGATAATAGCCCGAGATAAGGAGAGGCTCTCCGGCATAGAAGCCGAAAGGCAGGGCATAAAGCGGGAAGCCCAGGCTCTTGCTGACCAGCGGTTTTTCTTCGAGGTATTGTACGATTACTGGAGCGTTGTCAGGGACAAGAAACAAAATATGCTCAAGATGGTGGGAACACGAGATACCTTTTTACTGACCGCATGGGTGCCGGAGCCCCTGGAAGATAAACTTAAACAGAGGATTCTCGATACCACTGATGCCGTATATATCGAGTTTTCACCGCCGGAAGAGGGTGAAGAAATACCGGTGATGCTCGAAAATCCCAGGCTTGTCCAACCTTTCGAACTCATTACCGAACTATACAGTTTGCCTGATCCCAAAGGTTTGGATCCAAACCTTTATATGGCACCTTTCTACTTCATATTTTTTGGTATGATGGTCAGTGATGCCGGATACGGTCTGGTGCTGTCGCTGCTGACTGGACTTGCCCTCTGGAAATTGAAGCTGGCAGGCCAGGGCAAGAAACTGGTAGAGCTTCTGTTTCTTGGAGGCATATCCACCTTTATCTGGGGAGCCATTTTTGGAGGCTGGTTTGGAGACCTCATAAAACTAAAACCCCTCTGGATAAACCCGCTGGACAATCCCATGGCCATACTGGTATTGAGCTTTGCCTTTGGTGTCATACAGATATATGCAGGCTTGTTGCTCTCTGCCTATAAGAATATCAGGGCGGGACGTACAGCCGATGCCTTTATGGATCAAGGGCTCTGGATAGTATTTCTGTCGGGCCTTATAATGCTGGCCTTCCCGCAGCTTGGCTTTATAGCTAAATACGTAGCCTTCGCCGGTGCCCTGGGCTTGCTTTTAACTCAGGGAAGGGCCCAAAAAAGCATTGTGATGAAGTTTTTATCCGGTCTCTTAAGCCTTTACGGTGTCACGGGGTATTTGAGCGATGTGCTGTCATATTCCAGGCTGCTGGCCCTGGGCCTTGCTACCGGAGTTATTGCGGTGGTGATAAACACCATGGCAAGACTCGTAGGGGTAAATGCCATCGGAGTGATTATCATGATTATAATCATGATAGGTGGACACATCTTCAATATCGCCATAAATACCCTGGGTGCCTATGTGCACAGCAGCCGTCTGCAGTATATAGAGTTCTTCAGCAAGTTTTACGACAGCGGTGGAAGAGCCTTCGACCCCATGAAGGTAAAAACCACCTATGTTGACTTTGAAAATTTATAAATTTAATATATGTGGAGGAGGAGTTTAAAAATGGAATTAACTTATGGTCAAGTACTGGCACTTTTAGGGGCAGCCCTCGCAGTGCTGCTGCCCGGCATTGGTTCTGCAAAAGGTGTAGGAATTGTGGGTGAAAGCGCAGCCGGCGTTGTCACCGAGGATCCGGGCAAATTCGGTCAGACGCTGATTCTTCAAGCTATCCCCGGAACTCAGGGCATATACGGACTTTTAACGGGATTTGTTATCATGCAGAGGATTGGAATTTTAGGAGGTAGACTGCTTCCGCTGAACCTCCATCAGGGTCTGTTAATCCTGGCAGCCGCCCTTCCCATAGCCTTTGTAGGCCTTCTTTCCGCCATAGCCCAGGGCAGAGCTGCTGCGGCAGGTGTGGGCATAATCGCCAAGAGGCCTGAAGAACTGGCAAAGGGCATCACCTACGCTGCCATGGTTGAAACCTACGCCGTGCTGGCACTGCTGGCATCCATCCTCATGCTCTTCGGCATCAAATTATAAGGGAGTGGCCGGCATGGAGGGTATCGAGAGGATTAAAGAAAAGATCATGCAGGAGGCCCGGGAAAAAGAGCAGCAAATTTTGAATGAAGCTAGGGCCGAGGCCGATCAGATTCTGAAAAACTCCGAGCAAACAGCGGAGGAAATAAAGCAACAATCCCTTCAAAAAGCCAAGAGGCAGGCTGAAGAGGAAAAGAGGAAGATTCTTTCCATGGCCGAACTTGAGGAGAGAAAGGGGTTGCTTCAGGCAAAACAGCAGATTATAGACGAGGTATTTGATAAAGCCCGTCAGGAACTGGCGAATTTGCCGGCGGAAGATTACCGGCAGTGGTTTTGTGAAATGCTGCTGGAAAACTCCGTCACCGGTGATGAGGAAATAATCATCGATGAAAAGGACAAATCCAGGATAACACCGGACCTGTTGGCAAAGGTCAATGAAGAACTTAAAAAACGGGGTAAATCCGGCAACCTCAAGATTTCTGCAAAGACCCGTCCCATGATAGGCGGTTTTATTCTGAAAGCCCGGGATATGGAGATTAATAGTACATTTGATTCACTGATCAAATTGCAGAGAGAAGAATTGGAGACCGGAATTGCGAAAATACTTTTCGAGGAGTGATACTATGGGCAGGGAAATGGAATTTTTATATGTGTCGTCCCGGATCAAGGCCCTGGAGACCAGACTCCTCGGTAAAAGCGCTATAGACAGGATACTGGAGGCTGACGGGCCGGAAGAAGCCCTGAAGGTGCTGAGCGATACTGATTATGGCGCCGATATCGCCGAAATGGAAAATATCTATGATTTTGAAAAGGTCCTGGAAAAAAGCCTTAAGAGGACTTTTAAAACCATAGCCGATTCCATGAAAGATTATCGCTTCATAAGGTTTTTCACACTGAAGAACGATTACCATAATCTGAAGATAATTATCAAGAACAAAATTCTTGGGTTTGAAGGTAAGGATTATTTTTCATCCCTGGGGGAAGTTCAGATCGAAGAACTTCAAAAGCTTGTTTCGGAAGATGTGACGGCTGCGGTCCCCGAAAACATGAAAGTGGCCTATAAAAGAGCCGTTGAAATATACGAGGATACCAGGGATCCCCAGCAGATTGACCTGCTGGTGGACCGCATGCTGTTTGAAGAACTGGCAAGGCTTGTGGATGATACCGGGGAGGAATTTTTAAGAGAGTATTTTACTTCCTGGGTGGATCTTACCAACATCAGGACTGTTATAAGGTTGATGCATATAAAAGCGGAAACAAGGGTCCTGGAAAGATCCCTCCTTCCTGGAGGCAGCATTAAAAAGGATGTATTTGTGAAGCTCTATGGCGAGCCCATGCAGGGTGTGATAGATGCCCTTGCCGCATCGCCATACCATAGAGTGGTGGAGGAAGGGGTTTCCGCATGGGCCAGTAATGGCAGCCCTGCCGTTTTTGAAAAGTTGTCGGATGACTACCTGCTTAAACTGGCAAGGCGCGGGCTTTATAAACCTTACGGTCCCGAGACTGTGGTGGGTTATCTTGCAGCTCGTGAAAACGAGGTGAAGCTCCTTAGAATGATACTGGTGGGAAAGATAAATGGCATCTCCTCGGAGATGATAAAGGAGAGGTTGAGAGATGTCTACGTATAAAATAGGCGTAATCGGTGACAAAGACACGGTCCTTGCCTTCAAGTCTCTGGGAGTGGATATCTTTCCGGCCATGGACGAAAAGGAAGCCGGCTCCATGCTCGCTCAGCTTGCAAAGCAAAACTATGCCGTGATATTTATTACGGAGCAGCTGGCAAAAAACATGAAAGAAAGGATAGATATGTACAGGAGCAGAATGCTGCCGGCCATAACGCTTATACCCAGCAACAGAGGTTCAATCGGAATTGGAATGCAGGAAGTAAAAAAATCCGTGGAAAAAGCCATAGGAGTGGATATCTTATTTGAAAGAGAGGGAGAGGAATGAGCCATGGAGTTGTAGTTAAGGTTTCCGGTCCTCTCGTGGTGGCCACGGGATTGCCCGAGGCCAAAATGTTCGACGTGGTGAAAGTGGGAAAGCAGGGCCTGATTGGAGAAGTCATAGAGGTGCATGGAGAAAAGCTCTCCATTCAGGTTTATGAGGAGACTTCGGGACTGGGTCCCGGGGACCCGGTCATATCCACGGGAGTCCCCCTCAGCGTTGAACTGGGACCGGGAATGCTGGAAGGAATTTTTGACGGAATTCAAAGGCCGCTGGATGTCATAGAATCCAAAGCCGGCAGTTTTATAACAAGGGGAATAGATGTTCCAGCATTAAACCGCGATAAAAAATGGGCCTTCAAGCCCACCGCCAAAAAAGGCGATAGGCTCACGGGCGGAGATATCATAGGTACCGTGCAGGAAACCGTCATAGTGGAGCACCGCATCATGATACCCCCGGGAATATCCGGAACCTTGGTAGATATCAGGGAGGGCGAGTTTACGGTGACGGAGCCCGTGGCAAAACTCAAGACCGACAAGGGTGATATCATCGATATAACCATGATGCAAAAATGGCCTGTGAGGAAGATAAGACCGTACAGGGAAAAACTTCCCCCGGAAGAACCCATGGCCACGGGCCAGAGGGTAATAGATACCTTCTTCCCCGTCACCAAGGGAGGAACCGCCTGTATTCCTGGGCCCTTCGGCAGCGGCAAGACGGTGGTGCAGCACCAGCTGGCCAAGTGGGCCGATGCCGAAATAGTGGTATATATCGGCTGCGGAGAGCGGGGCAACGAGATGACCGATGTGCTTCTGGAGTTTCCGGAGCTAAAAGATCCCAAGACCGGCGAACCCCTTATGAAGAGGACGGTGCTCATAGCCAACACCTCCAACATGCCGGTGGCCGCCCGGGAAGCGTCCATATACACCGGCATCACCATAGCGGAGTATTTCAGAGACATGGGATACAGTGTGGCACTCATGGCCGATTCCACATCCCGCTGGGCCGAAGCTCTTCGCGAGATGTCCGGAAGGCTTGAGGAAATGCCCGGTGAAGAAGGATACCCGGCGTATCTTTCCAGAAGGTTGGCGGAATTCTATGAGAGGGCAGGAAAAGTTATATGCCTCGGCAGCCAGGAGCGGCAGGGAGCCCTTACTGCAGTCGGCGCTGTGTCGCCACCGGGCGGAGACCTTTCGGAGCCGGTAACCCAGGCTACCCTCCGGGTGGTGAAGGTATTCTGGGCTCTGGACGCGCAGCTTGCCTATGCAAGACACTTCCCGGCCATCAACTGGCTTACCAGCTATTCGCTGTACTCCGATACAGTTGAAGAGTTCATGAATAAAAACATCAGCCCTGAGTGGCACGACCTGAGAACCGAAGCCATGAAGCTTTTGCAGGAAGAGGCGAGCCTTCAGGAAATAGTAAGGCTGGTAGGTATAGATGCCCTTTCCGTAAGGGACAGGCTGGTGCTGGAGGCGGCAAAATCCATCAGGGAAGATTTCCTGCATCAAAACGCTTTCCACGAGGTAGACACCTACACGTCTCTAAACAAGCAGTACCGCATGCTGAAATTGATACTGCTGTTTTATCACGAATCACAAAAAGCCATAGATCAGGATGTAGTGTTTTCCGAGATAGAACAACTGCCGGTAAGGGAAAAGATCGCAAGAGCCAAGTTTATCGATGAAAAAGAACTGGAAAAGTTCGACGAGATAGAAAAAGAATTGAAAGACCAGATAGCGGAGCTTCTTTCGGAAGGAGGGAGAGTGAATGCTTAAGGAATACAGGACAGCCCGTGAAATTGCCGGCCCTCTGATGCTGGTGGAAAATGTGGAGGGCGTGAAATACAATGAACTGGTAGAAATAGAGACTTCCGAGGGAGAAATCCGCCGGGGACAGGTGCTGGAAATTGACGGCGATAAGGCTCTGGTACAGCTCTTTGAAGGCTCCACAGGCCTCAACATTAACGACTGCAAGGTAAGATTTCTCGGGAAAAGCATAGAGCTAGGGGTATCCATCGACATGCTGGGCCGTGTATTCGACGGTTTCGGCAGGCCAAAGGATAATGGCCCCAGAATAATACCGGAAAAGAAACTGGATATCAACGGCAGCCCCATAAACCCCACGGCCCGGGACTATCCTTCGGAATTCATCCAGACGGGGATCTCCGCCATCGACGGCCTGAACACCCTGGTCAGGGGGCAGAAGTTGCCCATATTCTCGGGTTCGGGTCTTCCCCATGCCCAGCTGGCGGCTCAGATAGCGAGACAATCCAGAGTCCTGGGCACTGAGAGCAAATTCGCCGTGGTATTTGCGGCCATGGGCATAACCTTCGAAGAAGCCGATTACTTCATATCGGACTTCAGAAGGACCGGTGCTATAGACAGGTCGGTACTATTCATAAACCTGGCCAACGATCCGGCCATTGAGCGCATAGCCACGCCGCGCATGGCCTTGACCTGTGCCGAGTTTCTGGCCTATGAAAAGGATATGCATGTTCTGGTCATTTTGACGGATATGACCAACTATTGCGAAGCTCTCCGGGAGGTCTCCGCCGCCCGCAAGGAGGTTCCGGGCCGGCGCGGTTATCCTGGATATCTCTATACGGACCTTTCGACCATCTATGAAAGGGCGGGCCGTATCCGCGGAAAGGCAGGTTCCATCACCCAGATTCCGATTCTCACCATGCCTGAAGATGACAAGACTCATCCTATTCCTGACCTTACCGGATACATCACGGAAGGACAGATTATATTGAGTCGAGAGCTCTACAGAAAAGGGGTTTTGCCTCCCATCGATGTGCTGCCGTCCCTTTCCCGTCTGAAGGATAAGGGCATCGGCAGAGGCAAGACCCGGGAAGACCACGCCGACACCATGAACCAGCTCTTTGCCTCTTACGCCAGGGGCAAACAGGCCAAGGAACTGGCGGTAATCCTTGGTGAGGCGGCCCTTTCCGACGTAGATAAGCTCTATGCGAAATTTGCGGATGAGTTCGAAAAGAGGTATGTCTCCCAGGGCGAAAATGAGGATAGGTCCATAGAAGAAACGCTCAATCTGGGGTGGGAACTTCTGACAATACTGCCTAAACTGGAGCTCAAGAGAATCAGGGACGAATACATTGAAAAATATCTGCCGGAAAAAGGAGAAGAATAAACATGTTGATGCGGGTAAACCCCACCCGGATGGAGCTGACAAGACTCAAAAAGCAGCTTGTGACCGCTAGAAGGGGCCACAAGCTCTTGAAAGACAAGCAGGATGAACTAATCAAGAAGTTCATCGACATGGTGAAAAAGAACAAGGAACTTCGAGAAGAGGTGGAACGGGAGCTGGAAAGCGCCTTCAAAAGCTTTACCATGGCCCGCAGCCAGATGCCCCAGGAGGTGCTGGAGGAAAGCCTCATGATTCCCGCAGCCAGGGCCAGCATCGGCATATCGAAGGCCAACATCATGAGTGTCAATGTTCCGAAGATAGAGATATCCAGCGAGGAGGGAGGCAACATTTACTCTTACGGTTTTGCCCAGACTTCCGTCGAGCTGGATAACGCCATAGGCATCCTTGCCGGCATGCTGCCTAAAATGCTCAGGCTTTCGGAAATAGAGAAGGCCTGCCAGCTCATGGCCGATGAAATAGAAAAGACCCGCCGCCGGGTCAATGCCCTGGAGTATGTCATGATTCCTTCCCTAGAAGAGACCATAAAATACATCACCATGAAGCTGGACGAAAACGAGCGCGGCAATATTACGCGCCTCATGAAGATAAAGGAAATGGTGATGAACGGGTAAAATAAAAATTCCCAGGATAAAAGTATAAGAATGCAGGTCTGCTATTTAAAAAAAATGAATATCCGGGACTGTTCCTGAATATTTATTTAACAATGCGTATCGTGAAGATACGAATACATGACCATGAAGGTCTGAGACGGATGAATCCGTTGCAACTTCATGGTCATTTTTGCTTTGTTATAAAAAAACAGGGGGTATGCTAAATGTCATCAAAAAACTATAATCTTACAATTTCAGGCTTGCTGGTGGCTAGCGGAATTCTATTGCCCATAGCCTTTCACTCTTTTAAACTGGGGGGCCAGATCTTTCTACCCATGCACTTGCCGGCATTTCTGGGCGGTTTTATATTGCCCTGGCAATTTGCCGGAGCGGTAGGGCTAATTACTCCATTTCTTAGCTTTCTATTTACTTCAATGCCGCCCATGCCCGGAGTATTTAGCATGATGGCTGAACTCTTTACATACGGGTTTGTTACATCTTTAGCTTATAATAAACTTAGGTTGGGAGTCTATCCTTCTTTGATAATATCAATGCTGGCCGGAAGACTTGTATCTATTGTCGGTAACTGGATTATCGCTGCAATTATTATGGGAAAAACCTTTAATTTTGTAAATTTCACTTACGGGCTCTTTGTGGTGGCACTGCCAGGAATAGCTATTCAATTAATATTGCTGCCGATTCTTGTAAGGTTAATTCTAAGAGACAAGAAAAATAAATGAAACATATTAAACAAAGGAATGTGATAAAATTGGCTTTAACGCAGAGAGAATTTTTTAACAGTCTGGCTTCTGAATGGGACAACAGGGCAAGACATGATCCATCCAAGTTGGCAGAAATAATAAATCTGATAAATTTTTCAAAAGGCGCCAATGTTTTGGATGTGGGGTGCGGCACCGGAGTGCTGATCCCATATATAATCGAAAAAATAGGGTACTCCGGCCGCATCGTGGGCCTTGACATTGCTGAAAAAATGCTAGAAAAGGCTCGACAAAAATTTCCACATCAAAATTTTCCAAATGTGGATTTCGTGGTTGGAGACATCATGAATTATAATCCCCGATTATTTTTTGATTATATAGTGTGTTATTCATCTTTCCCGCACTTTCCAGACAAAAAAAATAGCATCAAAAAAATGGCCTCATTGCTAGATTCCGAAGGCAAGCTCATCATATGCCACTCCGAAAGCAGGCAAAAGATTAACAGCCTGCATCAATCTTTAGATAAATCAGTATCTTCGGACATACTGCCTTCGGGCATGCAGGTATCCGCCTATATGCAATCGGCCGGATTAAAAGTGGAAACTGTAATAGATGATGAAGAAAAGTATGTTATAATTGGTGCGAAGTTGTAGGAAATATATCAACGAACAGCAAGTGAGAACGTAATGAAAATAAAAAATGATTAAAGCCCCGTTTTAAGCACGGGGCTTTTTATAAGTGTTAATAGTATTCAGCAGCGGGTTGCTTCATGAGAGGCTTCACTGAAACTTACAGTTGAGTTGGCATTTGTCGTAACTGGGGAACCGGCTGTAACATTGTAACATTGAGCAAATAAAAACCAATCGAATGATTCTCGAATGTATGAAGATATATGTGCTGCCCTCGATGGCGGTTTAATTCAGCTTACATCTTTAAAATAAGGGGATGAAGGGGAAATTTCTATGGCAAGTCTCGCCATGATGCTGCTGGTAGCAATGCGGCGGGACAAACCTGAATGAGAAATTTAACATCTGCTAAACTCCCGTCTTTTACCTTTATAAGTAGAATATAATTGTTGACATAAGTTCATAATAATTATATAATAAAATCAAAGAGTTATGAACAAACGACCATAACAAGAGAGGAGAGAAAAAGTGCCAAGACCACCGAAATGGCGAAGAGTGGAATTTTTGCCTGATATAACCTATTTTAAACCCGCAGGTGTGCCCCTGCGGCAGTTGGAAGAAGTTATCCTGACGGTGGAAGAGCTGGAAGCCATCAGATTAAAGGATCTAAAAGGGCTAGAGCAGGAAGATTGCGCCGAAAAAATGGCTATCTCCAGGCCGACATTCTTCAGGATATTAAATTCAGCTCATAGCAAAGTGGCCGATGCGCTGGTATCTGGAAAGGCCATCAGAATACAAGGTGGGAAATATCATTTTTCACAATTTGTGAAGTGTGAAAAATGCGGCCATGTCTGGCAGGAAGTTCAGAAGGAAAATATTCAGGCCTTTGAATGCCCGGAATGTCACAGTACGGAATGGGTTCCAGCGGGAAATCACAGGGGATGGTGTCATGGTCACCGGCAAAGAGGGCCGTTTGATTAATGTGTTGGTATTTTGGATACTGCAAAGACTGCAGGGATAAAGCTAAAATAAGATAATAGGTGGCAATTGAAAATACCTTTTGTTATTTAAGGTGTACATTGTATTTTTATTATATTATGTACCGCACTTGTGGTTAAGAATACATTAGTTTTAATAAACTTGATAATAAAAGAAAGGGTGTATTTAATGAATCAAAACGAAACCACCGCGCAAAAAGATCGGGAGGAAACAGCCTCTACTGCTCCTGGAGTAGAAAAAATCCCTGGGGGTGAGTTAAACCGCATAAAAAATGTAGTAGCGATTATGAGCGGAAAAGGCGGAGTGGGTAAGTCCACCGTCACCGGGCTTCTGGCTGTAAGCCTGCAGAGGAAAGGATATAAAGTGGGCATCCTTGATGCCGATATTACCGGACCCAGCATACCCAGGATGTTCGGTGTAAAAAAACGCCCCGAGGATATAGGTTTCGGATTGATGCCGCCCGAAAGCTCATCGGGAATTCGGATAATGTCGCTGAACCTGTTGCTGGAAAACGAGGATGACCCTGTAATCTGGAGAGGCCCGCTTATCGCCAATGCTGTAAAGCAGTTCTGGACCGATGTGATCTGGGGAGACCTGGACTTCTTGCTCATTGACCTTCCTCCGGGCACCGGCGACGCGCCGCTTACCGTCATGCAGTCTTTGCCCGTGGACGCTTTGGTAATCGTCTCATCGCCCCAGGATCTGGTCATGATGGTAGTTAAAAAGGCCATAAATATGAGCAGGATGATGGGCGTTCCCGTGCTGGGCCTTGTAGAAAATTACAGCTATCTGGTTTGCCCCAAATGTGGCGAAAAGATAAACGTTTTTGGTGAAAGCCGCGGGCGACAGGCTGCGGAAGAGGTGCAGATTCCTTACCTCGGTTCCATGCCAATTGATCACAGGTTAACCGAGTTGTGCGACAGCGGCAGGATAGAAATGTATAATAGCGATGAAATAAAGGTTATGAGAGAATGGGTTAAAGATCTGGAACGCCTTAAAAAGAAATGAGAATTTAAGAAGTAATAATAATATTGACTATCAGAGATATACAGCTGCCTTAGGTAACAGCATTGGAGTCTTAGACCTAAATTGCTATTCTTCGAAAGATAAGGAGTTGATAGTCTTTTCCCAAAAACTTAGTTCTATAACTTATTACGCTAGTATGAAGGAGTTTTCCTTCTTACTATCAATTATTTTAACAGATAAGGAGGTGAAAAATATGCCGAGAGGTGATGGTACTGGCCCCCTGGGGCTTGGCCCCATGACCGGCAGAGCCGCCGGTTTCTGTGCTGGTTTTCCCGTGCCGGGCTATATGAACCCTGTAGGGAGATTCTGGCGGAGAGCGGCTAGTTTTGGTTTTGGTTTCGGCCTCGGACTTGGTGCCGGCCGGGGATGGAGAAGGCGCTACTATGCAACGGGGTTGCCCTTTTGGGCAAGGGGATATTACCCTTTTGACCCTGTGGCGGTATATCCTGCCGCCGAGGATGAACAAAAGTATGAGGCGGAGGCCCTTTCTCAGGAGGCCAAAATCTTAAAGGAGCAATTGAAAGAAATAGAAGCAAGATTGGAAGAGCTAAAAAGAGCAAAAAAAGAAGGCCCTGATGAAGAAAAAGATCAGGCCTAAAAAGTAGAGGCGCATTGGCAGGGGCGGGTGTCGGCCTGCCCCTGCCGCATCTTTTAAACAATTTTATTATATCAAACTCATCACTGATAGTCGAGCTCAGGTACAAAGATTTGGTTATTTTATTTATTAATATTGGAAGCATATTTGATAATGCTCTGTGCAGCATTATCAAGGTACAACTGGGTGTCATGTTTTACTGCAGCTTCAAAAATATATTTTAAAGATATTTCGGGAAAGATTTCGGTTTTGTCGGAAAAAAGAGGGCATTTTCATAAAAGTATGGCAGCCCTAAATTAAAAAGCGAGGGATTTAACTTATGAAAGTTGCTGTTACAGCCGCAGGCAAAGATCTAAATTCCATGGTGGACGAAAGATTCGGCCGCTGCAGGTATTTTATATTTGCGGATTCTGATACGAAAGAATTTGAAGCCGTGGAAAACGAATATGCGAGCGGCGCCCACGGCACGGGTGTTCAGGTGGCCCAGTTCATAGTGGATAAAAAAGCTTCGGCTCTGATAACCGGGAACGTGGGTCCAAATGCCATGAGGGTATTGACGGAATTCGGAATAGAAGTATATACAGCCCATTCTATGAGCGTAAAAGAGGCACTGGAACATTTTGAAAAAGGCAAATTGAGCATGGCTTCTGGCCCCACGACAACACCGCATATGTAAAAAGACAAAAAGTGAGCCATTTCTGGCAGAAGAGCGACTTTCTACACTAAGTTCCACACTATAATATATTGTCCATGCCGTAAAATGCGGCACAAACAAGAATGAATTTTCGAAAGGTGACGTTTCATATTAATCAATCTATAGATTGGAGGAATTTTTCATGAAAATAGCCATAGCTACCGAAGGAAATGTAGTTTCAGCCCATTTCGGGCACTGTCCCCAGTATACCATATATGATGTGGACGAAAAACAAAACAAGATAAACTCGAAAAAGATAATTGAAAACCCGGGTCACCAGCCCGGCTTCCTGCCCGGGTATCTGGCAACATTGGGGGTAAACTGCATTATAGCCGGGGGTATGGGCCCAAGGGCTCAGGAACTGTTCGCCCAAAATAAAATAGCAACCATAACCGGCGTTTCCGGCAGGGTGGACGATGTAATACAGGAATATCTCAAAGGAAATATTGCAGACGGCGGCAACCTGTGCGATCACGGAGAAGGAGACCATGGCGGGCATTGCTCCCACTGAAGCTCAAGATTATTTTCTAATTGGCGGTGAAAACATGATAATTGCCATTGCCAGCGGGAAAGGCGGCACCGGGAAAACCACGGTGGCCGCCAATCTTGCCGTTACATTAAAAGATAAAATGCCGGTGGCATTACTGGACTGCGATGTGGAAGAGCCCAATGACCACCTTTTCTTAATGCCCGAATTTACTGAAAAGGAATCTGTTACCCTGCCGGTGCCTTCCATAGATTCCGATAAATGCACCCACTGCGGAATTTGCACCAAAATATGCGACTATCATGCCCTGGCAGATCTGGGTAAAAAGATACTGGTGTTTGAGGAACTCTGCCACGGCTGCGGGGGATGCAGCCTGCTCTGCCCTGCCGGAGCCATAACGGAAATTCATAAGGAAATAGGGCTGGTAGAACGGGGTACAGCGAAAGGTATAGAATTTATCCGGGGGACCCTTTCCATCGGGAAGGTTTCAGCTCCGCCGGTAATCAGGAAAGTGAAAAGATGGATAAAAAGCGGCCCAGCAATTGCAACGGCTGCGGTAATAATCGATTCTCCGCCGGGCACATCGTGTCCCATGATAAATGCTGTATCCGGAGCCGATTACTGTGTGCTGGTGACAGAACCCACACCCTTCGGGTTAAACGACCTGAAGCTGGCCATAGGGGTTGTCAGGGAACTTAAGATTCCCTTTGGTGTCGTAATAAACAGGGCGGGTATGGGAGATGATGAAGTAGAAAAATACCTGCAGGAACAGAGTATTCCCCTGCTGATGAAAATCCCCTTTGACCGGCGGTATGCCGCCTGTTACGCCCGGGGGCGTCTTTTAGTCGAAGAATTTCCCGAACTTAAGCAGACCTTTAACAACTTATGGAAGGCCATAGAAAGGCGGGTGGAGGCATGAAGGAAATTGTTGTCTTGAGCGGTAAGGGCGGCACGGGAAAGACCACCGTCACCGCCTCTCTTGCGGCTTTAGTAAAAAATGCGGTTTTAACCGACTGTGATGTGGACGCGGCTGACCTTTACCTGATTTTGAAGCCCGAGATTAAAGACACCTTTAAGTTCTGGGGAAGTCAAAAAGCCCGCATAAATGAAAAGACATGCATCAGGTGCGGCAAATGTGAAAATGTATGCCGCTTCGATGCCATCAAAGATTTTAAAGTAAACCCCACTTTTTGCGAGGGCTGCGGGGTGTGCTACAATATTTGCTCCCAGAAAGCCATTGACATGGTTGACACTCTTTCGGGCCACTGGTATATTTCCGACACCAGATACGGCCCCATGGTCCATGCCAGGCTGGGAATAGCCGAGGAAAATTCGGGCAAACTGGTTTCGCTGGTAAAAAAGACTGCCCGGGAAATAGCCGAAAGAAGGGGATATAAATATATAATCACCGACGGCCCGCCGGGAATAGGCTGCCCGGTGATTTCCACCCTTTCCGGAGCCGATGAGGCAATGATTGTAACGGAGCCTACCGCCGCGGGATTGCATGATATGGAAAGGCTATTGAAGCTGGCAGAGAATTTTAAAGTGACCGTAAAAGTAGTGATCAATAAGTTCGACCTGGCCGAAGAAAAGAGCAAGGAGATCGAGCAATTTTGTATCGATAAAGGCATTGAGGTCATAGGAAAAATTCCCTTTGATGAAGATGTCGTAAAAGCCATATCGAAGGGCGTTCCGCCGGTTGAGTATTCCTCAGGCCCTGCGGCGGAGGCTTTAAATAATGTGGCGGTATTATTGCCTTAATCATAGAAAAAACGCTTATTACTGTTATAAGATAAAGACAATACTGTAGAATTTGTGAGAGTAAAATAGCTACCTTTGTAGCTGACATTGAAAGATGCTGATGGAATCGGCCTGGCGGCACCATGATTTGGAAGATTCTATGAAGGATTTTTCTGGAAATCGATGCGGCCCTGAAGGCCAAAAGCGAATGGGAAAATATTTTCGTATTTTTTATGTCAACTCCATCATAATTAGGTGGTATAATGCTTCCACAAAAACACTTAAACGTATTACAAAAAATATATAATAAGTTGAAGGAAACAAATATAAACTGGGTCATCACGGGAAGCACAGCCTTTATCATCCAGGGAATTCCGCTTGTGCCAAGCGATATAGACATTCAAACCGATATAAAGAAATATAAAAAATATATCAGCTTCAATGATATGCAACTGCCCGTTCTGGATCTGGAATATGAATATGAGGCATATATGAAAATGGGCAGAGTTGAAAAGGCAATGCTGCTAAAGGAATGGGTATGCAAAATAAAAAAGTTGGAGGTCAAAGGTCGGACTAGAGACTGACCCTTTAAACAGAACCTGCTTGATTTGACCTTTGAACTTCGCTACTTACTTCTGATATAAGAAACAGCCGATGGGTGCAAGCACCTGTTGGCTTTTTTTATTTTCAATAGGAAATAATAATTATATAGATTGGGTTTTTGCGATTGACGGCCAAAGACACCGTAGATTGAGGCCAAAATGCAGGTGATGGGATGGAAAGTATGAACAGGGATTTTGCACGGATTCTCCGGGAAAGCAGTTTTATATCACTGGCGGCAGCGCTTTCGGCACTGCTGCTGGACAAAGACGGGCGGTGGGCTCTGGGACTTTTGGCAGGGTCTCTAGCGTCGAATATAAATTTCTCTTTACTGTATATGAGCATTGTAAAATCGGTGAAAACGGATCATCGACGGGCATTCATCTTTGTGTATGGCATATATCTTGTGCGAATTGAGGTTATCATGAGCGTGTTATTGATTTGCCTGAAGGCTGGATTTGATATTTTTATATCGTCAGTTTTGGGATTGATGGTAATAAAACTCGTCATGTTTTCAAATACTATCTCTGGGAGGTGGAAAAGGTGGAATTCTTCCCAAAGGTAGTTTTTGTTTTCCCTTTATTTGGCATGAATATCCCGGTGACGGAGACTGTAGTGGTAACATGGGGAATAATGGCAGGATTGATGATTTTCGGGTATGTGGCCGGGAGAAACTTTGAAAAGATACCGCGTGGGCTTCAAAATGCGGTGGAAATACTTTATGAAGGGTTGGAAAGCCTGCTCAAGTCCACCATGGGAGAAGGTAGTGAGGGATTTGTGCCGTATATTGGTACGCTGGCGATGTTTTTGTTTGTTGCCAACCTCATAGGTTTGCTGACCTTCAGACCGCCCACGGCAGACCTGTCCACCACTCTTGCCCTGGCGGGAATCACATTTGTGCTTACACAATATGAAGGCTTAAAGAGGAAAGGGATAGTCGGGTATATCAGGGGATTCTTCGAACCCCTTCCTTTCATGGCTCCTCTGAACATTATAGGCCAAATAGCCAACCCGGTATCTTTAGCCTTCCGCCTTTTCGGCAATATCCTGGGCGGTATGATAATAATGAATCTGATATATTCTGTAGTTCCGGTGCTGATCCCGGCGCCATTGCATTTTTATTTCGATGTCTTCGCGGGTATTCTTCAAACTTTTATCTTTATCATGCTAACCATGACCTTTGTGGCTTCAGCCGCCGACTAGAAAATCTTTGTACTGTAAAATTTAATTAATCTCACGAAAGGAGAACATGATATGTCTGCAATAGATGGAAAAGCTCTGATTCTTGCACTTTCAGCCCTGGGTGCGGGGCTTGCCATGATAGGGACTCTGGGCACCGGGATAGGTCAGGGTATAGCCGCCGGCAAGGCAGCGGAAGCGGTGGCGAGGCAGCCCGATGCCCAGAACGATATAATCAGGACCCTGCTGCTGGGCGACGCTATAGCGGAAACCAGTGCCATATACTGTTTGATCATTGCATTGATACTTATTTTTGCAAATCCTCTGGTGAGATTGCTTTAAAGAAGGCATGGTCGTATGCTGGTGAATGTTTATACTATGATATTTCAACTTATCAACGTATTTATACTGTTCTACTTTTTGAGGAGGTTTTTGTATAGGCCTCTGGGGGATTTTTTAAAAAAACGCCGGGAATATTTGAAATCCATCTTTGATGAGGCCGAAAGCCGGAAAATCGAGGCAGAAGAGCTCTATAAAGATTACCGGGCAAAGCTTGAAAACGCCAATGCCGAAGTCCGGTCGATCATAGAACAGGCAAAACAGGAGGCGGCGGTGCTCCGGCAGGAACTCACCCAGAAGGCGAAACAGGAAGCTGAAAGCATGATGGCCCAGGCGAGCAGAGAAATTGAAAGACAAAAGGAGAGGGCCGTTTCAGAAGTTATGGAAAAAGTGGCAGATTTATCAGTAATGATTTCATCAAAAATTCTGGAGGAGAGGCTCTCGCCTGAAGACCACCGGGAGCTCATACACCGGGTTATCGAAAGGATGGATGAAAGGCAATGGCTGCAGTGAGCGTTCCTTATGCGGAAGCCCTCTTTTCGGTGGCTCGAAAGACCGGTAAAATAGAAGAATTTAAAAATGAACTGTGGATGATATGTCATATAATAAAAACTGACAGCAAATTCCGCCACTTCTTAACTCATCCCGAGATTCCGAAGGAAACTAAAAAAAATGTAATAAAGCAGAGTTTTGCTCGAAAAATAAGTCAGGAAATGTTAAATTTTATTTTCTTTGTAATTGACAAAAGCAGGCAGGATTCTCTGCAGGAAATTTTTAGCGAATACTCGAATCTTTATCGTAAATATAAAGAGCGAAGATTTGCAAAGGTTTATACCGTTGTACCGCTGACCGATGAAGAAAAGCATGAGCTAAAAGAAAAACTGGATGAATTGTTTGATATTGATGCCGTCATCGAAAATATCCTGGAGCCGGCCATCATCGGTGGGATGATGATAAGGATGGGCTTTCAGGTGATAGACGGCACCATAAGGTCGGAGCTCGATCGCATCAAAGCTACTATATTTTGAGGGGCAGTGGACATGAACCTGTCACCTGATGAGATAATATCTGTCATAGAAGATAAAATACGCGGCTATGAGAAGTATCTGCAAGTGGATGAATTAGGATATGTAATGAGCGTCGGCGATGGCATAGCCAGAATTTACGGAGCAAGAAGGGCTATGGCTGGAGAACTCCTTGTCTTTAAAAGCGGCGTGCGCGGCATGGCCCTGAACCTTGAGGAGGATTCCATAGGCTGCGTCCTCTTGGGGCCCGATACCGAAGTCAAGGAAGGAGATGAGGTGCACCTTACAGGCACGGTGCTGGAGGTGCCTGTGGGAGAAGAACTCCTGGGCAGGGTGGTGGACGCCCTGGGCAATCCCATAGATGGCCTGGGCCCAATAAAAACCCGCATGACCCGCCCCATTGAATACCCGGCACCTGGCATCATAGAGCGCCGGCCGGTGAACACACCTTTGGAGACGGGCATAAAAGCCATCGATGCCATGATACCTATAGGTCGGGGGCAGAGGGAACTCATCATAGGCGACCGTCAGACTGGCAAGACAGCCATAGCCGTTGACACCATCATAAATCAAAAGGGGAAGAATGTTTACTGCATATATGTGGCCATAGGGCAGAAAAATTCCAGCGTAGCCCGGCTGGTGGAGATGTTGAGGGAAAACGGCGCCATGGACTATACCATAGTGGTGGTGGCCAATGCCAGCGAGCTGGCACCCCTTCAGTACATTGCTCCCTATGCGGGATGCGCCATGGCTGAAGAGTTCATGTACCGCGGCAAAGATGTTCTGATAGTTTACGACGACCTTTCCAAGCATGCCATTGCCTACAGGGCCATGTCACTGCTGCTGCGCCGCCCCCCGGGAAGGGAAGCTTTTCCGGGAGACATCTTTTACCTTCACTCCAGGTTGCTGGAAAGAGCAGCCCGCCTGTCAAAAAAATACGGCGGAGGTTCCATGACTGCACTACCCATAGTGGAAACCCTGGCAGGGGATGTTTCGGCATATATTCCCACCAATGTCATTTCCATCACCGACGGCCAGATATATCTGGAATCGGAGCTCTTCTATTCCGGCGTGAGGCCCGCCATAAATGCCGGCCTTTCGGTCTCCAGGGTGGGGGGTGCCGCCCAGCATAAAATAATGAAACAGGTGGCGGGCAGGATAAGGCTGGATCTGGCTCAGTACCGGGAGCTTTCGGCCTTTGCCCAGTTTGGCACCGAACTTGACAGCGAAACCAGAAGCAGGCTAGCCCGAGGGGAGCGCATCGTGGAGATCTTAAAGCAGAATCAGCTCCAGCCCCTGGACCTTAACTCAGAGATACTGGCCCTCTATGCTGTGACCCACGGATTTTTAGATGATGTGGCTGTTGTCGATGTAAAAAGATTTGAAAAAGAGATGCTGGAATATATGAAGACCCTGCACAAAGGGCTGTTGGAAGAAATGGAACAAAAAAAGGTCCTGGACGATGAACTGGAAGAGAAAATGAGGAAGGCCATTGCCCAATTCAAGGAGAGGTTCATCTCCAGCGAAAAGGAATCCCCAGAAGAACTTCACCAGAAAGATGAAGAAAACGCCGACTTCATAAAGGATAAGGCAAAGGACAGAATTCAGACGGGGGCAGAAAATGGATAAAAAACTGCAAGGTCAGGCCTTTTAAATCAGGCTAGGGGTTTATATCGGGGCAGAAAACAGACAAAACTTTGTGAGGAGGTAGCGGCGGGAGGGACCATAGTGCGCTCGGAAATTATATTCTGACATCCGACTTCTCACCTCCGGCCAACAATACAGTATGTCCGGCATAAGGGATATAAAAAGACGTCTTTCCGGAATCAAAAACATGCGCAAAATTACAGGAGCCATGCATATGGTTTCTTCAGCCCGCCTGAAAGGAGCCCAGATCCGGGCCCGAAATTTTGGAGATTTTTTTGAGAAGGCCCTGGATATCATGGTTAAAATCCAGGCTCCATTAAAACATAGGGAGGGCGGCCCGCCGCTTTTTATCGTGATTGCCTCAGATAAAGGCCTGGCGGGAGATTATAATGCGGGGGTCCTGAAGCTGGCAGAACTGGAAATCAACAGGTTTGAAAAAGTCGATGTGATAACCGTAGGTCAAAAGGCCGAAAGGTTTTTTTTGAGCAGAGGCATAAAACCGCTTTTACGGTACCACGGTATGAATAAAGAACTGACGCCTGAAGCCCTTGGAGAGATATCCCGGAGGGCCGTTCAGGAATACAAAAACCACCGCTGTGTCTATGCAGTTTATACTTATTTTAAAAATCCCGCGGTACAGCAGGCAAGAGTAGTAAAGCTGCTGCCGCCCGAGAAAAGCGGTTCAGGGCAAATGCGGGAGTATATCTTTGAACCTTCCCCCGAAGAACTCATGGAATCAGTCTTGGAATTTTATGTAAGAAACAGCCTTTATGGTTTTTATATCCATTCTTATGCCAGCGAGCAGGCTTTTCGGGTGAGAGCCATGGAAAATGCCACCCAGAACGCCGATGACCTTCTGGAAGATTTAAGCCTTAAATTTCATCAGGAAAGAAAGGCCATAATCACAAGGGAGATTACCGAGATAGTCAGCGGTGCAGAAAACTACCTGCATTGATGACAGTCAAAAAGAAAATCAGCCATTCCATTTAAAAGCAATCGTCCAATTCAATTATATACTTTGATTCCGACTGTCACGAACCACAAACGTCGGAGTTTTTACACCTGAATCAACTTTAATAAAGAAAGTGAGAACATGAGTGTTGACACATCAAAGCAAGAAGTTGAAAAAAAACAGGAAGAAAGCCTCGGGGAAGTAATATCCATCATAGGGCCAGTAGTGGATGTAAGATTCCCTGATGAGAAACTTCCGGCCATATATACAGCCCTGGAAGTGTTGGACGAGGACCTGGAAAGAACACAGGAAGGGCCACGAAATCAGGATGTGGGCAAACCCCTGAGGGTCGTTGTCGAGGTAATGCATCATCTGGGCAACGATACTGTAAGGTGCATAGCCATGTCATCCACCGACGGCCTTGTCAGAGGAATGAAGGTTAGAAACACCGGAAAACCTATCGAGGTGCCGGTAGGGGAAATGGTGCTGGGAAGGATTTTTAATGTCCTGGGTCAGCCCATTGACGATATAAAGGGCATTGAAGTAAAAGAAAAATGGCCCATTCACCGCCCGACGCCTTCCTTTGAAGAACAGGAAACCCGGGAAGAAATATTCGAAACAGGCATAAAAGTGGTGGACCTGCTGGCACCCTATTCCCGGGGCGGGAAAATAGGCCTTTTCGGTGGCGCCGGGGTGGGCAAGACTGTTCTTATCATGGAGCTGATAAGAAATATCGCCACAGAAAGGAAGGGATATTCTGTCTTTGCGGGTGTGGGCGAAAGGACCAGGGAAGGCAACGAACTCTGGATCGAGATGAAAAACTCGGGGGTCCTGGAAAAAACGGCTCTGGTCTTCGGACAGATGAACGAACCCCCTGGAGCAAGGATGCGGGTGGCCATGACGGCCCTCACCATGGCCGAGTATTTCAGGGATGAGATGGGTCAGGATGTGCTTCTTTTCATAGACAATATATTCAGGTACATCCAGGCAGGTTCCGAGATTTCGGCCCTGCTGGGCAGGATTCCTTCAGCGGTGGGTTATCAGCCGACCCTGTCCGTAGATGTAGGCATGCTGCAGGAACGCATCACCTCTACTAAAAAAGGATCCATCACATCGGTGCAGGCCATATATGTTCCCGCCGATGACCTTACGGACCCGGCACCGGCCACCACCTTTGCACACCTGGATGCCACCACGGTGCTTTCCAGGCAGGTGGCGGAACTGGGGCTTTACCCTGCGGTGGACCCTCTGGACTCCACCTCCCGAATCCTTGACCCCAAAATTGTCGGGGAAAAACATTATGCCGTGGCCCGCAGCGTTCAGGAGATACTGCAGAGATACAAGGAACTGCAGGATATCATTGCCATACTGGGTATGGAGGAGCTGTCCGACGATGACAGACTGACGGTGGCCAGGGCAAGAAAAATCCAGAGGTTTTTGACCCAGCCCTTCTTCGTGGCGGAAGCCTTCACAGGCACTCCCGGCAGGTATGTAAAACTGGAGGACACGGTAGAGGGCTTTTTCCGGATAATCGAAGGCGAGTGCGATGAACTGCCGGAATCCGCCTTTTACATGATAGGGACCATCGATGAAGCCTTTGAAAAGGCGGAAAAGATCAGGGGGAGGAAAAAGAATGCCGTTTGAAATCTGCATATATTCACCTCAAAAAAGAATGGTGAAAAAGGTAGATATGGCGGTCCTTCCAGGCATAGAGGGAAACTTTGGCGTTCTGGCCGGCCATACGCCGTTTATAACCGCCGTGAAGTCCGGGAAAATAAAAGTGGTGGGCGAGGGTTTTGTAGAATATTATAATATTGGCTTCGGCCTGGTGGAGGTCTTGCCCGAAAGGACAGTTTTGATAACGGATATTTTTTCGGAAGAAAAGGACAAAAGCGGGGCATAACTGTACTTTTTTTGGCAATAATCATAAAGAAAAAATATGTTGGGGGGATGAATTGTGAAATTTTTTAAGATACTGCTCATAGGAATTATTCTCGTCATACTTTTGCCGGGCATCACATGGAGTTATGAAGAAAATGACGTGCTAAAAACAGCCTTTCTATCGTCCGGGGCCAGGCTGGAATCCTTTGATGTGGTGGACTGGTCTGTCATAAATCGGGAGTTTATGAGTTTTGAAGACATGGAAAAAAATAAGGATAGAATAATAAAACTTTTTGGCGGGAAAACTCAAAATTTCAAAAGCACGAAGGAATCTGACGAAATGTACCGAATAATAAATACGGAAGGATGGCTCGATGCCGATACTTTTCTCGGGGTCATACTGCAATCGGTGGTTTTGCCCGAAGAATACGAAAGAGAACCGCAGACATACCTGGTTGTGACAGCCACTTCGAGGGATATGGAGAAATTAAAAGAACTCCAGGCAAAAGTCCGGGATGCGATTACTTCCAGCGGAGGACAGTCAAGAATTACCACTTGTATAACCGGGACTTTTGATGGTAAACTTAATGAGGTGGAACAGGACAAAATCCTGGAGAAATTTGCACAGGATCTGAAAATTGAGAATCCCGAACAGATGCGGGACGAGCATACAGTAAGCTTGCTGGGTTTCAGCACGCAACTTTCCGACAGTATAACCATTATGGGACACAGCTATAATGTGAACATAGCCATTAGGTATAATTCGGAAGATGACAGGACTTATATCTGGATAGGAACGCCGGTTATTTCAGTGGAGTACTAATAAACTTGGGGGGAAAGGCGTTGTCGGGTTTTATTATCGAGGGCGGCAGTAAACTTTCTGGCACTGTCAAAATAAGCAGCGCAAAAAATGCGGTGCTGCCTGTAATTGCTGCTTCTCTTCTGACCGAAGCAGATTGTATTATAGAAGATGCACCTGAACTCGAAGATGTAAGGGTAATGAAAGAAGTGCTCATGTCTCTGGGAGCAAAAGTATCATGCGAATCAAAATCCATCAAAATTAATGCGGCGCCCATAAATTCCTTTGAGGCCCCTTATGACCTCGTAAGGAAAATGAGGGCTTCTTTTTTGGTGATGGGGCCCCTACTGGCAAGAAAAGGTAAGGCCCGCATATCGATGCCCGGCGGTTGTGCCATAGGTTCAAGGCCCATCGATCTTCACCTGAAAGGTTTTGCGTCACTGGGAGCAGAGATTGAACTGGGCCACGGCTTCGTGGAGGCTCGCTGCGAAAAGCTCAGAGGCGCCACCATATACCTGGATTTTCCCAGCGTTGGCGCTACGGAAAACATAATGATGGCTGCCGCACTGGCAGAAGGCCAGACCGTGGTGGAAAATGCGGCCAAGGAGCCGGAGATCATAGATCTGGCCAATTTTTTAAATTCCATGGGAGCCCATATTCGCGGCGCCGGCACGGATTTAATAAAGATTGAAGGGGTAAGGGAACTTAAAGGTATATCCTATACGGTTATTCCCGACCGCATCGAAACGGGAACCTTTCTGGTGGCTGGAGCCATCACCGGTGGGAATATCCTCCTGGAAAACGTGGTATCCGAACACTTAAAGCCTGTCATAGCAAAGCTTATAGAATGCGGAGCCCAGATTATCGAGGAACCGGATGGGTTGAGGGTCATAGGTGACGGCAGGCCGCTGCCTTCTGATGTGAAGACATTGCCGTACCCCGGCTTTCCGACGGACATGCAGGCCCAGATCATGGCCTTTTTGAGTCTGGCCAGCGGGACCAGCATGATCATAGAGACGGTTTTTGAAAACCGATTCATGCATGTGGAAGAGCTAAGGCGCATGGGAGCCCGCATCAAGATAGAAGGCCGCAGCGCCGTCATAGAAGGTGTGGAAAAGCTGTCGGGAGCCCCGGTGAAGGCTACGGACCTCAGAGCCGGAGCCGCCCTGATCCTGGCGGGCCTCGCAGCGGAAGGCACCACCACCGTCATGAATGCTCACCATGTGGAAAGAGGTTATGAGGATATAGCGGGAAAACTATCGGCCCTTGGAGCAAATATAAAAAAAATAGAATGAAAAACGGGGGCAACATTGCTTTGATGTTGCCCCGTTTTTTTTGCTATCATATCCCTCGAGCTTTACAAATAGAATAGTTATACGGATGTAAAAACCCAGCTTATGTGGTTCGTGACGGCCAAAGGCACCGATAATAGGTAAGGGGACACACCTCCTTTTATGTCACAACCGTCTGAAACGACTTTTTACACCCGAATCAATATTAAAGAATGTTGAGAAGCCGGAGGGATATGATGAAAAAGATCGGCTATATTGTTATTTTTTTTATATTTTTTATCGTGATAGTTGTCCCCGGGCTCATAGTCAAAAGCTGCAGACCCGTATCTCCGGAAAAGCCGGGAGGACAGACGGCGCCCGGAGCAAAGCAGGGTCAAAAGGTGGGTACCGTGGCCCTTTATATTAATTCTCTAAAGAGAATCGAGAACATACCGGTGGAGGAATACGTAAAGGGAGTAGTGGCGGCGGAAATGCCGGCCAGCTTCGGCATGGAAGCAATCAAGGCTCAGGCCGTGGCTGCCAGAACCTATGTATATAAAAGGTGGGTGCAGGCCGGGGGCAGCGGATGCAGCCTTCACCCGGGAGCCGATGTGTGCGACGATCCCACCCATTGTCAGGCATGGATCACAAAAGGTGAAATGTTAAAAAAGTGGGGCATCTTTTCTTATTATCATTACTACAGCAAGATAAACCAGTCGGTAAATTCCACCGCGGGCATGATAATACTGTACGGCGGTGAGCCCATCGATCCCCTGTTTTTTTCCACCAGCAACGGAAAGACCGAAAACTCCGAAGATGTCTGGGAAAAATACGTGCCGTACCTTCGCAGCGTAGTGAGCCCCGGTGAAGAAACATCTCCGAGATTTCTTGAGATAAAGCAAATTCCCGTTGACGAAGTAGTGAATAAGTTAAGAGCCAAATGGCCGGACCTGGCCATCGATGTTAAAAATCCCGAGCGGCAGTGGAAGGTGCTGCAGACCAGCGCCGGAGGCAGGGTAAAAATACTTCAGGTGGGAAACAAAGTTGTAAAGGGCACCGAATTCAGGCAGCTTTTCGACCTTAATTCCACCGACTTCAAATGGGCGAGGGCAGGCGGGAACATAAAATTCACCTGCGTGGGTTTCGGCCACGGCGTGGGTATGAGCCAGTACGGAGCAAACGCCATGGCAAAAAACGGCGCCACCTTTGTGGATATATTAAAACATTATTATACGGGAGTGGAAATCAAAAAAATTACTCCATGAAGTTCAAAATACTGGAATGAATGTATAATTGAGGAAATTTCCGGTCATAATAATGATGAGGTGATTTTATGTACCGATTCAAGTGGCCGGTGAAATTTTCCTTGCCCGCAGCAAAATTTGAAAAAGTGCTCAAAGCCGTGAGAAATATGGGACCGATGAGAATGCTAGGCAGGATGCCTAAAGGGGCCATGGCCTTTACGGCGGTGCTGGCAATGCTTCTTTGTGTAAACGGCGCATTCTGGTATTTCAGGGCAACGCACCGGGACATCGGCTCGGGCCGGGAGCAAACTCCAGAATTGAAAGAATGGCAGATAAACCTCAATGAGGATCGGGTGGACGAAGGACAGATGAAAAAGGAGTACTCCCTTCCGGGTTCCGGAGAAAAACCTGCAGAAAAAGATATCAAGCAAACCGGAGATATAAGTGATAAAAAATCAGAAAATAGCGTCAAAAACCAGGCCCATGCGGCCGTAAAAGGCGAAGCTTCATCTCTAAAAGAACAGGATGAGGCGGGTAATGAGGCGAAGGCCGAGATCGCAGCAGTTGTAAGCCAGCCGTCTCTTGCCACCATGGCCATGCCGGCGGTGGGCAAGGTTATAGCCGATTATGCGGTAGACAAACTCATATATTCTAAGACACTGGAGCAGTGGAATTCGCATGGAGGCATTGATATTGCTGCAGAAGAAGGGACGCCTGTTAAAGCGGCCATGGACGGAACGGTGGCTGAGGTAAGAAAAAGTGACCCGAGGCTCGGAGTTGTGGTCATCATCGACCATGGGGGGGATGTGAGGACACTGTATGCCAATCTCTCATCGGACAAACTGGTGCAAAAAGGGAAATACGTTAAAAAAGGCCAGATTATAGGTGCGGTGGGGAGGACGGCACCCTATGAAATAGAGGACCCACCACACCTGCACTTTGAGGTATTAAAGGGCGGAGAAAATATAGATCCCCAGCAATATCTTCCGAAAATAAACTGAGTTAAAAAAAGTGCGGTAAAAAATGCCGCACTTTTGTTTTTTATCTTCTAGAAAAGCATGATGCATCATATATATTTACTAAAATTGCTTGGAGGGGGAATTGCCGTGAAGGACTATATGAGAGAAAGAATTCTCGAGATTGCGGCGTACATTATAGACACCAAAGCCACCGTAAGGCAGGCAGCAAAAATATTCGGCGTTTCTAAAAGCACGGTGCACAAGGACATGACCGAAAGGCTGCCCGAGATAAATCCGGAAAAAGCAAAACTTGTAAAGGAAGTGCTGGAATATAACAAGGCCGAGCGGCATATCCGGGGCGGAAAGGCCACCAAAAAAAAGTATTTAAATCTTTAACAAGTTTGGATAAACATAGGAGGATTTTTTATAAAAATGTAGAATTAAAATACGTAATGTGGTTAAATCTGACAGGGGGTTACAAATTTTTCATGGATATAGGCATCGATCTGGGAACGGCATCAGTTCTTGTATATGTAAGAGGAAAAGGAATAGTGCTCAGGGAACCTTCCGTAGTGGCGCTTGATAAAGACAGCGGCAAAATGCTGGCCGTGGGGGAAGAAGCCAGAAAAATGATAGGCAGGACTCCGGGAAACATAGTGGCCATAAGGCCTCTTCGCGAAGGGGTCATTGCCGATTACAGCACCACCGAGCTCATGCTCAAATATTTTTTAAACAAGGTGATTCCGCGCAGGATTTTTCGCCCCAGAATCATGATCTGCGTACCTGCTGTCATTACGACGGTGGAAAAAAGGGCCGTCATTGAAGCTTCCACTGCTGCGGGAGCACGACAGACTTTTCTTATCGAGGAACCCATAGCGGCCGCCATAGGCGCTGGCATTGACATATCAAAACCCTTTGGAAGCATGGTGGTGGACGTAGGAGGAGGCACCACCGATATTGCCGTGCTCTCTCTTGGCGGCATTGTATGCGGCGAGTCCATCCGGGTGGCAGGGGACAAGTTCGATGAAGCCATTGTGAGATACGTTAAAAAAGAATTCAATTTGATGATCGGAGAAAGGACCGCCGAAGAAGTAAAAATAGGTGTTGCCAATGTTTTTCCCGAGGGTGACAATTCTGCAGCCATAGATGTGAGAGGAAGGAGTCTCATAACCGGTCTCCCCCAGAATATAACCATTACAGCCGAACAGACCCGCGAGGCTTTGATGGAACCTGTCGAACAGATAATAAACGCCATATTTGGAGTGCTTGAGAAGACCCCGCCGGAGCTTTCCTCAGATATCAGCGAACGGGGCATAGTCATGACCGGCGGCGGCTCTCTGCTCAGAGGCCTCGACCGACTGATTTCTCACAAAACCGGCATACCGGTTACCGTAGCCGAAGATGCGGTCTCCTGTGTCGCCCTTGGGGCGGGCAGGGCTCTCGAAAATCTGGACATGCTGGGGCCCAATGCGATTTATACCAGGTAGCGAGGAGATATTTTCAAGGAGGTGAGAAAATGATAAGAGGCCTTTACACGGCGGCCTCAGGTCTGATGGCGGAAATGGCCAGGACTGATGTGATATCAAATAATCTGGCCAATGTAAATACCGCCGGATTTAAAAAGGACAGAGCGATATTTCGGGCCTTTCCGGAAATGGACATTTACCGCATAGACGATCCTGCCGCTTCAAGCCCGATGGGGGAAGTTGATTTAAGACCTTTCATCGGGGTGCTGGGCACCGGAGTGATGCTGGATGAGATCAGTACAGACTTTTCCCCGGGCCCTGTTAAAAATACATCCAACCCTCTGGATCTGGCGCTGGCCGGAGACGGTTTTTTCGAAGTACAAACACCGGCCGGGGTGCGCTATACCAGGGATGGGAGCTTCACGAGAGATCAGGAGGGTTATCTTGTAACCGCGGAGGGGTATTATGTGCTGGGGCAGAACGGCCCCGTGCGGCTGCCCGGTGATGAGGATATTTCCATAAACCGGCGCGGCGAAATATTTTCCGGTGGCGCTTTTGTGGACAGGCTCATGGTGGTGGATTTTGCAGACCGGAGGCAGTTGTTGAAGGAGGGCGACAATCTATATGCCGCAAATCAGCAGCCTGTCCCTTCCGCAAGCGAAGTGATCCAGGGGGCGCTGGAAAGCTCCAATGTCAACCCCATCGGTGAAATGGTGAACTTAATTACCGCCTTCAGGGCCTATGAGGCCAGCCAGAAAGTAGTAAGTGCCAATGACGACACGCTGAACAAGGCTGTGAACGAGATAGCCAGACTGTAACTTAGGGCCGGACTGCATTGCAGGGGCCCTCTACTGCGGAACGACCGAAGCAGTAAACAAAAGCTTAAAGGAGGGTTTTCGACATGATGCGGGCGCTTTGGAGTGCCAGTTCGGGAATGCTGGCACAACAACTCAATGTGGATATTATTTCCAATAATCTGGCCAATGTGAATACTACCGGCTTTAAAAAGAACAGGCTTGAATTCAAAGATCTGTTGTATGATACCTTAAAAAGGCCCGATGTCTACCAGCAGGGGCTGGGCAACCCCATAGGATTGCAGGTAGGGCACGGTGTCAGGCCGTCGGCCACTACCAGGACCTTTACTGAAGGAAATTTGCAGCAGACGGGAAACACCTTCGACCTGGCTATTGAAGGAGACGGGTTTTTTATGGTAGAAAAGCCCGACGGCACCCTGGCCTTCACCCGGGACGGAGCCTTTAAGGTTTCTCTGGACGGCACCGACAGAAACCTGGTCACATCGGAGGGTTACTATGTTCTAAGCTCCGATGAGGATTACATAACGATTCCCGAGGGATATCAGGATATCAGCATTTCAGCCGACGGCCTCATAACGGGAAAGGATGAAACCGGCAATATTCAGGAACTGGGGCAGATAGGGCTGGTAAAGTTTATGAACCCAGAAGGTTTGCTTGCTACCGGCAATAACTTGTTCGAGCAGACCGCCGCATCGGGACAGTACCAGTTAAGGCAGGATGTTACCGATCCGGGATACGGCTCTATCCTGCAGGGTTTTCTGGAGATGTCCAATGTGCAGGTGGTGGAGGAAATGGTAAATCTCATCACCGCTCAGAGAGCTTATGAGATAAATACCAAGGCCATTCAGACCTCCGACGAGATGCTGGGAGAGGCAAATAATCTCAGGCGATAGGAATGATGGACCATGGATAAAATAGCGGACCAAATTTACTTCCTGCCACAAAACGATGCTGTAAAAAAGAAGGCCTCATCTGAAGAACTCAAAAAAGCGTGCCAGCAGTTCGAATCGATTTTTATATATTACCTTCTGCAGAAGATGCGG
Source organism: Thermoanaerobacterales bacterium (assembly GCA_012840135.1). Lineage (GTDB taxonomy): Bacteria > Bacillota > Thermosediminibacteria > Thermosediminibacterales > Tepidanaerobacteraceae > Biomaibacter. Next base: position 48,889 of record DUMA01000036.1, read on the forward strand.
GAGACCGTTCCCAAAAACGGTTTTTTTGAACAGGGTCTTTCTTTTGATATCGTTCAATCAATGCATGACCAGGCACTGGCTGAGGAGCTTTCAAAAAGCGGAAGCCTGGGCCTGGCGGAGCAGATGTACTCCCAGATGTCAAAATATATATAAAAAGCATATGAATTTTGTCAGGGACGGGCTTTTGGCCGTCCCTGAAAGTTTTGGAGGAGTGATTGCATTAAAGAACATATTTTTCATATCCATACTGCTTTTCAATATTATTTTCGGGGGGAATGCTTTCGACGATGGTATTTCTTTTGAGGAGAAAGTAATTGCCACCGAATCCGGCAGCGAAAAGGCTTATGTAATTATTGCAGATCCGAAAAATCCGGAGTTATCGATAAAGCCGGTTTTATCCTTTGACCAGATCTTCGGCTTTGAAACTCTGGATGTTATGGCAAAAAAAAATCTTGCCCTGGCAGGCATCAATGGCGGTTTTTTTCATTCTTACGGCCAGCCGGTAGGGCAGGTGGTGATCGATGGGGAATGGATTGCCATGCCCACGGGCCAAAATCCCGTTTTCGTTATTGATAGCCTCGGCAAACCCCACCTGGTGCCGGTTAAAGCTAAAGCTTACGTGGCAGTGGGAGGAGAAAAGTTTTACCTGGACGGTTTCAACCGCTTTGGCTCTTCAAGAGAAGCCATACTTTACACCCCCAGGTACGGCACATCAACCCGGCAAAAACCTCAGGGAGCCAATATAATCATAAGCCGGGGAAAGGTCAGGGATATCGTCACGGGATCTTATGTTCAGATCCCGCCTGAAACATGCGTCCTTTACATAGGCACGGATTCTTCCATAAAAAAAACCATTCTGGGAAAAATAAGAGAGGGGATGGAAGTCAAAACGGGATTTGATGTGGATTTCCCCCGGTTGGAGCCGCATGAAATAAAAAATGCCATGGAGGCCGGGCCCTTTCTCATAAAGGAAGGGAAATCGGTGATAAAGCGGTGGGAGCCGGGAATCGGCCTTACCACCATTCCCATGGCCAGAAGCGCCATAGGCATCACGGAAGATGAAAAAGTGGTGCTGGTTACGGTGGAGGGCAGCGGCCCTGGCAGGGGAATAAGCTTGAAAAAGCTGTCGGATTTTTTGCTGCAGATGGGTGTAAAACAAGCGGCAGCTCTGGACGGCGGGGCTTCAGCCACCATGTATTATAACGGCAGGATTGTAAATAAGCCTTCGGGAGGCAGGGCAAGACCTCTGGGGGGCGGGATAATGATTATCAGGAGGAGCGATAGAAATGTTGAATATTGAGGAAATTCAGAAGATAATACCCCATAGATATCCCTTTTTGCTGGTAGACAGAATACTGGAGCTGGAAGAAGGCAAGAGAGCCGTAGGCATTAAAAATGTTTCAGTAAATGATCCGTTCTTCCAGGGGCATTTTCCGGGAAAGCCCATCATGCCGGGGGTGCTCATAGTGGAAGCTCTGGCTCAGGTAGGAGCCTGCGCCATTTTGAGCGCTGAGGCCAACAGAGGGAAATTAGCCCTTTTTGCCGGCATAGACGGGATGAGATTCAAAAGGCAGGTGGTGCCGGGAGATTGCCTTACACTGGAAGTGGAACTCACACGGGTTAAAGGACCTGTCGGAAAGGGGAAAGCCAGAGCCAGCGTCCAGGATGAAGTGGCCGCAGATGGAGAACTCATGTTCGCTCTTGTTGAACCGTGAGAAGTCATTGATGGTTAAATATATGTGGATAAAGAAAATGCGTCTGGGAAAAATACTCTTAGGGATTTTATCGAGGTGATGTTATGAATGCCTGTAAAAAACCTGGAGTATTTTTATTTGCCCTATTGGTTGTCATCGCTATTACCATTTCGGGGTTGATGGAAGGCTGTTCAAAAAAACCGGCAAAATCTCCCTCCAAGCCTTCGGGCGATGAAAAACAGGAATCCCAGAGCCTGAAAAAACTTCAGACAGGTATAGAAAGTCTAGTGAAAGATTTTGAAAAGGAGTATTTAAAACAACAGGCTCCGCCTCCAAAACCTCCGGTTCAGGCAAAACCTGAAGGTCAGGAGAAAAAACAGGAGGAAGGGCAGTCAAAAGGCGGAAAGCAGAAAGAGCAGGGAAGTCAGGGTCAGCAGGGAAGCAAGGAGCAGCAAGGGGGTCAGGGCCAGGCCGAACAGGCTCCAAAGCCCGACTGGACAAAATTTGAAAAGGCCATAACGCAGATTCACACTCAGTGGAACAGTTTCCAGCCTGAAGCCATAAAGAGCGGCGCTACTTTGGACATGGTGGACGGCTTCAGTAGAAATCTCAATGAACTCACCGTGACCCTCACCCGGCAGGAACTGTATAAAGGATTGCTGGCGGCCAATGACCTGTATGAAAAAACCGTATCCTTTGAAAAATTGTTCAAGACCCAGTCCCCTCCCGATGCCAAAAAAGTGCTTTATAATCTGAGAAATGCCACATATAGAGCTCTTGCGGGAGAGGATGTTGAAGCGGAAAAATCCATAAACAGCGGCTTGAGGGTGTGGGAAACGGTAAAACCTCAGATAAAGGATATGGGCACTGCCAGCAAGGTGGAATATTCTTTAAAAGAACTCGGGCAGGCCATAAAGGAAAAAGACCCCAATCTCATAAAGATCAAGGCTCAAGTTGCAGAAAAGAATGTTCAGGATGCAATAAAATCCATGGAAAAGCAACAATGATATGATTTAGTGCGGGGCGATGTCCTGACTTAACCGGTAAGCCGAGCATCGCCCCCTTGCAGTTATTATGACAGCATTCCCACAAGGGATACGGGTTTTGCGCAGGAAAGATGAAGCTCCTCGGGACCCGTCGCTATGACACATGTATTCGGCCCGCCCGACTTCATAATGTCCACAGCAAGATCGTCCCTCCACTTCACCGAAAGGCCCAGGTGTGATGCCAGTACTTCCGCTTCCCTTTTTATTCCCCCGGATCCCACGGGGATAATGTCATGGATCAAAGGTTGGTTTAAAAGTTCTTTTACCAGCATTGAATCGGCAATTTCGGGATCTTCCAATCTCACTTCATTTCCGACTTTCGGTATACCAATGCAGTATATGCGATCACCTTTTTGAGTATTATTCATGCGTAGGCTTTTTTCATGCACTGTGCCTATCACCGTCACCCCCAGACCCGTCTGACACGTAGGGATGTTCTTTTCGGTGCTGATTACAATGGGGAGGTCCATTTTAACGGATTTTAGTTCATCTTTAATTCCGGATATTACACCTTCGCCCGTGGGCGATGGTTCGCTGCATATGGCAGCGGTGACGGCACAGGGATCGGCACCCACCGACAGGACTTCCATCAGAGCCACCCTCAGCGTGAATCTTCCCAGAACGTAAGAAGGTACCTTCACCGCATCCAGCTGCTTTTCGCCTATTCCCCCCGCTGAATCGCAGGCCACCACCATACATAAATCTCCGGCCAGCTTTATAAGCCCTACATCTCGATTTCCCGGGAAAACCTGCTCGGTTCTTCTGGAATCCATGTTATATTAATCCTCCGTTCTATATATTGATACAGGTATAAACAGACGTTTTAAGTGATTGTGACAGCCCGGCACTGACCCTATATCAGAAGTCGGAAGTCGGAATAGAAAATTTTACCTTTTCAGCAAGCCCGACTTTATCTGACCTCTGAATTGACTGCGGTATGTTACTGCTCCTGGCGGATAGCGCCGTGTTTTAGTCCCCCTACTGCCTTATAAATAAGAAACGAAACTGCTACATTGGCGGCCGATGCCACCATCAGCGGGATGACCATGGCTGTGAAAAATCCCGTGCCGAATTGAGGCAGTGGTATAAAACTTGCCGGAGCGAGAATTCCATTCAAAAGACTGGTTAAAATTACCGCCAGCAACAGGTTGAACCTTTTCAGAATCCCGTAGATGGATGCGAAGGCTGCCATTTCGACGGCGATTATAAGATGAACGGGCAAACTCAGCGGGAACCCAGCAGACAGGCTGGTAAAAAGATGGCCCAGAGCCGCTGTCATGGCACCGTAGCCCGGCCCTAGCAATAGGGCGGCAAGATACCCGGGAGCCGAGTCGAAGGCCACCGTTCCCGTAGGGCTCGGCACCTTGATGGCGGCCCCTGCCGCGCTCAGCGCAACAAACAACGCCGCCAGCACTAAATTTTTCGTTTTTTGATTTGCCATAAAGATTCCTCCTTTTATTAATGTATAAAAAGTAAAAGTCCGCAGTCTAACTCGCATTAGACCGTGGACTTTACCATCATCCCCGGGAATATACGCTTCTCAAGGCAGGTCTCCTGGCTCGGGTTCATGGCGGACTTTTCCTTCCCGGTTTCCCAGTGGATCCATAAAGGCCGCTCCCCGTTACAGTGGCGGGACCGCGCCGGACTTTCACCGGTCTTCCCTATTCTCCCCGAAGGGCACCTCAAGAAACATTTTACTTTTGTATAAATAATATACTAATCTTTGGATTATGTCAAATGATGAAATTCATCGACTCATCGAAAGACAAATTAAAACTTACCAGGCATCAACTGTTCAAGTAAGCTTTTTTGTTATTCCATTTCAGCCTTGGGTTCAATCGAAATACACAGACCCAACGCTCTATGATAGATATAGTATAATAGTCCGCCTATGATAAGTCCATTTATGGCCGGTATGAAGAATTTAACTTTCCACGATACAAAACCGCCTATTAATACTGAGATTAGACCCGGCCAGTATATGCCTTCCTTTTGAATAAAACTTTTTCTGGAAACGAAGAAGTATTCGGTAATTATTACACCGGCAACAGGCGTTACCCAGGAAGCGAGAATCGATACAAAGCCAAGGAAGTGACTTACAATACCGGATATGGCAAATGCGGTGCCGACTAGAGCGGAAAAAAGCGTAAGATAGAACCGGCTGCCACCAAACACCTTTTTTAATGCAAGACCCGAACTGTATGCAGATGTGATGCATGTGGTCCACTGAAGCAAAAAGACAAACACCAAGGCCATAGCCGGCATACCCAATTTCATCATAACCTCTACTATATTCCATGGTTCCTTTACACCGAGTTTCGTTGCCGAAAGGGCCATTATCATACCGGCAATTGTAAGTACTGAGGTTGCCGGAAAAAGACCTACAATGCCAGAATACGTTATATCGCTCCACTTATTTTTTATCCATCTCGTATAATCGGCCACAAAAGAACATCCTACGGCAATCATGCCGATCTGCATGTTTATGCCCCACATCAACCCCATATTTTGCTGCGGATTATAAGCCCAGAGGCTGCCTATACCCACTCCCATGATAGCTTTACCGACGCCGAATATAATGATATAAATCATTATAGGTAGACTTACCTAGTTTAACCATGCCATGGATATAATACCGTACATGGCAGGGATCGCAAATACGATGCCAAATATTAATGTTACAATATTAAAAACTGTTTTACTCATGGGAATCACTGCAGCCATTGCCTGAGTGGCTATTGAAACCTCTATGCCGTACCAGGCAATACAAGGTATGACAGTGACAATAAAGGATGTTGCTATATCGCTTCCTCTTTTTCCAAAGGCGCATTCACCAATCAGATAAGTGTTTAATCCCTGTTCCGCTCCAATTTTACCAAGCGGGATGTAAAATAATACAAGAAGGGCGACAAGGCCTAAAAACATAGCTACAATGGCCTGCGACAATGTGAGGCCGTAAATCAAGCCTCCGCCTGCCATACTACACGCAAGCACGGCACACATTCCAATATATACGCTGGCCGCATAAAACCAATGTTTCCGCATCGACTGTGGTATCGGCTTTTGAGAATACTCTTCTTCAAAATTTACTTGATTTTTACTTTTTTCCATACTACTGTACTCCTTTCAGAAAATAAAAGATTTGTGTAGTTTAATATATAAATTTTTGGAGCAGGAACTTTTTCAATATCACCTCCACATTTTTATGATAATTTTTGACATTTTGATGAAAATATAAAAAAAGTTGGTATAATATATTAAATAAAACTAGCTTTTTTCCTGCTCGTAAAATAAAAATAACGTTGGCAGTTAAAAACAAAATTAAGCACATTATTTATTTTTGAAAGACAAAGCAATAACGGAGGAATTTTGATGGAAGGCATAACTGTAAAAGAGGCTTATGAAATTTTAAAAGAAGACGGCGTTTATTGGGCTGGTGGAAGAAACGGGGAAACCAGGGTTATAAAATCGGTGAGTGTTATAGAAATCCCCGATTGCTTAGAGTGGCTTCAGGGTGGAGAAATGATATTGACCACGCTGTATCCATATAAAACTATTGATGAGAGACTCAATCTTATAAGAGGTTTGAGCAGAGGTGAAGCTGCGTGTATTTGCATACATCCGGGCAATGATCCGTTTCCTCAGGTGCCCGATTGTTTGGTAAAGCTTGCAGATGAAATAAATTTTCCCTTATTTTTAATAGACAGAAAACTACCTTATTCTATAATCATGAAAAAAATATATGAAGCTTTACTTAACAGGGAAGAGCTGGCTCTAAAAAAAGCTCAGGAGATTAACAATATAATGAATAATATCTTATTGACCAATGGAGGGGCGCATGAAATAATAGACAAATTATCAGCGATTACAAATAAAAGTGTGCTTTTTCTCGATGAAAATTTTAAACCAGTTGATGTGATTTTAAGAGGGAAAAATGACAGTTTAATTGAAGAAGATTTTACAAAAATATGCGATTTTGCAAAAAGTTATATTGAAGCGAATATTTTACACAAAAGAAGTAAAAATAAACCCGACCAAACTTACATTGTCACCGGGGAAGATGGCTTTAATCTTGCAATTTCCATTGTGAATATCAATGATGAGATGGATTATTATTTGTTAGTCATAAAGCAGGGTGAAATGACTGAGTTTGACAATAAATTATACAAAATTGCATTTCCCGGGACAATTACTGCTTTAAAGATAGATATATTAAAGAATCTGGCTATCCTGGAAACAGAACAAAGACTTAAATCAGACTTTTTTGAAGACATAATAAATGATGCCTATACATCGGATGAGCTTATGAAAAAAAGAGCCCGAACCCTTGGTTTAAATCTCCTTGACAAAAACTTTGTTGTCATTTTTGATATTGACGATTTTGAGAAATACTGCAGAGATAATTATGAAAAAGGTGAAGAACATATACAGAAGATAAAAAGAGACTTGAAAAAGGCGATTGAAGAAGCATGTAAAGATATAAAGAACAGGGTCCTGCTGTTTGTTCCTAAAAGCGACGCCGGTGTATTACTTTTAGGTTTTACTCAAATTGAATATATGAGAGAAATGCTGTATAAAAAAATGTTAAACGATTTGTTTTTTAAAGTAGTAGATAGATTTTCCTCAAAGAATCCGGATGTCACATTATCAATGGGAGTAAGTTCGGGCATAGAAAATATTGGAGAGTTCAAGAGGGCTTACAAAGAAGCTATTTTTGCAAAAGATATAGGCAATAAATTGTTCGGCAGGGGGAAAATTAATTTTTATGATGATCTCGGGATATATAAATTGATATCAATTCCGGACAAAAAAGAGGATATATTAAGGGATAGATGGTTTTCCAGGCTTTATGAGCATGATAGGAATAAAAGCGGTGACCTTATAGAAACACTGGAGGTTTTTCTGGACAGCAACGGCAGCATAAAAGATACGGCGAAAAAGCTTTACACCCATCCAAATACGATAAAGTACCGCCTTAAAAAGGTTAAGGAACTGACCGGTGAAGATATACTTCAGGATGAACAAAAAAGGCTTTATTATCATATTCTCATAAAAGCTTTGAAGATGCTTTCTTGATGATAATTTTTATAAACCTAAAGCATGAGATGTTTTCTAAAATCGTTATAAAACTCTAATTGTCGAACAGACAGGCTGTCATTGGCAGATGAATATTTTTTCTGCCATGAGCAGCCTGTTATTCTTGTTATCTTTATGCGACAAAAAATCTTCATTTTTTTGTTGTTTAAAGATATGGCTTTTAATAAGTTAAAAAAATTATAATAAAACTATTAGATTTTTTGGAAGGAGGGATTTTGCATTATGTCTAAAATTTTGTGGATTAACTTGAAACGCTGCATTTAATAAAACAGGCCGAAAATGACGGTTATGATGCCGCCGTAAAAAATACGGCTTTGAAACGCCGCCGCTTTTTGAGATAAAACAGTGGGAATTGGAAAAACAATATGATATTAAAGGATTATGGGACAAATAAGGAGGAAAAACATATGGCAAAAGATGTAAGAATTGGATTTGATGTCGGCGGGACTTTTACCGACGGCGTAATGCTCAGAGGCAAAGAGGTTCTGGCAAAGGCAAAAGCTCTCACTACCGATGATGTTACTACGGGAATCATAAATGCTCTGGATGTTTTATTGAAAACCAAAAAAGCCGAAGTTTCTGAAATAAGCCTGGTATCGCTGGGAACAACCCATACCACCAATGCAATTATCGAAAGGAAAAATTTGAATAAAGTTGGTATTTTCAGGTTGGGTGCACCGGCCACCACCGCCATCCCCCCACTCACAGGTTGGCCGGAGGATTTGAAAGCGGCCATCGGTGGAATCGATAATATATTCATTATCCGCGGAGGAAAAGAGTACGACGGAAGAGACATTGTTCCCCTCGATGAAGAAGCAATCAGAAGCGCATGCAGGAAAATCAAGGGGAAAGTTGACTCCATAGCCATAACCGGCGTCTTTTCTCCCATGATCCCCGACCAGGAAGAAAGAGCCGCGGAAATCATAAGAGAAGAACTGGGAGACATACCGATTACCCTTTCAAACCATATTGCTTCCATATCTCTCCTGGAGAGAGAAAACTCTACCATTTTAAATGCATCAGTCATTACCGTAATGAGAAAGGCTGTGGAAGCCCTTAAAAAGGCCGCAAAAGAGCGCGGCATTGAGGCGCCTCTTTTCATAGTTCAAAATGACGGGACGGTCATGTCTGCAGATTATGCGGTGAATTACCCGATTTTCACAGTGGCGTCGGGACCTGCGGCCAGTGTCAGAGGTGCGGTTTATCTTTCCGGCATTGATAATGGTGTTGTGGTAGACATAGGCGGGACTTCGACAGATGTCGCATATATAGTAAACGGATTCCCGAGAGAGTCTTCAATAACGGTAACGATTGGCGGTGTTAAGACAAATATCAGATGCCCGGACCTTATGTCCATAGCTCTTGGCGGCGGAACAATAGTAAAGACTAAAGGCAACGAGGTTATAGCCCATGGCCCCGAGAGCGTCGGATATAACCTGGTCAAATTGGGCAAGTCTTTCGGTGGCCCGATAATTACAACCCATGATATTGCAGTGGCCAAGGGAATCCTTGATAAGAAGCTCGATATCTTTGACACGGACTTTGCGCCTCATATTGATAAGGTTAAAGCTTTAGACAAAGACCTTGTAGAAGCGGCATATAATATAATAAAGAATACACTGGAAGTGGCCGTAGACCAGATGAAGACAGTGGCCGGCAATGTCAAGGCTATTTTCGTCGGCGGTGGCGCGCTTGTGGTGCCCAGGGAAAATCTTGAAGGCATATCTGAAGTCGTAATGCCGCCTCACTTCGAAGTTTGCGGTGCCATCGGTACAACCATTGCAGAAATCGGCGCTTATGCAGAAGGTGTGGCGGATTTAGAGATTGAGGATAGGGATGACGCTATAAATAAAGTAATTGAAAAGGCAAAAGACGAAGCGGAAAAAGCAGGAGCAATTCGAGATACAGTAGAAGTGCTGGATGTGGAAGAGATTCCGTTTGCATACATGCCCGGAAAACGTGAAAAGATACGCATCAGAGTCAAAGGTAAAATATTTGAATAAGGGAGGCGGAAAACAAATGTCGAAAAAAGTCTTTGAGACACTGGAAAAATGGGGAATTAAAAACTATAAAATCATAGACAAGCAGGCAGTAAAAGAAATCACTCTCGGAGCATCCATCCTAGCAACGGGCGGCGGAGGAGACCCCGAGATAGGGCTACTATGGGCATATAAAGTGCTGGATGAAGGCAAGATTGTGGTAATGGTTGATCCGATGGACATACCCGATGATATTCTGGTGGCGAGCCCCGCCTGCCTGGGCGCACCTGTGGTACTTACCGAAAAGCCGCCGTCTTATGATGTATTAAATAATGCCATAAGAAAACTTGAGCAGTACTGGGGAAAGAAACTTGGCGCGACAATTCCAATTGAATGCGGAGGAGTAAATTCCACCGTCGCTTATGCGGCCGCAGGAGAATTTGAAGTTCCGGTAATCGACGTAGACGGTATGAACAGGGCCTTTCCCGAGCTTCAGATGACCTCATGGGTTACAAACGGAGTAAATGCCTCCCCTACGGTTTCCTGTGATGACAGGGGCAACGTAACTGTAATTGATACCGGCGATGACAACAAGATGGCCGAAAATATCGCAAGGCGTGTCGCCATGGCCTACGGCGGCATTTCCTGGATTGCGACATACCCCATGACGGGAAAACAGGTTAAGGAAGCTTCTATTTTAAATTCACAGAGCATTGCGTGGGAATTGGGCAAAGCCGTTTACAGGGCAAGAGAAAAGCACCTGGACCCTGTGAAGGAAATGCTCGACAGCCTTAAGGCTACGAGAAACGTGACGGGGATGAAGGTATTCAAAGGCAAGATAGTGGATATTTCCAGGGAATTCGGCGGAGAGTCGACAAAAGGCTTCAGCCTCGGCAGAATAAAAATGGACGGGCTTGACGAATATAAGGGAAGTGTGGCAGAAATCGACTTTCAAAATGAATGGCTTGTTTTAAGGATTGACGGCAAAATAAGGTGTCTGCCGCCGGATCTAATTGCCATAGTGGATTCTGAAACGGGAGAACCAATTCGCACCGATATCATGAAATACGGCTACAGAGGTTCCATCATCCTCATTCCCGCTCACGAAAGGATGAGGACGCCTAAAGGAATACAGCTGTTCGGGCCCGGGTATTTTGGCTACGACATGGATTATGTTCCTGTAGAAGAACTAAATAAGGAGGTGGCAAAATAATGGCTTACAGCTTTAATGAAACGGAAAAAGCCATTATAAAGTTCCTGAAAGAAAACCCCTATAGCGAGAGAAAAGCCGTTGTTGAAGCACTTTCGAGCATGCCAGGATTGGAAGAATCTCTGGAAAAACTTGCAAATGACATGGTGTTGATAGAACTTACCGGGCCGATGGAATCAAGCCTGGAATCCAGGGTACCGAAGAAGATATACATGATAAATCCCGAAAAAGAAAGTGAATTAGAAGGGATATAAGATGAATTATAAAAGGCGTGTGGATAAATTAATCGAGTTTTTCCAGGAAAAGGATCTGGATGCGGTAATTCTGGGAGATAGAGCCAATGTGAGGTATTTTACCGGTATGCGGTTTAATACCGCATCCTTTTCCATCCTTTTTATATCAAAAAATGGCGATGTTGTGCTTTTGACCGCCGTTCTAGACTATAAAAGAGTAAAAAGGAATTGCTGGATAAAAGATATTAGAAAGTTCCCGGAAGATGACCCAAATTATCTAAATCCATTAAAAGAACTGCTTTATGGCAGAAATATAAAGCGCGTAGGCGTTGAGTTTTCAACCGTTACAGTTGAGAGAGAAAATTTAATAAAAGAGGTAACGAACGCCGAACTGGTAAACATTGAAAACGATCTTTTAAGGCTCAGAATGGTTAAAGACATGGAAGAAATCGAAATCATAAGAGCTGCTGCAAAAATCGCGGAAAAAGCCATGATTAATGCCGTAGAGAGCATAAGAGAGGGAATTAAGGAATATGAAGTGTCCGCCATTGCCCAGGACGTGATGATGCGAGAAGGTGCGGAGGGATTGTCCTTTGAACCTTTTGTCATGTCCGGGGAGAACGCATGGCTCCCACAGCGATTTTCTTCAGATAAAGAACTTAAAAAGGGTGAACTTGTTCTTTTCGACATGGGATGTGTATACAGGGGTTATTGCTCTGATATCACCAGGACGTTTTCCCTTGGAGGACTTTCCGACGAACAAAAACACCTTTTTCGGGTGGCTTATGAAGCTCAACAGAAAGCCATAGAGGCCGTGAAGCCTGGGATGGCTGCAGAGGATATTGATAAAGCCGCCAGAGATTATATTACGCAAAAAGGGTATGGTAAATATTTTCCCCACCTTACAGGTCATGGCCTAGGCCTTAGCATTCATGAAATGCCGATAGTGGATGTAGGAAGTAAAATTTTGCTGGAACCGGGAATGATAGTTACCATTGAACCCGGCATATATGTGGAAGGCCTTGGAGCGGCCCGGGTAGAAGACATGGTGCTTGTGACGGATGGTGGGTATGAACTACTAACAAATGCTCCTAGAGAGCTGATATAGGTGATGAATATGAGCGTATATGATATTTTAAAAAGATGGGGTATAGAAAATTACAGGGTTGTTGACGAACAGGGCCTGAAAGAAATAACCCTGGGAGCGTCTATCCTTGCTACCGGTGGCGGGGGTGATCCGGAGATAGGATTTTTATGGGCTCTCAATGTGGTCAAAGAGAGAAATGATATTGTGTTAATAGACCCAAAAGACTTTCCGGATGACGCCCTGGCCGCCATAGCCGGTTGCCTGGGAGCGCCTGTTGTTTTGACGGAAAAACCCCCGAATGGTAAGGAAGTCCTGTGGTGCTTAGAAAGTTTAAAAAGGTATTTGGGAAAAGAAATTCAGGCCATTGTCCCTCCTGAGGCCGGAGGGGTAAATACTCCTGTTCCGATGGCGGTTGCCGGGGCTGTAGGCATCCCGGTGGTCGATGCGGACGGCATGGGGAGGGCTTTTCCAGAGCTTCAGATGACCTCCTTTTATACCCATGGCATTATGCCGTCTCCCACGGCGGCGGCCAATGAAAAAGGAGCGGTAACTGTGGCGGATACCGCATGTGCCCTTATGGCGGAAAGAATAATAAGAAATGCGGCCATGGCCTACGGTGGAATATCCTGGATTGCGGGGTACCCGATGACCGGCAGGCAGCTTAAAGAAGCGGCCATCTTTAATTCCATTTCAAAGAGCTGGGAACTGGGTAAGGCGGTCTACAAATGCAGGAAAACCCATGACGACCCCATTGAAAACATAGTGAAGATAGTCGGAGGATATAAAGTTTTCAAGGGCAAGATTGTAGATATAAATCGCGAATTCGGAGCGGAAAAGACTAAAGGGTTCTCCATGGGGAGGCTCACTCTGGAAGGACTTGAGGAATATAAGGGTGAAAGGGCTTTCGTGGATTTCCAGAACGAATGGCTGAGGCTTGAAATAAGCGGAAAAGTCAAATGCCTGACGCCGGATTTAATATTAATACTGGATTCGGAAACCGGTGAGCCTATAAGGACCGATATAGTAAAATACGGATATCGCGGAAGCATAGTTGTAGTTCCCGCCGATGAAAAGATGCGAACCGAACTGGGCATTGAAACCTTCGGGCCGAAGTATTTTGGATATGAAGAGGATTATACTACCGTAGAAAAGCTGGTATGATTAAAAAGCTCCTACCTTTGGGTAGGAGCTTTTTTAAGGGTGTGCATGCCGGGTTGGTTTAAAAATATTTATCTTTTACACTTTATATTGTATAATCATATATAACATATCTTCTGGCTCAATCACAGCAGGGAGAAAGTTTGCTGCGATGGCGGAAGCACAGAAAAATTATGGGGAGATGGTAGGATGGTAGGGAAGGTGTTTTTAAAGGCCCCGGGCCTTTTGTTTTTAAGCGGTGGAAAGAACCTGCACTTTTTATCAATTTCACAGCCTATCCGCAGGTTGTATTTTGCACATCGTAATGGGGAGGAAGGGCTATGCTGTGGTCGAAGGTTGAGGCATTGACCAGAAAAGAAATAGAAGATATGCAGCTTGAGCGGTTGAAATACATTGTGAATTATGCATATGAGAAAGTGCCCTTTTACAGGCAGGCTTTTGACCGCATCAATCTTTCTCCCGGGGATATCAATTCTTTGAAAGACATCGAAAAAATACCCTTTACTACTAAAGATGATCTGCGGGACAATTATCCCTACGGGATGTTTGCCGTACCGATGAAGGACGTGGTCCGCATCCATGCCTCCTCCGGCACCACCGGCAGGCCCACTGTGGTGGGATACACTAGAAAGGACCTGGACACATGGTCGGAACTGGTGGCCCGCATAGCCTTCATGGCGGGAGCGCGCGAACATGATATCGCCCAGATTTCTTTCGGCTACGGCCTTTTTACGGGAGCTCTGGGTCTCCACTACGGCCTTGAAAGGATAGGCGCCGCGGTGGTCCCCGTTTCCAGCGGCAATACCGAAAGGCAGATAAACCTCATGCGGGATTTTGGAACTACGGTGCTGGTGAGCACCCCTTCTTACGCCATGTATATGGCGGAGGTATCGGAAGAAATGGGGGTAAGGCGGGAGGATATCCGCCTGAGGCTCGGGCTCTTTGGTGCCGAGGGGTCCACTAAGGAGATGCGAAATGAATTGGAAAAACGGTGGGGTATCACCGCCACGGAGAATTATGGGTTGAGCGAGATTATTGGTCCCGGAGTGTCCGGCGAGTGCGATGAAAAAGACGGCATGCACATTGCCGAAGACCATTTTCTGGCGGAAATTATAGATCCTGAGACGGGACGCAAACTGGACTTCGGAGAAAAAGGGGAGCTGGTCATAACCACCCTGACAAAGGAAGCACTGCCCCTCCTGCGCTACAGGACCAGGGACATCACCAGTCTGAATCCGGAGCCCTGCCGCTGCGGCAGGACTTTGCTGAGGATGTCCACGGTGGAAGGCAGGAGCGATGATATGCTCATAATCCGCGGGGTCAACGTTTTCCCTTCCCAGATAGAGAGCGTATTGATGAACATCAAGGGAGTGGGGCCCCATTATGAGATCGTGGTTACAAAAAAAGGATATCTAGACGAACTTACGGTAAATGTAGAGCTTGCTGACGGAGAAATGCTGGACGAATACCGGAGGCTGGAGGAACTGAATGCCATTATCCGCCAGAAGCTTAAGACCGTGCTTCAGATTGACGCGAAGGTAAATCTCGTAGAGCCCAGAAGTCTTGCGAGATTTGAAGGCAAGGCCCGGAGGGTCAGGGACTTGAGGAAATAAAAAATCAGAGGTGATTTACTTGAAGAGACTGCTGCTCGGCAATGAAGCCGTAGCTTTAGGGGCCTATGAGGCGGGAGTAAAGGTAGCGGCTGCCTACCCCGGAACCCCCAGCACCGAAATTACGGAAAATATCGCAAAATATGATGGAATATATGTGGAGTGGTCCCCCAATGAAAAGGTGGCCCTGGAGGTGGTCCTGGGAGCGGCCATATCGGGTGCAAGAGCCATGGCCTGCATGAAGCATGTGGGGCTAAATGTGGCCGCCGACCCGCTTTTTACGTCATCCTATACCGGCATAAACGGCGGGCTTGTAATAGTGGTGGCCGACGATCCCGGGATGCACAGCTCCCAGAATGAGCAGGACAGCAGGTTTTACGGCATGGCAGCCCACATTCCCGTACTGGAACCTGCAAACAGTCAGGAAGCAAAGGATTTTACTAAGCTGGCCTTTGAAATCAGCGAAAAGTTCGATACCCCGGTTATTCTGAGGATGGTAACCAGGGTTTCCCATTCCAGGAGCCTGGTGGAACCCGGCGAAAGGCTTGATGTCGGGCAAAAAGAATATGTAAAGGATATTGGGAAATATGTGATGATGCCCGCCATGGCCAGGGGCAGGCGGACCATGCTGGTGGAAAGGGAGAAAAAGCTTCGGGAATACTCCGAGAAAGCCGGTATAAACAAAATCGAGTACAATGATACATCTGCCGGCATAATCGCCGCAGGAGGAGCATATAATTACGCAAAAGAAGCCGCCCCAGGAGCATCCTTTTTAAAATTGGGTATGGTCTGGCCGCTGCCGGAGGAACTCATCAAAAATTTTGCTCAGAAGGTTGAAAGGCTTTTTGTGGTGGAGGAGCTGGAAACATTTATTGAAGATCATATAAAAACTCTGGGCATAGAAGTTTTCGGAAAAGAGTATTTCCCCAAAATTGGAGAGCTTTCTTATGAAATAGTGGCGCAAGGATTACAGGCTGCCGGAGTAAAAAGCGAAATTTTAAACCTCGCTTTTGAAGACCGCGTGGAGGTAAAAGCTTCCCGGATTCCTCCCAGGCCTCCGGCGCTCTGTCCCGGATGTCCGCACCGGGGAGTTTACCATGTCCTCAAAAAGCTGAACCTTACCGTTACCGGCGATATAGGATGCTATACGCTGGGAGCATTGCCGCCGCTTTCCTCCATGGATACCTGCATATGCATGGGGGCCAGCATCGGCAGCGCCCACGGCATGGAAAAAGCCCTGGGGAAAGAGGCATCCGGGAAAATTGTAGCGGTAATAGGTGATTCCACCTTTATTCATTCGGGCATCACCGGCCTGATCGATGTGGTTTATAATAAGGGCACCACCACGGTGATAATACTGGACAATTCCACCACGGGTATGACGGGCCACCAGGAGCATCCAGCTACAGGGTTCAATATAAAGGGAGAACCGGCATACAAGCTGGATTTGGAAAAACTGTGCGAAGCCGTCGGGGTAAAACGCGTAAGAGTAGAGGACCCTTTTGACCTGGATAATTTCGAAAAAGCTGTCCGTGAAGAGATATCCGCTAAAGAACCCTCGGTCATCATTGCCCGCCGGCCGTGCGCACTTTTGAAGAGGAATCGCTCGAAAAATCCGCCCTACTATGTAAATACCGATACCTGCATCGGATGCGGAGTATGTTTGGAGCTCGGGTGCCCGGCCATTACAAACAGAGATTATGTTTCCATCAATGAAACCATGTGTGCCGGATGCGGCCTCTGCGCCGCGGTGTGTCCCACAGAATCCATCGCAAGGGGTGATATGCGTGACTGACACAGCCATACTCATAGTGGGAGTTGGAGGCCAGGGGACTCTGCTTTCAAGCCGCGTCCTGGGGGAAGTGGCGCTTTCCGGAGGCTTTGACGTAAAAGTTTCAGAGGTCCACGGAATGGCTCAAAGGGGCGGCAGCGTGGTGACCCATGTCAGATTCGGAGAAAGAGTGTATTCCCCTCTGGTAGGAGCCGGCCAGGCCGATTTCATACTGGCCTTTGAAAAGCTTGAGGCCTTAAGATGGGTGGGGTATTTGAAAAAGGGCGGCATGATTATCTCCAATACCCAGGAGATACCTCCAATTCCCGTGACGCTGGGATTTCAAAAATATCCGGAAGATATAGACGAGATTCTGTCAAGTACGGTGAGCACCTGCATGGTGGACGCCACAGGGATTGCATCGGATTGCGGAAGCCCGAGAGCGGTAAATGTGGTGCTTCTGGGGGTTCTGGCAAGAAGGCTGGACTTTGATCGAAAGCTCTGGCTGAAGGCAATAAGAGAAACCGTGCCGCAAAAGACCGTTGAAATCAACATGGAAGCCTTCAGGAGAGGTTATGAATTACTTCAGGGGTGAGGAATCTCACCCTCCATATCGAAAAGGAGGTCGAAACATTGTACTGGAATAAGACCCGTGAATGCATGTCAAGAGAAGAGCTTAGATTCCATCAATTTCAAAAACTGAAGGATACTATTGACAGGGTTTACCACAATGTGGAAAGTTACAGGCACAAGATGCAGCAAAGGGGTATAATACCGGAAGACATTAAGAGCCTGGAAGATTTGAAAGTACTTCCTTTTACCACCAAGCAGGATTTGAGGGATAACTACCCTACCGGCCTTTTTGCTTCACCATTGAGTGAAATCATAAGGATTCACGCATCTTCGGGCACTACAGGCAAACCCACAGTGGTGGGATATACCAGGAGGGATATTTCCAACTGGGCGGAGCTGGTGGCTCGGTGTCTTGTGATGGGCGGCGGCCGGAGGGATTCGGTGGTGCAGGTTTCTTACGGTTACGGACTCTTCACCGGCGGATTGGGTTTCCACTACGGTGCCGAAAAGCTGGGTGCCGTGGTTATCCCGACTTCCGGTGGAAACACGCGGCGGCAGGTTATGCTCATGAAGGACCTTAAAACCGAAATACTGGCCTGTACACCATCTTATGCCCTTTACATCGCAGAAACTTTAGAAGAAATGGGCATAGATAGAAATGAGCTCCACCTCAAAACCGGAATCTTTGGGGCAGAGCCCTGGACCGAGAACATGAGGAAAGAAATCCAGGAAAAGCTGGGCATAAAGGCGCTGGACATATATGGATTGAGCGAGGTCATAGGTCCGGGGGTGGCCTGCGAATGCGGAGAGCAGAAGGGGCTGCATATCTTTGAGGATTACTTCATACCCGAAATCATCGATCCGGTTACTGAAGAACCGCTGCCGCCGGGAGAAAAGGGCGAACTCGTAATAACCACCATCGACAAAGAAGGGCTTCCTGTGATCCGGTACAGGACCAGGGATATCACTTCAATAAACTATGAACCGTGCGCCTGCGGCAGGACCCATGCCAGGATAGAAAAACTCCTGGGCAGGACCGACGACATGCTTATAATAAGGGGCGTAAATGTGTTCCCGTCCCAGATCGAAAGCGTTTTGATGGCCGCCGGCGAGACGGAACCCCACTATCTGCTTATTGTGGATCGCGTGGATAACCTGGATTCCCTGGAAGTATGGGTGGAGGTATCGGAAAAGCTTTTTGCCGATGAAGTGAGAAAGCTGGAAGATGTCAGGAAGAAGATTGCTTCGGATATCTATACCACACTGGGCATCAATGTCAATGTGCGGCTTGTGGAGCCCCATACCATTGAGCGCAGCGAAGGCAAGGCAAAGAGAGTCATAGATAAAAGAAAAATGTAGTAGAATTCGGACTGGATTTGGGCAAAAATAAGCTCACCGGTGGAAACACAACAGAAAAATTATGGAATGGAGGGTTTGACATGTTCGTGAAGCAGATTTCGGTGTTTCTTGAAAATAAGCCCGGGAGACTTTCGGAAGTCACCAGGGTCCTTTCGGAAAAAAACATAGACATAAGTGCCATATCCATAGCCGATACCACCCAGTTCGGCATTCTCCGCATGATAGTAAACAAACCCGAAGAGGCGGTGGCCGCCATCAAGGAAGCGGGATTTCCCGTTAGCACCACCGATGTGCTGGCGGTGGAGGTGGCCGATAGACCCGGCGGTTTGAACCATGCCCTTCAGGTGCTGCGGCAAGCGGATGTAAGCGTAGAATACCTTTATTCATTTATAAAGCGAAATGAAGACAAAGCCCTCATATTATTTCGCGTGGAAGACCCCCAGAAAGCCGTAAAGGCTTTAGAAGCGGCGGGAATTAAGTTGTACGAAAGTAATGAAATAGCATCCCTTTAAATTCCATACTATTCTAATGGAATAAAAAACTTGAACTCGGCGCCCTTTCCTTCTTCGCTTTCCACCCAAATCTTTCCGCCATGGGTTTCTACCAGGCTCCGGGCAATGGCCAGACCCAATCCCATGCCGCCGGTGGCGCGGGAGCGGGATTTTTCCGCTCTGTAAAACCTGTCAAAAACGTGGGGAAGATCTTCCTGCTTTATGCCGCATCCCGTGTCCTTTACAGAAAAGAGCACTCCTTCTTTTGCTCTTTGCGCTGAAAGCACTATCTTCCCCGACGCGGTGTGCCGAAGGGCGTTGGTAAGCAGGTTGGATATGACCTGGGTTATGCGCACCGGATCCACCGAGATTTTGGGCAGATCCGGAGGGATGTCTACGATAAAGTCTATTCCTTTGAATTCGGCTTCTGTTTTAAAGTATGAAAATTTTTCTTTGAGCTCCACGGGAGATATCTCCTGCCGGTTCAGCTCAAGGCTGCCGGCTTCCGCCCTGCTCAGGTCCGAAAGGTCTTTAACCAGGCGTGACATGCGGATTATTTCATCCTGCATCGACAGTATGACTTCGGGAGAAGGTGAAAGAACCCCGGCCTGTATGGATTCCAGCGTTCCCCGGAGTATGGAAAGAGGGGTGCGCAGCTCGTGAGCCACATCGGCAGTGAGGTTTTTGCGCAGCTCCTCGCTTTTTTTAATGCTGTCGGCCATTTCATTAAAATCCGCCGCCAAAGTCCCCAGCTCGTCGTCGCCCGTGACGGGCAGGCGTATGTCCCTTTCACCCATGGTAAAAAGCCTTACTGTATCGGAAAGCTTCTTGATGGGGCTTGTAAGCTGCCTGGAAATGAGAAACCCGGCCCCGAGGGCTATGACAAGGCCGAAGAATACCGCAAGAAAAGAATACCGGGATATGGTACGGAAGAAAATAGACTCGAGACTCTTTTCAGCAGGCCTTGCCTGGGACCAGACGATAAGATAACCTATATGGCCCTGGCTTGAAAATATGGGCACCCTCAGGTCCCATAGCGATTTGGAGATAGGGGTCTGGGGGCTTATATCCTCCGAGGAGATTATAATGTTCCCATTTGGGTCCGTAACTATGACCTGCTTCTGGATTATACCCATCATGGGGCCCATGCCCTGGCCTCCGAAAGGTCCCATGCCCATGGGATTCCTATCCGTCCCCATCCACCTCTTGTGGCCCTGACTTATTATGGAAGCTCCCTCCACCAGCGAACGCACGCCCTCCCATCCATTCCGGTCATAGATATCCCCTAGAATTCCGCTTATTTCCCTGGCCTGTTCTATTCTATTTTGTTTTATATAATCATTGAAGGCCTTTTCGGTGAGCATAAAAAGTAACAATATGGATAAGATTGCGGTTAATAATGCTGTTACCACCAGGCCTGCTGTAATGCGATATCCTATGCCGGTTTTTTTCATGATTGTCCTCCAATTTTATAGCCCATGCCATATACAGTCTTTATATACCGGGGATTTGTGGGGTCGTCCCCCAGTTTTTTTCTGAGATTGCTCATATGGGTATCCAGGGACCTTTCATACCCCTCATAATACTCCCCTAGAACCTCTTCCAGAATCTGCAGCCGGGAAAAAACTACGCCGGGACTCCCCAGGAGCATGGCCAGGATCTTGAATTCGGTTGGGGTGAGAGACAGGGGTCTGTCGTCCAGATAAGCGGTTTTTTTCCTGAGGTCCAGCTTAAGTCCCAGGTATTCAAGGATGTCCTCCTTATCCTGGCCCGAATCCTGCTGCGCTCCCTGCCGCTTAAGCCTTCGCAGCACCACCCGGATCCGTGCCGCCAGTTCCCTCAAGCTGAAGGGTTTTGTTATATAGTCGTCGGCTCCCAGTTCCAGGCCCAGGATTTTGTCTACTTCTTCCGACTTTGCCGTGAGCATTATGACGGGCGTGTCCGATAAAGCGCATATCTTCCTGCATATATCATAGCCGCTGACCTCGGGCATCATGATATCCAGCACCACCAGGTCGGGCTTTTCGGCCTCAAAAAGCTCAAGAGCCTTTTTCCCGCCATCGGCGGTAATAACCGAAAACCCCTCATTTTCCAGGTAATTTTTTATTAAATTCAGGATTTTAATCTCATCATCCACCACTAAAATTTTGTATTTACTCATAAGGACTCTCCAAATAAAAAATTTACCAGCTCAAAACATTAATATTTTTAAACGGATAATGTTTAATATTTCTCGTAACAATATATAAATTGCGATTTATGCAAAGGGACGCATTTAAAACATCTGAAAAAGACAGAGAAATTCCTTTTTTGAAAAACTCCTGCCGAAGTCTTCCTGCAAAGCAAGACTCTTCATAAGTAGGATAAATATATACGAAAAGGTCAAATAAAATATTCGAGGCGTTTTCCTGCTTTTTCTCGGATATACCCGATAAAAATTCAATAACGGTAACATTCGAGATGAAGAGATCTGAATCATTTATTTGACATAGTAATTTTGAAGCTCTCTTTTTGTAAATGTTACTTTTTCCCCTGTTTAAATCAATTAAAAAATCGGTGTCGAGAAGAAAACCATTTATCCGTGACTTATTCATGAACTTCTTCCTGCCCTGATTTTTGATCATTTACTTTATATAACACTTCAAAACGTTCAACATCGATTTTTCGCAACTCGTTTACATATTCTACAGAGTCCTTAATGTCGTCAGAGATAAGATTTGCGTCCTTTTCTATAAACTCCAGTCTTTTTCTCCTTTTTAATTCCTTTTCAATAGCTTCATAAATAAATCGCGAACGATTACCCTTGCCGAATAACCGATCTATTTTATCAATTACAGAGACAGGTAGACGTACGGCTGTCATTTTGGTCTTTTTGGGGTTTACACCATCAGGCATAATATTGCACCTCCCTGTATTACCAAGAGTATAACATTATCTCAAGAAAAATTCAATAAAAATAATATAAAAATAAGTGAATTTTTCAAGCCTGACCCCAAACTAAAAAAAGGCGGCAAAGCCGCCCGGATATCCAAATTACTGATTTACTCCGGAGCCGTAGCCGCCCATCATGCCCCAGCCGAAACCCCCGCCAAAACCGTGGCATGCCCCGGGGCCGAATCCGGCACCTCTGCCGAAACCGTTTCCTCTGAGACTGTTCAGTTTATCGAGCTGCTCTTGTGTAAGTACCTTATTGGCTTCATTGATGTTATCCTGCCGGAGCTGCCACATCTTATCCCTGAGTTCGGAAAGTTCCTTCTGTTTTGCTTCAATGGCAGCTTTGTCGGGGTTCTTTTGCAGGTACAGGTTCTGAAGCTCAAGCATCTTCTTTGCCATTTCATCCCTTAAGGCCTGCATCTTTTCGAAAGCCTGATTCTGAATTTCCCTGAGTTTTGCATACTGTTCTTCAGAGAGGTCCAGCTGGGTAATGGGAGGTGCCCAGTTCGCACTGCCAACCGCTGCCTGGCCCGACATCCGTCCAAAACCGCCTCCCCACCTGCCGCCGGGGGCTGCGAAGGCAACTGCGGCTATGCCCAGCACCAGGAGGCCAACCACTCCGAAAATCAATGCTTTTTTAAACATTTACCACCACTCCTTTAATTTTTTTGTGAAGGTCTTAACCTTCTGTTTGATTTTATTATAACCGGCAAGTGTCAGGAAGCTGTGAGCAAAATCTAAAGAAAATCTAAAGATTGATGTAAAAAATACTCCATAAAAATGGAGTATTTTTGTAAATAAATCTTTATTTAAGCTTTTATTTTACCCGGATGAATAAAGCCGGATAAGACTGTTTTTGCCAGCACCACTGAAATTGCGCTGTCTAAAAAGTGATGGATAATAGTGCCGATGCCCACCACCACAAGGGCAGTATAGAGATTGAAACCGAAAGGTATTACCACTATGGCTTCACCAATGGCATGGATAGGGGCGGTGAGGATCAGGGCTTTTTCAAAGGAAAGCCCCCTTTTGACAAGTAGAGCTCCCACCAGGCCGAATATGGCATGAATGGTGGCCCGGGCTGCTATGACGGGAGGAAGCATAATTAAAAATCCCAGGGCCGACCCCAGGCCCACCATTACCGCTACCGCTGGACTTATTAAAAATGCCAGCATGGTGGGTACATGGGATGCAAGAGTGGCCGAAAAGGGAGGGATATATATCTTAAGGTATGCTCCGAAGGAAACGGGGATTATAATGGAAAGAGCGGTAAGCAGGGCGCCGGTAACGATACTCTTGGTATTCATGGAAATATCCACTCCTCATTAAGAAAAATAAATTAGAATAAATATGGTAGTAAAAAACGGCATTTAGGATTTGCAACAATCCGAACACCTTGTCAATAACCTGACGGATTGTCTTTATTCAAATTATACTGTATATACATATGTATAGTCAATAGCAAACAAAAAAAATTATTCTAGCAATATACCCTTGTGCTGGAGAACCTTTATGGCTTTCCTTATGGAATCTTCGTTCATGGATTCCACCGTATGGAGGTGAACCCCCCGGGTCAATCTGGAAAGAAGTGCGGCATTGCTTTTTTCCACCTTTTTCATAAACTCCTCTACATCATCCGAGTCCTGTAGCATCAACATGCCGCGAAGTTCTCCGTAGAGGGGATGTTCTACTATCACGTCTATCACTTTGCATCCGCACTCCACGAAAGTCAAAAGTTCCTCCCGGGTCCTTTCCTCACCGTGATGCACGGCTATTTTTTTTGAACAAAATTTGTAAGACTGGGGCATCATATATCCCCGGGATGTGGCTATAATGTCATTTCCTGCAGCCCGGAGTATGGCAATATCCTGAACTATTATCTGACGGGTGACCTGAAATAATCCGGCAAGCTCACTGCCGGAAAAAGGCCTCTTTTCGCACATTAAAAGCTCTATTATTTTTGCCCTTCTTTCATCGGTGTTCATTTAGATCCTCCCAATTAAAGACTTTCAACCCCTGCATTTTCAACAGAAACCCATCACACTTTAAAAATCTATTCATCTTTATTGTAACTATTGTTTTCAAGCAATTCAAGAAAATATTTAAAAACGAGTTGACAAAATAAATTTATCATGATATGTTTTAAATGACAAATATATGATAATAACATATATATGGGGGATGATAAACATGCAGCATTTTCACCGCGGCCATGAATGTCGGTGCCCTGGCTTTAAGATGGACCGCTTTGTTCAACCTTGTATGCTGTTGCTCTTATACGAAAAACCCGCCCATGGCTATGAACTCATGGAAAAATTGAGCGAGTTCGGATTTGAGGATGTATCTCCCGACCCTGCCATGGTTTATAGAAATTTGAGGAAGATGGAGGAGGAAGGGTGGATCAAATCCCAATGGGAGACTGAAGGAGTAGGTCCAGCCAAGAGACTTTATACCATTACTCCGGAAGGTGAAGATGCGATTCATGGATGGGCGGTCCACGTAAAAAGGCAGTTAAAAAGGCTTAAGCATTTTCTTGAAAGATATGAAAAAATATTCAACAACACTTGAATGATTCCACTGAAATCAAATATATTCCGTACGGAAGGTGGATAAAGTGTTTGCTATAGGATTATATTCAATTTCAATTGTTCTTCTAATAATATCTTTTATCAAAGATAAACAAAAAACCAGGATGGCTTTAAACAAATCCTGGAAATCCTTTATAAGCATCCTTCCGGCTTTTGCCGGAGTTTTGGCTTTAGTCGGTCTGGTACTGACCATTCTAACTCCCGAAATTATATCCGGGATTATCGGTGCCAACACCGGGATAATCGGAATGATAGTCACATCGATTATCGGTGCCATTACGTTGATTCCCGGCTTTGTGGCCTTTCCACTGGCCGCTTCTCTTTTACAAAAGGGTGCCGGTGTCATGCAGATAGCCGTATTCGTCTCAACACTCATGATGGTGGGGTTTGTAACTATGCCGCTGGAAATGAAGTATTTCGGGAAAAAGGAAACAATTTTGAGAAATTTATTCGCCTACATTTTCTCCTTTATCGTAGCATTTGTCATAGGGATGGTGGTATCATGAAGACTTTAAAGCCTTACTTTTTATTTATACTGATAATCGTAGCCGATATAATCATTTTATTGAATAATGTAAAACTGGGGACTTTAATTTTCAAGAGCACCTATATGAATTTTTCGGAGATGCTCGGCGTAATACCTCCCATATTTTTGCTACTGGGCCTTTTTGATGTATGGGTACCCAGGGAGACCATCATCAGGTTCATGGGAGAAGAATCGGGGATAACAGGAGTATTGTTGAGCATTTTCCTGGGAGCTGCCGCAGCCGGCCCCCTGTACGGGGCTTTTCCAGTGGCCGGCATCATGATCAAAAAAGGTGCCAGATTTTCAAACATATTGATTTTTCTCGGAGCATGGTCTACACTGAAAATACCAATGTTTTTGTTTGAAATTTCTTCTCTGGGTGTAAAATTTGCAGTTACCAGGTGGCTCGTGGATATTATTGGAGTAATATTGATGGCCTTAGTCATCGATAGGCTCATTTCAGGTGACGAAAAGCTTGAAATATACAGAAAACATGCGGAAGAATCAATATGTTCCACAAAGAGGTAAAGAACAGGGGTTTTAAAATGTGTTTTTCTTCGGTCGTCATTGCCGGAGGGAAATCCTCAAGGCTCATGGGGATGAATAAAGCCCTGCTTAAAATCGGCGGGCTTACCATTATAGAGAAAGAATGTTTTACGTTAAGGTCCATCTTTGATGAAATCATCATTGTATCCAACAGGCCTGATGAGTTTAAGGTATTGGACCCTGAATTTAAAGTTTATTCCGATGAAGCGGAAAGCAGGGGCCCCCTTGCCGGCATTTATACGGGCCTTTTGAAGATGAAAAATGAGGCAGGATTTTTCTGTGCCTGCGACATGCCTTTTTTAAACGGCGAGCTGATAAAATTTATGCTGAGTCAAAACAAAGGGTTTGATATCGTCTGTCCCTGCACCGGCGGGAAATATGTCGAGCCTCTTCATGCAGTTTATGCAAAGACCTGCATTGAACCCATAAAAAGTCTGATGAAAAAAAACGAGCCTGTAAGGGTACAGGACTTGTTTTCCATGGTGAAAACACGATTTATAGATGTGGGCAGTGTGCCCTGCAAGATGCATGACTATGATTTTTTCAATATAAACACATGGGAGAGTTATATGGAGGCCATAAGGATCAATGAAACCCTAGTATAATTTCTCCAGAGTATTTTTTGTGATCAGGACCTGCTTTGAGACCATCTTTTTCGACATGATTCGCTTGAAACCTTCCGGGTGGAGTATGGCGAGGAGCATCTTTTCATAATTAGAAAAAAGATTCTTGACAAATCCGGACTTTATATCGCGCACTTCAAATCCCAGCCTTTTTATTCCCCTGTTCAGCAAGGTATATCCCATGAACACATTGACATCTTTGAAAAGGGGCTCTGATTTTACATACTCTTTCAGGAGCGCAAAGGCTTTTTTGGACTCCCTGAGAGAAGAAATTCCCAGGAATGCGGGAGAACTGCACTGTTTGGACAGCTCTGTAAAAAATCTATTGTTCAAATGCAGTTCGCCGTATCTGTCTCCCGGATTTAATGCAGTCCCATCCATGCATATCAACTTGGCGCCACGATATGTCCTTATGGCGATCCTGAAAAATCCGCCCGGCACAGGGTGTATGCTTGTCAGTTTTTCAAATATCCATTCCCAGATGAACCAGATTTTAAGCAATACCTTTTTCATGCCGACCTCTTTTCCGACTGAACAAAACGGTTGATATCGACGATTTCAAGGTTTTTCTGCCGGATGCCTTTGATAATATATTCCAGCGACTGAATCATGGCTTCCGGAGCGTTTCTATCGGCCCCGATGTTGGTGCCGCTGTCGTGGAAAATGAGGATGTTTCCGCCCCGCACTCTTTTTAATACATATCCTGCTATCTTATGCGGTTTTTTATATTTCCAGTCCCGGCTCATGAAACTCCACAGCACGATTTTCAGACCCAATTTTTTCACATACCTATAGATAAAACTCGTGAAAAGCCCCCAGGGAGGCCTGTAATAATAAATGCGCTTGCCGGTGATGTTTTTTATTATTTCAACGGATTTTTTAAGTTCCAGGTAAGTGGCTTTGGGTCCCAGCAGCCAGTTCAGATAGTGCCTGTAGCCATGTATGCCTATCTCATGTCCCCTTTTTACGATTTCCTGCACCAGAGCGGGATATTTTTGGGCCTTGTCCGCAAGCAGGAAAAAGCAGGCCTTTATATTGTACTTTTCCAGCAGTGACAGAAGTTCGGGTGTGTAAACCGGGTCGGGACCATCGTCGAAGGTTATGGTTACCCAGGGGGTTTTATCTTTTTTTGCCCATATAACATTATAATGAAAGGTGCGGCCGAAAAATGTGGGGATGAGCGCCACAAAGAAAAGGTAAAAGAGGGTAAGTCTAATAAAAAACCAGATCATTAAACGTCACTCCTCTCTCCTTATAAAATTATAATATTCAGCGTGGGGATTTTTCAAGCATAAGATGGCAAAATATTACGGAAATAACTGTTGACCATTTTTAAGTATTTTTTAAAGAATTTACAGTCTCTTAACATTTGTTTAATACCACTTTTACAATGAGCTTGTATACTTTTTTATAGGAAATAAAAAAATTTTGGAGGTGCTGTTTTGGTGTTTAAAATGAGAAAAAGTGTTATCTTGACAGCAGCAGTTCTCATCGCAGTGATTTTTACGCTGGTAGGTTGCGGAAATCAGGGCGCAAGTCAGGACAATCAGAACCAGAATCAGGGAAGCGAATTGTCGGGAAGCATAACGGCAGCAGGCTCTTCGGCATTGTTGCCTCTGGTGGAAGAAGCTGCATCACAGTTCATGAGTAATAATCCCAACGCCAAGATAAACGTACAGGCCGGCGGCAGTGGGACAGGCCTCAAGCTAGTATCCGAAGGCAGTGTGGATATCGGCAACTCTGACATTTTTGCAGAAGAGAAATTGGATGCCGACAGGGCCAAAGAGCTGGTTGACCATAAAGTATGTGTGGTAGGATTTGCTATAGTAGTAAATCCCGATGTTAATGTTGATAATCTGACAAAACAGCAGTTGATAGACATATTTACGGGCAAGATAACCAACTGGAAGGAAGTCGGCGGAAACGACCAGAAGGTAGTCATCCTCAACAGGCCCACCAGCTCCGGCACCAGGGCTACTTTCAAGAAATACGCCCTTGATGGCAAAGAAGAAGCTCAGGGGATAGCGCTGACCGAAGAAAGCTCCGGAGCCATTAAAAAAGCCATAGCCGATACGCCGGGTTCCATCAGTTACCTTGCTTTATCATATGTGGACGGCAGCGTGAAAGCTTTGAAACTGGATGACGTTGAACCCACGGTAGAAAACATCACCACCGGCAAATATCCCATCTGGTCATACGAGCATATGTATACAAAAGGTGAACCCACAGGTTTGACAAAAGCATTTCTCGACTATATGATGAGTGATGAGGTAAAACCGTTGATTAAAGAACTCGGCTATATACCAACCAGTGATATGAAGGTTTCAAAGATAAGCAGTGAAAAGATATAAAAGTTTACCCTCCCTTTAACATACAGGCTGCTAAAATGCAGCCGCCAACCCCCCTTTTTTTTAACGGCAGAATCACCTGCCGTTTTTAATTTTTTTCGAAGTAAGGCCATTGTAAGCAATGAGAATCGAAGATTGGAAAACCACCTGCAGATAAGTGAAATAGCCGCTGAACTGAAAGAATATGCAAAAAACCGGCAAGGTAGCACCTTCGTCAAAGAGAAAAGAAAAGATTGCCATATTTAAAATATAAAATATAAGAAGGCGCCGCTAAAGGCGCCCATCGTAGATTTAAATCCGCTTGGAGAAAATCGCAATGTCTTTATTGCTTGCTTGCTTCTAAAATCAATTTTTTTATCTCGTCTTTATCGATTACCTTGCCCGATGACTTGACTTCTCCATCAATGACGAGACCCGGAGTGAACATTATGTCGTATTCCATGATCTTACTTATTTCCGTTACCTTTTCGATGTTTGCGGCAATGCCCAGCTCCTCCAGAGCTTCCCGGGTGTTTTTCTCCAGTGTCTTGCATTTCGGGCACCCCGTTCCGAGAATTTTGATATCCATTTCCAATTTCACCTCCCTCCAGAAATATCAGAAGACCGCTCTGCCGGTGTTTTTATGATTTCCGATTAAAAACTTTTTATATATTGTTTGGCCGGTTTTTGGCCGATGTGGTTGCATCATAAAAGACCGTATATATATCCCGTTATGGTTGACATCACAATTACCAGTGCCACATATGCGGCAGTCTTCTTCAGCCCCAGGACGCTGTTTATCACCAGCATGCTGGGAAGGCTAAGAGCTGGTCCTGACAGAAGCAGTGCCAGTGCAGGCCCCTGACCCATGCCGGAACCCAACAAGCCTTGAAGTATGGGTACTTCCGTTAGGGTGGCAAAATACATAAAAGCCCCCACGACAGATGCTATGAAATTAGAAAGAAGAGAATTTCCGCCGACAACGGCCGCCACATATTTTGACGGTATTATTCCGGCATCGGTTCCCGGTCTTCCCATCAGGAAACCCGCCGCCAGTACCCCGGCAAAAAGGAGAGGTAGTATTTGCTGGGCAAAACCCCAGGTGGAGTCCAACCAGGAGGATAGTTCATCCTTCTTGAACCAGTTTATCAGAATGAACGCGAGCAAACCCAGTAGTAAAACCGTAATATACCATTTTATTACGTATATGGTACTGAATAATCCCACCGGCTGAGCCGGCTTTCCCCAGGCCGCGAATATGAGGATGAACACCAGAGTAGCAAAGTATATAAGGTTTTGTGCCAAGCTTCTACCCTCGTCGGCATTTACTCCCTTCTTTGAAGCAGTACTTTTAAGGCGTTCACTGTCTTCCTTTCGGAACAGCATTTCCATAATAAGACCGATGATGACGGAAAAGCTCACAGCTCCGACAGCTCTTGCGACGCCCAGCTGCCATCCCAGTATCCTGGCCGTCATGATGATGGCCAGAACGTTTATGGCAGGCCCCGAGTAAAGGAATGCCACTGCAGGCCCGAGGCCAGCACCTCTCCTGTATATACCCGCAAAAAGGGGCAACACCGTACAGGAACACACCGCCAGAATTGTCCCCGATACCGATGCTACCGCATAAGAAACCCACTTTTTGGCACCGCTGCCGAAATACTTTATGACTGCCTCCTGGGATATAAAGTTGGATATGGCTCCGGCTATGAAAAGAGCCGGTACCAGACATGTCAGCACATGAAGCCGGGCGTATTCCTGGAGCATATAGAGGGACTCCAGCACGGCTCCAGTAAATCTCGGACTAGAAAGCGGCATATAAAATGCAGCAAGAAAGACTCCCACAATTATAGCAAATTTCTGCCAGGTTTTCATCCTGAATCATCTCCTGTAAACATGAATAATTTCTCTATTTTTTTTAACTTCAAAGCTTTTCCGCAATGAATCTAACTGTCATTTAAAAAACCTGCCTTTAACTGTATATCGGCCTTTATAATATTGTCTACACACCGGAGGAATTCCATGGCACATGGAATCTTTAATTGATAAAATACCATAAGGCCTTCCTTGCGGCTGTCGATTATCCCTGCGTTTTTTAATATGGACAGATGTTTTGAAACTGTAGGCTGATCAACACCCAGTTCTTTTACAATATCACACACACATATCTCGCCTGCCGAGCTGAGAAGGTCCAGAATTTTAAGCCTGGTAGGGTGACTCAGCGCTTTAAAAACCGATGCCCTTATTTCATAAATATCTTTTGGCATAAAAATCCCCCCTTTCATTTTAATCAGCATTTGCCGTTCTAAAATTCAGCGGGGTTGACAATTCCCACCTGAATTTAGTACTTGCTTCAATGCAAGGAAAAGATAACTTTCATATATTCCTATATTAGCATATATATTTTAAAAGTCAAATGTATATTTAATAAAGAAGGTCATAGCAATAACGAGCTGTAAAAGGTATCTGTCTCCAATCCGGTGAAATTGAATTTATTAAGGTATTTTTAGCCCTTTACAGAGGCCTTACAATATGCTAATATAGGAATAAAGGAATAAAAAGTTTATTTAAGGAGGTGTCATATATGAGCAGCATGATCGATGACAAAATAAGGGAGCTTATTGCCATCGGCGCAAGTATAGGCGCAAATTGTGTTCCTTGTCTGCGATATCATTATTCCTATGCCTTTGAGTTGGGGGTGAGTTTGGAAGACATACAACAGGCCATTGAAATAGGTAAAATGGTCAGAGAACAACCCAGGAAGCATATAGATGAAGAAATACCTGAATTACAAAAACGTTATCAAAAATAGGAGGCAAATAACAAATGGCAAAAAACTGGTATCCAATCATAGATAAGGACAAATGTACAAAGTGTTTGAGCTGTGTAAATTTCTGCAAGCATGATGTATATATAACGGATGAAGAGGGTTTTCCACTGGTGAAAACCCCAGACAATTGTGTTGAATTTTGCCGGGGCTGCCAGAAGATATGTCCCGCTGAAGCGATAACTTATTTTGGCGATAAAAAATAAAAAAGCTTTCATTAAAAGCAATTAAATAGTGGTAGCTTTTTTGAAATGCGCAACGGAAAGCCCTATATTAATGTATATCTTTACTTTCCTGAGCATTATAAAAAATTGCAAGGAGGAATCCAAATGAGCAAAAAAGGCTTGTTACTGTGTGTATGTCAGGGAACGTGCCCGTCATTTAAGGCAATGGATGTTTTCGAAGTGTTAAACACCGTAAGAAGGGAAAAATTGGTGGACTGGGTAGGCCTTCATCCCCAATTGTGTTCGGATGACGGGGAGAAATATTTGATAGATTTGCTCAAAGGGGCGGATATTGACGAGCTTTACGTCGCCGGATGCGACCCTACAATGCAAAGGAAAATGTACAGAGATGCCTTTGAGGGCGCCGGGTTCAATAAAGAAAACCATATCGGAATAGAGATAAGAAATATGAATACCGAACAGGTGGTAAATGCCATTAAAGAAGCTCTAAAAAAACAATAGCGCAAAACCGAATTTTTAAAAAAACCGCTGAAAAGCGGTTTTTTGCCCTTTAAAGCAATAAACTAAAGAGTAGCAGCTATTTTTTAAAAAAAGACTGATATGATGAGCAATACTATATTATACCATATATAATCACCTCAAAAATATTGTGGGTAATTGTTCAGCTATTTATTCGCTGTTTTATTTCACAAAATTTTTTATATAAGCAGCAAAAATTTAAAATGTATAGAATACAAGATGTATTTTTAAAAATATCAACTAATATGGCCCAGGTAAAGGACAACAATTGGAAGCGAAAGAATCCCTTTGCGAATCATGCGGTGATTTGTGTGGATATGAAGTTGACTGCCGAGTATGGATATATAATGTCAAGGAATATAATGTTCCACCTAAAGCAATGATAATTGATGCGATACTTAGAGAAATATATGGCAGTAGTGGCTCATCAGATATTGACGAAAATATAAAAGAGCAGAAGTATGAGCTCCCTAAAAATCTTAAAAAATTTTTCGAATCCATGCGGTAAAAAGGTGAAAAATAACGCAGCTTTCCCCCTTTTTCTTTACCTCTTTCTTCTGCTGCCCTATGATAAAATTACTTTTTCACGCTAAATGAAGATTTCACCCTGGGAGAAATATCCACAAATTTAAAACCAAAATATCAATTTTTTTTGATATTAACATCAAAATTATTTGATATATAATATAGAACTGAAGGGGTGAATACATCAATGACAAATAAGCTGTTAACCCAGCAAGCCAATCAATTTAAAGCTCTTTCCGATGAATTCCGATTAAGAATTCTTTTGTATTTATATTTAAACGGAGAAAAATGCGTATGTGATATTTGCGATTTTTTTAATATCGGTCAGTCAAATATTTCGTATCACTTAAAACTGCTTTACGATGCAAATATGATTAACAAAAGACAAGTGGCAGTGTGGAACTATTATTCCTTAAATACCGAGAATAACCTTTATCCTTATCTGTGTGAAATATTCAAAACTATAAGTCAGGAGGAATTAAAGGAAAGTGTTTCAGACAGCTAATCTGCTCAATACAGGGAAAGTATTTGTCACCATCATGGGAGAACTTGTAATTCTTTTTATCGGCATAAGTTTTCTCATAGCTCTTATTCAAAGATACATATCGACAGAAAAAATAAAAACAATTCTTTCGGCGCCGAGAAAGGGGTTAAATAGCATACTTGGTGCGGCACTTGGCGCTGTGACGCCCTTTTGTTCATGCTCAACAATACCTATTTTGGTAGGATTATTTAAAAGCGAAGCCCCGTTTTGCGGTGCAATATCTTTCCTTATGTCTTCACCCATCTTAAATCCTGCGATTATAGCATTATTCCTTACATTTTTCGGACTCAAAGTAACACTTATATATGCGACATTTACCTTCATATTTGCCATAATCATAGGTATTTTTCTTGATAAGCTCGGTATGGAAAAGGAAGTTAAAAATGTAACGATTAGAGGGGAAAAGCAGGAAGAAATTACATACGATAAACTTCAAGGCTCTTTTATGGAAAAGAACAAGATGGTGATTAAGTCTGCCCTAACCGATGCCGTGGGATTATTCATACAGGTATTTCCATATTTATTAATCGGAGCTGGTATAGGAGCATTCATCCATGGGTTTGTTCCGGGAAATCTTATAGCAAAACTTGCTGGAAAATCCAGTTTCTATTCAGTGCCCGTTGCCGCAATTATCGGTATTCCGATGTATATACGAGCTGAGACGATGATACCCATTGCGCAGGTACTGGTGTCCAAGGGGATGAGTTACGGTACGGTAATGGCACTTATCATAGGCGGGGCTGGCGCAAGCATACCGGAATTGGTGCTGCTCAATTCAATCTTTAAGAAAAAAATGATGTATGTTTTTGTGATATCCATATTTGCAGTAGCGGTAATTACTGGATATGTATTTAATATTGTCATGTAGAAAGAGGTGATAATATGGACAAGAAAAAGGAGACGTTGTTCAAAAAACTCTTTAAGCCGTCAAAATCCGGTTGCTGTTCCATCCAAATCATAAGTGAAGATGAGGAAAACGATATTGGGGAAAAACATAAAAAAGCGGCGAAGAAAGAAGAGAATCAAGATAAGAGTTAATTAAAGCTGATATATTTGATAATAATAGTATGAGCAAGTAGAATTTCACAAATGGAAAACGGGAGGCGAATGTGAAATGTATTACAATTTTATCTGCAACAAATGCGGCGAGGCTTTTGAAATCCAGGCGTCCGTTTCCGAGATTTCAAAAGGTATTAAAATCAGTTGCCCAAAATGTACTTCAAACGATGTGAGAAGGGATTACTCCACAATATTCATCGGGAAAAAAGGAGGTACGGATAGCGGTATGGTAGATTTAAGGAATCTTTCCTCGGGTGGATGTGCTCCTGGGTGCGGTTCATGCGGCATTTAGCGGCAAAATTTCAAATTCGGAAATAAAGGAATGGTAGCATGTTAAAAATCGAATCTGTAACTTATGACATCACCAATGGTTCCGGAGACGTGTCAATACTTAAAAATATAGACCTGGATCTGGAGGACAACAAGTTCTATGCCCTGACCGGGCCCAACGGCGGTGGAAAGACTTCTCTAGCAAGAATCATAATGGGCATATATAAAAATACTAAAGGCAAACTCTATCTAGATGGTGTCGATATAACGAATTTTAGCATTACGGAGCGAGCCAAAGCGGGCATCAGCTATGCCTTTCAAAACCCTCCCCGTTTTAAAGGATTGAAAATCAGCGACCTGTTGAAGATTTCCGTCGGCAATGAAAAGGATGCTTTATATGCGAGACTGAAGGCGGTGGGCCTGTGCCCTCAGGATTATTTTGACAGAGAGTGCGACAACAGCCTTTCCGGCGGCGAGATAAAGAGGATCGAGCTAGCCACCGTGCTTTCCAGGCCTTCAAAGATAATAATTTATGATGAACCCGAAGCCGGAGTGGATTTATGGAGTTTTGAAAAACTGCTCGCTTTGATAAAGAAATATCACTCCCATGGAGGGGTGACCAGCATAGTAATAACACACCATGAGAAGGTACTATCTCTTGCCGACGAAATAATACTCATGGCAGAAGGTGAAATAAAAGAGAGAGGCCCTCGAGAAAGCATGTGGAAGATATTGCAGGGAGATTTCAAGTGCCGGTGGCAGAAAAACTGCGGAGGTTACGAAGATGAACTTGACTGCTACAGACAGTGAGCTTTTAAAAACCATAGCCGATCTTCACAATATTCCCTCGGGGGCTTTCAATATCCGCAAGGATGGGCAGGGTGTTGATAGAAGGTCTTCGGCACATATACAGGTCAAGCCGAAAACGGACAAACCCGGCATCGATGTCATAGTGGCTCCGGGCACAAAAAATGAGGCAGTCCACATACCGGTTTTAATTACCCTTTCCGGAGTCACCGATGTGGTATATAATACGATAGAAATAGGCGAAGGTGCCGATGTGACTGTAGTGGCCGGCTGCGGGATACACAATCCCGGGTCAAAAAAGTCACAGCACGACGGCATCCATGAGATAATAGTCCACAGAGGCGCCAGGATGAAATATGTAGAAAAGCATTATGGCGAAGGGGAAGGTACCGGAGAAAGAGTGCTGAATCCCAAGACCATTCTTACCATGGAGAAAGATTCCATAGTGGAGATGGAACTGACCCAGATTAAGGGAGTTGACAGCACCATCCGCGATACAAGGGCAAAACTTGCCGAAGGCGCAAGCCTCACCATCGTGGAGCGC
Source organism: Thermoanaerobacterales bacterium (assembly GCA_012840135.1). Taxonomy (GTDB): domain Bacteria; phylum Bacillota; class Thermosediminibacteria; order Thermosediminibacterales; family Tepidanaerobacteraceae; genus Biomaibacter. Next base: position 85,021 of record DUMA01000036.1, read on the forward strand.
CTTTTAACCCACGGCCGCCAGGAGGCCGTATCGGACATGCTCATAGAACTGGAAGGCAAGGGAAGCAACGCAAAGGTAGTTTCCCGTTCGGTGACCAAAGATGATTCACGTCCGGTAATGGTGGCAAAAGCCCCAGCAAGAGGCCATGTTGAATGCGATTCCATCATCATGGATAGAGGCAAGATAAGCTCATCCCCCGCCATATCGGCCGAGCACCCCGATGCCCAGCTTACTCATGAAGCCGCTATAGGTAAGATCGCCGAAGAACAGTTGATGAAGCTGGAGACCCTGGGTCTTTCGGAAAAAGAAGCTGAAGATGTCATATTGAGGGGATTTTTGCAGTAAAAAAGCATTCTTCCTGTTGACACGAAAAATTAAACGGTGTATTATATGATTGTATATGAATATAATCATAAATGGGGTGACGAGTTGGATTTAATAGAAATATTTAAAGTGCTGGGAGATGAAAACAGGCTCAGGATATTAAATTTGTTGACAAAAGGGGTATTCTGCGTATGCAGGATAGAAACCGTACTTGGTATGAGCCAGTCAAATACTTCCCGACATTTAAACAGATTAAAAAGTGTGGGAATAATAACATGTGAAAAAAAGTCCCAGTGGGTTTATTATAAAATTAATGATAAGTTTATCGAAGAGAACAAATTGTTATATGATTTTTTGAAAAAAAAGCTGGCGGAAAATCCCCGATGCTTGGAGGATATTGAAAGACTTAACAATGATGCGGCAATTGACTTAGCATGCGATAAGTTAACGTAATTTGTTTTATTTTTCACCTGTAATATTCATATATTCAATTATAATCATATAGGAGGCTGTGATTGTGAAAATAGAATTCTTTGATCCACCGATGTGCTGTTCTACAGGACTATGCGGTCCGGCGCCGGACGAGACCCAGATAAGGCTGAATGAAAATATTAAGTACCTGAAAAAGAAATATCAGGATATTGAAATATACAGGTACATGATTACGCAGCAGCCTTTGAAATTCCGGGAAAATCAGGGCGTTTACAAACTGATAACGCAAAACGGCAAGAAAGTTCTTCCAATAACAACTATTGATGGAGAAGTAATTAAAATATACCAGTATCCTACTTTGGACGAATTGGAGAAGAAAATAGAAGAAAAAAACGGGAGATGAATTAAATGGGAACCAAATTTATATTTTTTTCCGGCAAAGGCGGCGTGGGGAAGACTTCCATGGCCTGCACCACCGGAGTTCACTATGCCGATCAAGGCAAGAAAACATTGATTGTAACAACAGATCCTGCTGCAAATTTATCAGATGTATTTGAACAGGAGATTGGCCATAAGGTAACAAAGATCAATGGCATAGATAACCTGTACGCTATGGAAATCGATCCTGACAGAGCTACGGCCGAGTATAAGGAAAGGTCCCTTGCCCCCATGCGGGAACTTTTTGACGAGGATATGCTGAAAATTGCCGAGGAACAGCTGAGCGGTCCATGCACGGAGGAAATGGCATCCTTTGATAAATTTATAGATTTTGTCGAAGATGATACCTACGAGGTTATCATCTTTGATACGGCTCCCACCGGGCATACAATAAGGCTTCTCGAGCTGCCGGTAGATTGGAGCAGGCACATTGAGGAAAGCTCCAAAGGCAGCGGTCAGACCTGCATGGGTCCTGTGGCTCTAATTCAGGAAAGCAAGAAAAAATACGATGATGCTGTTGCAAAGTTAAGAGACCCCAAACAGACGGAATTTATATTCGTAATGCAGCCCGAAGAGACGTCGCTCGCGGAAACCATAAGGTCCTCCAATGAATTGAAGGAAATCGGCATCAATACTACAAAGATCATCATCAACGGTCTTATCCCGAAGGAAGAAGCCGTAAATCCGTTTTTCAAATCAAGATATGACATGCAGCAAATTTATTTAAACAAGGCAAAGGATACTTTTATAAACATCCCGATTAAGACCATAGAACTCTTTGATACCGAACTGAAAGGAATAGACATGTTCAGAAAAAGTTCTGGAATACTGTTTAAGGAAAGTGATATACGTGAATAATGAAGCGGCCATCATGAGTAAAATCGACAAACTCATCTATCCGCAAAACGGCAGGAGAAAAAACATTTTTTATTCAGGGAAGGGCGGCGTAGGCAAGACCTCCATGGCCTGCATTACCGCTGTGCAGACTGCGAAAAAAGGCTTTAAAACCTTGCTGCTGACCACGGACCCCGCCGCCCATATTGGAAATGTGCTGGATAAGTCGGTTACGGATGAGATAACAAAGATAGACGGCCTGGAAAAACTGTATGCGGTAAAAATTGATCAGAAGAAAGCGACGGAGGCCTACAAAAATCAAATAATGGAGGATGCCAGGGGTAAATTTGACGAAAATACGGTAAAAGCTATGGAGGAAGAGCTGAATTCCCCATGCACCGAGGAAATGGCGGCTTTTCAAAAGTTTATTGAATATGCCGGCAGAGACGATTTCGAAGTGATAGTGTTTGACACGGCTCCCACGGGGCATACTCTGAGGCTTCTGGAACTTCCCATGGACTGGAGCAAGCAGATACAATTAAAGGCGGGACTGTCTACAGGCATAAGTGAAGCGGATAAAGTACAGAAAGAAAAGTTTGACAGGATAATAAAGATGTTGAAGGATGAGGAAGACACCACATTTAGTTTCGTGATGTACCCCGAAAAAACACCCATAATTGAAGCATACAGAGCGGCGGAAGAATTAAAAACGGTCGGGATAAAAACCCGGATGATCGTGGCAAATATGATTATACCTGAAGAACAGGCTATAACCTCTTTCTTTAAAAATAGAAGGAACATGCAGTTGAAATACCTTGAAGAAATTAAGGAAAGATTCAATGAGGCGGTTGTACTTCCGGTACTCATGTATGAAAAACAGATAAAAGGCATGGAAATGCTGGAAAGAATATCGTATAATATTTTTGAAAGGGAGAATTTGTGATGAGTGAAAAAGTAAAAGTGCAGGTATTCGGCATAAGAGACGGAGCCTCGGGCGGAGGTTGCAGCTGCGGAGGGGGTTGCGCCCCGACCGCAACTATGGGAGAAATGTATGATGACTTTGTACGGTTTATAGAATACAGCGATATAAATGAAAAAGTAGAGACGGAATTTATAGATGTAATTGAAGACAGCCTGGAAGGACATGAGGAAGCTCTGAAATTATTGGAGAAAGGCTATGGCCTGCCGCTGACGCTGATTAACGGAAAGCCCAGATTCTACGGCGGCATATCAAACGAAATGTTTTATGACGCAATAAAGAAGCAAATATAGCAATAATAGCAAGCAATACGGTCAAAGAAAATTTGATTTGAATCGGGGAGAGTCGGACGGCTGTGCAAAGGAGTATTTCAAAATTGGAAAGCTGGTTGGCCGGGGGATATAAGGTCATAGGGAGCCTTGCACCGTCTTATCTGGCGGAATTCGAGGAAGATGCGGGGAAAGTTGCGGGCGCCTTCAGAAAACTCGGTTTTTACGGGGTCGAGGAGACGATAACGGTTTTGCCGGAAATAGTCGAAGCCAGGGAAAAAGCCGCAGCTTGCAGCCGCAGCCCTATCATATACAATTCATGTCCGGTGGTATGGGATTTGATTGACTCCCATTACCCGGGCCTTAAGAAGTATTTACTCAATGTACCATCGCCCATGGTATTGCATAGCCGCCGATTAAAAGAAAGGTATCCCGGGGCAAAGACGGTTTTTATTGGGCCGTGCGAGGCTAAAAAGTGGGAGGAAACTCGCTTTTATAGTACACAATATGTAGATTTGGTAATAACTTTCAAAGAGCTGAGAAAAATTCTGGCAGCGCATGAGATAGACGTGCAAAACTCGAATGAAAGCAAATTCTTATCTGAACCGCCTATCTGGGTTGGTACAGGCATCCTTTCTTTTTTTAAATCCGGTTTTAAGAATGTGTCGGATTTCCTGGGAAATTTTGATGCCGAATCCACGACTTTTTGCGGAATGGAGCTGCTGGCCTGTGAGGGCGGATGCATCAATGGCCCCGGTATGACTGTCACCGAACCCGTTGAAAAGAGAATAGAGGTATATTGTGACAGGATTATGGCTAAAGAAAAGGCAAATCGCCAGAAGTTGACCCGTAAAATTTATTAGGAGGGAATCGTATGGGAAAAATTACCGTTAAATTTGGAATTCCAATAAACCTGTTTTTAAAGCTGGAAAAATACGAAATGGACATCGACAGCCCGATTAAAATACAAGACATAGAGCGAGAGCTGCTGGAGCGTTTTCCTCAGCTGAAAGACCGCACGGCAAACATGAAGTATGTGTATTATGTTCTGGACAATAAAACCGTAAGAGACAGGGAAACAGTCGTGGCGGAAGGCCAGGAGATCATGCTGTACCAGCCCACATTGGGAGGATAAAAATTGTATAGGGTGGATTTCTCCACCCTACGGTTTTAATATTAACCCTACAATGGCAATAATAATGCCTACAATTCCGACTATTGTCCCAATAAACCATGTTTTAATGCCGTTAAATTCGCCTTTTAATTCACTTATATCTTTTTTGATTTCATCTTTTAGTCCTTTTATTTCAGCCTTAAATTCCTGCTTTTGATTATCGAACGTGTATCTGTATTATCCCTGAACTCATTAAATTTGCTTTTTAATTCACTAATATCATTTTTAATTTCTTCCCTTAGCCCTCTTATTTCAGCCCTGAATTCCTGCTTTTGATTATCGAAACGTGTATCTGTATTGTCCCTGAACTCATTAAATTTGCTTTTTAATTCACTAATATCGTTTTTAATTTCTTCTCTTAGTCCTCTTATTTCGGCCTTAAATTCCTGCCTTTGATTATCAAACCGCATACGTATTATTTCTGGATTCATCTAACATTTGCATAATAGTATTTATCTGTTGTGCAAGGTAAAAATAACCGATTTCAGGAATTTTGGGCTCATCCGGGCGATCGTCTGCTCCTCCGGCAACCTCTTTTTTCATTTTCTCCATATCTTCCAAAGGCATGCTCATCATCCCTTCCTCCCTCGCCCTGTCTTAATTATATTAAATTTCCGAATGAACTTCAATGTATTTTTGCTCACTTTGATGAATAATACAACAAAAATAAAAGTGAATTAAAAGCAATGGCATTGACAAGAATTTAGCCAACATATACTATATGATTATAATTCGACAAATTTACCTGGCTATTGTTAAAAACCTGCAAAAGGAGGAATATCGATAAATGGCATTCAAGGTTGGTTTCATATGTGTGGGAAATTCCTGCAGAAGTCAGATGGCGGAAGGTTTTGCAAGAAAATACGGCAAGGATGTGATAGAGGCTTTCAGTGCCGGAACGCGCCCGGCCTCGGAAATAGACCCCAATGCGGTGGCCGTCATGAAGGAAAAGGGTATTGATTTGAGCAAGCAGTATCCAAAGCTTTTGAAGGATATTCCATCCGAACTTGACATCTTGATTACCATGGGGTGTAATGTGGAGTGTCCCTTTGTGCCGTGCAAAATAAAGGAAGACTGGGGACTTGACGACCCAGTCGGAAAACCTATCGAAGAATTTAGAAAAACAAGAGATATTATTGAAGCAAAGGTAAAAGAACTGGTGGACAAAATAAGAGCCAATAAATTGAAACTATGAGTCCTTTTATTTCACGCATATTTATAATATCGAAACCGTCTTGAAGCAAAGCAGGGTTGCATCAAAATGGTACATTTAAAAACTTAACCATTCCCTTCTTCAAACTTTAAATCCGACATGTCATAAGTGAACTCCACCAGCCCTGTGTTCATAAAGATTGGAATTTGGCACCGCACGGCCAGAGCTATAGCGTCGCTGGGTCGTGCATCCAGCGTAATAGTCCGGCCGTTTTGACGCAGATGAATTTCAGCAAAATAGGTATTGTTGCGAAGGTCGGTGATTACCACCCTCTCCGGTTTTCCACCGAGTTGTTCAATAGCAGATTTTAGAAGGTCTGGGGTTAGCGGCCTGGGCGGCGTAACTCCCTGAATGGGCATGGCTATATTATGAGCTTCCAGCGCTCCTATCACTATAGGGAGCACTTTTTTTTCCTCATCATCCACCAGCAGCACCGAAAAATTCCCGGCTGCATCGACGGTGACGGCTTTAACCTTCAGTTCAATCAATTTTTACACCTCGATTTGATAAAGCATAAAAGATTTTCAGATATAATTATATCACACTTTTATAAATATTTTAAATGGACCCATTGCCATTTTGTGTGAACTTTATGATTATAATGTACCCCATTATAATTGAAAACTCGCATCCTTTACATTTTTCTGTATAAACATTATTATATGGATAGGGGTAATTCCCGGGCATTAGCTTTTATTAGGGATGATTTTTATGAGGAAGATAGATGAGGTTTTTGAAACACTTATAAAGTTAGCCGAGGATAAAAGTGATGGGGTATGCGCCGCAGAAATTGCCGCAAAGCTGGGGATGGATAGAGCAAATGTCAGCAGATATTTGAATGAACTGTGTAGCAATGGCAAGATTGATAAGTCAAAAGGTAAACCGGTGCTCTATAAACCCAGGGATACGAAAAAATCTCCACGGTTACAGAGGTTAAATGACCGTCGCTGCAGCTTGATTTCCCTGGACAGACTCGTAGGTTCGGACATGAGCTTAAAGACGGCCATTCAACTGGCAAAGGCGGCTGTACTTTATCCGCCCGAAGGTCTTTCAGTGCTTATGCTCGGCGAAACCGGTGCCGGCAAGTCCATGTTTGCAGAGGCCATGTACGGATTTGCCAGGGAGTCGGGGGTAATACAGGATGATGCACCATTTATAAGCTTTAACTGTGCGGATTATGCCGATAACCCGCAGCTTTTGGTTGCACAACTTTTTGGAGTCAAGAAGGGGGCATATACCGGTGCGGAAGATGACAGGGTGGGCCTTTTAAAAAAGGCCGACACGGGGATGATATTTTTAGATGAGGTACATCGCCTGCCGCCCCAGGGCCAGGAATTACTTTTCACATATATGGATCGGGGATATTTTAGACCCCTGGGGGAAACCGAAAAAATCGTCAGGGCAAGCGTCAGAATTATAGCCGCCACCACCGAAGAGCCCCAGTCCTGTCTTTTGAAGACCTTTGTCAGAAGAATACCGGTAATAATAGCGCTGCCGCCTTTGAGAGAAAGAAGCCTGGCCGAAAGGCGCGATCTCATTTGCTTATTCTTGAAAGAAGAATCGAGACGTATAAGCAGAGACATTTACATTGATAGGAACTGTTTTAAATCATTTTTGCTGTACGAATGCGCCGGAAATGTGGGGCAGTTGAAGAGTGACATTCAGATAGCCTGTGCCAGGGCGTTTTTAAACTATAAGTCGCAAAACAGGGAATACCTGGTGATATCATCCGAAGATCTTCCTACCCATGTAAAAAAAGGAATCATGAAAATGCATTACTACAGGCAGGAGGTAGAAAAATTAATAGGCAATGATGAAGATATGCTCTATTTCTCGTCGGGCAAAGGTTCCGGCATGATTTCTTTTGAGAATAGTGAAGATGAGTATTTTTACGATGTTATAGAGAAAAAGATGGATATTTTAATAAAGAGCGGCATGGATGAAAAAGAAGTAAGTAGGATTTTAAATGGCGAAATCGAGAAACATTTCAAAAGATATATTCGGAATATGCCCGGCCAATACAGGAAGGATGAAATTTCCAAAATAGTGGGGAAAAAGTTCTTGATAGTTGCGGAGAAAATACTGAACATGGCTGAAAAAAGGCTGAACAGATATATGGATGAAAAGATCTTTTTCGGCCTCGCCCTCCACCTGCAAAAGACCATCGGCCGCATAGAATCAGGCGGCAAGATATACAATCCCAGAATAAACATAATAAGAAAAAACTATCCTGATGAATTTATTGTGGCAGTGGAGGCGGCAAAACTTATCGATATGGAATTTCAGGTGGAGACGCCTCTTGATGAAATAGGCTATCTTGCCATGTTCTTCGTCCCCGATTCCAGAAAGGAAGAAGAAGAGCCTCAGTGCAAGGTGGGAGTTGTGGTGGCGATGCACGGCAATTCCACGGCCAGCAGCATGGCCCAGGTGGCAAACGAAATAGTCGGCGTAAACCATGCGGTGGGCCTCGATATGCCTTTGAGCATGAGCCCCGAAACGATGTACAGCATCATAAAAGACAGCGCCCTTTCGGTCGATGGCGGCAGGGGCGTTTTGCTCCTGGTGGACATGGGTTCCCTAAAAAATTTCGGCGACATGATATCCGAAGAAACCAATATTAAGATAAAAACGGTGGACATGGTGACTACGCTAATGGTTATAGATGCATGCCACAAAGCGGTAATGGGAAAAGAACTGGATGATATATATGAATCGGTTTTGAAGATGAATTCGAGAAGCATCCCCACCGGGCTCCAGGATGAAAAAAGAAAAGAAAACATAATAATTACCGCCTGTTTTACGGGGCAGGGTGCCGCAAAAGAACTGAAAAGGATTCTGGCGGAAGAATATCTGCAAAATAAGAGCGGTATAAAGATTGTACCCGTGGAGTTTATAGATAAGAACCAATTTTACACAACTGTTGAGAAGTACCGGCAAAATTATAACATTGTTGCAGTGGTGGGGACGCTGGATTTTACAGTGCCCGGCACACCGTATATTACTGCTGTAGATCTTTTTACCGGCAAAGCAAAGGCTGCCTTGCAAAATCTTATTGATGAAGCCGATACTTATGAAAAAATAGAAACTTCTCTTGGTGAATATCTGAAAGCTGTGGATGGAAGAGCCTGTTTTAGAATGTGCCGTTTTATCGTTGAAAATATACAAAGAATGCTGGAGCTGCAGATTCCGCCGGATGTGAAGGTGGGTATAGTACTGCATTTGTGCTTTCTTGTGGAAAAGCTGGCCTCCGGCGGCCAGGAAAGCGAGTTTGAGGGAATCGATGATTATAAAAGGGAACATGACGGCGAGCTTGATGCGATAAAAAATAGCGTAAAGACTCTGGAAGAGCATTTTAATATAAAAATTGGGCAGCACGAGTGCGCTTATCTTTGCCGCATGTTTGTGGAAAATGCGATGGAGGCGTGTAAATAATATATGTAAGTGTGCAGAAGTGTGTATTCAGATAATACACGCTTTTATTTTTGTCGATAGCCTGAAATCCTTTATATCCCCGCAGTTTCTTGTCAGTTGTAAAACCATTATTCCGGCATGAAATATGCTTTATTTTAAAGTGCAGAGGAGGTGAAAGCGTGAAGAGAATTATGCTGGTATGCTCTTCGGGGTCTTCCACGAGCCTTCTCGTAAAAAGGATGCAGGAGGCAGCCCGGAAAAAGGGCCTTGCGGATGTGGAAATTTTTTCAACATCCCAGGCGGACGCCAAAAATCATTATGACAGCATGGACGTACTTCTGCTGGGTCCCCAGGTGAGATATCTTTACAATGAGCTCAAAAAGACCCTGGCCAGCAAAAAACTGGTGCTGGACATTATAAACAGCCGGGACTACGGGATGATGAACGGAGAGGCGGTACTGGAACAGGCCCTCAAGCTTATGCAGCAGGAAAACAAATAAATTTTATAAGGAGGATTTGAAAATGGAAGCCTTTATAGGATGGATGGAGAAACATTTTGTGCCGGTGGCAGCTAAAATAGGGTCTCAGAGACATCTTGTGGCCATCCGGGATGGTTTTGCTGCAATCATGCCGTTAATTATTGCAGGTTCTCTGGCGGTGCTTATTAACAACACCGTCTGCGTCTGGATACCAGCCCTAAAATTTTTAACGCCTGTAAACGGCGCCATATGGTGGGGAACCTTTGCTGTCATGACCCTGCTGATAGTTTTTTCCATTGGATACAATCTGGCAAAAAGCTATGATGAAGATGGGCTTGCTGCCGGGCTGGTGGCGGTGGCATCTTTTATTATCACCCTTCCCCAGGCGCCTGAGGGAGTGGGCTGGGGCTTCATAAAGATAAATTATCTCGATGCCACAGCTCTCTTTACGGGCCTTGTTGTGGCACTGGTGGCTACCGAGATATTCGTAAAGCTGATAAAAGCGCGCCTAGTCATAAACATTCCGGGGGATGTCCCTCCAGCTGTTGGAAGGGCCTTTGCCGCATTGATACCTGGCATTATAACGGTGTTTGTTTTCGGAATTCTGACGGCGCTGATTACTGCCATGGGCGGCACCAGCCTGTACGATATCATTTTGAAAACCATTCAAACACCGCTCCAGAATATGGGGCAGGGTGTGTGGTCTGCCATGCTGGCCACATTTCTGATAACGCTCTTCTGGTTTTTCGGCCTGCACGGAGCCAATTTGCTGGACCCTGTTATGAACGCCATATATCTGCCAGCGCTGCAGGCCAATACGGCTGCGGTTCAGTCCGGAGCCGTGCCGCCGAACCTTATCACCAGAGTATTTTTTGATACCTACTCCCATCTGGGAGGTTCCGGAGCGACGCTGGGATTGATCATCGCCATTTTGCTCGTAGCCAGAAGAAGGCAGGATTTGAGGAACATAGCTAGGCTCGCCCTGCCGGCGGGCATATTCCAGATCAATGAACCGGTTATCTTCGGCCTTCCAATAGTATTAAATCCCATATTGTTCATACCATTTGTAATCGTGGAACCGATCCTCACTTTAATTTCATATGTTGCAACGGCAGTTGGACTGGCTTCCACCACTTATGTTGCGATTCCGTGGACATCGCCCGTGGGAATCGGGGCCTTTTTAGCCACGGGAGGCAGTATCGGAGCTGCGATAGTGGCTTTAATTAATCTGGCTATAGCGACCATCATATATATCCCCTTTGTGATTCTGCTGGATCGGCAGAAATCAAAAAATGACTTGGATACGCCCGATTTAAAGTAACGGACGAAAGTCCGTTACTTTAAATTCCCGGCATGCAGCATACACAACAGCTTATGCATTAATATCAGGACATTTTTATATCGAGGAGAGATTATCTTATGGATATGGAAAAAGACATACTAGCTTTGATAACGCACAGCGGAGAAGCCAGGAGTTTATCCATGGAAGCTATCGAATGTGCCAGAATCGGAGAATATGAAAAAGCGGAAAGTTACCTGAAAGAAGCCGATGACAAACTAATAATGGTGCATAATATACAGACATCCCTGCTGCACAGGGAAGCGTCCGGCGAGAATTTTACCATGTCTATACTTCTGGTTCATGCCCAGGACCACCTTATGAATGCCATCACCATAAATACTCTGGCCCGGGAGTTCATTAACATATACAGAAAGCTTAAAAATCCGGCGGAATAAGGGGATGAATAAAATGAAAGAACTGGGGGTTTCCGTATATCCAGAGAAGGCAAGCATGGAAGACATCCTCGGGTATCTGGATAAAGCCGGAAAATACGGATTCACGAGAGTCTTTACAAACTTAATTTCCATAGAAGAGGACCGGTCGGTGCTGGAAAAGTTTAAAAAGATCTGTTACTATGCCGGAGAAAGAGGGATGAAAGTAATAGCCGATATAAATCCGGAAGTATTAAAGAACATGAATATTACCTTTAACGATATGAAATTTTTTCATGACCTGGGCCTTTTCGGAATCCGCCTTGACATTGGCTTTACGGGTCTTGAGGAAAGCATCATGACTTACAACCCGTACGGCATTAAAATTGAGATAAATATGAGTTCCGGGACAAAATATCTTGAAAACATAATTGAGTATAAGCCGAATATCGCCAACCTTCTGGGATGCCATAATTTTTATCCTCTGAGGTACACCGGGATTTCCAGGGCGCATTTTAATAAATGTTCTGAAGTCTTCAAATCCTATGGCATACCTACTGCGGCCTTTGTGACTTCCCCCAGCGCCACCTTCGGAGCATGGCAGGATTATGACGGCCTGTGCACACTGGAAGAACATCGGGACCTTCCCCTGGAAACCCAGGTGAAGGATCTGTTCAATACCGGCCTTGTGGACGCGGTCATCATAGGAGATTGTTATGCATCGGAGGAGGAATTAAAACTTCTGGGGGCAATGGACAGGGATGTGCTGAGCTTCAATGTGGAGCTGGAGGAAGGCGTATCCGAAATCGAGAAAAAGATCGTGCTGAACGAGACACACATAAACAGGGGTGACGCGTCTGAGTACGTGGTAAGGTCTACGGAAAGCCGGGTAAAATATAGAGGAAATTATTTTAAGCTCTTTAATCCCCAAGAGGATATAAAAAAGGGGGACCTTTTGATACACAGCTCTCTTTACGAAAGATATGCCGGTGAACTCCAGGTGGCCCTGCGGGACATGAAAAACACCGGCAAAATCAGCGTGGTGGGCAGGATAGCGCCCGAGGAAGTATTTCTGCTGGATTACTTGCGTCCCTGGCAGAAGTTCAGATTTAAATTGAGGTCCATAGGAAGTGTCCCGACCGGTTCCCAATGATTCGGAAAAGGGAAAAGCTGGAGACTGAGCATTTTTTAAAAATTAACTAAAAGGGGAGAGCGATGTGAAAAAGGAATTGAAGGTAGCCGTCATCGGCGGAGGTTCCAGCTATACGCCCGAGCTCATGGAGGGATTTATTAAAAGATATTCGGAGCTTCCCGTAAAGGATATTTATCTTATGGATGTAGAACAGGGCAGAGAAAAGCTGGGAATCGTTGGCGGCCTTGCCCGGCGCATGGTAGAAAGGGCCGGCCTGGATATCAATATTCATATGACCCTGGACAGTAGGGAAGCTGTTGCCGGCGCCGATTTTGTGATAACCCAGTTCAGAGTGGGAGGGCTGGATGCCCGCATAAGGGATGAAAAAATCCCCCTGAGATACGGCGTCATAGGCCAGGAGACCACCGGGCCTGGCGGTTTTGCCAAAGCATTGAGGACCATTCCGGCAATGCTGGATGTGTGCAGGGACGTGGAAGAACTGTCTCCCCATGCCTGGTTGATGAATTTCACAAATCCATCGGGCATCATCACGGAAACGGTGCTGAAGCATACAGACGTCAAAATACTGGGGCTCTGCAATGTTCCCGTTAACATGGTAAGCTACGTGGCGAAAGTCTTCGGAGTAGAAATGGAAAGGGTGTATATACAATTTGCCGGATTAAACCACCTGGTTTGGGGAATGAAAATTTTTCTTGACGGAGAGGATGTAACAAAAGATTTGCTACATAAGCTTTCCTGCGAAGGAAACCTGACCATGAGGAACATACCGGACCTGCAATGGGATAAGGACTTGATAAAATCCCTGGGGATGCTTCCATGCCCCTATCACAGATACTACTACATGGCTGACAGAATGCTGGAGGAAGAGAAAAGAGAGGCTGCCCATGCGGGCACTCGAGGAGAAGTAGTTAAAAAAGTGGAGCAGGAGCTTTTTGAGACTTACAGGGACCCGGCACTTAATATAAAGCCACCCCAGCTTGAAAAGAGGGGCGGGGCCCTTTACTCCTATGCGGCCTGCAACCTGATAAGCTCCATAGTTAACAACAGAAGGGACATTCAGGTGGTAAATGTAAAAAACCGGGGAGCGATTCTTGATCTGCCCGATGATGCGGTTGTGGAGACCAACTGCGTAATAGATAAAAATGGAGCCCACCCATTGAGTGTGGGCCATGTGCCCGCCAGGATAAGAGGATTGATGCAGGTGGTAAAAGCCTATGAAGAACTGACCATCGAGGCGGGGGTAAATGGAGATTACAGTTCTGCCCTTCAGGCATTGACCATTCATCCTCTGGTGCCATCTTTGTCGGTGGCCAAAAAGATTCTGGATGATATTCTGGAAGAAAACAGGGAATTTCTGCCGCAGTTTTTTAAAAATTAGATCCAGGCTTATTGTTGTTATCAGAAAGCCGCGCAACATCCGCGGCTTTTTGTGTAATCAAAAAGGAGGCTTGCCCGGAAAAAATGCTGGCAGTGGATGCAATATTTTAGGAAGAAATATTTCACCCGATGTGATATAATATTTGTACTATATAAAAAATTTTCAAGGGTGATTCAATCATGAAGGAGATCGCCGCAAAAATCATGAACAAAAACGTTCGTGTTTACGAACTGGGGGTAAACGGCCAAAACGATAAAATTCATTTTCAAAATTGCGAGTATGCAGTGGTACTGGATGATGACAATTCGCCGGTTGAATTGTTTTCAGACCGCAACAATAGGAACGGATCAGATATTCCCCTTTCACCACTCCAGGTGTTGAAGGAAGAAGATTTTATAGATTTTGAAAAATATGGCGGCGAAAATTTCGTAGTATTGAATAAAAATAGCAAGGTGTGTGGCGTTATTACATTTTATGAGGTCATTTCTTTTTTATTAAAAGTTTTAAGGTCTCTCGAAACCGAGCTTGACCTGGTGAAGACGGACCTTGAAGCTTTTATGGCCTGCTCGGATGACCTGGCGTGCATCACCGACGGTTCCGGTTCAAAGGTAAGGATAAGTTCATCCTGCGAAAAATTATACGGCGTAAAGCCGGAAAGCCTCATAGGCAAAAATGTCAAAGACCTGGAAAAGAGCGGGATGTATCTTCCCTCGGCAACTCGGATGGTTATAGAAGAGAAAAAGCCGGTTACCGTGACTCAGAAAACCAAAACCGGCCGGAAACTCCTGGTTACCGCCACACCGGTCTTTGATGATGAAGGCCACATCAAGCGGGTAGTGAGTATATCCAAGGATATCACCGATGAGGAGAAGTTGAAAGCTGAATTAAAACAGACAAAAGCCCTCCTGCAGAGGTATGAATGGGAGTTGTCTTCCCTCAGGATAGCCCACCTTAAAAATTCCGAAGTCATATATAGAAGCAAAGCCATGGAAAAACTCCTGGAAATGGTGAACAAGGTTGCGAATGTAGAGTCGACAGTCTTGATATACGGAGAGACGGGAGTGGGAAAAGAAGTTCTGGCAAAGTACATCCACAATATAAGCGACCGGAGTTCGGGCCCCTTCATCAAAATCAACTGCGGCGCAATCCCGGAGAATTTGCTGGAAGCCGAACTTTTCGGCTATGAAAAGGGAGCCTTCACAGGGGCGAGAAGCGAAGGCAAACCCGGCCTTATTGAAATCGCCGACAAGGGGACGCTGCTGCTGGATGAAATCAGTGAACTGCCCTTTTCGCTGCAGGTGAAACTGTTGAGAGTGCTGCAGGAAAGGGAATTCATCCGGGTAGGCGGCATCAAGACCATAAATGTGGATGTAAGGATAATAGCGGCATCCAATAAAGATTTAAAAGAGCTGGTTAAGGAAGGAAAATTCAGGCAGGACCTGTACTACAGATTGAATGTCGTTCCGGTGACCATACCGCCTTTGAGAGAAAGACCGGAGGATATTCCCATCCTTGCCCATCATTTTCTGAACATTTACAATGAAAGATACAACCGTTCGAAGCAGCTGACCAGCGAGGTGGTGGAGGTATTGACCAGGTATTCCTGGCCCGGCAATGTGAGGGAACTGGAAAATGTGATAGAAAGAATGGTGGTAATTTCCGAAGACAATCAGATAACAAAAAAGGATTTGCCCGGGGAGTTCTTCAACAAGGAAGAAATGAATAATTCCGCCGGAGTCTATGTTTCAAGGCTGATGCCCTTGAAAGAAGCCAGCGCTCTGGTGGAGTATCAATTGATAAAACAGGCTATAGAAGAAGGCGGCAGCACATACAAGGCGGCCGAAATGCTTGGCGTTGATCAGTCAACAATTATAAGGAAGCTCAAGAGGTATGAGGCCATGCTGTGATGCAATTTTGCAGTAAATCTGGCTTTTGATTGCATAAATCCATCATTCGATGAAGGTTCTCAACGACGGCAGAACTTAATAATCCGTTGATATTAAAGCTCCTGTGCTATTTCGCGCGGGAGCTTTTCTTTTTGGCACGTATATTGCTTTAATATGACCTCAAGCAAATTATTATTCAGGAGGTCGTAATTATGATACGAGACATTTACAATGCCGGTGCCATGGAAAGACTCTGCCAAACGTCCGGGGATATGGAAATATGGTGGGATTCCAACCCCCTTGTATATGAAAAATGGTGTGAAGGTTTCATCGAATCCGCACCGGAAGATTTAAAAGAGCTGATTGCCAAGCAACTGGCAAGGATATGGGACGAAAAAGCGGATCCGGAAAACTGGGTTTTCAAAGGAGTTACCACAAATCCGCCCCTCACCAGGGCAGTTTTCGACAAACTTAAAGACCAGTGGGAAAAAATCATTCGGGATTTAATCCGGCAAAATCCCAGCATGGACTACAGGCAGATTGCCTGGGAAGCTTACAAAGAAGCCTGCAGAAGGGGCGCCACACGCTACATGCCACAATTTGAAAAATCCGGTTATAAGTATGGTTACGTGTCGGCTCAGGTAGATCCAAGGCTTCTTACCGATGCGAGGGAAATGGTAAGACAGGCGTTGGAACTAAAGGCTCTTCAGCCGAACATCATGGTGAAAATCCCAGCCACCAGGGCTGGAGTGCTGGCCATTTCCATCCTTACATCCCTCGGGGTTCCCACCAATGCCACCCTTTGCTTTACGCTGCCGCAGATAATGGCTGTGGCTGAAGCCGTAAAGCAGGGAAAAGAAACCGGAGAAAATTACGGAACGGATTATTCCAGATGGCGCTCGGTCATCACCATAATGATAGGCAGGTTTGAAGACGCCAAAATCTTTGCCGAACAGGCCTCGGAAAAAGGTATAGAATTGACTGAAGAAATGAAAAGATGGGCCGGGATTGCCATAACCAAAAAAGCCTGCCGGATACTGGCGGAAAGGAATTACCCCAGCAAGATGCTTGTAGCCTCCAGCAGGGTAAGCCCCAAAATAAACGGTACCCAGTATATATGGCATATCGAAAAACTGGCGGGATGCAATCTGGTATTCACCATGAACCCAGAATTGATAAAATCTTTCATGCTGCTCTATATGGACAGGCCGCTTGAAAATAAAAGCAGAGAACCGGTTCCGGATGAAGTTCTGGAAAAACTCTTGAAAATACCCTATTTTGCTGAGGGTTACGGCGAGGACACCATAAAGCCCGAAGATTTCGAAAAAATAGAGCCCACCGTTACTACTCGCGAACAGTTTTCAAAAGCAGTAATGGACTTGGAAAACTATGTGCAATCATTGTTTTAAAAGGAGCGATGAAATGGTGCTGCCTGTATATAAAGCTTCGGAAAACATCGACACCATAAGAGAGGCTGCCGACAGAATCAGAAAGGACTGCATCCGGATGAGCACCAGGGCGGGGACCGGGCATCTGGGCCCTGCGCTTTCCCTGGCGGAAATCCTGGCGGTGCTGTATAAAGGCGTAATGCGTTATGATGCACAAAACCCGAAATGGCCCGAAAGGGATAGATTCATCTTGAGTAAAGGCCACGGATGCCTGGCGCTTTATTCCATGCTTTCGCAGGCGGGTTTTTTTGAAAGGAGCCTGCTGGATGAGTTTTGCTCAGTATATGATACCATGCTTCCGGGGCACCCGGAAATAAAACTGCCGGGAGTTGAAGCCAACACCGGCTCGCTGGGGCACGGCATAGCCCTTGGCATGGGGATGGCGCTGGCGGCGCGCATAGACGGAAGGGACAGCAGGGTTTTTGTGGTGACCGGTGACGGGGAGCTGCAGGAAGGAAGCAACTGGGAGGCTGCCATGGCAGCTGCCCACCACAGGCTGGACAATCTGATCGTGATAGTGGACAGGAATAAACTTCAACTGGGAGATTTTACTGAAAACATAAGCCAGTTAGAGCCTCTGGCGGACAAATGGCGGTCTTTCGGGTGGGGCGTCAGGGTTGTTGACGGCCACAACATAGAAGAATTGCTATCCACATTTAAACAAGTTCCCTTTGTATGCGGTAAGCCCTCCGCCGTTATCGCCAGCACCATAAAGGGAAAGGGTTTGGCCATTGCAGAAAACAAAGTCGAGTGGCACTATAAGGTGCTCACCCCACAGCAGTATGAAGAGCTAAAAAATGAAATGTCACTGGAGGAACTCTGCCATGAATGAACAGAAGAAATCGACCAGATCCTCTTTTGCGGAAGCTCTTGTGGAAATGGGATATAAAAACAAAAACATCGTAACAGTGGCGGCGGATTCCGCATCGCGTTACGGAGACTTTGTGAAGAAATTTCCCGAACGCAGTTTTAATGTGGGAATAGCGGAGCAGACCATGATAGGTGTGGCCGCAGGCCTGGCGCTGTCCGGTAAAATCCCCGTGGTTACTTCTTACGCCAACTTTCTGACATTCCGGGCCATAGAGCAGGTGCGCGTGGACATTGCAACCAGCGGGTTGAACGTAAAACTGATAGGCACCGATACGGGTTTTTCATCGGCATGGCTGGGCTTTACGCATCTTGCGTTGGAAGATATGGCGGCCGTAAGGGCGGTGCCGAATATCGCCATTATAGATCCCGCCGATGCGGCGGAAGCCTATAAAGCGACAGAAGCGATCTTCAAGTATGAGGGCCCTGTTTATATGCGTCTCCGGGGGAGAAAAGAGGAACCACTGCTTCCCGTGGCAGAAAAAAGCTTTGAGATTGGAAAAGGACAAATCCTGGCGGAAGGCGGCGATGTTCTTATTGTCGCCTGCGGCGGCGCGGTATACGACAGCCTGAAGGCCGCAGAGATTTTGCAATCAAAAGGCATGCATGCAACGGTAGTAAATATGGCCACCATAAGACCTCTGGACGAAGAACTGCTAATGAAACTTACTTCATCCATAAAACATATCGTGACTGTCGAACATCATAACATAACGGGCGGGTTGGGAAGCGCAGTGGCGGAGTTCCTGGCGGAAAACAATCCCGATGTGAGACTTATGAGACTGGGAGTAAAAAACCGGTTTGGCACCGCCGGTTCGGAAGATATGCTAAAAAAGGAGTTTGGCCTGGATAGCGAAAGTCTTGGGTCAAGAGTGGAGAGATTTTTGAAAGATTATTAAGGGTAAGCCCGGCAACCCGGGTCTTGCTACCGGCGGACATGCATCCGTGCATGAAATCAGGTTCTCATCATCTGCCATCCTGGCAGACTGGAGCGGGATATCCAAAATCTAAAAGGAGGTCACCGTAATGAAAATTATTATAGGTTCTGACCATCTGGGCTTTGAGCTGAAGGAAATAATAAAGCAGCACATACAATCAAAAGGGCTGGAGGTTACGGATATAGGAGTTTATGATAAAAATCCCGTCGATTATCCGGATATCGGCCTTGCCCTAGCTGAAAAAGTGGGCAGAGGCGATTATAACAGGGGGATTCTCATTTGCGGCACAGGTATCGGCATGGCCATCGTAGCCAACAAGGTCCCCGGCGTCAGGGCGGCGGTGTGCCACGACGTATATTCGGCCGAGAGAGCCCGCAAGAGCAACGACGCCCAGATCATGACCATGGGCGCACTGGTGGTGGGCACCGAACTTGCAAAAAAGCTGGTGGATGTCTGGCTGGAATCCGAGTTTCAGGGAGGTCGATCCTTGCCAAAGGTGGAAAAGATAAATAAAATAGATGTGAAGTACCGGTGCAAAGTTGTATGAGAGGAGGGATGTAATATTGAATATAAAAACTGTTATATTTGATCTGGATGGAACCCTTATCGATTCAAGAAAGGATATCGCAGTGGCTGCGAATAAAACACTGAGCGAGCTAAACCTTCCTACCTTGCCCGAAGAGACCATAGCAAGCTTCATCGGAGGAGGAGTTGACATCCTAGTAAAACGTTGTTTGGGCGAACAATACATTCACATGTTCGATGAAGTACTGCAGAGCTACAAAAAAAATTATTTCCAGGGCTGTACTGTTTATACTACTTTATATCCTGGTGTAAAAGAAGTCTTGGAATTTTTAAAAAAAAGAGGGATAAAGACTGCCCTTGCTACCAATAAAGTGATATCATTGAGTGAGAAGATATTGGAACACCTGGGAGTAAAGGATTATTTTGATTTAATGCTGGGACCGGAACATGTAAAAAATAGGAAACCGAATCCGGAGATAATAAATATTTTGCTGGAAAAGTTAAATAAAAAGCCTGAAGATACTCTGTATGTAGGTGATTCCAACCTTGATGTACTGTGTGGGAAAAATGCTGGCACATATACATGTGCAGTCACATATGGTATTGGATCTTTAGAATCTATCATTGAAGCAGATCCGGACTTTATTATTACGGATATAAAAAAGCTCATATTACTGTTATCTTAAATTGAAGATTTTATAATAAAGAAAAAAGGAAAGTATGGCAGATAAGCAAAACATAAGACAAACATTAACATTTATTGATAAGGAGGTGAGCATAAATGAAATACAATTGTGACTTGCACTGCCACACAATTCGCTCCGATGGAAACGATTCACCCGAAGAGCTTATAGAAAATGCTGTAAGATCCGGCCTTAAAGCCATCGCCATTACAGATCATGACATACAGCCACCGCTTTATATAGAAACTTGTGAAGGAAATACGGATATAAAAATTTATGCACGAAACAAGGGAATAGAACTGGTGTTAGGATATGAATTTTCCTGTGATACTTTTGTGGATGACGTGCACATACTGGGATACCGCTTGGATTGGGAAAATCCGATGCTAAAAAATGAAGTGGAGAGAGCCAAAAGAAGCAAGTCCGAAGCTTACCGCGAGTTGTGCGAAATACTTACATCAAAAGGAATGTCGGTGGATTACGAAAAAGAAATATTAAGATATACTGATGAACAGGGAAATATAAAATTAAGAGATCCTGACGAAGTCCAGAGAAAGCATATTTTTGAATTGATGGCTAAAAAGGGTTATGCCCCCACATGGAAAGATGCCAAGATAATGGTGAGAGATGATCCTGAATTAAATGTCCGGAGAAGAAAAATAGAACCGTTTGATGCCATAGATTTGATAAAATCATGTGGCGGTTCTGCGGTTCTTGCCCATCCGTTCCTGATTGATGAGTTGATTCATTATCCGGACGGCAGGAATGTGACGAGAGCCGAATATATCAAAAAACTGATTGAACACGGTCTTGACGGAATGGAAGCATGCTATCCCTATAGTAAAACAAGTTATAAAGGGACATTAAAAGATTTTGAAATAGAAAAGTATATAAAAACAGAATACGCGGGGAGAGTAAAGTTTTTTACAGGCGGTTCGGATTACCATGCCGAACATAAAAAGGGTGTGGCAAATCCAAGATTTCTGGGGGAAGGAGGTATTTCTATCGGAGAATTTGAAAACATAAAAGAATACTTGATTTGAAGGAGTTGATTAAATGCCTCTTGTGGACAGCAAAGCGATGCTGATATATGCGCAGGAACATGAATTTGCTGTAGGCGCATTTAATGCCAATAACATGGAAATAGCTCAGGCTATAGTTGAGGCTGCGGAAGAGGAAAAAGCCCCTGTTATTGTTCAGATAAGCCAGGGAGCCATAGAATATGCTGGCGAAAACTGCCTTTTTGCCATAGTAAAATCACTGGCGGATAAAGCCAACGTGCCGGTAGTATGCCATCTTGACCACGGCGTGGATTTTCATACGGTCATCAGAGCACTGAGAGCGGGCTTTACATCTCTCATGTTCGATGGCTCATCACTTCCATTCGAAGAAAATGTGAGAGTTACAAAAAGCCTTGTGGAAATAGCTCATGCAGCGGCCGTCCCGCTGGAAGCTGAAATCGGAAAAGTCCCCGATGCTGCAAAGGGGCAGCTGTCGCCTGAAGAAGTTCAAAAATATCTCACCACACCGGAAGAAGCCATGGAATTTTATGAAAGGACCGGAGTGGACTCCTTGGCGGTTTCCGTGGGGAGTGCCCATAGAATGAAAGTGCAGTCGGCCAGGCTGGACATCGAAAGGATAACCCGGATCAGGGAGAGAATCAAAGTTCCCCTGGTGCTTCATGGAGCGTCAGGAGTTCTGGATGAGTCTATAAGTGCGGCCATTAGGGCGGGAATAGCCAAGATAAACTTCGCTACAGAGCTAAATAAAGCCTTTACTGCCGGAATAAAACAAAAACTGTCTGACGATCCGGGCCTGGTAGATGTAAGAAAATACGGTTCTTTTGGCAGAGAGAATGTGAAAAAAGTAGTAAAAGAGAAAATACGGTTGCTTGATTCGGCAAATAAAGCTGAAGAGGTATTAAAGTTTATTCAGAATAAAAAACTTATTGAAGATAAAAATGATAAATCAAAAATTGTAGAATAACTGGAGCCATGACCCTTCTTTCGAAGGGTCTTTAATATAAATAGGGGGAGATATCACATGAATATGGAAATAGACTGTATCAACTGCCAATTGCAACAAATTATCAGAACTATAAAAATAGCCGAAGAATCTAGATGGATGGAAATTATGTCGGATGCATTGAATCTATTATCAGAATTTGCAAAACAGAAAAATGTACCAGCTGCAGTTAGCACGTATATGCAAAAATATATTTGTAAAAGGTTAAAATGTAAAGACCCTTACTATCACATAAGAGAAAAAAGCAATATTATAGCAAATAATCTTTTAAGCGAAATTAAGAAAGAAAGAACGGCCTTTTCTATTGAAGATCTATGCCTTTTATCCGCCGCCGGCAATTTAATAGATTTTGCGGTAATTGATTCGCTGGATGATTGTAAATCGAGAATTATGAAGATTTTTAGTAACAGATTTTTTATTAATGATATTTGTAAGCTTGATAAATTTTTAAGACAAAAAAAATCCGTCTTATATTTTACCGACAATTCTGGAGAAATTGTGTTTGATAAAATTTTAATTGAATATATAAAAAGCCATTATACGATAAAAGTGTATATGGTAATTAATGTTAATCCTATTTTTAATGATGCTACAAAACAAGAAATAATAGAATTAGGATTTGAGGACTATATTGATGGAATCATCGAAAAGAATCCAGAATTTTTAGGTTTTGATTTGGACGGCTGTCACAATTATTTCAAGAATTATTTTGCTAAAGACTCTTTTATCGTCTCAAAAGGAATGGCAAATTATGAATGTTTTTCAACATATGACGTAAATATTCCTGTCATAGAAATTTTATTGGCAAAATGCCCTGTTATAGCAAATAGATTAGAAGTTCCGATAAATGCTCCTGTCGTTAAGTTGTTATAATTTATCAAATTTATTGAAGTCGTCTGCAATTATGCATTACTGTTTAAGAAATGATGAGCAAAAATGCATTGGTAGAATTTTTTTATAATATGAGATGCTTGCAAAAACTAGTATTTAATTTAATTTTAATTTTGGTACAAAATTTGCAATAAAAAAGTAGAGGAGGTGAAATTAAAATGTGAATTTTTTATTAGATCGTTTTTTGAAATAATTTAAAGAAAGATTTAAAAGGAGGAACATTCAATGATTAAAGTAAGAGGTATAGACTTAACCAAAGAACAATTGGCAAAAATGATTGACTTTTCAATATTGCATCCGAATACAACATCAAAGGAAATATTAGAAGGAATAGAAATTTGCAAGAAATACAAATTTAATTCATTTTGTGTGAATCCCAATTATTTATCACTTATAGTGGAAGGCCTTAAAGGGACTGAAGTTGAACCGAGTGTTGTTCTCGATTTCCCATTTGGAACTGGTACCGAAGCCATGAAACTTGCTGCAGCCGAAGATGCTGTAAAACGCGGTGCTAAAGCCCTCGACATGGTAATAGATATAGGTGCTCTCAAAGACAAAAACTATAAACTTGTTACTAAGGAGATAAAGAATTTAGTAGAAGCCAGTAAAGGTGCAAAGACAAAAATAATCATTGAAGTAGCTTACCTGACAAAAGAGGAAATCGTAGCAGCGTGCAAATGTGTTGAAGAAGGTGGAGGGACATATGTAAAAAGTTCCACAGGGCGAGCGGATCGCGGGCCGACTATGGCGGAAGTTAAATTAATGAGAGAAAGCGTATCTCCAAATATTGGAGTTAAGGTAGCGGGAACCGGAAGTTTCTGGACACCACAAATTGCTCTCGGATGTATTCTGGCAGGAGCTGATTTGATCGGTACCAGGAGCGGACCGAAAATTGTTGATGAACTACCTTTAATGGAAGAGGTTTATAAAAATATGCAAATATTATAGAAAATAATAACTATAGGAGAAAGGAGGTAGAAATTATGGGTAAATATGTAGTAGGCATAGATGCAGGCACTATGGGGGTCAGATGCGTAATTTTTGACTTAAAAGGTAATGAAGTTGGCAGTGCCTATTATGAGACACCCACACAATACCCTAAACCGGGATGGGTTGAGCAAAGGGCTGAGGATGTGATCGAATTAGCTTATAAATCCACCCGTGAGGCTATAGCAAAAAGTGGCATAAAGTCTGAAGAAATCGCTGCAGTCAGCTTTACCAATATGAGGTCTACTTTTGTCCCCGTGGATAAAGATGGCAATTTCCTGCATCCGATTTTCGTATGGCAGGATTTGCGCGGGACAGAAATGTTTCCATGGATGCGCCAGAAGCTTTCGGAAAACGGCATGACAGAAATGGACCTTTACAACATCACCGGTTTTCCCATAGGTGCGGTTTGGCCTTCCTCGAAAGTATACTGGTACAAAAAGCATTATCCGGACCTTTACGATAAAACATATAAGATGATCACGCCTCAGGCTTTACTTATCAAAGCTTTTGGAGCCGATGACTATTATGATGACAATACAGATGCAGGCTGGTGGCAGATAGTAGATGCCGATACCTTTGAATACGTGCCGAAACTTGCTAAGATTTTTGAAGTAGATATAGATAAATATCCGAAAAATTATCCACCTGCGACTAGAGTGGGAGAAATACCCAAAGAAATAGCTGAAAAGACTGGATTAAAAGCTGGGACCCCCATAATAGTAGGTAGCGGCGACCAACAGTGCGGTGCCATCGGGGTTGGAAACGCTAGGGAAGGTCTGGCTTCGGTATGTCTTGGAACTGCAGGCCTTTGCATAGGATATTCCAAAAATCATATCCGCCATCCGTCCGGGAAGAACCACATTCTCGGCCACGCAGGGACCGGCCACTGGCAGATGGAAGGCCATGCCAGTGCAGCGGCCAGCAGTTTCCGCTGGTTCAGAAACACCTTTGCTCATATTGAAAGAACAACGGCATCCATGCTTGGAGTGGATACTTATGACCTGCTGACCCAACAGGCTGCACAGTCGCCACCGGGAGCCAAGGGTACGGTTTACCTGCCATGGCTCGCTGGAGCCGCATGTCCTTATTATGATTCGAATGCCAGGGCATCTTTTGTAGGCATGACTTTTGCCCATACTAAAGGTGATATGATCAGGGCAGCTATGGAAGGAATTTGTTATGAAATGAGAGACATGCTAGAGTCCTTGCAGGAAGCCAATTTTGCTCCCTTCGAATGCTATAGGGTGACAGGAGGGGCTGCAAGGTCATCACTATGGAATCAAATCCAAGCTGATGTGTACGGAAAACCTGTAGAAACGGTAAAAACCAGTGAAGCTACTGCTCTTGGAGCAGCAATGCTGGCCGCTGTTGGTGTTGGTATTTATAGAGACATTCATGAGGCCATTGATAACATGGTCCATGTAGAGGGTCGCTGGGAACCCATAGAGGAAAATGTAAAGGTTTACAATGAGATGTTCGGCATCTATAGAGACACCTATCAAGCACTTAAGGAAAAAGCGTTTCCGGCTATTGCAGGTTTTCAGGAAAAATTATGATAATATTTAACATAATTTTGAGGAGGAATTAGCATGGCATTAGAAAGCCAACGCTTGGCAGGAGATGTGGCAGTTGTAACAGGTGCTGCTTCAGGGCTTGATCGTGGTATAGCCATGAAACTTGCATTAAACGGGGCCGTAGTAGCTTGTGCGGATATCAATGATCAGGGAAACCAGGAAACAGTGGATATGATAAAAAAAGCCGGTGGAGAGGCATTCCCGGTTCATGTAGACATAGCCGATTCGGCATCAGTGAAACAGGCAATGAAATACATTTATGATAAGATGGGGAAAATTACTATCTTGGTTAATGGTGCAGCATATATCAAGTTTAGTCCAATCGAAACATGTACCGATGAAGAATGGGAAAAAGTATTAAAAGTTGATTTAACTGGTTATTTTTACTGCTTGAGAGAAGTGTATCCCTATATGAAAGCAAGTGGTGGAGGAAGGATAGTGCAGCTTTCGTCTTCTTCTGCAAAAAGCGGTAGCAGTTTTGGAGGTCCTCACTATACGGCAGCCAAGGGTGGTGTTATAAGTCTGACAAAATATGCTGCGAGACGTTGGGCAAAAGATAATATAAGAGTTAATACTATTTGCCCTGGTATAGCTGATACTCCTCTGGGAAGGCATCCCGAGGCACCAAAAGGTGCTTTTGAAGAAATGTTAAAGAACATTCCGATGGGGAGAGTTGCGGTACCTGAAGATATAGCTGGAGGAGTGCTTTTCCTTGTATCAGATGAAAGCCGGTATGTAACAGGTATAACGCTTGACATTAATGGCGGTAGATATGTATATGGAAACTAACTGATTATAACATCTCAGAAGGTATGAGAAGCCTTCTGGGATGTTATAAAAATATAAGTTAATTAATAACATGTAGTGAAATATAGACGAAAGGAGGATTTTTATAGATATGAAGATTGGCGGTGTAGAACTTACAAGAGAAAAACTGGCTCAGATGATGGACTTTTCTTCTTTAAATCCAGACGTATCAGAAGATGAAATTTTAAAATGCTGCGAAATAACAAAAAAATATAATTTTAAAGGCTTTCATGTCAATCCCATTTGGGTTCCGGTAGTTGCTAGAGAGCTAGAAGGTACTGGAATAGAAACGGGTTATGTAGTAAGTTTTCCTTTCGGAACCAATCCTACAAACTTAAAGGTTGCCGAAGCTGAATATGCTGCAAGTATTCTTAAAGGCAAACCCTGGGTTATCGATATGGTGACAAATGTGGGGAAATTAAAAAGCAAAGATTATAAATATTATAAAAATGATATTGCAGAAGTTGCCAAAGTGGCCCATGATGCAGGAATAGAATGCAAGGCGATTTTAGAAGTACAACTACTTACCGATGAAGAAATAAAGATAGCATGCGAATTAGCCACAGAAGCTGGAGCTGATTGGGTAAAATCTTCTACTGGGAGACACGGGGGACCAAGCCTTAAACAGGTAAAGCTGATGCGTGACTGTACACCTTCGCATATTAAAGTAAAAGTTGCAGGAACGGGCAACTTTTGGACACCAATGGTTGCTCTAGGATGCATAATGGCTGGTGCCGAACGTATTGGAACGAGAAATGCACCGTGGATAGTAGATGAACTTTGCGAACTCTTTTCATTAGAATAAATAGCATAGAATGGACATATATTTTTCTTAGTATAAAGTAAAAAGGGGGTACAATGATCGTATGGGGAAATATTTAGTTGGAATTGACGAGGGGACTACCGGTTGCAAGACGTGTATCTTTGACCTAAATGGTACACTTGTCGGTAGCGACTATAGGGAGTATCCATGTTATTATCCAAAACCTGGATGGGTGGAACAATATGCTGAAGACATAACTCCTGCACTGTTTGAATCCTGCAGGGCAGCCATTGCAAAGTCAGGAATTGACTCGAAAGAAATCATTGCAGTAGGTCTCTCGAGTCAAGGTAGTGTTACTGGTCCGGTTGATAAAAATGGGAAATTGCTCAGACCATTTATCGGATGGCAGGACTTAAGAGGAGTTAAAGAATTGGAAGAAATTAAGGAAAAGATATCACTCGAGGAATATTATAAAATTACTGGCTATCCTCTGGGTTTGGTATTCAGTGTTACAAAAAACCTTTGGATACGTAATAATGAGCCGGATATTTATGAAAAGACTGCAATGTTTACTACCAACCAGGACTATTTCTTAAAAGAATTTGGGGCAGAGGATTATTTTACGGATATTTCCTCAGCCAGTCGGGAAGGCCTTTTTGATGTGGATAATCACGTTTGGAGCAAAAGAGTTTTTGATGCGCTGGATCTAGATATGAGCAAACGGCCTAAAATAGCAGAAGGCGGTCAGCCGGTGGGAAGAATTCCTAAGAGCGTAGCAGAAAAAACCGGATTGGCAGAAGGCACTCTTTTATGCGTAGGTGCCCATGACCAAAATTGTTCCACCTTTGGATGTGGTGCTGTGGAAGATGGTACGGCCGCCATGGTTTTGGGTACTTTCGGTTCATGTTTTGTAGTATCCGATAAACCCATTAGGGACCCTTACCGAGTATTGATTGTTAAAGGAAATGTGGGTCCGAAGAACTGGACTATCGAAGCTTTTGCCGCTGCAGCAGCCAGCAGCTACAGGTGGTATAGAGATACATTTGGTGACTTGGAGAAAGCAGCAGCAAAGACGCTACAGGATGATCCATACAACTTAATAAATAAACAAATAGAAACGGTACCGCCGGGAGCCAAT
Source organism: Thermoanaerobacterales bacterium (assembly GCA_012840135.1). GTDB lineage: Bacteria > Bacillota > Thermosediminibacteria > Thermosediminibacterales > Tepidanaerobacteraceae > Biomaibacter. The sequence continues at coordinate 113,353 of DUMA01000036.1, forward strand.
GGAATTACCTTTTTATCTTATCTACAAGGTGCGGGAGGGCCAAGACAAAACGGCAATGCTAGAGGAGCTTTTGTCGGCATGACTTTAGGTACAACAAAAGCTGATATGGCCAGAGCCGTTATGGAAGGAATCTGCTATGAAATGAGGGATATTTTAGAGGCTCAAAAAAGAGCAGGAATAAATATTAAAGGAATTCGATTGACGGGAGGAGGATCTAAAGCTCCATTGTGGTGTCAGATGCAGGCAGATATTTATCAACAAACTATTTATAGATTACAAACTTCTGAAACCGGAACTTTAGGAGCAGCCCTGTATGCTGGTGTAGGAGCTGGAGTATATAAGAGCTATAAAGAGGCTGTAGAAGTTGCAGTTCACATTAAAGATAAATTTGAACCAAATCCAAAATTGGCCGAAGCATATAATGAGGGATATCAGAGGTTTGTATCCGTATATGAAGCACTAGCAAAGGGTAAAGTGTTTTGAATTATAAAGATAATAAAAAAGTATATAGATAGTTACCATTGAAAAACGCGATTTTAAATCTTATCCTTTTTTCATTGGACCTTGATAACCTAATCTTTATTCATTTATTTTCCAATACCCTGCTATTTTTCAGCAGGTTTGGACCATAATTTTTGC
>DUMA01000006.1 GCA_012840135.1 Thermoanaerobacterales bacterium
TAAACTGTTTTGCTGATCCGGGAATTAGTGCGGCGAGGGAAATTTGCGATATACCGGTGGCAGGACCTGGCGAAAGCGCAATGGCGTTAGCATTATTGCTCGGACATAAATTTTCCATAATTTCCGTAAAGAAAAACGTTGTTTCCATGTTCGAGATAAAAGCCAGGGCCATTGGCTTAACAAAAAAGCTGGCATCAATAGAATATATAAATATATCTGTTAGTGAATTGGAAAGAGATAGAACAAAAACAGTAAATGAGGTAGTTAAATCCATTGAAAAAGCAGTTAAAGAAAAATGTGCAGAAGTAATAATTTTAGGCTGTACTGGCATGTTGTTAATTTAAAGACAGGGAGGCACATTATGAAAAAATTCTCGTAATCAATCCGATAACGACATGATGGGTATGTGGTTTCCATAGAACCGTTCAGCCAGACGTAAAGCTCGCCTCACGCTTTGCAGAGTCCGCAATCATTATCATAATCGAAGCAATTTGTAATAAATACAAATAAAAGGATATATATTTTTATAATTTACAAAGGAATTATCTTTTGTTTATCGAATATAAAATGAAATTTATAATAATAAGGCGATTCAATTTTAAGTTATGATTGCTTTAATATGTTAAAATTTTAAACATAGAAAGTGTTTTACGACGTTATAAGCTAAACACAGGTATAAGGAGGGGTGTAAAAGATTAACAGGCATATGATCATTGGGATATTATCAATTTTAATAACATAGGAGGGAATGCCTTGAGAAACTTAATTATCTCTAAAAAGTTTGTTTTTCTAATCACTGTTCTTTTAGTTATCAGTATAACTCTCGCAGGGTGCGGTGGGCAGAACAATTCAAACGCATCGGGGCAAAAACAGTCCAATGTCCCTGTGCAAATTGTCTTCTATGCCCAGAACAGTACTCCAATTACGGACTTTGACCCAAGCGTTGAGTTTTCAAACGGTGTTGTCACTCTTAACAATATCTATGAAACACTTTTGAGATATGATCCGCTGGAAAAAAAATTCACGCCTGTGCTGGCCACGGATTATAATAAGAGTGAAGATGGTTTGACCTGGACTTTCCATATCAGGAAGGGTGTCAAATTCCACGACGGCACGGATTTAAATGCTGAAGCTGTGAAATTTTCCATTGAAAGGACTATAAATCTTGGAAAAGGAGCTTCATTCATTTGGGAACCGGTGAAAGAGATAAATGTAAAAGATGAATATACTGTCGAATTCAAGCTCAAATATCCGGCGCCCATGGATTTAATTGCATCATCGGCATATGCGGCTTTTATCATGTCACCCACTGCGGTAAAGTCAAACCCCGAAGGCTGGCTGACCCAGGGGCACGAAGCGGGCACCGGTCCATACAAGCTTGAAAGCTTTCAAATGGGCCAGGAAGTGGTCCTGACGAAATTTGACGATTACTGGGGCGGATGGGATGGTAAACATTTTGACAAGGCGATAATTAAAAAGATACCCGAGACCGCAACCCGTCGCCAGATGGTGGAAAAAGGGGAAGTGGACATTACAAGGGACCTTCCATATGAAGATGTAGAAGCTTTAAAAAATAACCAGAATCTTGTTGTAGAGACTGGTCCATCTTTTGAAAACCTGTTAATGCTGTTTAACACCGATAAGAAACCTCTGGACAACAAACTTGTAAGGCAGGCGCTATCGTATGCCTTTCCGTATGATGATGTGGTTAAATATGCCATGGGTGGTTATGCAACTCAGGCTAGAGGTGCGGTACCCTATGGCCTCTGGGGGCACGGAGAAAACCTGTTCCAGTATAAATATGATTTGGAGAAGGCAAAAGAATTATTGAAACAGGCCGGCTATCCCAACGGCGGTTTCAAGTTGCTGCTAACTTACACGGCAGGAGACGAAGCCGAAAAGAAGACAGCTGAACTTTATAAATCCGAACTTTCAAAACTAAATATAGAGTTGGAAATCAGAGCAATGCCCTGGGAGTCCCAGTGGGAAATGGCAAAAGATAAGGATCCTGACAAGCGCCAGGATATATTTGCTTTCTACTGGTGGCCGGATATCGCAAGCCCTTATTCTTATCTTTACAACATGTTCCACAGCCAGGATGATATTCTGTTTAACCTGGCTTATTGGGAAAACGTGGAATTTGACAATCTGGTTGATGAGGGTTCGAGGCAGAGCGGCATTGATATGACGAAAGCGGAAGAACTGTTTATCAAGGCGCAGGAAATACTCACTGAAGAAGCCCCCGCAATCTTTGTATACGACAAGCAGTATATAAAGATTTTCAACAAGTCATTAAAAGGTTACAAAGATAATCCCGCTTATCCAAATGTAGTGTTCTTCTATGAAACCTATCGCGAAAAATAAGTTTTGGAAAATAGCAGGGGCCAAAATACCAGCCCCTGCTATAAACTTCAGGGGGATGAAACATTGAAGACTTTTATTGCAAAACGATTGCTACTGGGTATTCTGGTATTGTTTGGAGTCATATTAATCACTTTTACACTTACAAGAGTCATACCTTCCGACCCGGCAGCCCAATGGGTGGGGCCGAGAGCTACGGCGGAGCAGATAAAGGCAGCGAGGATAGAACTGGGCCTAGACAAACCTTTATACATTCAGTTCGGAAAGTATTTACAAAATCTTTTGAGGGGCAACCTCGGCTATTCATTGAAGAGCCATCAACCTGTGTTAAATGAATTAAAGACGTATATACCCGCCACAATGGAGCTTGTCCTTCTATCTACAATCGGAGCGATCTTTATCGGTCTGCCGCTGGGGGTGATGTCCGCAAAGAGAAAAGACGAATGGGTTGACCATATCTGCAGATTTTTTTCCGTAGGGGCGGTATCCCTTCCCACATTCTGGATAGGCATATTTCTGCAGCTGGTGTTTTACAGATGGCTGGGCATACTGCCGATGGGCGACCAGCTGAGCATGAACATAAAACTGATGTACAACATCCCCAAAATAACCGGATTTTTAACATTAGACAGCCTAATTACAGGCAATTTTATAGTATTCAAAGATGCGCTGACCCACCTTATCCTTCCAGGTATAACAATAGCCCTGTATCCCATCGGGCTGGTGGCCCGCATGACACGGTCGGCACTGCTGGAGATATTAAACGAAGACTATATAAGAGCGGCAAGGTCTTACGGCCTGCCGGAGCGCATGGTCTTGTGGTCCTATGCCCTTAAAAATTCTTTGGGGCCCACAGTCACGGTAGTGACCCTGTCAATAGGCTACACACTGGTAAACACATTTCTGGTGGAATCCATATTCAGCTGGCCGGGCATAGGCAACTATGTGGCAACAGCCGTAATAAGCCTCGACTATCCGGCCATAATGGGAGTTACAATATTTTCCGCCTGCGCTTATGTCATACTGAATCTAATCGCAGACATAATCATCGCTCTGGACCCGCGCGTTCGGATATAGGAAGGTGGTTAAAATGTTTGGCAAAATGTTTTCACCGGAGGTATTAAAGCCCCAGATAAGGGAATTGAAATTATCTATCTATCTTTTAAATAAAAACAAATTAACAAGGCTTTCCATGATAACCGTTATACTTTTGATTGCCTTTGCTATTTTAGCGCCCTTTATTGCTCCGTACCCGTCACATATATACGGTATTGCAAATCCCCAGGACAAGCTGCTGCCCCCGTCGGCAAAATACATCTTTGGCACCGACGAACTGGGAAGAGATGTATTCAGCCGTGTACTGTACGGAACCAGGATATCCCTCCAGACGGCTATACTGGCAGTGGGTCTTGCACTCCTGATAGGCATTCCACTGGGGGCCATAGCGGGCGCTACCGGGGGATATGTGGATGAAATAATCATGAGGATAACCGACATATTTTTGAGTTTCCCTCCACTTCTTCTCGCCATAGCCATCGCCGCATTTCTTGGTCCAAATTTACAGAACGCAATGCTGGCCATAGCCATTTCATGGTGGCCGTGGTATACGAGACTGGTGAGGGGGCAGGCCGTTTCCATAAGAGAGCGGCAGTTTGTAAAGGCGGCAAAGGCCATAGGGACACCTCATTTTAAAATAGTATTCGGCCATATAGTGCCCAACTGCATCGCACCGGTAATAGTTCAGGCTTCAATGGATTTAGGCGGAGTCATATTGACCGCGGCTTCCTTAAGCTTTCTTGGATTAGGCGCTCAGCCTCCCACTCCCGAATGGGGTTTGATGGTAAGCACAAGCCGAAACTATTTTTTGAACGCATGGTGGTACAGCTTTTTCCCCGGCATTGCCATATTCATTACAGTTCTGGCTTTTAACCTTTTAGGTGACGGCCTGAGGGAAATAATGGACCCGAAGACAAGAAAGTATTGAGGAGTGGGATAGATGGACAATTACTTTGAAATAAAAGACCTGAAGGTCGGCTTTAAAACCTTTGAGGGCATCAAAAAAGTGCTGGATTTGGAATTCTTAAGTATTTGCAAAGGAGAAACCTTTGGCCTGGTGGGAGAAAGCGGTTCGGGCAAGAGCGTACTTGCACTGACTATCCTGGGGCTTTTGCCGATCCCGCCCGGCATTATTGAAAGCGGCCAAATACTTTATGGCGGCGAAGACCTGCTGAAAAAAAGAGAAGAAGAAATGAGAAAGATACGAGGCAAAAAAATATCCATGATTTTTCAAGACCCCATGTCGACTTTGAACCCGGTTTTTACCGTAGGTGAGCAGATCATCAGAGTTATTCGCAACAATGAAGGAATAAACAGGAAGCAGGCTGAGAAAAAAGCCCTTGAAATGATAGAACTTGTCAAACTGCCCGACGCAAAAAACATACTGATAAAATACCCGCATGAGCTCAGCGGTGGGCAGAGGCAGAGGATAATAATAGCCATCGCCCTTTCATGCGGGGCCGAATTCTTGATTGCAGACGAACCCACGCGGAACCTGGATGTAACCATTCAGGCGGGTATTCTGAAACTCATAGCAGAGCTAAAAAAAGAACTGAAGGTTACCGTCCTGTTCATAGCCAACAACCTGGGTCTTGTATCAGCCGTGTGCAACAGAGTGGGCATACTGCATGAAGGCAGGATTGTTGAAACCGGGACAGTAAAGGAAGTAATAAAAGACCCGAAGCATCCTTACACGGTGACCCTCTTAAAGGCCATACCGGCAAACAGGGAAGAAAAAATCGATTTGAGCAGGATTTTGCTCAGAAGAGAAAACGGGCAGGAAACCGGCGGTTGCCGCTATTTCGACAGATGTCCCGAAAGATCCGGGCAATGCAGCAAATCCAGTCCTTCCCTCACACCTGTTGACGGCAGCCATCTGGTAGCTTGCTTTAAGGCTTTCGAGAGGAGTGGAATTAATGAGCAAACCGCTTCTTGAAGTAAAACAGCTAAAAAAATACTTTCCCGTAAAGGCGGGTTTTTTTTCAAGGCCTGTAGCATGGGTAAAGGCCGTCGACGGGGTCACGTTAAACATCAACCGGGGGGAGGTCCTTGGCCTTGTCGGCGAATCCGGGTGCGGCAAGACCACCCTGGTAAATGTCATTTTAAAGCTGGAAGATCCGACTTCGGGCCAGGTTATATTCGAAGGCAAAGACTTATTCAATTTAAGACAGGAAGACCTGAGAGAGACCAGAAAAGATGTACAGATAGTATTTCAAGACCCTTTCTGGTCGTTGAACCCACGACTTCTCATAAGAGACATCATAGGCGAACCTATAAACGTACACCTTAAATTGAGCCCCGGTGAACTTGTAAAAAAAGTGGAGGAACTACTGGAACTTGTGGGGCTCCCAAAGGAAGGAGTATACAAATATCCACACGAGTTCAGCGGCGGGCAGAGGCAGAGGATAGCCATTGCCAGAGCCCTGGCGGTAAGGCCGAAGCTTGTAGTCCTGGACGAACCCACATCGGCTATAGACGTACTTTCACAGGCTCAGATATTGATGCTGTTAAAAGACCTCAAAGAAAAAATGGGCCTGACATATATATTGATATCCCATGACCTGAGTGTGGTAAACTATATGGCCGACAGGATTGCGGTCATGTATCTCGGGAAAATCGTTGAATACGGGCCGGCCGAAAAGGTATTTGCAAATCCGGCGCACCCTTACACAAAAGCCCTGTTCATGGCCATTCCTGATCCGGATACAGAAGGCCTTGAATCGATAATGACGCTGGAAGGAAATGTCCCCAGCGCCATAAATCCTCCGGCGGGCTGCCGCTTCCATACCCGCTGTCCGCTGGCGGGAGAAATCTGCAGCAAGAAGGAGCCGCCGGTGGTAAAACTGGATGATGAGCATGAGGCGTCATGCTTTTTACTGGAAAAATCATAGATAACCTGGAGGTGGAACTTTTGAAAAAATTGACTTATGAAGATGTGAGAGATATTCTGGTGGGGTGCACAATACTCAGCACTGGCGGAGGGGGTGACCTGCAAAAAGGCTTAAAACTGGCCGAAGAAGACTTCAAGAACAATCTGGAATACATGCTCGTCTCACTTGACGAAATAGAAGATGACGACATATTCACATGCCCTTATTTTTGCGGGGCAATAGGACCCCAAAAAGAAGGCGATAATATCGCACGGTATAAAAAAATAGATGAACTTGAAACCGTTCTGGCCGTGCGGGCACTAGAAAGGTTCTATGGCCGAAAGATGGCGGGGGTGGTATCAATTGAATACGGCGGAATGAACACCGCTGTTGCCATGTCAACCGGCGCAAGGCTAAAAAAATTCATAGTCGATGCAGATGCGGCAGGCAGGGCGGTCCCGGATCTTCAATTTTCCACTTTTTATATAACAGAAAGGCCTATCTATCCCCTGGCCGTAGCCGACAAAATCGGCGATATTGCCGTATTTGAAAAAGTTGCTGACGATTTCAGGGCCGAGGACCTCGTAAGGGCGCTGGCAGTAGTAAGCGGCGGAATGGTGGGCATGACGGACCATCCTTGTACCGGCAAAGATTTAAAAAAGTCTATAATACCCAATGCCCTTTCATACGCTGCTGAGGTGGGAAGAGCTCAAAGGCTGGCCCTTGAAAAAGGCAAGGACCCAATCGCCGAGATAGTGGCGGCAGGAGAAGGATACCATTTGTTTTGTGGAAAGGTAAAAAAAGATACGCAGTGGAAGATAGAAGGTGGCTTTACTTACGGAACTATAGAGATCGAAGGGGTTGAAAAATACGCAGGCCATAACTTAAAAATCTGGTTCAAAAATGAAAACATAATATGCTGGTTAGACAACGAAGTCCTTATTACCGCTCCGGATTTGATTTGTGTCGTCGAGAATGATACCGGATACCCCGTGTCAAACCCTTATTGCAAAAAAGACATGGAAGTTTCGGTCCTTGGGTTTAAGGCCCCGGCGATGTGGAGGTCTGAAAAAGGCCTTTCTATACTAAATCCGCGCTTTTTCGGCTTCGAGGTCGAATATATTCCCATTGAAAAAAGACTTTAAATTTATTTTATAATAGGAGGAATAAAAATGACAAAACTTTATGAGTATGAACTGGCAAAATCCGCCGACATATTGATGAGGGAGATGTTTAAATTAAAACCGGGAGAGACCATAATAATCACGGCGGATACCGAGTCCGATGAACGCGTTGTAAATGCCGCCGCTGCCGCTGCCTTTGCACTGGGAGCAAAACCCATGGTGATATGGCTTGCATCTCCACACGGCGTAGGCAAGGCCGCCGATCCCATGCTCCCCGTAAATGCCCTGACAGCCGCTTTATGCGAAGCGGACGCCTGGGTGGAATTCAACAACGAATGGCTGCTTTATTCGACACCCTTTGAAATTGCCATGGAAAAAAATAAAAAACTGAGATACCTGTGCCTTGTTGGTATGGATGCAGACATGATGGTCAGGGTAATCGGCAGGGTGGACCAGCCAACCCTATCCGAATTTTTGCATAAGGCAACTGAATTGACGGCAAAGGCCAAACACGTGCGGATAACAACTCCCGCTGGCACCGACCTGGAATTTGACAATGAGCCGCAGTATAAATTTACATGCGACGACGGCGATGCTTCAGAGCCGGGCATGCACATGCTGGCGGGCCAGATATGCTGGATACCCAGATTCGAGACCATAAACGGCACCCTTGTGTTTGACGGCACTCTGTCCCCGCCCTGCGGTCATCTGAAACAACCCATAGTGATGAAGATTGAGAAAGGCAGGGTGGTTGACATAAAAGGCGGCGACCAGGCTATTGAATTTAAGGCCTGGCTGGAAAGCTTCAATGACCCCAATATGTTCAGATTGGCCCACGTGTGCTACGGATTCAATCCCGGTGCAAAACTCACCGGAAATGTCCTGGAAGACGAGAGGGTCTGGGGTTCCACTGAATGGGGCCTAGGCTACTTGAGCCCGATAGACGCTCCACCCGAGGGGATAAAGGCCAAATCCCACTGTGACGGAATCTGCATGAATTCCACCGTCTGGCTGGATGGGGTAAAGATCCTGGATAACGGCATAGTTGTCCATCCGGAACTCGCATCTATGATAAGAAAGCTGGGGAGATAATATGAAAAAGATAAAGGTGATTGTGCCGGTAACAACCTCTTTATGGAATGATTCAATTCAGCAGGTTTTTGAAAGATACAAAAACTTGGATACAGTAATAGAGATTACCAATTTGAATACTGGTTCCGAAGCTATAGAGCAGCACTATGATGAAGTATGGTCGGAACTTCCGACACTTAAAGAGGCTGAAAAAGCTCAAGATCAGGGTTATGACGGTGTAATAATTTACTGTTTTAACGACCCGGCACTAAGAGCAGCAAAGGAGAAATTAAACATTCCGGTAGTTGGATTAATGGAAGCGGCAATCAACTTTGCCTTGATGCTTGGAAGAAAGTTTTCTATAATAACAACGACTAAAAGAGGAATTGCGGCAACCGAAGATCACTTGAGAATGTATGATTTTTATGAAAGGTGTGCTTCAATCAGGGCTGTAAACA
>DUMA01000037.1 GCA_012840135.1 Thermoanaerobacterales bacterium
CCAAGGAAACATGGATACGGGGCTTTATATCAAGGGCAGCCCTGAGTTTAAGTTAATAATACATTCTCATCCGCAATTTGATGGTGGGTCTTTTTCAAAAAAAAACCTAAAAATACTTGACGCGATCCCTGTCAAGAGGCTTGCTTGACTTAGTTATGAATTTAAGGTATATTTATATTACAACAGTATATAAAATGAACCGGACGATGGGTGTATTACCTGTCCGTGAAATTAAGTGCGCCTATAGCTCAGGGGATAGAGCACCGGCCTCCGGAGCCGGGTTTTGCGGGGGTTCGAATCCCTCTAGGCGCACCATTTTATTATTCCCTTTTGTTACGAACAGATTACATTGACATTACATTATCATTAAATACACCGGCATTGTATTGAAACACATGCCGGTGTAATTTATAATATTTATTGGCAAGCAATATCATCAATGCCTTGGCCGGGAAAAATTTAAAATCAATTCTTCGTTGGAGCAGCAGTATTTTTGAAAAAGACATTAGCAGCAAGGGAGTGGCAGACAGCAGATAATTTAACTCCTTTTTAGAGAAAATTTTACAGCAAATTAAAATAAGATTTGAAGGGAGAGAAGACATGAAGCTTGAGAAAATTTTCAAGGGGAGGTTTGTGCCGGGTATTCTGGCCGCACTTTTGCTGATGCTGGCTGCTGTTCCGGCTCCTGTATCGGCTGCAGGTTATGTAAGGGTCATGCTGAACGGGCAGGAATTGGACTTTGATGTGCCGCCGGCCATTGAGAATAACAGGACCATGGTACCCTTCAGGAAGATCGGAGAAGCCATTGGAGCGTCAGTAAACTGGGACCAGAGAACACGGACCATAACCGCCTATAAGGGAGATAAGACGGTGGTCCTGAAGGTGGGAAGCTCTACAGCATATGTCAATAAAAATCCGGTAAAGCTGGATGCACCGCCGGTAGTGCGAAAAGACAGGACCCTGGTGCCGCTTAGATTTTTCAGCGAGGTCTTTGGTGCCGCGGTTTCATGGAAAAGTGCCACCAGGACGGTAATTATAGACACTGGTGATAAACTGTATAAATACATATTGGGTTATTACTACTCACAATCTTATAATGACTTCATAAACAATGTTGACAGGATGTCTTCCACTGCTGTAAAGTGGTATACCCTTGACGACAACGGGGATGTGACGGACAATTATGCTTCCCCCAGGTGGATTATGGTTCCTGATGGATATGAAGAAGTAATCAAACTTTCAAAAGAAAAAGGTGTTAAAATCTATATGCTGCTTTTCGAAATGGATGGAAGCAAGCTGCAAAAGGTCCTTTCCACTCTGGAATCAAGAAAACGCCTGGTAAATCAGATAATGACCGTCGTCGAGAGGGAAGGCTATGATGGTGTAAACATAGACTTTGAGTTCCTTAAAGCTGCCGATAAAGATAAATTCAACGAATTCATACAGGGCCTTTCCGAAGCCTTGCATGCCAGGGGCAAATCCCTGAACCTTTCGCTGCCTGTCAAAACCGAAAAAGCCGACTGGTGGCCGGGTTATGACTATGAAATCCTGGGCAAATACAGCGATTTTGTGGTGCTCATGGCTTACGATAAAAATCCTGCATCCCCCGAACCTCAATCCGGCATCGATTGGGTGGAAGAGGTTGTGGATTATGCGATAGCCAGAATTCCTGCTGAAAAGGTGGTTCTGGGTATAGGTTACTACGGTTATGACTGGGCCGGCAATGGCAGCAAATACACGGTGCTGGCCACAAGAAACGGGACAACCATTCCCGGAATCTTATTTGCCGATGAACTTTCGGCAAATTACGGGCTAAAACTCACACTGGACAAAAAATCCGGCATGGCTTACGGCACTTATACCGATGCAAACGGCGTATTTCATCGGATATGGATGGAAAACGAGGCATCGGTGGATGCTAAAGCAAAGCTGGTCATAAGAAAGGGCCTGAAAGGCATAGCCCTGTGGAGGTTGGGCTATACGACCCCTTCGCTTTGGGAAACTATCCTGGAAAATTTTAATCCGGCAAAAGAATGAAAGAATCCCGTGTCGAAAGACGCGGGATTTTTTTTGTTACCGGAAATGCAAAATTTGTATAAGATTGACAAAAATATAACAATCCAGTAGAATATTAATGAAAAACCTTTGATTAAATTGTTAATTGAAAATAAGTTGCTAATATGGTATAAAATAAAGAGACAAGATAATTTAATTAAACACTGATTCCGGTGTAGAAAAGAAGTCCGCTGCCGGAGATGGTCAAAAGCACCGTTTAGCGAAACCGTCGCCGCTCTTGAGTTTAGAACAACACCCACCTTCGGTGGGTACCCGGTGGAGGCAGCGGGCACGGATGCCCGTTGGCCGGCATTGAGGCAGGACGCCGAATTGCCGGCAAACCTCCACGAAGCGCAGGACTAAACTGTAGAGCGGCAGGGCGAGCGGAGGTGCTAGACCATCTCCGGCAGGGATGTGACTTTTATACCGGCATCAACACCTATATTTGAAGGACTGATTTATTTGAGGACCGTCGCCCTGATAGGGAAGAGCGGCACCGGCAAGAGCCACAAGGCTCAGCAGGTGGCCGGACAAAACAATATAGAGTATATTATTGACGACGGGCTTTTGATTTACGGCAACAGAGTGGTGGCAGGGATTTCTGCCAAAAGGGAGAGCACGAAACTGGGAGCGGTAAAAAGGGCGATTTTCCAGGACCCGGCCCATGCGGCCGAAGTTAAAAATAAAATACAGGAATTGAAAGTGAACGGCATCCTGATCATAGGCACCTCGGAGAATATGATTGAGGCCATATGCAGGGCCCTTTCCCTGCCCAAGCCTGAAAAGATAATAAATATCGAGGATATTTCAACACCTTCGGAAATAAACACCGCCCGGCGCATCCGCAGTCTCGACGGAAAACATGTGATACCGGTGCCCGCCCTGGAGATAAAAAAGGATTTTTCTGGATACCTGCTGGACCCTCTCAAGATATTTTACAGAAAGGGCAAACAGGAAATTTTCGTGGCGGAAAAAACCGTGGTAAGGCCGACATACAGCTATCTCGGTAAATATACCATATCCGATACCACAGTAAGCCAGATAGCCCTTTATGCTGCCCGCCGGATAAAGGGAGTGGCTCCCGGCGGCAGGGTGATCATTGAAAATTACAGTGAAGGCATAGTCTTGAACATGGAATTGGTAGTAGAATATGGAATACCTTTAAAGTCCCTTTTGACGGCGGTACAGGATGAAGTGAAAGAATCGGTGGAATATATGACAGCCTTAAATGTTCTCAGGGTGAATGTGACGGCCAGGAAGTTTTATTTTAAAGAGGGGGAGTCTTAAGCCTGCAGCGGTGTCTTTCAGTATACTTTCACGTTTGAAAGGAATTTTTAATTGAAAATAGAAATAATATTGTATATTGTATTTTTTGATAAGGAGGTCTAGCATGTTTAAAATTCTTGAAAAAAAGAACCTGGCGCCCTCCATCAAGCTATTTGTGATGGACGCGCCGCTGGTGGCTAAAAAAGCCAGGCCGGGGCAGTTTGTGATACTCAGGATAAAAGAAGGTGGAGAAAGGATTCCGCTCACCATTGCGGATTACGATGCGGAGAAAGGCACCGTCACCGTGGTGTTCCAGGAAGTGGGCAAGACCACCAGAGAACTTGGAACTCTGAAGGCGGGAGACTCCATACAGGACTTTGTGGGCCCCCTGGGAGTGCCGGTGGAGTTTCCCCACCACAAAAAGGTGCTGGGTGTGGGCGGAGGCCTTGGGGTCGCACCCCTTTATCCCAAGCTCAAGATGCTGCACGAACAGGGTGTAGAAGTGGTTTCCATAATAGGAGCCAAGACGGCTGAAATGCTGATTTTTGAAGATGAGATGAAGGCCGTCAGCGACAGGCTGTATGTCTGCACCGACGATGGTTCGAAAGGCCGCCATGGATTCGTGACGGTAGTATTGAAAGAACTTCTGGAACAGGGCGAAAATTTCGATGAAATTATTATAATAGGTCCGCCCATTCTGATGAAAATCGGGGCGGAAATAACCAGGCCCTACGGTATACCCACCATGGTGAGCCTTAACCCAATCATGGTGGACGGCACCGGCATGTGCGGCGGATGCCGCGTAAGCGTTGGCGGTGAGATAAAATTTGCCTGTGTGGACGGCCCCGCCTTTGACGGCCACAAGGTGGATTTCGATGAACTCATGAAGAGGCTGGCCACTTACAGAGATGAGGAAAAGATATCCCTTGAGAGATTCCATGAGTCCCATGAATGCAAATTAACGGAACAGATAAAGGGGGCTGACAGTGATGCCGTTAAATAAGAGTAAAAAGAAAACACCCATGCCCGCCCAAAAGCCCGAGGTTCGCCGGCGCAACTTCAACGAGGTAGCCCTGGGCTATACCGAGGAAGATGCGGTAAATGAGGCCCAGCGCTGCCTGCAGTGCAAGAAGCCTGGATGCGTACAGGGCTGTCCCGTGCAGGTGCAGATCCCTCAATTCATTAAGCGCATTGCCGAAAGGGACTTTGATGGCGCCATAAAAGTGATAAAGGAGACCAACAGCCTGCCGGCCGTGTGCGGCAGGGTTTGCCCCCAGGAAGAGCAGTGCGAGCAAAGATGCGTGGTGGGCAAGATGGGAGACCCCGTCGGGATAGGGCGCCTGGAGCGCTTTGCGGCAGACTGGGAAAGGGCAAAGGGCGTACAGGTGCCCGAGCTTCCAGCAAAGCTCGGCAGAAAAGTTGCTGTCATCGGTTCCGGGCCCGCGAGCCTGACCTGTGCCGGTGATCTGGCCAAGCTGGGCTATGATGTGACGGTTTTTGAGGCATTCCACAAGCCCGGAGGAGTGCTTGTATATGGTATTCCCGAGTTCAGGCTGCCCAAGGCCATAGTTCAGGAGGAAGTGGAGTTCATAAAGAAACTGGGGGTAGAGGTCAAGACCGACATGGTCATGGGCAAGGTGCTCACCGTGGACGATCTCTTTGACATGGGATATGAGGCGGTGTTTATCGGCACCGGAGCGGGCCTGCCTAAGTTCATGGGCATACCCGGTGAAAATTACCTGGGTGTGTACTCGGCCAATGAATTTCTGACCAGGATAAATCTGATGAAGGCTTATTCCTTCCCCGAAACCGACACCCCCATAAAAGTGGGCAAAAAAGTGGCGGTGGTAGGAGGAGGCAATGTGGCCATGGACTCGGCGAGGTCCGCGCTGAGGATGGGAGCCGACGAGGTCCACATAGTGTACCGCCGCTCCGAAGAAGAAATGCCCGCCAGGCAGGAAGAGTTCGAGAATGCGAAAGAAGAAGGCATCATTTTTGACTTTCTGACAAATCCCGTTCGGATCATAGGCGATGAAAAAGGATGGGTCAAGGGTATGGAATGCATCCGCATGGAACTCGGAGAGCCTGACGCTTCGGGCCGCCGCAGACCGGTTCCGGTAAAGGGTTCCGAGTTCACCATGGATGTGGATACGGTGGTCATAGCCATAGGCACCGGCCCCAATCCGCTGCTGATCAATGCCTCGAAAGGCCTTGAACTCACGAAACATGGCTACATTGCCGCCGATGAAAACGGCAAGACTTCAAGGGAAGGAGTATGGGCCGGAGGCGACATCGTGACTGGAGCGGCTACGGTCATCCTGGCTATGGGAGCCGGAAAGAAGGCGGCCAGATCCATCCACGAATACCTGCAGAGCAAGAGGTGAGATGTGGGGGTTGATAAGGATTTAGCAAAGTAAAATCTATTTATTCCTACCCACATGATTCGGTTTTCGCATATAATGAAAGGGGAGGCGACAGGGAAAAAATTTACCGGCAGGCGGAAGATTTTTGAACTGTCGCCTTTTATGTTTAATGAACATTGTCTGATATCCGAGTATGGATATTAAATTTTTATGAACAAATAAAAAAAGCAGGAATTTTGGTGTCTTCGTGGAAATATATTATGCATTATCGCATTGATAAGGAGAGACCGCAAATGAAAATAGGCATTCCAAGGGCGCTGGCTTACTATGCCTATTATCCATTTATCAAGACCTTTTTTGAGAAGCTAGGTCTCGAGGTGGTGGTTTCCGACGAGACCACCAAGGAGATCATGGATAAGGGCGTGGAGGATGCCATAACCGATGCATGTGTTCCCGTGAAGCTTTTTCACGGGCATGTAAAAAATATAAAGGACAGGGTGGATTATGTATTTGTTCCCCGGCTTGTCAGCGTAAATAATGAGGCCACATTTTGTCCGAAATTCCTGGGACTGCCCGATATGCTGGAGTGTTCCGTGACGGATTTTAAAAATATGCTGGAAGTCAGGATAGATCTCAAAAAAAAGCGGCTGAGGCTTTTCATGCTGTGCATGAGCGTGGCGAGAAAGTTTAAAAAAGGATTTTTTACAGCATATAACGCATATTTTAAAGCCCTGTACAGTTTTAAGAACTATGCCCACCAGTTCCTGCAGGGTGGCATCCCGCCTCTGGGCATAGTGGCACAGCGCAAAAACTCGCCCATAAGGCTGGGAGTGGTGGGATACCCTTACATGCTCTACGACCCCTTTTTGAGCCTTGACCTCATAAAAAAGCTCATAAACATGGGGGTCTATGTGGTAACTCCGGAAATGGTACCGGAAAAAGACAAGCTGAAGCAGGCTAAAAAACTCAAAAAGACTTTGTTCTGGACCTTCAGCAACAGTGTTGTGAGGACTGCCTATCATTTCTTTGAAAAAAGGTGCGTGGACGGCATCATACATATAACCGCTTTCGGGTGCGGACCGGATTTCATCGTGGATAAGCTCATGGAGCTGGAAGCAAAAAGCAGGAATATGCCATACCTAACTATTACCCTTGATGAACAGACCGGCCAGGAAGGGCTCAATACGCGCCTGGAGGCCTTTGTAGACATGCTCAAGATAAAGAGGACAAAGAAAGAGGCGGCGCTGGCATGAGAAAAGTTTCATTTCCGTATATGGGGACGTCTTACATACCCTTTAATAAACTGCTGACAGCCCTTGGCAATGAAGTGGTGCTGCCGCCCAGGCCAAATGCGGAAACCATAAGCCTCGGCTGCAAGTTTGCTCCGGAGTTTGCCTGCTACCCCTTCAAAATAGTGCTGGGCACCTATGTTCAGGTGCTGGAAGCGGGGGCCGATACGCTGGTATCCACCGGAGGGGTGGGTCCGTGCCGGGCCGGCCTTTACACCACCCTTCAGGAAAAGATATTGAAGGACCTGGGCTATGATTTTGAGATGATCACCCTGGAACCGCCAGGAAGACA
The DNA here is from genome assembly GCA_012840135.1 of Thermoanaerobacterales bacterium. Taxonomy (GTDB): domain Bacteria; phylum Bacillota; class Thermosediminibacteria; order Thermosediminibacterales; family Tepidanaerobacteraceae; genus Biomaibacter. Next base: position 7,266 of record DUMA01000037.1, read on the forward strand.
TTTGAAAGACTTGATAGAAAGTATCAAAAAGCTCGTAAACACCCGGCTGTCTTTCAGGGATTACATAAATATCGGCCGGTTTGTCTGGAAGCAGCTCACATTGCTGGATAAAGCCGAGAGACTGTCCCATAAGGTGCGGCCTCTGGAAGTGAAGAAAGGGGAAACCACCAGAATTTATAAGAAATGTGTGGATCTGGTGGCTGACGCACAAAACATGACGGAGCTTTCGGAAGTAGAAAGGGAAATAGAGCTCCTCTATGAAGGTATCGATAAAAAAGACTTTGATCCGGTGAAGATAGGCATTGTGGGAGAGATATATGTGCTCCTGGAGCCCTCGGCAAACCTGGAGATAGAGGAGACCCTGGGGGAACTGGGGGTATATGTGGAACGTTCCATGTTCCTGGCGGGATATACCGTCTCCAATGCCGTCATGGACCTGTTCCACATGGCAGGGGAGAGGGACATCAAAAAGCTTGCCTTGCCGTATTTCAAAGAAATGTGCGGAGGTCACGGCCGAGAGTCGGTGGGAAATGCCGTGCATTTTGCGAAAAGGGGCTTTGACGGCCTGATTCAACTGTCTCCCTTTACATGCATTCCCGAGATTGTGGCAAAGAGCATACTGCCCCGGGTATGCGAGGAAAGGGGCATGGGTTTTCTCGCTATAACCCTGGATGAGCAGACCGGAAAGGAAGGCGTGAGGACGCGCCTGGAGGCTTTTGTGGACCTTCTTGCGGCAAAGAGGAAAAAAGCAAAACTGATGCAAAAATCGCAGCTTGCAAAGGAGATGTCTTAAATGGCCTATTATCTTGGCATAGATGTGGGTTCTGTCAGCACGAACCTGGTTATAATAGACGAAGAAGGGGTTGTAGAGGAAGCCATTTACATAAGGACCCAGGGCCAGCCCATAAAAGCTGTGCAGGAAGGCATGAAGATGCTCGCTTTCAGGAACAGGAAAAAATGGGATATAAAGGGCGTGGGCACCACGGGCAGCGGCAGGCAGCTGGCCGCAGTCATAGTGGGAGCCGATGTGGTTAAAAATGAAATCACCGCGCATGCGGTGGCCGCCCAGAAGGAAGTCCCGGATGTACAGACGGTGTTGGAAATAGGAGGGCAAGACTCCAAAATAATTATTTTAAGGGACGGAGTGGTCACCGATTTTGCCATGAATACCGTATGTGCCGCCGGTACCGGTTCTTTTTTGGACCAACAGGCTCACAGGCTGGGCATCCCCATCGAGGAGTTCGGGAATCATGCCCTCAGGTCAAAAAACCCAGTGCGTATAGCCGGCAGGTGTGCGGTGTTTGCCGAATCCGACATGATCCACAAACAGCAGCTGGGCTACAAGACCGAGGATATAATCCGGGGCCTGTGCCAGGCTCTTGTGAGAAACTACCTCAACAATGTGGGGAAGGGCAAGGAAATCCGGCCCAAGGTGGTTTTTCAGGGAGGGGTGGCGGCGAACAGCGGAATGAAGGCTGCCTTTGAGGAGGCCCTTGGATTGTCGGTATTTGTACCCAGGTATCACAATGTCATGGGAGCTATAGGCGCAGCCCTCCTAGCCAGAGATGCCGAAGTGGAAAAAACGGCTTTTAAGGGATTCGGCATTTCGGACATAAAGTTTACCGCCGACAGTTTCGAGTGTCAGGGCTGTCCCAACCACTGCGAGGTGGTGAACATAAAGATGGAGGGCAAGACCATTGCCCGCTGGGGCGATCGCTGCAACAAGTGGAAGACCAGTTTATAATATCGGAAAAACTATTAAACTCTACTGCAGGAATCCTATTTTTCCTGCAGTAGTCCAGCAATTTCCTTTTAGCAAAGACTTTATCGGCGGATTGTGCCGGGCAGATGTCCGAATAGCCGTCGCCGATGTAGACAGCAAGGCTGCCTTCGGGCTTGAGCTTTTGCATGATTACGGTCTTGCACACTCCGCACCGTGAGCAGGATTTTGAACCGTAAGGGCAGCGGATATCAAAATTTTTACCATCGATGACAAGTTCATTGGCGTAAAACGGTATATCGGTCAAGCCGTACTTTTCCAGTACCACCTTTATATTAAAATCATATCCGTCGCTCAATATGTAAAGGCAGTAGCCTTTTGCCCGGCATAGGTTTACAAAGGGTATAAAATGATTGTCTATTTCCATGTTTTCCTGCAAAAATCTTTTTAGAGTATTTTCATCTGCATCAAACATTTTAAAAGTCTCCCGGGCGCATTCCTCGGTGGAAAGCTCGCCCTGCTGCCACCTTTTATCAAGACTCTCCCAGTCTCCTTTTGCAAAGGCTTTCACCATGGCATCGCAGGTGTCCTCTTTGGTGATGGTGCCGTCGAAATCCACAAAAAAGACGAGTCTCATGCAAAAACCTCTCTTTCTAAGGTATCATGTAAGACATTATATCACAGAAAAGTCTTAATAGGAATGAGAGTGTTAGCAGGTGTTAGGATCGTCGGTACAGGGCGGTCGGTTTTTCCAAACCAGATAAAAAATGTGTTGGTTTTTCCCGGCAGAGCTCAACTTTTATATTCTACTCAAGCTTTTTTCTAAATCTTACTATGGCAAGTGTGAACAAAACAAGGCCAAAAAAAGCGAGAGCTAGAGTATCTGAATAAAGGATGTCAAAGCCCACCCCTTTTACTACTATGCCCCTGATTATCCGTAGAAAATATGTGAGCGGTATCATATAACTGATCAAGCGGACTATCTCGGGCATGGCATCTAAAGGGAATATAAAGCCGGACAGGATTATACTGGGTAATAAGAACAACATCGTCATCTGCATGGCTTGAAGTTGGGTCCTGGCCACTGTGGAAATGAGGATGCCTATGGAAAGGGCCACGATGATAAAAACCAGGGCTAAAGGGAATAAAAGTGCAAGACTTCCCTTTACGGGGACGTGAAACCAGAACATGCCGATAGAAAGGGATAAGGTAAAATCTATAAGGGCGATAAAGATATAGGGGATTAGCTTTCCAATCATCAGCTCCGCAGGCTTTATGGGGGTCACTATCAACTGTTCGATGGTGCCCCTTTCCCGCTCCCGAACAAGAGAAAAAGCTGTAAGCATGACGGTAATATTTTGCATCACAAGGCCTATCAGACCGGGAATAGTAAATATTTCTGTCTTAAAAGATGGATTATACTCTACCCGGGGTTTAAGTTCTACAGGCAAGGTAATAGTCCCGCTTCCCCTTTTCAGCATAGTTTTTAAAGAGATGTTTCGGGAGAAGTGCTCGGCTATTAATACACCGCTGGAAAACACCGTCCTGGCAACAGTGGGGTCCGAACCGTCTACAAGCATCTCCGTTTGGGCGGGTTCTCCCTTTAAAATATTTCTTGAAAAATCGGGCGGTATATGCAGAGCTGCTTTAACTTCCCCTGTGTCCATCAAAGCCTGCATTTCGCCTCTATTTGAGACATATGTGACCACATCAAAATAATTGGAATTCTGAAATGACCTGATGAATTCCCTGCTCTGGAGCGTTTGGCTCTCATCCCAAACCGCCGTCGGGACGTGATCCACCTCCACTTTAACCGCATATCCGAACAAAAACATCATCATTAAAGGCATCATGATAGCGATGCCCAAGCTGGGTTTATCCCTTTTTATCTGGATAAATTCCTTTTTTATGATCGACAGTATCCTTCTGATTCTCATTCTCCACATCCCTTTTCAAATGCCATTAAAAGTATATCAATAGAACCGATTCCTTCATATTCATACCCTTTTAACCATTGAAAAATATATCGAGAGGCCTGACCCCATGATGTTCGCCGGTCATTTCTTCCACATATTTTATAAAGACATCCTCGAGATTCTGGGCATTGTTTTTTTTGACAATTTCGTTGGGGTCGCCGAAATCCAGAAGCTTTCCTTTAAATATGAAGCCTACAAGATCACAGGTTTGGGCTTCATCCATGTAATGGGTGGATACTATTACGGTGATATTGTTTTTAGTCATTTCTCTGATGACTTTCCAGAATATCCGCCGGGAAACGGGATCCACTCCCGCCGTTGGTTCATCCAGAAACAATAAACTGGGTTTATGGATGAGGGCACAACCCAGCGCCAGCCTTTGCTTCCAGCCGCCGGAAAGATTGCCGGCTAAAGTTTTTTCCCTACCCGAAAGGCCCGCCATCCTATAGACTATATCCTTGCGCTCTTTGAACTCCTTTGGGGGTATGGAGTAAATCTCACCATAAAAATCCAGGTTTTCCTCCACGGTCAGGTCTTCATAAAGGCTGAACTTCTGGGACATATAGCCTATTTTCTTTTTTATTTCCTCGGGGTTTTTTAGAATATCATATCCCAGTACCTTCCCGCTGCCGGAAGTGGGCGTCAGGACACCGCACATCATCCTTATGGTGGTGGTCTTTCCGGAACCGTTGGGCCCCAGAAAGCCGAAGATGCTGCCGGGGGGTATTTTCAAGTTGAGATTGTCTACCGCCGTGAGATTGCCGTATTTTTTGGTGATACCGTTTAATTCCACTGCGTAATCCATTATTTCACTTCCCCTGCCGGCAATACTGCATCTACTTCCATACCGGGCTTTAAAATATCGGAATACGGCAGTTTGATCCTTACTTTGTAGACCACATTCTGTCTTTCTTCTTTTGCCTGGATATTCCTGGGAGTAAATTCACCCCGAGGTGAAATAAAAACAATTTCACCTTTGACAGTTTTATCTTCCCATCTCACGTCTAAGGATTCGTGTAGTTTTACCAGTTTCAAATATTTTTCGGGGATATATATGTCAACCCAGAGGTTTTTTAAATCCAGCACGGTCATGATGGGAGAGCCTGGGAAGACCACTTCTCCGGGCTTAAAATTGACATAGAGCACAGTTCCATCCAGAGGTGAAAGTATCCTGGCATTATCCACCATTTCCCTGGCTATATCCAATGCGGCTTCCGCCTGAGCATATGCTGCTTTTGCGGCTTTAATGCTGTGGGATGTTGATCCATTGAGCAACAAATCCCTCTGAGCTATGGCCTGGTCCAGACCGGCTTTTGCTTTTTCATACTGGCTTCGGGCATTCTCCAGCGCCTCTTTTAAATCTGTTATGTTTTGTTCGGGAACCGCCCCATCTTTAAATAATTTTTCATTTTTTGCCAGAAGATCTTCGTAATACTTCACATTTTTTTCAGCCCCGGAGAGCACCGCTTGAGCCTGCGTCACTCCAGCTTCGGCAGCTTTTATGGCCTCATCCCGGCTTCCTGCCAGCACATCGTCAAGCTGGGCCCTGGCCTTTTCCAGCCCGGCTCTGGCGGATGCTTCCTGAAGTTTTAAGGATGTGTCGTCCAGCTGCACCAATAAATCACCTTTTTTGACTGCGTCCCCTTCTTTTACGAAGATGCCGGTTATTTTCCCCTGAATCTCCGAGTTTACATTTACCTCATCGGCTTCAACGGTGCCCGAAAAAGTCAAATCTTCCTTTTCGCTGGTATGCGCACAGCCTGTAAAAATAAATGCTGTTGTGATAATAGATAATAACAGCACATATACCCTTTTCATATTAGCAACCTTCTTTCGATCTAAAAAATCCCCGGATATCCCGGGGATTTTTTACGTATTTTCCAGATGGCCGGGGAAAATATGGTTTATTTCAGGTTATTTTCCCTGTGTTTTTGCGCTATGGTGTCGGCCAGTTTTTCCAGCGCTTTGAAATCCTCATCTTTGGGAAAGCCTTTTATAAACACCGGCGGAATTACTTCAGCCTTGAGGTTGGTAATTAAGCCCGACAACTGATCTATCGCCTTGCTTCCCCAGCTGTAAGAACCTATGATGGATACGAACTTTGTTTTGGGGCGGACGGCATTGGCAATATATGCCGCGTATACCGCAGCGGGATGGGCGCCTGCCAGAACGGCGGGCGTGCCTATGACCGCGGTGGCGGCATCCACCAGGGCCATGGCCAGCTGCCCCAGGTCCGTGACCGTAAGGTCGAAGGGCTTTACAATGACTCCTCTTTCAACGAGAGCCGCTTCCAGATGCTCCACCATCTTTTTCACACTGCCGTGCATGCTCACAAAGGGAATTACCGCTATGTTTCCGGGCTCGTCATAGACCCAGCTGTGATAGGCATCGATTATAAACTGCGGTTTATTGTACGCCGGGCCGTGGCTGGGGGCAATGATTTCGATGGCCAGGTCCTTTATTTTGTCAAGATTTTTCTGGATGGAGGGCCTGAAGGGCATCATGATTTCCGAGTAATAGCGCTTGGCCGCTTCGTATACCCTGCATTCATCGGTGGCGTACATTTCCGATGTGGCCAAGTGGGACCCGAGAAAATCGCATGTAAACAATATCTTGTCTTCTTCCAGATAAGTGAACATGGTTTCAGGCCAGTGGACCCAGGGGGCATGGATGAAGCGCAGGGTCTTATCGCCCAGGGATAGGGTTTCGCCATCCTCTACAGTTACGATCTTTTCTTCGGGGACGAGCAGCAGGTCCATGAGCATGGGCTTTGCCTTGGGAGTGGCCAGAACTTTAGCATCGGGATATTTTTGAAGTACCAGCGGAATACATCCGGAGTGATCCTGTTCCGCATGATTGGCCACTATGTAGTCCAGTTTTTCCACACCCTGCAGCTGCTCCATTAAGGTTTCGGCTTTCATCGGGTCTGCGGTGTCAATGAGGGCCGTCTTTTCACTACCTTTCACCAGGTAGGCGTTATAACTTGTACCGTCCGGAAGCGGTATTAGAGAATCGAAAAGCCTCCTTTCCCAGTGCACAGCAGGAAGCATGTAAACTCCATCTTTCATCTTCTGCAGCAATTTCAAGAAATCTCCTCCAATCATATTTTTTGGGCTATATAGCCTGGATTTTGGGGCAGACTTTACTCGCTGCCGTTCAAGAAGCCTTCATACCCCAAACTTTCAAGTTTTTCGGCCTTTTTTTCTACTTCGGACTTCATGGTTTTTTTGTATTCGGTCACCTTTTTCCTTATCTCCGGGTATTTTATCCCCAGGATTTGAGCGGCCAGTATGCCGGCATTTTTTGCATTGTTAATGGCCACCGTAGCCACAGGGACTCCCGCGGGCATCTGAACTATGGACAGAAGGGAATCCAGACCGTTCAGAGCCGAGGTTTTTACGGGCACGCCTATGACCGGAAGATTCGTGATAGAAGCTACCATGCCCGGAAGGTGGGCGGCGCCTCCTGCACCGGCTATGATTAATTCAAGGCCCCTTTCTTCAGCGCTCTTGGCATAATCGAACATCCTCTGAGGCGTCCTGTGAGCGGAAACGATGGTTATTTCGTATCCGATTCCGAAATCCTCCAGCACCTTGGCGGCATCTTTCAGGACCGGAAGATCGGAATCGCTGCCCATGATGATACCGGCGAGCACATTTTTTGATTTCATGCTGATCCTCCTTTTTGCAACCGTAAATGTGAAATTAAGCTTCTGACTTCTGGTATGATTTTACTTTTAGCTTGCGCTTTACCGTTTCAGCCTTTTCCAGAGCCCTTTCCATGTTTTTATCCACTATGGTGACATGTCCCATTTTTCTGAAGGGCTTTGTGGTTTTCTTGCCGTATATGTGGATGCTGGCACCGGGAATGGCCAGCACATCTTCGACGCCTTCAAAATGCGGCGGACCTTCGTAGCCGTCTTCCCCCAGGATGTTGACCATGACCGCCGGAATAAGAAGCTCGGTGGAGCCCAGGGGAAATCCCGCTATGGCCCTTAGATGTTGTTCAAATTGAGAAGTGACGCAGGCTTCTATGGTATAATGGCCCGAGTTATGAGGCCTGGGGGCAATTTCGTTTACCAGTATTTTTCCATCTCCTGTCAGGAACATTTCTATGCCGAAGATGCCGACACCGTCTAGAGCCTCCACGCAGCTTGCTGCCATGTCGGAGGCCTCCTCCTGAATTCTCCTATCTACCCTGGCCGGGGCAATGACGGTGTCGCAAATATTTGCCCTCTCATCAAAAGCCATCTCCACCACCGGATAACATTTTATCTCTCCACGGGCGCTTCTTGCCACCATCACCGCCAGCTCTTTTTCAATGTCCACCATCTCCTCCAGGAAGGAATCGGATTTGAGAGCTTTCGGGATATCCTGCCTCTCGCGGATAACAAAAACACCTCTGCCGTCATATCCGCCGCGGCAGGACTTTTGCACGGCCGGTATTCCAAAATCTACGACCTCTGAGTACAGGTCTCTTTCTACCATTTTCCACCTGGCCGTCGGTATATTCTTCCGATTGAGCATCTGCTTTTGCTTCGATTTATCCTTTATGGTTTCCAGCACTTCCGGCGATGGGTGCACGATATGCCCATTTTTCACCAGCTCTTTCAATACAGAGGTGTCGATGTGCTCTATTTCATAAGTGGAAATGTCACTTTTTTCCACCAGCTCTTTTATTTTCTCGGCATTATAAAAATCCGCCACGATCTGTGCGTCGGAAATCCCGGCTGCCGGACATCCGGGCGTCGGATCCAGCACAAGTATGCGAAATCCCAGCTTCCGGGCCTCCTGGGCCATCATTTTCCCCAGTTGACCGCCTCCGATGATGCCGATTTTTAAATCCATCCTGATTACCATGTTATCCCTCTCCAACTATTTCAACTATATTTATAATATATTAATGATTTTTTTTGTCAATAAAAAACAAAGCCTGCTGACGGCTAACTATCGATACCAGTTTAGATGAAGTACCTCGCTAACCATCAGCAGGTATTATTATTTTTTCACCTGAAGTGCAGTTTATAATGATAATTTGCTGGTAAGGCTGCCATTTATTTATAATCCGCTGTCTCGAAACTGCGGATCGGCAATGTTTAATATGTCTTTTAAATGGAATATTAAGAAATAAAAGGGGTGATTTCATGAGAGCTCTGTGGCGCGGTTCAGTAAGCTTCGGCCTGGTTAATGTACCCGTCAGGATGTATGCGGCCACGGAAAAGAAGAGCATAAGCTTCCGCCAGATCCATAAAAAGTGCGGAACGCCCATCCAGTACGAAAAGGTATGTCCGAACTGCGGCGGGAAGGTGGAAGACGATGAGATAGTCCGGGGATACGAATACGAAAAAGGGAAGTTTGTCATTATAGATGAAAAGGACCTGGAGGGCATTCCCGATGAGACAACCAGAACTATCGATATTGTGGATTTTGTAGATTTGCGGGACATAGACCCCGTATATTTTGACCATTCGTATTTTCTGGGACCCGAGGAAACGGGGCAAAAGGCATATATCCTTTTGAGGAAAGCCATGGAAGAGGCAGGCAAGATAGCCGTGGCGAAGGTCGTGATCAGGGCGAAGCAGAGCCTGGCATGCCTCCGGCCTTACGGTAAAAACTATCTGGTCATGGAAACCATGTATTATCCTGAAGAAGTGAGGGATGCGGGCGAAATACCGTTCTCTCCCGACGTAAAACTCCACGAAAACGAGGTTAAAATGGCTGTCCAGCTGGTGAGTTCTCTTTCCACGGAGTTCAAGCCCGAAAAGTACACCGATGAGTACCGTAGAGCCCTTCTCGACATCATAAGGGCCAAAGTTGAAGGCAAGGAGGTGAGCATACCTGCTCCCAGAGAAGAGAAGGTGGTGGACCTTATGGAGGCTTTGAAGGCCAGCCTGGCCCTGGCGGAAAAAGAAAAGCGTGAAAAGCATGAAGCCGGAGGCAGGAAGGGGCGAAAGAAAAAGGCCATTTGAGACGCATCCAGCATATGAAATCAGAATTGAAAACAACAGATAACCCCGAAGCAAAGGACGGCCTAATCTGCCGTCCAATTAATACCTTTAATCACCGGATGCCTCAGACAGCCTTCATCGGTAAAGTCCAGGTATTCCACCCGAACATCCAGCCATGGCTCGACCCAGCATGGATTTTCACCGGCGAACGGGGGCGGCACGATATTAAAAGGACATGATGCCAGCCGGTATTTTGAAAGAAAATCGTAGAGGGCCCGGCCCTCCGCCTCTTTTAGGCCGCTGCCGGCCCTCCCTATATAGATAAAATCCCCATCCTGGAAGATGCCGAGAAGGAGCGAGCGGATCCTGCGGCTATCGGCCAGGTAGCCGCCGATTGTGGCGTCCAGCAGCCTCCTGTTTTTTATTTTCAGCCATTTTCTGCTCTTTCTGCCCGCTTCGTACCGGCTGTCCAGCCTTTTTGCCACTATACCCTCGAGACCTCTCTGCTTTACCACGCTGAAAAGCGTGGTGCCCGTCAGGGGGAAAGTATCCGCCACCACCACGGGGTCTTGCGACGGGATCAAAGACTTGAGCAACCTGTCTCTTTCCTGGAAGGGGAGGCTGACCAGTTCCTTTCCATCCAGATAAAGGATGTCGAATACCACATATGTCACCGGGATTCGTGCCATCAGTGATTTCACTGCGGCGGGGTCCGAGGCCCGGTCCCGGCGCATGAGCAGTTGAAAAGAGGGTTTTCCGTTTGCCAGTGTGACTATTTCGCCATCCAGGACGAGTTTCCGCCCTTTGAAAATACCCGCAAGTCTGTTCGCAATCTCGGGGTACTGAAGGGTCCTCAGCTTCTTTTTTCTGTTGAATAGTTTTACTTCCCGGCTCACATGAGCCAGAATCCTGGTGCCGTCCCATTTTATCTGAAAACCGAATTCTGGATCGTCAAAGGCCTGTGGAAAAGTTTCAGGCTCCATGGGATAAAAAGGCGTATTGATTGTTATCATATTATCACCGTATACTATTATGTCCATTTTTCCATTCTTCCTCGGTACCTACCCGCATGCATCCGTTCGTGCCGGTTCTGCTCCGTTCTTTTCAAACTTAAGAATCCCTCTAAGGTGCCATGAGCCCTCACATGCCACAAAAATTGGTTTTAATACATCCGGGTCAAATTTTTTCATAAAAAAAGAGGAAACTATAAAAATAAAGCAAAATATTATATCAGGCAGGTGGATTTTTTTGCCGCAGGTCTATGTGGAAAAGCGGAAACTGAAACTTACAAATCTTTCTAAAGTAATGTGGCCCGATGACGGCATAACAAAAGCAGACTTCATAAACTATATGGCGCAGGTTTCCCCCTATATCCTGCCGCACCTGAAAGACCGTCCCATGGTGTTTACCAGGTATCCCGACGGCATTTACGGAAAGGCTTTTTACCAGAAGAATATTCCGGAATACGCGCCGGAGTGGCTGGAGACTTTCGAAACCGTTTCCGATGAAGATAAAATCATAAGATATGCGGTGATAAACGATAAGGAGAGCCTGCTCTGGTCTGCCAACCAGGCCAGCATAGAGCTTCATCCCTGGCTTTCCCGAAAGGATAACCCGGATAGGCCGGATTTTGCGGTCTTTGACCTGGACCCTATGGAAAACACCGATTTCGAGGATGCCCGGGAGCTGGCCCTGGCTCTGAAAAAACTTCTGGACCTTCAGGGTTTGAAAGGCTTTGCCAAGACTTCTGGAGCCACCGGGCTGCAGGTGTATGTTCCGCTGGAACCGGTTTATACCTATGAAGACGTGAGGGTTTTCACCGGCTTTTTCTGCCGGGTGCTGGAGAAGACATTCCCCCAAAAGGCCACCACCATTAGAAGCGTGGATAAAAGAGAAGGCAGGGTATATCTTGATTATCTACAGAATATCAAGGGGAAGACCATTATCGCACCCTACAGCCCCAGACCCAGAAGGGGAGCGCCGGTGTCGTGCCCGGTGACATGGGAAGAACTGGAGGGAGGCGTTACTCCCGAAATGTTTCATATAAAAAACATGCCGGAAAGGCTGAGGCAAAAAGGCGATCTTTTCAGCGGCGTGTTAACACAAAGACAGCGAATAGATAAATGGCTGAAATGAATTTCTATAAGAGGTGGGGAAAATGGCGAAAGTTCTGGTTATCGGCGGCGGCCCCGGCGGCCTTTTCGCAGCCGCCGAAGCGGCCGGCAGGGGTTTTGATGTGACCCTCATGGAAAAAGGGAAAATCGGTGAAGATATCCGGTGCGCCGAAGGCTTTTTCGACGTGCTGAAACTTTTGGGCAAGCCCTGTGCAGGTGTCAGGTTCAAGGTGGAGACGCTGATCTTCGAGGCCCGCTCTACATATAGATTCGATGCACGTTCTCTGAACCTGTGGATGATAGACAGGAGCACCTGGCAGAAAGAGCTTTCCAGAAGGGCTGTTGAAAAGGGTGTCAAAATCATGGAAAACTCTCCGGTCTTGCCGAAAGACCTGGAGAAGCTAAAAACAATATATGATTTTATAATCGATGCCAGCGGGGCACCCCCGGTGACTTCTAGAGCGCTGGGTTTTTCAAGCTTTTACAAGCAAAACTCCGGGAAGACGGTCCAGTACCTGGTGGAGGGAGATTTTTCGCACATTGGTAACGCCCTGAAGGTCGGTTTTTTGCCGGATTTCTGGGGTTACTACTGGATATTTCCCAAAGGCAAGGACGAGCAGGGGAAGGAAACCGCCAACGTGGGAATAGGCGATTTTAACCCGTTATCCCGGCGCAATTTAAGAAATATGCTGGACGAAGTGTTTAAAAAGGAAAGGCTTGACGACGGAAATCATAAGATTGTAAAGATCCTCGGCGGCATCTGCCCCACCAGGATGCCGAACAGGCTGACCTATGACAACATCATGCTGGTGGGAGACGCCGCAGGTCTCACATCGCCGCTGCACGGCGGCGGAATAGACATGGCGGTGTTGAGCGGGATGACGGCGGCCAGGGCGCTGGCGGATGGCCCTGCAAAATATGAGGCAGAACTCAAGAAACTGCTTTACCGGAGGCTGCAATTTGAAGACATGGTGGCGGAGGCGTGGAGAAGGAGGAACCTGGATCAGGTCGATAATATCCTATCGCTCGCTCACACCCTGCGGCTTTATAAGCTTTTATCCCATCCCCGCCTGATGAATCCGCTGACCGTAAAGTTCTTAGAACTTATATTCTAACCCCTGAACGTTTCTTCCCCACTACCAGTGCAACCATTCCCGAGCTTTCATCAAAATATGGTCTTAGGAGAATAAGAAGTTCCTATCATGATGAGGAATACAATTGCAAAAATTTCTCTCCTTTTAAGGTTATTACTGAACCTTTTCCAGTCAAAGATAAGATAAAATTGTTCTTTTTAAGAAATTCAATTCTGGTTTTTATTTGCTGCTCGCTTAACTTTATACCGTTTTCCTCCAAAATCCTTTTAATCCGTGTTCTACCGATTATAATCCCTTCATTTTTAGCTTTGTGTAATATCTTCAAAATTAATATTGCCTGTTTTTTTATCTCAGGATTTTTCAAATTTAGTGGATCAACATAACCTGTGTCTTGTCTAGTTTGGATATAATTCTTAGATGAGAAAAAATTAATAATGTCATTATATAAATCGGTAGAGACTTCCGAAATCACATTGATGTATTCGGCAAAATTTTCAAGTTCCCTTATGTTTCCAGGCCAATCATAATCCATAATGAGTTTTTTTATGGGATAATCCATTAAAAGGTTTCTTGTTTTTTCAGAGATGTTAAATCTTGCAAGAAAGAAATTTAACAAAGCCTCTATGTCTTCTTTCCTTTCACGCAGAGGTGGTACTAGGATTGGAAGTATGTTCAATCTGTAATATAAATCCTTTCTGAATTTTCCTTTCGCAACCATCTCAATCAAGTTCTTATTAGTTGCCGCAATTATCCTTACGTCCACAGGAATAATTTTTTCTCCAGCTACACGCATAATTTCTTTTTCCTGCAGCACTCTCAAAAGCTTGATTTGTATGGAATGCGGAGCATCACCAATTTCATCCAAAAAAATAGTCCCCCTATCAGCCAGTTCAAACAGCCCTTTTTTCCCGCCTTTTTTAGCTCCAGTGAAGGCTCCTTCTTCATATCCGAACAATTCACTTTCAAGAAGAGTTTCAGGAATCGTGGCGCAATTAATCGCCACGAAAGGATAACGGCTTCTTTTTGATTCATTATGAATGGACTGTGCCAGCATTTCTTTTCCTGTACCGCTCTCTCCCAGGATCAATACGGTCGAATCTGTTTTTGCTATTTTCCTAGCCTTGTTTATCAGATTATGCATTATTTCACTTTTGTATATTATTTGCGAAAAAGTATACTTTGATTTAAATTTGGACAGTTTCTCTTGTTTTTTAAATTCATTATGGATATCCTGAATCTTACTTACATCTCTTAAAATAATTAATTTTGTTTTATAATTATCCGAAATAAAAATATCGGTAACTGACAAATAAATAGTCTTATGGTTTATATATACAAACTCATGGTTGTTTTCTTCGCCATTAATGAAAAATATATTACGAATATTTTTGCCTATCAATGACGAATTTATATTAAGCATTTCTTCTACTACTTTATTGTGAATAAGAATATTATCTTTCTCATCGGTAACAATTACTCCATCGTCGAAATTAGAAATGATTTTTTCCAACTGTAACTGCAACAGTTGGTTTTGTTTTACCTTATTGGTTAATTGCATAGACAATTTAACAAGGTCGGAAATATAAGTGGAGCTTATCAGAAAATCGAAGGAGTTATCTATATCTAGTAGTGTTAATATTTTTGATATCGTCATAACACTGATAGGTCTATCACCTAGGTCTATTACTCTGGATACGTTTTGAGGCACCAGTTCCGGTTCCCCGATAGTTATGGCATAGTCATAATGTTTGTTTTTGAAGTTTCCGGGTTCATATGGATAATATTTTAAATGGGAAATCCCAATGGTTTCAAGTTCCCTTATTACCTCGATAGTGTTTACAAGCAAGTTGTTTACCACTAATACTTCTGAGCCCGGAGGGATATCAAAAAGCAGCCTTAAATTTTTTGTGTCAAGGTTTCGTGAAGCAACAATATATTTGCAACTTTTATCGATGAAGGGAAGCACATGATTTTTTATGGCTTTAGCTGTTATTAAGATTAAATCATCATGAATTTTTTCTTTTTCTCTTAAATCATCAACACATAAACTATTTATATTTACTTCGTTGCCTATCAAATCGGAAAGCTGTTCATAGACTTTGTCCCGAGCCTTTTTATTATAAGATATTGTTGTTAAAGATTTTTTCATAGTATAACTCTCCAAAACAAATTTTTATAATTATGTTTTCTACATTTTTTTTTAAAATCCTTTTATTTTTTAACCCGATTAATAACCAGGGTATAACCAGGTTTATTAAATATATTATAAAGTTATCAAACATACAAAAAATATTTAAGCCGTAAAAACGCTCATATCTTCGATGTTATATGAATTTTAATTGTATTTTTAATCCAGAGAGCTTTTTGGTACATTTTTTGCTTTTTTCATTACATAAAATATTTCATCTTAAGTTTTTTATCTTTCTTTAAAGAGGGAGTGCTTTTATGAAAAACATTCTAATTACTTCAAAAGAATTTGGTAAAGAAAACTGGGATGAGTTGGAGCTATTATTCAAGAAATTTAATATAAATCCTATAGTGAGCAACTTAAACTTAAATAGAGGTATGAACTCTCGGGAAATATGTGAATTGGCTAATAAATATAAAATAGAGGGCATATTAGTTTATTCTAGTTCCGATGAAATTAACAGAGATGTTTTTAAAAACTGTAAAGATCTGAAGGTAATATCTAGGCATGGTGTCGGGGTTGAAAATATTGACCTTAAAGCTGCCGAAGAATACGGTGTAGAGGTGAAAACTACTAAAGATTTATCCGATTATAAAACCGTTGCGGATTTATGTTTTGGCTTAATACTTTCTATTGCGAGAAAAATTACAGAATCGAACTTAAAGATGAAAATGAATATCTGGGAAAGACCGATTGGTACAGATGTCTGGGGAAAAACACTGGGAATTATAGGCTTTGGTAGGATAGGCCGGGCAGTTGCACGAAGAGCCAAAGGATTTGAAATGAAAGTGCTTTCTTATGACCCCTATATAGATAAAGAATCTGCTATAAAAGAGGATGTTATAATGACATCCCTCCATGATTTACTTGTAAACAGCGACTTTATTTCACTTCACATTAGGCTCACAGACGATACCAGAAATCTAATTGATATGAACGAATTGCAGATTATGAAAAAAACCGCTTTCCTGATTAATACATCAAGAGCGGGTGTTGTCAACCAAAAAGCTTTGATCAATGCGTTAAGAGAAAATATAATTGCTGGTGCAGCCATTGACGTTTTTGATAAAGAACCTGCCGTTAATGATCCGCTTATACTGGCAAAATTAGATAATTTAATTCTAACACCTCATATTGGATCTTACACGAGGGAAAATCTATGTGCGATGAACAGAAAAGCAGTTTGTAACATTGCCGATGTATTAAATAGATAATTATGTTCGTACTTGTTCTAGTGACAGTTAAAGATCAAATTTTCGGTTACATTCTATGCGATAAAAACAACAATAATGCAATAAATATTGAATTTTCAACGATATTTTTAATGATATTATCGAAAAGGGGGTGAATATGGAAATTACTTGTTATTTTAAATATATTAATTAGACACGCAGAGAAGGAGGAGAAAAAATGAAAAAAGGCGAGATTAATTCTGAAGTGAAAATGAAAGGTTTTCTAGGTTGGGTAGAGTACATGGGCAACAAGATTCCACACCCCGTCTATTTGTTTATCTGGTTTTTTGGACTTACATTGATTTTATCGGCGGTTCTGAGCTACGCAAAAATATCGGTAATAAACCCGGCGACAAAGGAACCTGTTACTGTAGTAAATCTTCTTACCGCTAAAGGCATAGCAAACATTTTTATGAACATGGTTAAAGAATTTGCCAATTTTCCACCTTTGGGGATGGTATTAGTATGCACAATAGGTCTTGGAGTTGCAAATGGGGGTGGCTTATTACAAGCAACTTTAAAATTAGCTAGTTTGGCCAATTCTAAAGTGTTGACAACTCTTTTAGTGTTTATAATAGGTATTAACGGCAATATAGCCGGTGACGCTGCTTTTGTTATCTTTCCGCCACTTGTAGCAATTCTGTTCAAAGGGACGGGTAGAAATCCCTTGGCAGGATTATTTGCAGGTTTTGCATCTGTTGCTTGTGGATTTGGAGCAAACTTTTTAGTAGGTTCTGCAGACGCTGCTTTAGCGGGTATGACCGAAGCTGCCGCAAAACTTATTGATCCAAATTATGTTGCTTCTCCTGCGATGGGGTATTACTTTTTATTCGTCTCCGTATTATTTTTAGCGCCGATTGGGACATGGGTGACACTTAGATATGTAGAGCCCAAATTAAGTGAAATGGGTCTTGGAATGAATGCAAATGTTGAAAATTTAAAAGCTGGAGATTCAAATTTATCTCCATTAGAGTTAAAAGGATTAAAACTTGCTCTTTTTTCCTTACTGGCCTTTTTTGCAATAGTGGCTCTTATGACTTTACCTGGTTTACCTTTTGCTCCGGAAAAGGGTAAAGCCGTTGTAACTGGTCCCTTACTGAAATCAGTACCCCCGTTAATCCTTTTAATGTTCTTTATACCAGGTTATGTCTACGGTAAAATTGTGGGGACAATAAAAAACTTTGGTGATACCATTAAGATGATGAATAACGAGATGAAGGGCCTTGCTAGTTTTGTTGTGATATGCTTCTTTGCGGCTCAATTCATCGCAGTTTTTAGAGACAGCAATATCGGACTTATCGTAGCGATTGCGGGAGGCAACTTCCTGAAGGCGATAGGACTTCAAGGCGTTCCATTGCTTATAGTCTTTGTGCTGGTGGTAGGCTGTATAAACATGTTTATTGGGAGTGCCAGCGCAAAGTGGGCTATTCTTTCTACAATATTTGTTCCTATGTTGATGATTGCTGGAGTTAACCCGGCGGCAACCCAGGCGGCTTATCGCATTGGTGATAGTATAACAAATAATTTAACTCCGACCCTTCCCTATCTTGCAGTGATATTGACCTACGCTCAGGAATATGACCCCAGAGCGAAAACAGGAACTGTCATGGCCTTTATGATTCCATATACCATTGCATTTGCGATAGCATGGCTTATTTTCCTAGCCTTATGGCTACTGCTCAATCTTCCTCTGGGACCCGGATATTATGGTTTTTTGGGATAAGTATACAAAATAAGTATACAAAAATAGACAATGTTTTGTGGGCTTCCAGATGGGGGCCCGCAAAATATTAAGGAGGATTGCCTTTTTATGGATTTTTTAGCGGAAGCAAGAGAAATGCAAAACAAATTGACAGGCCTGCGACGACATTTTCATCAAAATCCCGAAGTAAGTGGAAAAGAATTTGAAACAGCAAAGTTTATTATTTGTAAGTTGAAGGAATTGGGATTAGAAGTTATTGAAAATGTGGGTAAACCTTTACCAGGCGTTATAGGAATTTTGAGGGGCAATAATAGAGGAAAAACAGTGGCACTGCGTGCCGACATGGATGCCCTGGCAGTTAGAGAACAAAATGATGTGCCTTATCGATCAAAATTTGATGGGATTATGCATGCATGCGGCCACGATGCTCATATGGCAATTCTACTAGGCGCTGCAGAATTATTGTCAAAGCATAAAAATGAACTTATGGGAAACGTCAAGTTCATTTTTCAACCGTCAGAGGAGATTTACGGAGGGGCTTTGCCCATGATTAAAGATGGTGCGCTGGAAAACGTCGATGCTATTTTTGGCCTACATGTAGACCCGGCATATCAAGTTGGAGAAATCGGCATTTGCTATGGGGAAACCCTTGCCGCCTCTGACAGAATAATATTTAAAGTTAAAGGGAAAAGTTCCCATGGAGCTGACCCTCATGAGGGAATTGATGCCATAGTTATCGCAGCACATATTATTGTGGCTTTGCAATCTTTAATTACCCGTCAGAAAGATCCTTCGGCACCGGCTGTACTGAGTTTCGGTATTATTCAAGGAGGTAATCAGCCTAATGCTATTGCCGAAGAAGTCTTAGTCAGAGGGATACTCAGAACACTAAATCCTGCATTGAGAGAAAAACTAAACGTAGGTATAGAAAAAATTGTGCGTGGGATTTCAGAATCCTTTGATGCCAATTGTGAATTTATGCGAGAGAAAAGCTATGACTCCTTAATCAACGACAACGAAAAAGTTAATTTTTTAAAAGAAGTCGCAAGCGAAATTATAGGATCCAACAATGTCAAACATTTGGAAAAGCCCCGTATGATAGTGGAGGATTTTGCATATTATCTACAACGTGTTCCCGGCGCGTATTTCTTTTTAGGATGTGGGAATAAAAAAAAGGGAATAATACAACCGCTGCACAATTCCAAATTTAACATCGATGAAGATTCATTGCAAATAGGAGTTGCTCTTGAAACAGCCCTTGCCATTAAAATTTTAAGACAAATATAAATTTATGAATTGTTAAATTTCTATGGCATCTATTTAAAGTCTTCCATGAAGAATTTTTCATTAAAAAGCTGCGGAGAGACGCAGCTTTAATATATTATATCACTTTTGTTCATTTGACACCTAGTTCTGGAATTATATTAGTCAAATTTTACATCTAAACATACTGTTCACGCTTTATTATATTATACCAAATTGGATGTTTTATGAAAAAAATTTTTGTGGAAGATTTTCTTTTAAAAAATATTCTCAGAAGTAATAAGGGGTGCGAAATGTGTGTTAATAACTTTCTCGAAGGACAATAATAATTACTATTCTCATTACGCCAAGAAGCTAACATTTTTATTTATTACTTTTTTCATTATACCATCACTCGCCCGTCGTTCATACCCAGAAAACCGCCAGTTGTACCGGAAAGAGTGCCAGTTGTTCCAACATGCCCTCTTTTGGCATGCAAGGCATGCAAGATTTTTAACCCAATTTTAAAGACATAACTTTGCAGCTAAAGCATCATTATTCTTTTATTATCTCCGTAGCCCCGTTTTGTTCCATTATTTCCATTACACGGGCAGCCTTTTTTTCCGAAACCTCCAGGCTGACCAGAATACCATATTCAATTCTGACCGAAAAAGTATCGGTATAATGTTCTTTTTCTCCGAGACCTTCCCGCTCGGTCTTTATATCGATGATGTCGCCGGGATCTTCTTCAAGACCCCTCTCCGACTTTGCCATATCAGTGATGATCATATCCTTTCTATTAAAACCTATATTTTCTAAAGAGTCCACCAGTGCGCCTACTTGATCTTGCCTTGGCATTACTGCTGTGATCCTCATAAAAAGCACCTCCAGAAGTATTTTTTCGAAAAATCTTCAAGCTTATTCCGGTATTTCACTATTAGTTTTCCGCTTCTTTTTTCCCGGCCCCTTTTTAATTACATGTTTCTTAATAGAGGGAGCTCCCAGAAGGAAAGGAGTAGATCCGCCGCTCAATCCAAAAAAACCGTTATATCAATGATTTTTTTATTGAAGATAAAAAAGATATAATATATAATCAAGGCAGAAAGAGGTGATAAATTGGGGCAGTACGACATAACCATAAAACACATATTCTCAAACCTGGCTTGCTGGCCCCTCAAGAGAATTGGACCAAAACGCACAACATGATAAAATAACTCTTGAAGGGGGAATTTTTCTATGGCAGCGAGGAAGAATTTTACTACGGAAGAAAAGCTCGCTATCTTATCCGAAGCTCAG
>DUMA01000038.1 GCA_012840135.1 Thermoanaerobacterales bacterium
AACTTATAGCCGAAGCCGCTCTTGCCATAAAATTGGAGTGCACTGCCGAAGAACTGGCTGAAACCATCCATGCCCATCCCACCCTTTCGGAAGCGGTCATGGAAGCTTCCTTTGACGTGCTGGGAGAACCGGTTCACAAGATATAGAAACAAAAAAAAGGGGGGGATAGTGATCTCCCCCTTTTTATATTTTTATATATTTTACATTTCTATGTTGATACTTTTATGATTTAACGTTATTATATTATAGAGAAATTGGATTTAAGGCGCTTAAAGTTTCAAGAATTAAATTAAAATTGGATAGACATAAACCAACTTTGAGAGGGGGGATTTAAGTGACCTCCAGAATGGAAGCCGAACTTTTTTGCCTTCACTGCAATAAGGATACGCCCCATACGGTAACCTATGTCGGAAACACATTAAAAAGCATTAAATGTACCCAGTGCGGCAACGAGATTGAAATAAGAAGAGAAAAGCTCCTGGGAAACTATGCGGTAGACTTTATAGAGAGAATCCTGACAAAACCATACAGGATGACAAAAGAACTGGAAGGGGATATTAAAAAGTTTATTCTTTCCTTGCCCATCAGGATTATTACCAAACCGTATCGCATTGTAAAAGAAGTGGAAGATATCATAAAAAAGGATTAGATTAAGAGGGGGTTAATATGATAAAAGGGATTGCAGCATCGCCTGGTATAGAAATAGGAAAAGCTTATGTACTAAGGGAACACAGTATTACCATAAATAAAAAAAGTATTGCGGAAAACACGGTAGAAAATGAGATAAATCGCTTAATAGAAGCCATAGCAAAGTCAAAGATTCAGATAGAGAAAATCAAGGAAAGAGCCGAAAGAGAAATGGGACGGGATAAAGCTGAAATCTTCGGAGCACATCTGATGGTTCTGGAAGATCCGGTTTTTATTGATGAGATCAAGTCGAAAATAAGAGAAAATAGGATTACTGCAGAAAATGCCGTTTATATTGTTTCGCAGAATTATATTGAGATGTTTAAAAACATGGATGATGAATACTTGAAAGAGAGGGCTTCGGACGTTAAGGATGTAAGCGAAAGGATTATAAAAAATATCCTGGGAGTGCCTATCGAGTCCCTGGCGGATATATCTGAAAAGGTTGTCGTGATTGCAAAAGACCTGACTCCTTCGGATACGGCCCAGATGAATAAACAGAATGTATTAGCTTTTGCCACCGACATGGGAGGGCGCACGTCCCATACTGCCATTATGGCCAGATCTCTGGAGATTCCAGCGGTAGTTGGACTCGTTGATATTACCAGTCAGGCCGCTGACGGAGATGTGGTGATAGTAGATGGCAACAAAGGAATCGTATATATCAATCCCGATGAAGATAAATTGAGAGAATATGAAAAGCTAAAACAGGATTATGTAAAATACAGGCAGGAACTCAAACAATTGAAAAATCTTCCGGGAGAAACCAGGGACAAAGTTCGTAGGGTAGAACTTTCAGCAAATATCGGCACTCCAAAAGACGTAAAAGGGGCTCTCGAAAACGGAGCAGAAGGTGTAGGCCTCTACCGCACAGAATTCTTATACATGGACCGGGAAAACCTTCCTACTGAAGAAGAACAGTTTGAAGCATATAAAGAAGTGGCAGAATCTATGGCTCCCAGGCCCATTATCATAAGGACTCTGGATATCGGCGGCGATAAGAAACTTCCTTACCTTGACATGCCCGATGAACTGAACCCTTTCCTGGGCTGGAGGGCCATCCGCATGTGCCTGGACAGACCTCAGATTTTAAAGACGCAGCTCAGGGCAATACTCCGGGCCAGCCACTACGGCAATTTGAAGATCATGTACCCAATGGTTTCCAGGGTTGAAGAGATAAAAAGGGCCAATGCCATCCTTAAAGAAGCAATGCAGGAGCTTCGAGCGGAAGGTATACCGTTTGATGAAAAACTCCAGGTGGGAATCATGGTAGAGATACCTTCAGCCGCTGTGATAGCCGATATACTGGTCAAGGATGTGGATTTCTTCAGCATAGGCACCAATGATCTGATTCAGTACACCTTGGCTGTCGATAGAATGAACGAACACATTTCGAATCTGTATGAACCTTTGCACCCGGCCGTGCTGCGACTCATAAAAAACGTGATTGATGCTTCCCATAAAGCCGGGAAATGGACGGGCATGTGCGGAGAGATGGCGGGAGATGTGACCGCAGTTCCGATATTACTGGGCATGGGACTGGACGAGTTTTCCATGAGCGCATCCTCCATCCCCCAGGTGAAAAAGATAATACGGTCTCTTTCCTATGATGAAGCAAAACAGATAGCAGAAAAGGCATTAAGCCTGGAAAGGACGGAAGAGATAAGGGAGATGGTGGAAGGGGTAATCGTAAGGATAAAATAAAATAACCAATAGTTATATTAAACTGACAGAAATATTTTAAAGCGCTTCATAAAAGAAGCGTTTTTTTGTGCAAAAGATAGATAATATTAAAATAGTTAATTTCAAAAATAAAACCATTGATATTATCAATATGAAAAAACATATTACGTAAACAATCTATTATGAATAGGTATAACGAAAAATAGAAAAAATGAATTTCTAAAATATTGATGGTGCTAAAAATAAAACAAAATCTTTATATATATTAAAGACTGATTCAAACCATAATAATTTAGCATAGGAGAATTTATACACGTATTTTTGGGGTTCATTTAAAAATTTTTTTATATAAAAGAAGGAATTATAAATTTCATGTAGAATATATAAATATAAATAAAAAATAAAATAAATGATTTCAAAAAATAGGAATCATATTAACTAATAATAAAATAGATAAAGGAGAAAACGAAATTGAACGGGAAAATTGAGCAACAATCTTTTATACAAGCACTTGTAAAAGGATTAAGCGTATTGGAATGTTTTGAATCGGATTCAGAAGAATTGGGTGTGCAGGACATAAGCAAAAAGATAGACTCGCCTGAAGCCACAGTATACAGAACCTTAAGCACCCTTGAATTTAAGGGCTATGTCATACAAAACCCCGAAACTAAAAAGTACAGGCTGAGTTTGAAGTTTTTAATTTTTGGAAGTAAAATGAAACACATCTTAAAATGGCAAGAAAAAGCTAAACAACTGATGTTAGAGTTGAACGAAAAATGCGGGGAAACTGTAAATCTGGCTATAAGAGAAGATGATAAACTTGTATACCTTGATAAAGTTGATTGCCGTCACGTGCTGCGCCCGAATTTTAAAATAGGAGTGCGTTATCCCACATATTGTACTGCTTTAGGAAGAGTTTTGCTGACGGTATTCCCCGAAGAAGCTTTAGATTCTCTGTTCACTACCCCCCTTGAACCTTTAACACCTTATACAATTACCGATCTAGAAAAAATAAAAGAAAAGATAAGGGAAATAAAAAAACAGGGTTATGCCATTGATAACGAAGAATTTTGTCTTGGCGTAAGATGTGTAGCCGCACCGATTAAAGGTTTCGGGGGCAACACAGTGGCTGCAATTAGTGTTTCTATACCGACTATAAGAATTGAAAGTGATGAAAAGATGGAACATATCAAAGACCTTGTGGTAGCAACCGCAAAAAAAATTTCCGGCGAATTAAACTTTTAATTTTTTATCTTAAACTTTCAGAAAAAAATATTATTCGTGAAAAATATATCAAGCGACGCAAGTGCCATTACATGGCAAAATTATAATATTTATAAATTGCAACGTATTTGGAAAGGAAGTGAATTTATGATGAAGGAGATCAGGATTCACGGCAGAGGTGGTCAGGGATCTGTTGTCACTGCGGAACTGTTTGCAATAGCGGCCTTTGAGGATGGAAAATACAGCCAGGCCTTTCCTTACCTTGGTGGAGGTGGAGAAAGAAGGGGAGCCCCCGTCCAAGCATTTGCAAGGATTAGCGATAAACCTATAAGATTGCGCAGCAAGATACATTATCCCGATTATATTATCGTTCAAGATTTAACCCTCTTAGAAAATGTCAATGTTTTTGAAGGGATTAAGCCGGGGGGATTGGTGCTTATCAACACTGAAAAGAAAGTGGACGGCTATGATTTTCCCGAAGATATCACAATAAAAACCATTCCTGCAACAAAAATCGCTCTCGAAGTTTTAGGTCTGCCCATAATGAATACAGCCATCATGGGGGCTTTTGCTGCGGCTTCCGGGGAAATAAGAATAGATTCTATTATAAGAGCTATCAAGAATCGTTTCCCCGGAGCACTGGGGGAGAAAAATGCCGTTGCAGCAAAAACCGCATACGATATGGTGCTGAGCAGCAATTAAAATACAAAAATCATTTAGGAGGATATGGGAATGGTAGAGAACATGGAATTACTTGCACCGGGGCACAGAGCCTGCCCGGGCTGCGGAACTGCCATAGCCACCAGGCTCATACTAAAAGCTACGGGAAAAGATGTTATTGTCGTTACCTCCACCGGCTGTCTGGAAACCTTTACATCTCCATACGGCCAATCCGCATGGGAAGTGCCGTGGATACATTCTCTCTTTGAAAACGGGGCGGCTGTAGCTTCTGGTGTCAAAGAGGCCCTAAAGGCAAAAGGAAACAATCATACCAAAGTTGTGGTTATCAGCGGAGACGGAGGTTCTTTTGACATCGGTTTTGGGGCTATTTCGGGAATGTTTGAACGGGGTCACGACATAACTTACATATGCTATGACAATGAAGCTTATATGAATACTGGAGTTCAAAGGAGCAGTTCAACTCCGTATGCTGCGACAACTACAACAACCCCCGCGGGTGTAGCATCGTACGGCAAGCTGGAACCCAAGAAAGACATGCCATCTATAGCTCTTGCGCATGGAATCCAATATGTAGCAACCGCATCCATATGTTACCCTCAGGATTTGATTAGAAAAGTAAAAAAAGCAATCTCAATTAACGGTCCCAAATACATACAGGTTCATGTGCCGTGCTGTATTGGCTGGGGATTTGACCCCAGTGAAACCATAGAAGTTGGAAGATTGGCAGTCGAAACCGGACTTGTTCCAATTTATTCAATTGAAAAAGGAAAGCCGATGGAAGTTAGAAAAGTTTCAGATAGAAAGCCTGTGGAAGCATATCTCAAAAAGCAGAATAGGTTCAAACATCTATTTAAGGGAGAAGAGTATAAAGAAGTAGTTGCGCAGCTCCAAAAAATATGCGATGACAACTTTGAATATTTCGGATTAGCAAAATAGTAAAAGATGCTTAATTTTGATACAAAAGCGAGGTGTTCACACTTGAAATTGACTGTAGGTGCTGTAGTTAAAGCGGGCACTTCGAAAGTTAATAAGACCGGTAATTGGCGTTCTTTTCGGCCTGTAGTAAATAAAGATTTATGCAATGGGTGCGGCATATGCACGTTTTTCTGCCCAGACAGCAGCATACAAATAACTGAAAAGAAAAGCAATATTAATTATGATTACTGTAAGGGATGCGGAATATGCGCAAAAGAATGCCCGCAAGGGGCGATTAAAATGGAGGAAGAGAGGACATGAGCAAAAAAGCCGTTATTGAAGGATCTATGGCTGTTGCCGAAGCTGTAAAGGCATGTAGGCCTAAAGTTATTTCCGCATATCCCATAAGCCCTCAAACACACATTGTAGAAGATTTGGCAAAAATGATTGCAGATAAGGAATTAGACAGTACTATGGTGCGGGTAGATTCGGAGTTTTCGGCAGCTTCGGTAATATGCGGAGCCAGTGCTACTGGAGTAAGGGCATATACCGCATCATCATCCCAGGGCCTGTTGCTGATGACAGAAGTTTTGTTTAACACAGCGGGGATGCGTTTGCCAATAGTGATTACCGGTGTTAACAGGACGATTTCTGCTCCGATAACTATACAGCCTGATCATCAAGACACGATGACCTTAAGAGATGCGGGGTTAATACAACTTTATGTGGAAAACAGCCAGGAAGCTTATGCCACTCACATTCAGGCTTTCAAAATAGCAGAGGATAGAGAAATTCTTCTTCCCGTAATGGTTTGCATGGATGGATGGATTTTAACCCACTCCTTTGAACCCGTTGAAATATATGACCAAGAATTGGTGGATAAATTCCTGCCAGAATATGACCCGTTGTATTGCCTAGACCCGGAGAAACCTATTACTTATGGTTCGTATGCGGACAATGAAGTTATGGAATTTAGATACATGATGCAGGAAGCCATGGAACGGGCCAAAGATAAGATTCAAGATGTGGCGTTGGAGTATAAAGAATTGTTCGGAGAATATTACGGAGGTTTGATTGAGGAATACAGGACTGAAGGTGCCGATGTAATAGTTGTTGCCATGGGTTCGGTCTTGGGGACAATCAAAGATGCTGTCGACGAAATGAGAGAAAATGGCCAAAAGGTCGGTGCAATCAAGGTAAGAAGTTACAGGCCTTTCCCGGCTGAGGAATTATACAACGCAGTAAAAGATGCAAGTATTATCGCGGTGCTCGATAAGAGCTTATCTATAGGACAGGGCGGTCCGCTTGCAACCGATACAAAAGCGGCATTTTACAACAAAAAAGCTCCAAAAGTTGCTAGTTTTATGGCAGGCCTGGGAGGCAGGGAAGTTACAAAAGAAACGATAAAAAATATAGTTTATAAGTGTAAAAAGGCACTAGAATTGAATATAGTTGCTGATATGGAATTTGTAGACCTTAGAAGAGAGATAATATGAATTTTGGTTTAGTAATCGCATTATGCCCATAAAATTTGTATCAAATAATACCACAGACATAGATAAAAGTGAGGTGATATGGTCGAGAAAAAAATTATTAATGAGATATTTTATTGAAGGAGGTGGTAAGTACGAAGGTTTTACTAACATTAATTTAATAAAATATTATTAAAAGTTATTAAAATTAAGCAAAGGAGGATTATTATGTCTAAACCCGTTTATAAAATTAATGTGTTACATGTTGCTGACTTGGGATCTATTGATGCGAGTTTTTTGGTAAATAAATATAACCCTGGAGAAAAAATGCCAGTTCCTACATATTCTTATCTTATTACTGGTGATAATATTCCTCCCATGTTAGTGGATACAGGAGTTAAAGAAAGCCAACTTGATATTATGCATAGATTAGGAATGACTGCAACACAGACTCCTGAGCAAACATACGAAGCACAACTGGCTAAATGGGGATACAAGAAAGAAGATATTAAAGTTATACTTCATACACACCTCCACATTGACCATGCTGGTAATGATGATATGTTTCCAAATGCAAAAATTATAATGCCCAGAAGGGAACTTATGTTTTCTGTTGCAGATATTATGGATGCACAGTATCCTCCGGAATATATAACATACTTAGTACAGCAAATACATGTTCCCGGCAAGGTAAGATTAATTGATAATGATGCTGAAATAGCTCCGGGTATCATCCTCGAAATTACAGATGGCCATACTTGGGGAAGTATGAACATTAAGGTCAATACAAGAAAAGGTTTGGCCATTATATGTGGAGACGTTATTTATGATGAGATTTTACAGTGCCGGAAAAACCCCATGTACCCTGAGATAGAAGCACATAATAAGTATGAAATAGAAGCTTTTGGAGATAGATCAACAGGTAATTACTGGAACTTATGGGCTGCAAAAGCTGCTGTACAAAAAGTTGTTAGAGAGGCGGATGTAATTCTTCCAATTCACGATCCATTAGTTGTTAAAAAATACGGATATGAAATTTAAATAATATATTAACAAAATAATAAAGTATTGAATTGATATAATGATATAGCCTGCAGCAAGTTGGTTTATTTTTAAAGTTTGTTGCAGGCTATAATCTCTTTTAACCTAAATGGAAAAAGGGAGGATTAAATTATGTTAAAAAACGAGAAATGGAAAATATATACAAATAATGATTTTATACAGAAGTCAATCAACGAGGTTGTTCTCAGTGTATATTATTTGCATTGCGAGATAAATATAATATTCCTGACAATGTTTTTAAGTCTGCTTGTGGATTTGGAGGTGGAATTGGTCTGGCCGGGGAGGAAACTTGTGGAGCTTTTTTAGGTGGTGCTATGGTAATAGGTTTTTTGTTTGGGAGAAGTTATAAAGAAGTTGGTAACATATTGAAACTAAGAACGGTTTCCGAGTATAGAAGAAGATTGAAACAAAAGTTCGACATAGAATACGTAAGTTTTAATTGCGAAGACATTCAGAAGGTATTAATGGGCAAAGGCGGATTTAAATTATTTAAAACAGAGGAACTTAAAATTTCGATTCTTTAGGTGGTCATACAGATAAGTGTCCAGATGTTGTAGGTAAAGCAGCAAATTAGGTTATAGAAGTTATTGAAGATATAATAATACATATCGTTTATATTTATAACTTGTAAGGTTTAATAAAAAAATATGTTTTTTATTAGTATAATATACTCTGATGCTATTTTAAGGAAGGTGTGTTATAAATGTCAGTTAATTTTAGCCTTGAAGACAAAGTAGCAATAGTAACCGGCGGAACAAGCGGTATAGGGAAAGCTATAGCAATAGCTCTTGCCGAAGCCGGTGCTAATGTTATTCCTACAAGTAGAAATTTAGAAAAAGTTACGGAAACAGTTAGTATTATCGAACAGCTTGGACGAAAATCATTAGTCATTTCAACTGATGTAACTAGGCCCGATGAAGTAAATAATTTAATTAATCAAGTGTCTGATAAATTTGGTAAAATAGATATTCTTGTAAACAATGCAGGAATGACAATAAAAAAACAGATAATAGACCTCGCACTGGAAGAATGGGATAAGGTTATCAATCTGAATTTAAGGGCAGCATTTATATGTTGTAAGGCGGTCGGTAATGTAATGATAAGGCAAAAGGCTGGAAAGATCATAAATATAGCATCGATTGGCGGTCAAGTTGCATTAGTAGGATCTGCACCTTATTGTGCTAGCAAAGGAGGTTTAATACAATTAACGAAAGTTTTAAGTGCAGAATGGGCGAAGTATAATATTTACGTAAATGCAATAGGTCCAGGTTATATTAAGACCTCTTTAAATGAAAAATTTTTATATGAAGGAAGTGAACTTTACAATAAAATCATAAATAGAGTTCCCATAAATAGACTAGGAAATGTAGAAGACATACAAGGTATTGCAGTTTTTTTAGCATCAGAAGCTTCTAATTACATTACTGGACAAGTTTTCTTCGTTGATGGAGGAATGTTAGCATACGGAGTATAGTAAATATTAAGGAGCTGAACTTAAATGCCTAAAGAAGTAGTTATTGTTGGCATGGCTCGAACGCCAATAGGGGATTTTCTGGGTTCGTTAAAAGATGTTTCAGCAGTGGATTTAGGCACAATAGCCGCAAATGCTGCTTTGGAAAGAAGCGGTGTTTTACCCGAACAAGTGGATAATGTAGTTGCTGGCATGGTATATAAAGCAGGAGCCAAAGGTAATCCAGCGAGACAAATTCAGTTAGCAGTCGGTATTCCAATAGAGGCTCCTGCTACAACGGTGGACCAACAGTGCGCATCATCAATGAGGGCTTTTGAAATAGCTGCACATCAAATAATGCTCGGCTTGTCAAACATTAGTCTGGTAGTGGGCATAGAGAGCATGTCGAGAGTGCCTTATTTGTTATTAAATGCTCGCCAGGGACTGCGTCTGGGAAACGGAACT
Source organism: Thermoanaerobacterales bacterium (assembly GCA_012840135.1). Taxonomy (GTDB): domain Bacteria; phylum Bacillota; class Thermosediminibacteria; order Thermosediminibacterales; family Tepidanaerobacteraceae; genus Biomaibacter. Next base: position 9,640 of record DUMA01000038.1, read on the forward strand.
ATTTACGACAGCCTGCTGTATGACGCATTAGTAGACCCCTTTATTAATTATCATATGGGAGTAACGGCTGAGAATTTAGCTGAAAAATACAGTATTTCGCGAAAAGAACAGGATGAGCTAGCTTTTCTAAGTCAAAAGAGGGCTGTAGAAGCTATAGACAAAGGGAAATTTAAAGAGGAGATCGTTCCGGTAAAAATCCCGACCAAAAAGGGAACTGTCATAGTAGATACCGATGAGCACCCCAGAAGGGACGTTAGTCTGGAAGGGTTGGCCAAATTAAAACCCGCTTTTAAAGAAAACGGCACTGTTACTGCTGGTAATGCCTCAGGTATTAATGATGGTGCAGCAGCGGCTGTGCTCATGTCGGGTGAAAAGGCTAGAGAACTGGGGATTAAACCGCTTGCAAAGGTTTTGGCCACGGCTTCATATGGTGTAGATCCGGAAATCATGGGAATAGGGCCGGCATACGCCATCCCGAAGGCTCTCAAGCAAGCAGGGCTTACTATAGATGAAATCGATTATTTTGAAATAAATGAAGCCTTTGCCGCTCAATTTTTAGCAGTTAATCGGGAATTAAACCTGGATATGAGCAAGGTTAATTTAAATGGTTCTGGAATATCTCTAGGGCATCCGGTAGGTTGTACGGGTTTGAGGATAATTGTAACACTGGTACATGAAATGAGAAGAAAAGGACAAAGATTCGGAGTTGCCTCTCTTTGCGCCGGCGGAGGCCCTTCGATGGCAACAGTTATAGAATGCTTATATTAAAAAATTTATAACGGGGAGGGGATTATTATTAAAACTGTAATGGTATTAGGTGCCGGAACCATGGGTTCTGGTATTGCCCAGGTCATGGCTCAGGCCGGATATAAAGTTTTTTTAAGGGATATTGAACTGCAGCTTGTAAATAAAGGTATAACTTCTATAGAAAAAAACCTTACACGTCTAATTGAAAAAGGAAAGATGGATGCAAGACAGAAAAATGAAATTATGGGCCGTATCCAGGGCATTGTTGAACTGTCTGAGGGGAAAGAAGCAGATCTTGTCATAGAAGCAATAGTTGAAAACCTTGAACTAAAAAAAGAAGTTTATAAGGAATTAGATGAAACTTGCAAGAAAGAAACAATTTTTGCGTCTAACACTTCAAGCCTAAGCATTACTGCATTAGCAGCTTGTACAAAACGGCCTGAGAAAGTTTTGGGAATGCATTTTTTCAATCCAGCTCCTGTAATGAAACTTGTTGAAGTAATTAAAGGGGTGTCAACATCTACTGAAGTAGTTGAAACGGTTAAAAATATAGTTGAAAGTTTGGGCAAAACACCGGTTCTTGTGAATGAAGCGCCGGGATTTATTGTAAACAGGATGCTTGTCCCGATGATCAATGAGGCTGTTTATCTTTTGATGGAAGGAGTGGCATCGGCCGAAGATATTGACAAGGCCATGCAGCTCGGTGCCAACCACCCCATAGGTCCTTTAGCTTTAGCTGACTTGATCGGTCTTGATGTCTGTCTTGCTGTCATGGAGGTTTTACACGCGGAATTCGGAGAAGATAAGTATCGGCCCTGTCCGTTGTTAAGAAAAATGGTGAGGGCAGGTGCTCTTGGCCGTAAAACAGGTAAAGGATTTTATCAATATTAAAAATGTTTAAGGGAGACTAATATTATGAAGTTTTATGAAATGCGTATATACACAATCAAAGCGGGTCAGTTAGGGACTTACGTCAAATTATTTGAAGAAGAAGGTTTTCCTATCATATCAAAATATCAAAAGTTGGTAGGATACTGGTACACCGATATTGGTGAACTTAACGAAGTAGTTCATATTTGGGAATATGATAGTTTGGATGAAAGGGCAGAAAAGAGAAAAGCCTTATATGAGGATCCGGAATGGAAAAAATTTACATCAAAGGCATTTTCCCTAATTCTAAGTCAAAAGAATAAAATCATGTACCCCTCTAACTTTTCACCAATAAAATAAAAGCTAAAACATTGAATAATTATACCAAGGAGAATTCCGAAATGTCTATTGATATGGCACTTGAAGGCAAAGTTGCAATAGTAACAGGGGGAACCAGCGGAATTGGAAAGGCTATTGCTGTAGGGCTTGCCGAAGCGGGCGCAGATGTTATACCAACTAGCAGAAGCATAGATAAAGTTAAGGAAACTGTCGATATGATTCGGCAGATGGGACGTAAGTCTTTGGAAATTCCAACAGATGTAACAAAACCCGAAGATGTTGCTGAGTTAGTCAAAAAAGTGCTGCAAGAGTACGGTAAAATTGATATTCTCGTAAACAGTGCTGGGATGACAGTACAAAAACTTGTCAAAGACCTTTCCCTGGAAGAATGGGATGAAGTTATAAATTTAAATTTAAGAGGAGCTTTTGTGTGTTGTAAATTTGTTGGGGACGCTATGATTTCTCAAGGCAGCGGCAAGATAATAAATATCGCATCAATTGGTGGGCAAGTTGCAATAGGCGGGGCTGCACCCTACTGTGCAAGTAAAGGGGGATTAATTCAGCTTACAAAAGTTTTGGCTGTGGAATGGTCAAAATACCACATTTACGTCAATGCAATAGCACCTGGTTATATACGCACGCCGTTGAATGAACAGTATTTGAATGAAGAGGGTAAACTTTATAAAAAAATCATCGGTCGAGTTCCATTGAAAAGACTGGGAAACGCAGATGACCTAAAAGGTTTAGCGGTTTTCCTAGCTTCACAGGCTTCTAATTATATAACAGGGCAGGTTATATATGTCGATGGAGGTATGCTGGCTTTCGGAATTTAAAGTATTATATCTATAATTTAGGATGAGAAAAGGTGGATTTGTGATGTCGAAAATTCTGGGAAGTGAATTGACAAGAGAATTGGTGAACCTTCTAAACAGTAAAGGTGTAACGGTGGTTTTAGCTACTATTTCAGGAGATAACTATCCCAATACCACACCTGTACACTTGATAACAGCTCCTAACGAGAAAAAGGTTAGAATGGCACTGGGGAAGATGCATCAATCTTATATGAATATAAAAGCAAATGAAAATGTAATGATAAATATACTTGAGTCCAATGACACGGCTATAAGTATAAAAGGGAATGCAAGAATTATTAAAGACCCGATGGAAGGCAATAAAAATATGGCCATGGTAGAAGTTGAAGTGCTGGAAATAAAGAGTGATACAACGCCAACTCTGATTGTAACCGACGGTATAAAGACAAAACACCGCACGGCTAAGACGCCTGAATTTTTCAGGTTGATGTTTGATGAACTTAATTCTTAATATAAGGGGAGAGATATAGATGAAAAACAGGGAACAATACATTGAAAGCTTAAAAAATTTAAAGACACAAGTTTATTATTTTGGAAAGAGAATTGATAATATCATTGAACATCCCAGCTTTAAACCACACATAAACAGTGCGGCTTTGACATATGAACTGGCAAATATGCCGGAGTACGAAGAACTGCTGACAGCCACATCCCATTTAACCGGCAAAAAAATAAACAGATTTACCCATATACATCAAAGCACAGAAGATTTAGTTAAGAAGGTAAAAGCCTTAAGATTACTGGGCCAAAAAACGGGTGCTTGTTTTCAAAGATGTGTAGGATGGGATGCCCTCAATGCTACTTACACAGTAACTTACGAAATGGACCAGAAATATGGGACCGATTATCACAAGAGATTTCTTGAATATCTTAAATTTGTTCAAGAAAATGATCTTATGATCGCAGGGTCTATGACTGATCCGAAAGGAGATAGAAGCTTAAGGCCCAGCCAACAAGCGGACCCTGATTTGTATGTCCATATTGTAGAAAAAAATGACAAAGGAATTGTTGTTAGAGGAGCCAAAGCGCATCAAACCGGCATAATAAATTCTCATGAAATGATTGTTATGCCCACAATCGCCATGGGTGAAGAGGACAAGGATTACGCGGTGGTATTTGCGATTCCCGTAGACACGGAAGGTGTTATACATATTTTCGGAAGGCAGACCAATGACTCCAGGCGCTTTGAAGAAGGTGAAATTGATAAAGGCAACTACAAATACGGCATCGTAGGTGGTGAGGCATTAACCATCTTCAATGACGTCTTTGTGCCCTGGGAAAGGGTATTCATGTGCGGCGAGTTTGATTATGCGGGGCTTTTAGTAGAGCGCTTTGCCTCTTATCACCGTCAAAACTACGGCGGATGCAAGACCGGTGTCAGTGATGTTATTATAGGTAGTGCCGTAGCAATTGCTGAATATAACGGTGTTGCAAAAGCATCACATGTAAGAGATAAAATAGTAGAAATGGTTCATCTGGCCGAAACTCTTTATTGCGGCTCAATAGCATGTTCTGCCGAAGGCTTTCCAACACCGTCTGGCGCTTATTTCGTTAATCCGCTACTTGCCAATACGGTAAAACAGAACGTAACAAGGTATATCTATGAAATATGCCGGTTATGCCATGATATAGCCGGTGGTATTATAGCGACACTGCCTTCAGAAGCAGATTTGAAGAACGAGGAAATCGGACCTTATATCGAAAAATATCTTAAAGGTGTTGCCGATGTTTCTACTGAGGATAGGATCAGAATACTGCGTTTGATTGAAAATATGACCGGAGGAACGGCATTAGTTGAGTCAATGCATGGAGCAGGATCGCCCCAGGCCCAGAGGATAATGATTTTGAGACAGGCCAATTTAAATCAAAAGAAAAAGCTTGCCGAGGATTTAGCCGGGATTAAAAAGGAACATTGAATGAAAATCGTTGGAATCAAATATTGTGGCGAATGTAACCCTGAAATAGATATTGGAGACTTTATGAAAAGATTGAAATTGCGTTTGAATTCTTTGGGTTTTACACTCACTACAGATATTGATAAATCCTATGGGCTGATCATAGTAAACGGATGTAGGGTTGGATGTCTAAAAAGGGAAAAGTTCGCAAACTTTGAAAACATAGTTGTTATCAATGGCGCCAGTATAGACTCAGTCATTGTTGATGAATCTAAACTGGCGGAGAAAATAGCCGAAAAATTATTCGGAGGGAATTGTTGATGGAAGAAAAATATGTATTGAGAGAGGACGTATCAAAGCGAATTGCACTCCTCACAATAAACAGGCCCAAGTTTTTAAATGCATTGAACAGGGCAACTTTAGAACAGCTTTATGAAGAGTTGAAAGCATTAAGTAATGACACAAATATTGGCTGCCTTATAATCACGGGAAGTGGCAACAAAGCCTTTGTAGCGGGGGCGGACATCGAAGAACTAAGGAACATGACATGTTTTGAAGCCAGGGAATTTTCAAAATTAGGCCATGAGATTTTTAACTTGATAGAAAACTATGACAAACCTGTGATAGCAGCAGTGAACGGCTATGCGCTTGGAGGCGGATTGGAACTTGCTCTTTCCTGTGATATAAGAATAGCAGCAGAAAACGCTAAGTTTGGACTTCCGGAGATTAATCTCGGCATTATTCCCGGGTTTGGAGGCACTCAACGGCTCCCCAAGGTTGTAGGTATGGGTAAGGCGAAAGAGATGATATTTACAGGAAAAGTTATAGATGCGATAGAAGCCGAAAAGATAGGGTTGGTAAACAAGGTTGTACCAGGCGAAGAATTACTAAAATCTGCAATAGAATTGTCAAATGAGATTACATCGAAAAGCAGCCTTGCTTTAAAGCAGGCTAAAGATTGTATAAACAAGGGTTTTGAAGAACCTGTTGAGACGGGTGTCATCATTGAACGAAATGCTTTCAGCCTTTGTTTTTCTACTGAGGACCAAAAAGAAGGGATGACAGCATTTCTGGAAAAACGCAAACCCGAATTTACAAATAGGTGACCTTAATTGGGATGCCCTTCAATACTATGTGGAAGTATAATGAAAGGGCCTCCTTTTAGCTTCTAGCTAGGTGATCCTATTCACAAGATATAAAAAAGCGGGACAATACCCCGCTTTTTATTTTGCTTTTATTTGACTATATTTAACACCGCCATATATAGCGGCACCACAAAAATTGTAGCTATGGTAGTGGCGGTAATCATTACCGTTACGTATTCGCTGTCGGCACCATAAGCTTTTGAAACTATGGCAGTATTTGTCATCACTGGCATAGCCGCCTGAATAACAAAGACATTTCTCATCAATGGCGGTATGGAGAAAACATTAGACAGCAAAAGGATGGACAATGGTGAAATGATGAACCTTCCGGCAAATAGCACTAGCATGTCCTTATTTATCTTTATGTTCTTAATGCCTATGGAATGAATGGTTATGCCTATAAACAGCATTGACAAAGGCGTAGTGAGGTTTCCAAGGTGTTTAAAGGTATCCATGAGAAAAAGAGGTAATTTTATGCCAAGCATAATCATTAAAAACGCTGCGAGAAAACCGGTGAGCGGCGGAGATAGTAATTGCTTCAGCATTTCTATAGAAAAAACTTTTTGCTGGCAGCTGTTTCCATCCCTGTTAATCTCGTATATTCCCAGTGTCCAGAAAAAGAATGTATTGGCTATATAATATAAAAGCACATAGGGCAGGCTTTTCTCGCCGAAAAGAGCAAGATTAATGGGAAGCCCCATGAAAATAGTATTGGAGTTGAAGAACATTGACCTAAAAACTCCACGCCTTTTTGACTGTATCCTGGCAATCCGTGAAACAACAAAACTCAGCAGATAGCACAGAGCAATGGATACAAATGGGACCACAAGGCCGCTGGTGCTGTTTAAAAGCTTTTCCCTGTCAAAATTATTCATGAGATCATGTATCATGAGCAGAGGAAGGGATATTTTAACAACGAGATTTACAAGAAGCTTAGAGGACGTTTCATCGAACCATCCCCGGGATGTCAGGAAATATCCCAGGGAAATAATCAGTATTATACTTAAAATACTTTCTGCAGATTGTAGTATAGCCATTTTTCAGCTCCTTTGTTTTAATAAATACGATCATACCATAAAAGAAACAGTTACGACAATCCTGTTTATAAAACCATTATATTTATAAACTCCTTCTTCTTAACCATATTACAAAACCAGCAATTATTATAACCATAGGAATAGCTACCACGGTGGTGTAAAAGATGGTTTGAACCATACTTCCGGTCAGGTTGACAAAGGGAGGTTCTTCAGATCTTGCCGGTATGCTGAGCAGATTGGCGCTTTGAAGCAGCCATGTTACTGAACCCGCTGCAAAATCAAGATTGCCTGCGAGCCCCAGAGTCTGGGGCCCTAAAAAAGCAAAGTTACCTACTACTACAGCTACTGGGTTTCCAGTTTCTGTATCTTGTGCTGTTATAGTATTCGGATCGAGAGGAGTTTCCTGTTTATTGCCTTCTGGCGGTCTTGAAATGGCATAGGCCAGGTGAAGCGGTCCCTGAATGTCATTGTTGTCCTTCATAACCTTATCTTTAGACAGGTCTGTTTCCCCAAAAGCATCATTGCTGGTTATTAAAAGAGATCTCACCTGCAGATTATCAGGCATCTTTTTCAAAGGTTCCAGGCTTCTGCTATATGGAAAAACGACCGTCAATTTTTTATCCAGCAAACTCTGGGTGACATCATGATTTTCCACCATAGGAACTGGGGTGAGCGGATCCGAGTAAAATGATCGCTGCGGGTCTGTTACAATATCGTCATGAACAGTTAAGCCAAGGGAATAAATCAAATTTTTCCATTGGGTAAAAGGGACGCTGGGGTCGGTAGGGCCCAAGAATATCAAGAGTTTGCCGCCTCTGTAAATATAATTCTCCAGCATTTTCCGATCTTTTGAAGTAAGGTCCCTTTGAGGGCCTGCCGCTACTACAAGGCTGGCATCATCGGGAATTTTACCTTCGAGGGAGAGAGACAGCTGATGGGTGATGTATCCTTCTCCCTTCAGGTAGGAGTTGAAACTGTCCAGGTCAGATATAAGGCTGGCTTCTCCGTGACCCTCAAGAAAATAAATATTAGCCTTGTTTTGCTGGTTTAAATCCAGGATAGCTCGGGTCACTGCCTGTTCTCCATTAAAATCCATGGAATAGGGATTTTTTCCAGGTGAATACAGGTTATACTGGCTTATGATGCGCTGATGTTTTGAATCCTCTACAATTATAGTATTGTAATCCTGTACATTATATTTTTTTGCGATGGATGGATCCTTTTCAGGGTCGTAAAAACTCACATTTATCTTTGACGAGGTAAATCCGTATTCCTTGAGGAGATTTTTAATATCGCTGCCGGTGCTGCTGCCCTCTGCAATAAAAGCCGTTATCTTGACGGGTTCTTTTAAATTGGCCAGGATTTCCCTGGTTTTTTGAGATAAAGTAAACCTTTTAGATATTGTCAGATCCCATCTATGATGATATTTAGCTGCTGTGAAATTTACACCCACAAGGGATGCCAGCAATATGACGACAATCAGTGCACTGGATAATCTTGTGTATTTCAATTATATCACCCTCCTTAGGACCAGGCCCTTTTGGCCACGCCCAGCATGGAAATCAATAGTGAAACAATGATGATGCTGAGAAAATATATTATATGGGTTGTATCGATAACACCCCGGAGGAAATCTCCGTAATGTTCGGATATGGACAGAGCCTTTGCGAACTGGCCCAGAGGGCCCGATATATTGCCTGACAACCAGCCAACTATCCAAAAAAGCAGCAGTATGCCGAACCCCGATACGCTGGCAATGATTTGGCTGCTGGTAAATGAAGAGCACATTATTCCGATGGCAAGATATGTGGCAGTAAGCAGCAAAAATCCAAGGTATGATGTTAATATTACTCCTTTATCAGGCGACGATAGGGAAAGCAGTATGCCTGGGAATATGAAGGTTAAAACAATTATCGCTCCAAACAGAGTTAGGGAGGCCAGATATTTTCCCAGCACCATTTGGGGAATGGTGACTGGATATGTGAGCAGGAACTCCATGGTACCATCCTGTTCCTCTCCGGCTATCAGTCTCATGGTTAAAACCGGTGCGGCAAAGATCAAAATTACTGCGAGATTCATAAAAAGGCTGGTCATTTCTGCAATTCTTGAAGTAAAAAGTGCCACTGAAAAGAAATACCCCGCCAGGGCCATAATGACAGCAATGACCGCATAGGCTAGCGGAGACTGAATGTATCCCTTAAGTTCTTTTTTAAATATGCTGTATATAGCTGCCATCATTTATCATCCTCCTTTGATGCTGAAGAAACGGCATCTTCTTCAGTAACCAGTTCCAGGAATATTTCTTCCAAAGACATCTTTGAGGATTTCATTTCCAGTATGGCATATCCCTTTGCAGCCATGGTGAAAAACAGCTTTTCCCTGATATCTTTGTCTTTTTCCGCAGTAACCCTGAAAACCGATGTGTCTTCACCTGAAGAATCACTACAGACTGATTCCACACCTGGGATGTTTTGAAGGCAAAGGAGCACTTCTTCTTTGGGTCCTTTTACCTGTATGTTTATCTCCTGATGCCCCATCAGCGCGTTGCTGAGATTTTCCGTCGTATCCTCGGCTATTAGCTTACCTTTGTTTATTATGGCCACCCGGTGGCACAGACTGCTTACTTCTGGAAGTATATGAGAACTTAATATGACAGTCCGCCTGCCGGCAAGATTTTTAATAAGCTGTCGTATTTCATTGATTTGATGTGGATCAAGACCTACCGTAGGCTCATCCAGAATAAGAACTTCCGGATCTCCAACCAGCGCCTGGGCGAGGCCTACCCGCTGGCGGTACCCGCGAGAAATATGAGAAATGAGGCGGTTTTTTACATCGCCGACACCCACTTCTTCCATGACCTTTTCAACCCGAGATGTTTTTTCCTTTCCTTTAAAACCCTTTAGTTCTGCGGAAAAAGTGATAAAATCCTTTACAGTCATGTCTTTGTACAGCGGAGGGTTCTCGGGCAGATAGCCGATGAATCTTTTTGCAGTTACGGCCTGTTTTACAATATCATATCCTGCCACTCTGACATTTCCGGATGTGGGAGGCATATATCCGGTAATTATTCTCATGGTGGTGGATTTTCCGGCACCATTGGGGCCCAGGAGACCGAGGATTTCTCCTCTTTTTACAAATAGTGATATACCTTTTAATGCAGTTTTGTTTCCATAATTTTTCGTGACATTGGAGAGTTCTATCAAACGGATTCCCCCTTAATTTTTATAGTTAATCCTGGAATAAATTCGTTTTTTAAGGGCAACATATTTTTGAGGTGGGCTTATGGGGAAAAAAAATAATAAAAAGAAAACTTCTATAGAATCTACTGATTCCAACGAAAAATTGAAAGTAGAAGCCGCCAGAGAACTGGGGCTTTTCGACAAAGCAAGGCACCTGGGCTGGGACATGCTGACAGCACAGGAAACCGGAAAAATTGGTGCTCTAGTAAAAAAGAAATTACAGAACTGCAAAATGGATTCCTAGACAAGTACAATTAAAATTATACCATAGATTAAAGCCTTTTCAACCATGCCATTTTCAGCTTAATAAGCAGATTCAGATATTACTCAATATTATGGTTGCCAATAAAAATTTTGTATTTCAGAACTGATAAAAATGATCTCATAAGCTTGTAGAAAAAGTAAATGTGAGATATAATATAAAAAACTATATGCAGCAGGTGCCGTAAGGTCAAAAGGGAATCAGGTGAAAGTCCTGAGCGGTCCCGCCACTGTAACCGGGGATGAACTGCAATGCCACTGGGAAACCGGGAAGGCGCAGCGAATATGATCCGGTAGCCAGGAAACCTGCCTGCTGTATGGAGTACGAGCCTTCGGAAGAAAGGGGGAGTACATTTGCAAAGGAGAAAACCCGGTTTTTCCAGAGAAAGGCCGGGTTGTTTTTATCGGTTTAGAATTAAATGTGTCAAAGAAAAATGAAGCTTTTTCAAAAAAGGAAGATAAGGAGGTTGGGGCAGGGTCGATGATCTTGCCGTAAAAATGAGTAAAGCAATATCCAAAATCATTTCAGTTTTTTTGATACTTTTAATGATAATAGGCATTATTTCCGGATGCGGTGTTTCAAAAAATGGTCAGAGCAAACCTCAAGATAGTTCTTACGCTCCACAGGACACCGCCGGGCAGCAAAAAGGTGCAGTATACCCGCTGAAGCTTAAGGATCAGATGGATCGTGAAGTGACTCTGGAAAAAGAGCCGGAAAGGATTGTTTCACTGGCTCCCAGCAACACAGAGATTCTTTTTTCGCTGGGGTTGGGGGATAAAGTGGTCGGGGTTACAAATTATTGCGACTACCCCGAAGAAGCAAAAGCAAAAGAAAAAATAGGCGGTTTTGCCAACCCTAACATAGAGAAGATTATTTCTTTGAAACCGGATCTGGTGGTGGCCACCGACATGCACCAGAAACCGGTGGAACAACTGGAGAAATTGAACATACCCGTAGTAGTTCTCGCCCCAAAGAATATCTCCGATGTGCTGGAAAGTATTGAAATGATAGGAGAGGCTACCGGGAAAACAGATGAATCACAAAAACTGGTGGAAACACTTTCACAAAGAATTAAGACCGTTGAGGATAAAGTTGCCGGAATCCCCCAGGAGAAGCGTCCAAAGGTATATTACGAGGTGTGGCCGGAACCTTTTACTACTGCCGGTCCTGGCACTTTCGTAAATGACATCATAGAAAAAGCCGGAGGTCAAAATATCGCCGGAGATGCACAAAAAGCCTATCCGGAGTACAGTCAGGAAATGATTATATCCAAAAACCCAGATATTATCATATTTTCACATCACGGTTCCAGCAAACAAACGGTGGAGGATATTTTAAAAAGATCCGGATGGGAGAGCATCAAGGCTATGAAGGATAAAAAAGTTTATTACGTGGATGAAAATATAGTCCAGCGGGCTACACCGCGCCTTATAGATGGTCTTGAACAATTTGCAAGTATTATCCACCCGGAATTGTTTAAATGAACGTGGAGGATGCGCTATGGCCGGCAGGTCTCCGAAGGATTTACAATTCATACAGAAATATACAGTGCTAATCGCAGCGATTGTCCTTGGAGGTATTCTGGCGCTCGGGATTGGGTCGGTGAGTATCGAGCCCTTTAAAATATTGAAGATTCTACTTCACAAGGTTCCATTAATTGGAAACAATATTTCGACCGACTGGTCTTCTGCCCAGGAGACTATTGTATTGCATCTTCGGCTCCCGAGAATAATACTCTCATTTATTGTGGGAGCCGAGCTTTCCGCTGCAGGTGTAATATACCAGGGCATTTTCAGAAATCCCATGGCCGATCCCTATGTCATAGGGGCTTCAGCCGGAGCATCACTGGGGGCTGCCCTGGCTATCATGATTTTTTCTGGCTTGAGAATATGGGGAATGGGTTCAATACCTTTTTTTGCTTTTCTGGGCGCCACCGCCACCATAGTTGTGGTTTACGGTATTGCAAGCATCGGAGGGCGTACATATTCTTTTACGCTGTTGCTGGCGGGTATTGCAGTGAGCAGTTTTATTTCAGCACTGGTATCTTTTTTCATGTATTTCAGTGACCAGAAATTGCACCAGATATATTTCTGGCTTCTGGGAAGTTTTTCTTCCCAGGGCTGGGATGATGTAGCACTTAATTTACCGTATGGAATCATCGGATACTTTATAGGTCTCTGGAATTTGAGAGCCTTAAACATATTGCAATTGGGAGAAGAGACAGCTTTTTTTACGGGAGTTGATACAGAGCTTACAAAGAGAGTAAGCCTTGCAGCAGCATGTCTTCTCACAGCCTCCGCAGTAGCGGTCAGCGGTATAATCGGTTTTGTGGGGCTTATAATGCCTCATATATCAAGACTCATTATCGGTCCAGACCACAGAAGACTTTTTACATTTTCGGCTCTGGCAGGTGGTCTTTACCTCATGCTGGCCGATACTGTTTCCAGGGTGATTATAAGCCCTACCGAACTTCCGGTGGGCATCCTTACAGCACTGTTTGGAGGCCCCTTCTTTATATATCTTCTTTTTCGAAAAAAGAATAAGGAATACAGAATGTAAGGGTGAAAAATATGAGCATGACATTTATCACCGGCGGCGCCCGCAGCGGCAAAAGCCGGTTTGCAGAAAGGATGGCTGCAGAGTCAAAACATAAAGTAATTTACATAGCTACCGCCCAGGCTCTGGACCAGGAAATGGTGCAAAGAATTGCAATCCACAGGCAAAGAAGGCCCCGCAGGTGGGAAACCATCGAGGAACCCAAGTATGTATCAATGGTACTCAAGGATATAAGAAAAAGTGGTAAGTTTGACGATTGCGGAGTGATCCTCATCGACTGTCTTGCTCTGCTGGTTTCAAATTGGTTGCCACTGGAAAAAGCCGAGAAAAGTTCAACATGGGAGGAACTGAGGAAAACCCTTCTTGAAGAAATAGGTGCTATAATACAAGAAATTCGGAAGATGGAAAAACATATTATAATCGTTTCCAACGAGGTAGGCCTTGGCCTTGTGCCAGAATACCCGTTGGGGCGACTCTACAGAGATCTTCTGGGAGAGGTGAATCAGATGGTGGCTCTGGCAGCAGATGAAGTATATTTTATGGTATCAGGAATACCTCTAAAGATAAAATGAAAGTCTGAAATGTTGTGTAAAATTACATTGTTTTATTTTAAAGGAGGTGAAATGCTTTTGTGGGGTAAAGCCCGTTGCCCTGCAAGCTGCGGAGAAATAGTCCAGGGGAACATCAGAGGAAAGGATTTTTTGATTACATGCCCCATCTCACTATATACTGAAGTTGACGTAAAACTTGTCCCGAAAAAGACGAACAGTTCCGATGACTGTGATGAATTTTACGATAAAAAAAGCTATAAATCTTATCTTGCAGCTCTAAAGACCCTGCATTTTTTTAAGGTTGAAGGATTAAAACCGGTCATTAAAATAAATACTCAGATACCCCGTGGCATAGGCCTTTCATCCAGCACCGCCGATATTACTGCCACCTGTATGGCCACTGCGTCAGCCGCAGGGAGATACATTTTCTCAGGTGACATCGCTGATATTGCCCTCTCCATTGAACCCAGCGACGGCGTCATGTTCAGTGGAGCGGTCATTTTTGACCATATAAAGGGTACCTGGAAGGAAAGTCTTGGATCGCTTCCGGATATGGACGTATACATAATAGATACGGGAGAGACAGTGGATACAAAGGAATTTAACAGCCGAAAAGATCTTTTGGCTTTAAATCAAAAAAAAGAAGCCAGAGTGATGGTAGCTCTGGAAATGGCTCGCAGTGCCATAAAAAAAGGTGATGTCAAACTTCTGGGTGAAGCCATGATAATGAGCGCTATGGCCCATCAGGAGATATTATACAAGTATCATCTTGAAAATATCATTGAATCGGCTTTAAAGTTTGGTGCCGTGGGAGTAAATATTGCTCACAGCGGTTCTGCAATGGGCTTGTTTTTTGAGAAAAACTGTAGAATTGATAACGGTCTATGGAAAGAACTGGATAGAGTTTTAAAACACCATACGGGGGGATATAGGATCATCAAGACATGTATCGACAATAGAGGCCCTGTATACTTAATCGGAGGAATTTAAATGTAGATTTTTATGGTAATTCAAAGGAACCTGCTGCCACTGAACTTGGGCTATTTGAAAAATACTATAAATTTTTATTTATTTTTGAAAGGAAACGATTTTAATGGAACTTCATGGAGGAAATGTTTACAAAGCCGCCAGGGAGCTTGATTTGCCATATGAAAAAATACTGGATTTTTCTGCTAATATAAACCCTCTGGGATTCCCTGATGCAGTAAGACAAATAATAATAGATCATATAAAAGATATAGTCCATTATCCTGACCCGGAACAGTTGGAGCTCAAGAAAGCTGCAGCGGAATACTACGGCATAAATCCGGAAAATCTGGTGCCGGGCAACGGGTCAGTGGAACTTATAAATATGATTATAGAAGCGATGAAACCTTCAAAGGTAATAATTGCTGCCCCCACTTTTTCGGAATATGCTCATTCGTGCAGGACAAGAGGAATAAAAGTAGAGCTTGTTGATATGACGAAAAACAATTTTGAGTGGAGTATGGATCTTTTAGAAAAAGTGGAACATATAGATAAAAACTCCATGCTGATAATATGCAATCCCAACAATCCCACAGGTAAAATCATCCTTAAAAGTGATATATTAAATGTATTGGAACTACTAAAAGACAAAAGTTCATTTCTGCTTATGGACGAAGCTTTCATGGATTTTGTAATAAACAGTCAGAGTTTGATAAAAGAGGTCGAGAAATATAAAAATTTGATTATTCTCAGATCTCTCACCAAATTTTTTGCCTTACCGGGCCTTAGAATAGGTTTTGCCGCTGGCAATAGTGAGTTGGTGAAAAGAATAAATGATCTGAAGGATCCATGGAATATCAATACTTTTGCGGGTTTGGTGGGAAGTGAGGTTTTAAAAGATAAGAATTATATAGAACTGACCAAAGAATTTATTTCCCAGGAAAAGGAGTATTTATGGGATGCGTTAAACGACATCAAGGGACTTTCACCTTACCATCCAGAAGCGAATTTTGTCTTTGTTCAGATTAAAGGCGGAATTAATTCTGATATGCTGGCTCAGAAGCTAAGAAATTACGGCATTTTAATAAGGCGGTGCAGCAATTTTGATTTTCTGGATGACAGTTTTTTCAGAGTAGCGGTCAGAAAGAGAACAGAAAACGACACTCTTATAAAAGCTCTTATTTCAATTTTATCTTAAACTAAGGCTATGGCGAGAGATTTCTCTGTTCCGCAAAGGACACCGGTACTGCCCATTTATGACTTTTACATGAGAAATTTATGACTTTTACATGAGAATTATACTTCATATTATTACAGAAAGGTAAAGCAAGACTCATGGATAATCTTATCTTTGCATCTTTTGTGCTGGATCTTATTTTGGGGGATCCCCGGAGGCCTACCCATCCCGTAGTAGTTATAGGAAAATTGATTTCCTTTCTGGAGGGCCTTGTTCGAAAGTTTTTTAAGAAATCTTCCGGCCTTAAATTCGGCGGAGCATTATTGTGGTTGGTTACAGTTGGTTCATCTTATTTTTTAACTTTTTTTGTGGTAAAATGGGGCTATAGGATAAACATATGGATGGGACATGTAATATCTGTATGGCTCCTATACACGGCTCTGGCAGTAAGAAACCTGGCCGATGAGGCCATGGGCATTTTTTATGAGTTAAAAAGCGACAATATCGAAAATGCGCGACGGCGCCTTTCTGGCATAGTGGGACGCGATACTGATGAACTGCAGCAAGATGAGGTATGTCGGGCCACTGTGGAAACCGTGGCGGAAAACACTGTAGACGGCATCGTATCTCCGTTGTTTTACGCCTTTTTGGGAGGACCACCATTGGCCATGGCATTTAAGGCTGCCAGCACTCTTGATTCCATGGTTGGATATAAAAACGAAAGATATCTTTATCTTGGATGGTTTTCTGCAAAAATGGATGATTTTTTGAACTATATACCGGCCCGGTTATGCGGAGCATTTATGCTGATGGCTGCTGCAATTATAGGGCTTGATGTAAAACGCGGTTTAATAACAGTCATGAAAGATTCTAGAAAACATGAAAGCCCTAACGGGGGCATTCCCGAATCTATAACCGCGGGAGTCATTGGCATACGGCTCGGAGGTATAAACTATTATTTCGGTGAACCCCATTTCAGGGCGTATATGGGCGAAAAGCTGAGAGAAATAGTTCCCGATGATATAAAAACTGTAGTAGTATTAAGCGTACTGTCCTCGATTATTGCCTTGATAGCGGGGGAATTGTTGATATTCCTATTATAATTTAACCAATAAGATAGATTATATAAAATCTTTTACATTTTTATGTTTTGATGGCATAAAAAACTGTTATTGGCTAAAGGATTACGGCGAAAGACACCATAATTATATTATGTAAACAATATATATATTCGGACCTTTTCGTAAGGGTCGAGGGAGAAAAATTTTATGGGTTTTTATATAGCTCTTTTGTTTTTGACAAGGATACCTTTACCACAGGTGATGCTCGACGAAAAAAAAATTGCATCGGCCGTTCCGTTCTTCCCTTTGGTGGGGAGTACAATAGGCGGCATATTAAGTTTTATATATTTCCTGGGGGAAAATATTCTGCCGCTGCAGGTTTTATCGGTGATCATAACCGCCAGCTGGGTCATGGTTACCGGAGGTATGCATATCGATGGCTTTGCCGATACCGTGGACGGGCTCTTCTGTGGAGGAAGCAGGGACAAAAAGCTGTCGGTAATGAAGGACAGCCGCATCGGGGCCTATGGCACCATGGGAGTCGTATTGCTCCTATTATTTAAGGTTTCTCTGTTAAGCGCCCTTTCGAAACGATTTATGATAAATGCTTTAATCCTCGCTCCCACATTGAGCCGATGGATAATGACTTATGCTATAATTGGATTCCCTTACGTCAGGGAAAGCGGGCTTGGTAAAGCTTTCAGCATGTACAAGAGCCCATGGCACTTTGTTTTTTCAAGTGTCTGCGCCGCTAGCGTTGCGATTATGTTTGCAAAATATCAGGGAATTGTTATTTCATTTTTATTATTTGGAGCAGGATGGGTTTTTATAAAATACATCATGGATCAACTGGGAGGCCATACAGGAGATACTTACGGGGCATTAAATGAATTATGTGAAGTAATTGTGCTTTTATTTTTTGCCATATTGTCAAACGAAGGGTGATATTTTTGTCTAGATTTTATCTGATAAGGCATGGGGAGACTTTATGGAATAAAGAGTCTAAATATCAGGGTCAGTCTAATATTCCTCTGAGCGATAACGGAAGGCTTCAGGCAAAAAGACTATCCGAAAGGCTGAAAGAACAGAAGATCGATGCAATATATGCCAGCGACCTTCACCGGGCGATGGAAACGGCCGAAATTATTGCGGCTCCCCACCGATTGGAGGTTTTTCCCACCAGGGAAATGAGGGAACTTAACTTTGGCATATGGGAAGGCTTTACCTTTGATGAAATAGTAAAAAGGTGGCCAGGAGAAATGGAAAGGTGGAGGCGGGATCCTTATAACGAGCGGCCGGAGGGAGGGGAAACCATGGCAGAGCTGTGTTGTAGGACATCCATGTTTTTAAAAAATGCAGCAAATGCATATCCAGACAAAAACATATTGGTGGTAACCCATGCCGGCCCCATAAGGGCACTGCTTTCGGTCATACTGAACCTGCATTACGACCTTTTCTGGAAATTCAAAATCAGCAATGCTTCTCTCACAGTGGTGGAATATGACGGGCAGAAAGAACTGAACCGAAGTGGTGCATACATAGTTACCGTCAACGATACGTATCATCTATATATATAAAACATATAAAAATAAAAAGCAGCCGGTGGCTGCTCTTTATACCGTCCTGGTTACTGAACCTGCTGTACTTCTTTTACTCCGGGAACCTGTTCTTTTAAGGCTTCCTCAATGCCGTTCTTTAAGGTCATGGTGGCAAAGGGACATCCGAAGCAGGAACCGGTTAACTTTACCTTTACAACACCGCTGGCTTCATCTACATCCACCAGTTCAACGTCACCGCCGTCGGCCTGCAGAGATGGACGGATTTTATCCAGGACTTCCTTTACTTTTTCCTTCAAAGGACACAACTCCCTTCAGTATCTATTTAAATCATTCCCATTATATCAGAAATTATTTTGATTATCAATTTTAAAGTTATCAATATACATAAAAAAGTAAAAGTTGTATTTAGCAATTTTTAGCAGGAATAATGCAAAAATATGTAGAAATATATCATTGATCTAGCGGGTTTAATAGTTTAACAGGTTTAGAAGTAGCTGTTCCATCAGAACCATCTATGAACTTGAAAAATATTACCAATAGGCTGATATGTGAGTCAGAAGGAGTGTTAAAAAGATGCTGGTATCAGAACTGAGAGAATTGCTAAAGAATTATAAAGAGGAAGACTTGAGGCTAATTATATCGGAGATGTATAAATCAATGCCTAAAAAACTGCGCGAGGACAAGGATATTGACACGATGCTTCAGGACGTTCATGCATATATGAGCATCGGTAAAATTGAAAGGACACGTAATAGGCAAGTTGATGTAAACGATTTAAAGCAGGAAATCGAACAATTTATTGATTATGCGTATAAACAGTATTATTTTGCTCCCAATAGTTTCGTGCACAAAAAGGAGAGGCCAAAATGGAGATTCAAAGTAAAAGCTTTCATCAAGGATTTGCAGGGGGTTCCGGTGGAAGGCGAAGAGGGCAGAACAGCAACGGATTTACTAAAAAAACTATACGAAATGCTGAGCTATGCCTGTGATTATTATATTTTCAATACAGATAACCCTTTCAGATCAATTGGTATAGAGCAGATAGTATTGCTTGACACAGTTATCTCAAGAATACTTGGGCAGGGGATAAATGAAGAAAATGTAAAGTCCGTTGTTGAACTGGTTATAAATAGTAGTGTAGACAGAGAAACGTTGCATTCGGACCTGATAAATAAACTGGTTAAGAACCTGAAAACTCCCGATTCAAAAAAAATTGCCATTGAGCAGTGCAGGGTTTTAAAGGCAGAAATGGATAAATCAAAACCAGTTTCATCAAAGAAATCATACGATTCTTCCGAGTATCAGCGCAAAGAAAAAATCAATAACCTGGTTGAGACGGTTTTCAGGTTGAATATGGCGTTGTGTGAATACGAGGAAGCAATTGGATATTTCCGTGATAACTATTTAGAGCATGCCGCTGAGGTATCTTTGTATGTGCTACTAAGTTTGCTACTTGAATACAAACTTAAAGAGTACTGGTTAAGGGAATACGATGAGGCATTGAAAAGAGGAATAAAGCCAAGAGTGGCATTACAGAAGACACGAAAGTACATACTGGAAAATGATAGTTTACCGGAATATATTCTTTATTAAATATGGCCAATGCACGGAACATAATCGTAATTAACGATGAGGCCCACCATGCATGGCGTTGTAATCCCGAGCTGAAAATGAACGGGTTAGTCAAAATGGTGCATCCCATTGAGTAGACAACGGCTATCCAGGCTTAGAACAGCAAATTCTGGAAGCCATTGAAAAGGATTGCATTAATTTTAAAATTGCTGTTAAATTTTACGAATAATAAGGATATAATAATAACAGCAAGGAAAGGAGCTGTTATCTATGCCAAATATCAAACCTATCTCCGATTTAAGGAATTACAATGAAGTCCTGCGTGATATTACCATAGGCGAGCCAGTGTTTAACCAAAAATGGCAGAGGGAAATATGCCATTATCGCTATTAAAGAATATGAAAAATTAAAAGCTTCACTGAAGCTGATGTCACAGCTTGCCCGGGGAGAGTTGGCTGGAAAAGAAAAAGGATGGATGACTATCGAGGAAGTGGAAGCAGAACTGTGTACCAATTACCTGATATTTTACAGGTACGAAGATGGAATTGTTTTCGTGTCGAAAATCTTTCGCGGCAGGCTGGATTATACGCATATACCGTTCGGTGATTTGTCCGTTGTAATGATATTGACCGATGGAAAAAGATATGGTAGTATCATCTTAATACTTTAATAATTTACCATACTAAAGGATGATAAAATGGATTATATTTTTCAAAAACCCGCCGGGGTAAAGGATTTTCTTCCACCGCTGGTCCGCAAAAAAAGGAAAATCGAAAAAGCCATATATGATGTTTTTGAAAAGTGGGGCTATGAGGAGATAATAGCTCCTTCCTTTGAATATCTGGAAACATTTCTTTCAAGCAACAGTCCGGAATTCTCCGATAAAATATTTAAGTTTTTTGACCGGCAGGGAAGGGTTTTAGCTTTAAGGTCTGACATTACCACTTCCATTGCCCGCATGGTCGCGACTTATTATAGTGAGCACCGGCTCCCGTTAAGATTTTGTTATGTTTCCAATGTCTTCAGATTTCAGGAGCCAAGAAAAGGGCGCGACCAGGAGTTTTTCCAGGTGGGCGCCGAACTCATCGGTATAAAGGGTATACAGGCCGATATGGAGATAATCCTCATGGCATCAGAAATATTGAAGCAAATCGGCATTTCCGATTTTATTATTAATATCGGACATATAACATTTCTTGAAGGTTTGTTGGATGAAATAGACGCTGATCCTGGGAAAAAAGAACAGATAGCCCATGCCATATGGGGAAAGAACTTTGTTCTAATGGAAGAACTTATTCGGGATATACCCGTAAGGCCGGACATAAAACAGGTCTTACTGTCGCTGAGCAGTTTTTACGGTGGTTCTGAGATTCTTGAGAAATTAAATAAAACGCCCTTGAATGAAAAATGTCATAGTGCTCTGTCAGAGCTTATGACGCTTTCAGGGATGCTAAAAGGTTTCAGTGATGTGAGATTAACCTTTGACCCGGGGCTTGCCAGAGGTCTTGACTATTATACCGGCATCGTTTTTGAAATATATTCGCCGGGTTCGGGTTTCCCTCTGGGCGGCGGTGGGCGCTATGACAATCTAATGGCAAGATTTAACGGAAATCGTCCCGCCACCGGATTTGCCTTGACCGAAGAAGCGCTGCTTTCAATACTGGAGAAAGATATGCCCGATTCATACGAACCGAATTATATCTTTTACGACATGGAAAGTTTTATTGCGGCTCTAAAAAAAGCGGAAGAACTGAGGCAAAAGAACATCGCTGTAAAACTGATACCAGTGGAAAATGGGAAAGAACTATGGTTTGATGAAAGTTTTGCTTCTAAAACCTTATTTATAAAAACGAAAGATGGCGAAAAAAGGCATAATCAAAATAATACACCTTAAGGCGAGTATAACAAGTGAAAGTTGTATAATATGTTTGCTATCTATCAAATATGAGTATGGAAAAGGAGATCTGCTTTGGAATTTCTTACTGTCGCCCTGTCAAAGGGTAGGATACTTGGGGAAACGATAGAACTTTTCAAAAGAATTAAGTTGAATTTTGATAATGTCAGCGAGGATTCCAGAAAACTGGTCTTTGAGTTTAAGGAATATGGCATGAGATTGATTCTGTCAAAACCTTCCGATGTGCCGACTTTTGTGGAGCACGGTGTGGCGGACCTGGGGGTGGCGGGGAAGGACGTGCTCCTGGAAGATAGGAAGGATGTCTTTGAGCTGCTGGATTTAAAACTGGCACGGTGCAGGATGGTGGTGGCGGTACCGGAGGATATGGACCCTAGTACTCCTATTTACAGAATAGCTACAAAATATCCTCATATTGCTGAAGGCTTTTTTTTAAAAAAAGCTCAGCCGGTGGAAATAATAAAACTCAACGGTTCGGTGGAACTGGGGCCGCTTTTGGGACTTGCCGATGCCATTGTAGATATTGTGGCCACGGGCCACACATTAAAGGAAAACCATCTAAAAGTACAAGAGGTCATCTATCCCATCAGCGCTCGCCTTATTGCAAACCAGGTTAGTTTTCGCCTCAAATCCGGGCATATACAGGAATTGCTGGGCAAGATAAAAGCGGCTATATAGCGAAACAAATATCCCTGTGCTTTTGGTTTAGAGACAATTATTGATGATTATTGGCCATCTATTGAATGTTGTGTATAATGAGTAGGGGACGCATCTCATAACAGAGATCGGAATTCAGAAGTCAGATTGAGTGGGATTTACCGAAAAGGCAAATCCTTCTATTCCGACCTCCGATTTCTGACATCTGGCTTCTGATATGGGAGAGGCAGAGGAGCACCACCGATATGGACATAAGTAAACATGGGGAGGAGATTATAATAAATCCGGGATTAGAATTTGCAAGACAGGATATTTTAAATCTTGAACCGTATAAACCTTCAAAAGAAAAGTGCAGTATAAAGCTTGATGCCAATGAAAGCCCCTATGATATCCCGCTGGAGGTCAAAGAGCGCATCTGGCAGAGACTGAAACGTGAAAAAATAAATTTCTACTATGACCCCAGCTGTGATGAGTTAAGAGAAGAACTTTCAAAATATGTAGGGGTGAGCACCGAGCAAATATTTGTGGGCAGCGGCTCCGATGAGATAATCAGTGATCTGCTATTTGCCTTTGCGGGCCCCGGCCGGGATGTAATAATTCCGGTACCAGCCTTTTCCAGTTATGAAATATTTGCCACTGTTTGTGGGGCAAGAGTAATAAAGGTACCTCTACTACTGGAACAAAAGGAAGGCTTCTGGCGATGGGATCTGGATGTAGAAGCTATGAAAAAGCACTTCAGCAAAGAACAGCCTCAGATGATGTTTTTATGTTATCCCAACAATCCCACCGGTGATTACTTCAGCGAAGAGAAAATCCTCGATCTCATAGAATCTTTTTATGGAATCGTGGCAGTGGATGAGGCTTATTTTGAATTCGGAAGGAAGACTTTTGCAAACCGCCTTTCAAAATATCCTCATGTGGCTGTCATCCGTACTTTTTCAAAAGTATTTTCAATGGCGGGTCTGCGGGTAGGTTATGCTATAGCCCATGAATCCATAATCAACCAGTTATATAAGGTGAAACTTCCATATAATGTTACGCTGTTTTCACAGATCGCCGCAGTCGAGATATTGAAGAGCCTTGAGTGGGTGTGGAACTTAAGAGACGAACTGGTAAAATCTCGTAATGAGCTTAAGGCTGAATTGGGTAAGATGCCTGGTATAAGAGTTTATCCGAGTTCTACAAATTTCCTCTTGTGTGAATTTGAAAAGCCCAGGGACGTGGTCTACGAAAAGCTGCTGGAAAAGGGCATTCTCACGCGCAAGCTCAACGGCGAAAAGTTGGAAAATGTTCTGAGATTTTGCGTCGGAAGTCCTGAGCAAAATAAGGTTCTGGTGGATGCGTTGAGTCAAATCCTGGCGGAATGAATTTTCTGCTTCATTTTATAGAAAGAAGTGAAATTCATGGAAAGAAGCGCTGAAATTTCAAGAAAGACGGCAGAAACTGATATAAATGCAAAGTTAAATTTAGATGGCACAGGGAAGAGTTTGATTCAAACTCCCGTGGGGTTTTTCAACCATATGTTGAATCTATTTTCCCGCCATGCCCTTTTTGACCTGGAACTTACGGCTACCGGGGATGTAGAGGTGGATTTCCATCATCTAGTGGAAGATGCCGGTATAGTTCTTGGAGAAGCTTTTCTGAAGGCATTGAAGGGAAAGGAGTCAATCCGCCGATACGGAAGCTTTTATGTGCCCATGGATGAATCCCTGGGTTTTTCGGCTGTAGACATCAGCGGAAGGCCTTATCTTTTTTTCAGGGCGGATTTTTTGAAAAATAAGGTGGGAGAGTTTGATGTTGAACTGGTGGAAGAGTTTTTCAGGGCTTTCGTAAACAGCGCAAAAATAACGCTACATGCGGAGGTCATACGGGGCAGCAATACCCACCACATGATAGAAAGTGTTTTTAAAGCCTTTGCTAGAGCATTGCGGGAAGCGGTAAGCTTTGATGAGCGTGAAAAAGGCGTACCTTCAACAAAGGGAATTTTATAGGTCAAAATGCTTTTAAAAGACGGCAATGTATTTTACAGTCAGGATATGCATAAAGGAGGATGCATTCTTGATAGGCATCATCGATTATGGTATGGGAAATCTGATGAGTGTCCAAAAAGCTTTTGAAAAAATGGGCTTTAAGGCAAAGTTGCTCAAGAATCAACAGGATTTGGAAGATGTGAAATCAATGGTCCTGCCGGGAGTAGGAGCTTTTGAAGATGCCATTGACAGCCTTAAATCTTTTGGCTGGATAGAAGTTATTTATGATGCTGTAAAAGCCGGAATGCCCTTTTTGGGCATATGCCTTGGCATGCAGCTTTTGTTTGAAGAAAGTTTTGAAGGTGGCCATTTCGAAGGGTTGGGTCTCATAAAAGGTTCTGTAAGAAAACTTGAGCCGCATCAAAAAAATCTCAAGGTCCCTCATATGGGCTGGAACAGCGTTAAAAAAACTAGAGATTCTCGTTTATTGGCTAATATCCCCGATAACACCGACTTTTATTTTGTACACTCTTATTACTGTGATCCCCGGGAGAATGTAACCACAGGGGTTACAGAATATGATGGTCTTTTTTCATCCTGCATCGAAAAATACAATGTTTTCGGTGTGCAGTTCCATCCTGAAAAAAGCAGCCGGTTTGGACTGCATATTTTAAAAAACTTTGGAGAGATGGCCGGATGATAATATATCCTGCTATAGATATTAAGGGCGGTCGGTGTGTAAGACTTGCGCAGGGGGATTTTTCAAAAGAAACAGTGTTTTCGCAAGACCCGGTAGAAGTGGCCCAAAAATGGGAGAACTTGGGTGCCTCATGGATTCACATAGTAGATCTGGATGGTGCAAAACTGGGCAGTCCGCAGAATTTTGAGTTAATCAAGCAGATCCGGGAAAAAACAAAGGTGGATATCCAGGTGGGCGGGGGTATAAGGGATTTAGATACCGCAAAAAGATATTTCGATTCAGGAATTGATCGGCTTATACTGGGATCAGCGGTTATAGAATCTCCGGCTATGGTAAAAGAAGCTATTATAGATTTCGGCCCAGAAAAGATAGCGGTAGGAGTCGATGTAAATAATAATTTTGTAGCCCTGAGAGGCTGGACCAGCACATCCACAGTTACCCTTGAGCAGGCTCTGGAAAAACTTTGTGAGCTAAATATAAGAAGGATAATCTATACTGATATATCAAGAGATGGTATGATGTCAGGCCCCGACATGAAAGGCCTGGAAAAAATTTTGCATTTTAAGCATTTTTCAGTGATAGCATCGGGGGGCATTTCATCGATGGATGATATAAAAAGATTATCATTTTATGAGATGCAGGGCCTTGAAGGAGTCATTATAGGAAAGGCACTATACAGCGGAAATCTTCACCTGGATGAATTAATAAAAAGGTTTTCTGCATCAGCCTAAAAACGCTACAAATAAAATTTCGAAAATACTTTTAAAGGTGAGGACGGATATATGCTCAAAAAAAGGATAATCCCCTGCCTTGACGTAAAGGATGGGCGGGTTGTAAAGGGTACGAACTTCGTAAACCTGCGGGATGCTGGGGACCCTGTAGAGCTGGCAGCCTTTTACGACAGGGAAGGGGCCGATGAGGTGGTATTTCTCGATATAACCGCATCGGCCGAAAGACGAAAGACCACGGTGGAAATGGTAAGAAGGGCTGCACAGGAAGTATTCATTCCTCTCACGGTGGGCGGCGGTATCTCGAGCATTGATGATATAAGAAATCTGCTCATGGCCGGGGCTGACAAGGTATCTCTGAATACTGCGGCCGTTCAAAATCCCGATTTGATATATGAGGGAGCCAGGCGTTTCGGCAGCCAGTGCATTGTGCTGGCCTGTGATGCCAAAAGGAAAGGCAACGGCTGGGAAGTGTATATACACGGCGGGCGAACTGCTACTGGCATTGATGCCCTGAAATGGATAGATAAAGCAGTGAAACTGGGAGCCGGTGAAATCCTCCTAACCAGCATGGATACAGATGGTACCAAGGACGGCTATGATGTGGAACTCACCAGGGCAGTTGCTGAAATAGTAAAAGTGCCGGTGATAGCATCGGGCGGTGCAGGTAAAATAGAGCATTTCAAAGAAGTTTTTAGACAGGGAGGGGCTGATGCAGCCCTTGCAGCGTCAGTATTTCATTACGGAACTTACAGTATACGGCAGGTCAAACAATATCTGCAGCAAGAAGGGATTGAAGTAAGATTATGAACGGCACAGACAACATCCTTTTCGATGAGAAGGGATTAATACCGGCAATACTTCAGGATGAGAAAACCGGTGAAGTTTTGATGATGGCCTATATGAACAGCGATGCGCTGAAAAAAACCCTGGAGACCGGGAGAGCATGGTTTTACAGCAGAAAGCGGAAAACACTGTGGCAGAAAGGCGAGAACAGCGGCAATTTTCAGGAAGTAAAAGAAATCCTTTACGATTGCGATGGGGATGCTTTGCTTTTGAAAGTAGATCCAAAGGGACCGGCATGTCATACTGGAAAAAGGTCATGTTTTTACAGAAGCCTGGTGGCGGCAAATGATGCTGGGGAAACTTCGAAACTTCCTGACCATGATACAAACAATAATGAAGATAATGAAAAAGAACAAATGGAAAAAAAAGAAAATGTCGAATTTGAGATCCTTGAAGAACTTGTATCCATCATTGATTCCAGATTCAATGAACTGCCGGAAAATTCCTATGTGGCAAAGCTCTACAAAGGCGGCAGAGAAAGGATATTAAAAAAAGTAGGCGAGGAAGCTGCCGAAGTCGTTATAGCATCCATGAGTGAAAAAAGAGGCGATATCATCTACGAGGCTGCCGATTTAATTTTTCACTTGCTCATAGCACTGCGCTATGACGGCATATCCCTTCAGGAAATTATGGATGAATTGGAAAGGCGAAGAAAATGAAAGCAAGAACTGCATTTAGGCGATTATAAAAAACTTGGCTGGGAAAATACAACCATCTAGAAAATCAACAATATAAACTGTGATAGAAAGCTGATAAACTTGGTAGAAGGAGAAATGGAATAATATATTTAAGAAATGTTATTTAGCCCGAAAGGGCTATTTTTTTTGAAAAAACACGAAACAAAAGAAGGAAAACTGTTTTTTATGTAGAAACATAATATACAGTGAACAAAATCTTATAAATGAACAAAATTTCATTTTTATTATGGGGGAAGGTAAGTATGGCTATACCGGTTAAAATGCCTAAAATAGGGCTGTCGGATGAGAGTGCCATCATTGCAAAATGGCATAAGAAAAAGGGAGAACAGGTGAAAGCAGGGGAAGTGCTGTTTACTATCGAGACCGACAAATCCACCTTTGATGTTGAAGCAGAGGTTGATGGCATACTACTGGATGTATTTTATAACGAAGGAGATGAAGTCCAGGTATTAACAGATGTCGGTATAATTGGTAGGGAAGGAGAAAACATTGGCGACATTATTCCCAGCCAGGGAAAACATAAGAGTCAGTCTGAAACTCAAAAGCAGCAAGTTTCGGAAGCAAAAAGCATAGAAGTAGAGTTATCTTTAAAAGATGCTGCTGAAAAGGCAGATTCTGACTTGTTGACCAGAGTGGTGGAAAAAGGGGCTGTAAAGATTTCACCCCGGGCCAGGGGCCTTGCCGAAAGGGCGGGAGTGGACTTCAGGTTAGCAAACGCTACAGGTCCCGAGGGCAGGATCATTGAAAGGGACATATTAGCACTTATAGAAAAAGGGCCGGTATTTACTCCTGCTGCAAAAGAAGAGTATCTAAAAAAGGATATGGATTTGCAATTAACTGAGGGAACGGGCATTGGAGGTAGGATAACCACAGAAGATATTCAGAAGAATTCCGAAGAACAAGAGGTGACGAAGGCACCTTTAATGATAGCTGAAGAGCCGGACAGACGGGAGACTATAGAAAAGCCGGCTTTAGAGGAACTTCGAAAGGGTGTGAAGTATAAAGAAGTTAGATTCACCAATATAAGAAAGCTCATCGCTAAAAATATGATGAGATCTCTTTCCACCACAGCCCAACTGACCAGTAATGCTTCCTTTGACGCCACAGAAATACTGGCTTACAGGGAAAAAATCAAGGCAAACGGGAAGAAGTACGGGCTGGAAAATATAACATTAAACGATATGGTACTATATGCCGTTTCCAGGACACTTCCAAATCATCCGGATCTGAATGCTCATCTTGTAGATGAAACCATGCTTATATTCGAAAATGTGCACCTTGGCGTGGCAATTGATACAGAAAGAGGCCTGATGGTGCCCACAATATTTAATGCAAACCTGAAATCCTTAAATGAAATTTCAAGAGAGGTAAAACAACTGGCCGAACAATGCAGAAAAGGCACTATAAACCCCGATTATCTTAAGGGAGGAACTTTTACGGTGACAAACCTGGGAGCAATGGATGTGGAACATTTTACACCAATTCTGAATCCGCCTCAAACTGGCATTCTTGGAGTCTGCTCAATAACCTATAGACCCAGACCTGTAAATGGCCAGTATGAATATTACCCAGCCATGGGATTATCCCTCACTTTCGACCACAGGGCGGTGGACGGGGCTCCGGCAGCGAGATTTTTGAAGGACCTCAAGACAAACCTGGAGAACTTCAGCCTTCTGCTGGCAAGATAATTCTTGGCAAAATAGAGTTTTTTTATCATTATTAAAGCATAGGCAGTAGTTTTTGGTTTTATATTTGCCTGATGGAGATGCTTGACAGGCTAAAATATTTCTAAAATATTTATTGTTAGCAGGTGATAAAACATGGTTTATGATTTGATAGTTATCGGTG
This sequence comes from Thermoanaerobacterales bacterium, assembly GCA_012840135.1. GTDB lineage: Bacteria > Bacillota > Thermosediminibacteria > Thermosediminibacterales > Tepidanaerobacteraceae > Biomaibacter. The sequence continues at coordinate 38,847 of DUMA01000038.1, forward strand.
GCGGACCGGCCGGTTATCTGGGAGCAGAAAGGGCTGCTCAGGCAGGCTTTAAAACGCTTCTGATTGAGAAGAGATTTCTCGGCGGGGTATGCCTTAATGAAGGCTGTATACCTACAAAGACCATGCTATACTCGGCTAAAATTTTTGAAGGAGCAAAGCATGGCGAAAAATATGGAGTTGTAGCCGAAGGAATTAAATTAAACCATGAAGCGGTAATGGCCAGAAAAAACAAAGTGGTAAAAATGCTGGTTTCCGGCGTCAGGTCCCAGCTTAAAAGCTGTGATGTAGTCGTTATTGAGGGTGCAGGCGAAATAAGAGGCAAAGCTGCAGAAGGATATGAAGTAAACGCAAACGGAGAAACATTTGTAGGTAAAAGGCTTTTGATTGCCACCGGTTCTGAATCCCTGATACCAGCCATTCCAGGAGCAAAGGAAGGTATGGAAAAGGGCATTGTACTAACCAATAGGGAAATACTGGACATACAAAAGGTACCAGATTCCCTTGCCATCATAGGCGGAGGGGTAATAGGCCTGGAGATGGCTTCTTATTTTAATTCTGCTGGGTGTAAAGTGACGGTCATTGAAATGCTGGATCACGTTGCCGGAAATACCGACAGAGAACTTGCACAAATTATCATGAAAAACTATGAGAAAAAAGGCATTGTCTTCAACCTGAACTCAAAAGTTACAGGGATAAAAGACAATACGGTTTTTTACGAAGTAAATGGTCAGGCTAGTTCCGTAGAAGCAGAAAAAATACTGATGAGCATAGGCAGAAAACCTGTGACTTTCGGTCTGGGCATTGAAAACATAGGCGTAGAGATTGAAAGAGGCCGTATAAAAACTGATGAAACTGGCAAGACCAACATCCCTCATGTTTACGCTGCAGGTGACGTAAATGGTGTTTCCATGCTGGCCCATACGGCTTACCGTGAAGCTGAAGTTTGTGTCAACAACATGCTGGGCAAAAAGGATATAGTCAGGTATAATGCTATTCCTTCAGTCATATATACAAATCCCGAAGTGGCTTCAGTGGGCGAGACAGAAGAGTCAGCCAGGAATAAGGGAATAGATTTTGAAAAATCTACCATTTCTATGCGGTTCAGTGGCAGATACATGGCTGAAAATGAACAAGGAGACGGGATATGTAAAGTTCTGGCAGATAAAAAGAACGGCAGGATCATAGGCGTCCACATGATAGGGAATTATTCCTCGGAGATCATTTATGGTGCTGCATTAATGATAGAAACGGAGATGCGGGTAAAAGATGTAAAACAGCTTGTTTTCCCGCACCCCACAGTTTCTGAAATTATCAGGGAAGCCATATTTAAATTTTAATTTTACAGGGGGAAATCAAGATGTCAAAGGCTATTTTCATTGATCCAAAGGAAACGCGAAAAAGTGGTTGGATTACTTTCAAAGACATTCCGGTAAACCAGTATAGCAAAAGCATAGATGATGAAAAAATGAATTTTTCAAAAGAAGATTTTTTAAGGATTTACCGTGATATGGCCATAATAAGGGAATTCGAAACCATGCTCTATATGGTCAGGACTACAGGCGAGTATGAAGGTATAACGTATAAGTATACCGGGCCAGCCCATCTTTCCCTGGGGCAGGAGGCATCGGCAGTAGGTCAGGCATATATCCTGGATAAGGATGATTATATTTTTGGCTCCCACAGGAGCCATGGGGAGATAATAGCCAAAGCCATGTCCTGCATTCAAAAGATGAGTGATGATGAACTGGTTGAAATCATGAAGAACACCTTTGGAGGAGCTATACTCAAGGTCGTTGAAGGGAAACAGAAAGATAAAAACAGCGTAAAGGAACTAGCCATTGACTTTTTCATCTATGGCGCTATGGCGGAGATATTCGGCCGGGAAAACGGATTTGCCAGAGGTTTGGGCAATTCCATGCATGTCTTTTTTACTCCCTTTGGCATTTATCCGAACAATGCCATAGTGGGTGGTTCAGCTCCCATAGCCATTGGAGCAGCTTTGTACAAGAAAGTGAATAAAAAGAAAGGCATGGTCATCTGCAATGTGGGCGATGGTGCATTAGGATGCGGTCCTGTGTGGGAAGCTATGAACATGGCAGCTATGGATCAGTTTAAAACACTATGGGAGGAAGGATACAAAGGTGGTCTTCCCATTATATTCAATTTCTTCGACAACCAGTACGGCATGGGTGGTCAAACCAACGGAGAAACCATGGGATATCAGATGCTGGCGAGAATTGGAGCCGGAATCAACCCTGAGCAGATGTACGCTGAAAGAATTGATGGATATAATCCCCTGGCAGTGATAGATGCCATAAAGAGAAAGAAAAAATTAATAGAAGAAAATCAGGGCCCTGTTTTACTGGATACGGTGACATACAGGTTGACCGGTCATTCACCTTCCGACGCGGAAACGTACAGGACCAAAGAAGAACTTGATGCGTGGAAGGCAATAGATCCTTTAGAAACCTTTAAAGATGATTTGGTAAATGCCGGTATTGCTTCACGAGAAGAAATCAATGAGATACGTCAATACAGCAAAGAATTAATTTTTAAGATATTCAAGCTGGCTATTGATGATAGTGTATCACCCAGAATAGACCTTGTAAAAAATCCAGATTTTATAGGTAATGTAATGTTCTCAAATCAAAGAATCGAAAAAATGGAAGACAGGGAATGTGATGTCCTGATTCCAAAAGAAGAAAATCCAAGGGTGAAACAGATTAAAAACAAAATCAGGGTTGGAGTACAGGGTGATAAACCCGTTTCAAAGATAAAGACTTTCCAACTTAGAGATGCAATCTTTGAGTCTATAATCGACAAATTTTATGCGGATCCTACTTTGATAGCTTATGGCGAGGATAATAGGGATTGGGGCGGTGCTTTCGGTGTTTACAAGGGTCTTACAGAATCGCTTCCCTATCACAGATTTTTCAATGCTCCAATCTCCGAAGCTGCCATAGTGGGTTCGGCTGTAGGATATGCCCTTTGCGGCGGCAGAGTGGTTGTGGAGTTGATGTATGCGGACTTTATGGGAAGGGCTGGGGATGAGATTTTCAACCAGTTGTCTAAATGGCAGGCCATGAGCGCCGGAGTTTTGAAAATGCCGGTAGTTCTGCGCATGTCTGTAGGTGCCAAGTATGGTGCGCAGCATTCCCAGGACTGGACGTCCATATGCGCCCATATTCCGGGCCTTAAAGTGGTATATCCCGCAACACCGTATGATGCTAAGGGTATAATGAATACTGCACTGATGGGAACAGACCCGGTGGTGTTCATGGAAAGCCAGAAGATTTACGATATAGGAGAATTATTCCGCAAGGAAGGCGTGCCCGAGGGGTATTATGAGATTCCCATCGGTGAACCGGACATTAAAAAAGAGGGTAAAGATATAACAATACTGACTATAGGGCCTACCCTTTACCAGGCAGTAGAGGCGGCAAAGGTACTTGAGCAAAAATACGGTGTCGATGCGGAAATAATCGATGCAAGATCGGTGGTACCTTTTAATTATGAAAAAGTCATAGAATCGGTGAAAAAGACCGGCAAGATAGTACTGGCCAGTGATGAATGCGAGCGAGGTTCTATTCTGAACGATTTTGCGCGAAACATCACCGAACTTGCTTTTGATTACCTGGATGCCCCACCGGTTGTCATTGGTGCAAAAAATTGGATAACACCAGCCTACGAACTGGAAAAATATTTCTATCCACAGGCGGATTGGATAATAGATGCCATCCATGAAAAAATAATTCCCTTAAAAGATCACATACCGTTAAATAATTTTACTAGACTAGAGCAGATAAGATTGAATAAACTTGGTGTATAGCATAAAAAGCATTTGACATCTTTTTGTAAAAAATATACTATGGAATTGTAAAAAGCCCGCAGAATTCTTTTCTGCGGGCTTATTGGGAGGATTAATAGTGGCAGATTACGACGTTGAACTTATGATTAAAGTAGCTGAACTGTATTATCTTGATGATATGCCTCAGAGGGATATAGCTCAAAAACTTAACTTGTCAAGACCTAAAGTGTCCAGATTGTTAAAAGCTGCTAAAGAACATAATCTTATAGATATAAAAATAAATTATCCTGAACCCGCACGATCAGAGCTGGAAAAAGCTTTTGAAAGTAATTTCGGTTTAAAAGAAGCGGTCATAGTAAGTAATATAGATGAAAACCATGTCAGGACCTTTGCTGAAGTAACAGCAGTGGCAGCAAAGTATTTAAAAAGAGTAGTAAAAGAAGGGAATTCCATCGGTGTTGCTTGGGGCAGGACACTCAGGGCGGTTGTTGAATCAATGGGCTTTGCAGAAAGGAAAAAAGTCAGAGTAGTTCAGATTATTGGAAGTCTTGGCCAGAGCTCTGAAAGCGCCAACGAGATCGTGCGTAAGTTGGCAGAGAGCCTGGGAGGCAGTTCTTTTATACTTCCGGCTCCAGCTATTGTAGACAGTCCGGAAATAAAAAATGCCATTATAAAAGATAAGACCATCCAGGAAGTTTTAAGAATGGCAAGGTCGGTAAATATTGCTCTGGTGGGCATAGGCAATATAGATGAAAACTCTAGCTTTTTTAATACGGGCTACCTGAAGAAAAAAGACCTGGAGGTTTTGAAACAAGAAAATGCTGTAGGAGATATCTGCGCCCATTTTTTTGATATGGATGGAAGATTATGCACTAACATAGACAAAAGGGTGATAGCAGTTAGCACTGAGGAATTGAAAAGTATCCCTAGAGTTATAGGTGTAGCTACGGGCAAAGAGAAGGTCAGGTCAATCCTGGGGGCTCTGAAGAGCGGCATGCTGGATGTCCTCATAACTGACGAGAGGACCGCAAAATCAGTAATAGAACTTTCAAAGTCTTGACAAATCGTCGGGATATTTATATAATTTAAACAACAATCCAATAGTTTTGGGACCTATCCTTTAACTATTGATGCTAGATATATAGAGTAATAAAGAGATTTTAAGCGTATAATACGAATAAATATGGATAATAATATTTAATGATTTTTGACACCGAGTGGATTCTAAGGTATACTTAGTATTGTCTTCAGGGCGGATAGCTCAGTTGGGAGAGCACGTGCCTTACAAGCACGGGGTCACAGGTTCGATCCCTGTTTCGCCCACCAGAATAAAAATTTGCGGCCCAGTAGTTCAGTTGGTTTAGAACGCCAGCCTGTCACGTTGGAGGTCGAGGGTTCGAATCCCTTCTGGGTCGCCATATATAAGCCTTGGTAGCTCAGTCGGTAGAGCAGAGGACTGAAAATCCTCGTGTCGGTGGTTCGATTCCGCCCCAAGGCACCATAGATTGTGCGGAAGTGGCTCAGTGGTAGAGCATCGCCTTGCCAAGGCGAGGGTCGCGGGTTCAAATCCCGTCTTCCGCTCCATTTTGTATCTTAAGGCGGCATAGCCAAGTGGTAAGGCAGAGGTCTGCAAAACCTTTACCCCCAGTTCGAATCTGGGTGCCGCCTCCATATAGATTTTGCCGGGGTGGCGGAACAGGCAGACGCACAGGACTTAAAATCCTGCGGGTAGAAATACCCATACCGGTTCGATTCCGGTTCCCGGCACCACCGAAAATCATAAATTTTTAATAGAAGATGACTATGAAACGTCATCTTTATTATTTTGCTATTATTACTTCTTTCGATTTTGAGCAACTTTGAGTGTTTTATATCTCGTTCTGTGGGATCCTGTCAGAAATAAATTTATATTTAGCCTGTAATTAAAAATCGTATTGTTCCATCATCATGCTGGCTTCGTAGGTTCCCATGCGGCGCAGAAACATGTATTCCTGTTCGGTGATACGCCGTATGACAACTCCTTCTTCTTCATATTCCTCCGCCGTAATGAAACGTCTAAAAGAGCCTAGATCTACAAAAAAGCCGGGGGCTAAGCGGAATATAAAAATATGTCTCTTTAAATCCACTTCTTTTTTCTAAAATAATATAATAGCCCCAGAGCAGTGAGCGCCATTAACAATAGTGCAAAAGGATACCCCCAGCGCCAGGAAAGCTCCGGCATATATCTAAAGTTCATACCATAAATACCTGCAATGAGCGAAAGAGGCATCATCAATGCAGTGAAGATGGTGAGCACCTTCATTATTTCGTTGGTCAAATTCGATACTACGGTAAGATAAGATTCCAGGGCGCCTGAAGCCCTTTCAAAAAATAGATCTACAGAATCAAAGAGCCTAAAAATGTGATCATATACATCCATAAAAAATAATCGGCTTTCTTCTCGTATGTAAGGGAAATCATGTCTCAGGAGGAGATTAAAGACCTCGCGCTGAGCAGACAGGGTTTTTCTCAAATTAAGAATTTTTCGCTTGATTTCAAAAATACCGGATGCAAGATGCCTGTCGGGATGCTTAAAGGTGGCTTCTTCTATTTCTGATAATTTATCTTCAATGTCATCCATTAATGGGAAATACTCATCCACTAAGGCGTCAGTAATGCTGTATAGCAAGAAATCCACGCCTTTTTCAAATACTACAGGATTTTTAACAAATCTTTCCACGAGACTATCGATAAAGGAAAGAGGCTTCCAATGAAATGTAACGATAAAATTATTTGAAATAAATATATCAAATTCCACTGGTTCGTCGGGATTATGATGGGAAAAAGCATGCATCACCATGAAAAAATAATTATCGTATTCGTCTATTTTAGGTCTTTGTAAGCGATAAAGGCAGTCTTCAATAGCAAGGGGATGAAATTGGAATACTTCTTTTAGCAGGGAAACCTCAGTATCCTTAGGGGTCGCAAAATCCAACCAAAATATGCTACCTTTCACATCGTTGATCTTGTCTAAAATCTCAGAAAGATCATGATAAACTTTTATGCCCTGCTTGTGGTCATAGGACAAAAGAGTAAGCATTTTTTCCTCCGAATTCATATATTTTAAGAGCAAACATTATTTATACTTTATCTTCAAGAGTAATTCTATCATTTTTATCGTTCATGTCCAGTATAAAATCATACAAACCTTTCTTAAAAACTTGACTTATGGATTAATGATATGGTAAAATAAAAACACAATTAAAGATAAAGATAAAAGATGTGGGCGCTTAGCTCAGTGGGAGAGCACTTCCTTGACGCGGAAGGGGTCGTAAGTTCAATCCTTACAGCGCCCACCATTTTTTGCCATTTGTACCCCACTTATTGGAAAAGCTCCCTTGAGTTTATTGTATATGGTATAAGCCACAGACATATAATAATTAACAAGGAAAGGGAGTGATTCCAATGCAATTATTATCTATCGGTATTATTGAACCTATCGAAGGTTTTGAAGATAGATTAAAATTGGAATTCGATATTCTTAAAGATGAAGGTCTCGAGATAACTCTGAAAAAATTAAGTAAAAGTACTGCAGTATATTATTATTGTTTTGTTGATGACAGTATTTTATTAGAAGGAAATTATGAAGATTTGAGAAAAATGTTTTTCCATTGTATTGCCAATGCCGTATCAGATATCATTATAAATTTTTGGGAACCAAAACTTATAAAAAAGATCATAAGGGACAACTATTTTTATTTTGATACAAACGAGCAAAATAAAATCTACGAATTTGCAGAGAATATATTGAATTATAATGATACTTGCGGTAAACAAAATCTACTTTATCAGATAAAGCGCAAGACCTTTGTGTTACATAAAATAATAGATTATCTGAATACCAGCAGTACCATTATTCTGGACGGTTTTATTAATTTCCGCCTCAAGGATTATATTGGTCAGCTTGAAGAAGCCGTCGATAAAGCCATAGATGAGTATCTAATGGACAAAGAATACAAGGAATTCATAAAACTTTTAAAATATTTTGTAGACCTTCAGGAACCAAAAAAGGAACTGGTGAATGTGGTGCTGCGAGGCGGTGAGTTTTATCTTTTTGATGATAAAATGAACCTCATCGAAAAAGATGAAGGAATAGATATGATAGCCCGTGAAAATCCTGATGTAAATCTTGATGATATACTGATCAGCACATTAATAAATATGGCGCCCAGAAAGATTGTTATTCATGGGTTTAAAGGAAGAGAAAAGGTTGAAGTTATAAACGCCTTATACAATATTTTTGAAGGTAGAATTAGTTTTTGCAACAGTTGCGAGATTTGCATCGAGCTGAAGCCTTTGACGACAAAATGAGGAGCAGAAAAAGCTCCTTTTTTTCTGGCTAATTTTATTAATATATGATATATTTTTATTATACTGTTGTGATTGATTTGGTGGTATAGATGAATTATATTCAATTTATTTTGATGCCATTAATAGGAGCCTTAATTGGGTGGAGTACCAATCTTTTGGCAGTAAAGCTGATCTTCAGACCGCTTAAACCCTTTAAAATACCGTTTACGGGAATAGAGATACAGGGGCTTATACCAAAAAGGAGACTGGATATTTCTAAAAATATTGGAGAAACCCTTGAAGAAGAGATTCTGTCTACTGATGAAATTGTCAACAGGCTCACATCGGAAAATATAAAAAAGCACCTGATCTTATATATTAAAAATCTCGTGATGGCAAGGTCTTATGAAAAATTACCTGCTTTCATTCCCCATGGGTTTAGGACCACTATTGCGGATTACTTGGGAGAAGTTATAGATCGATATGGAGGCAGTATTTTTGATGAACTGAAAGGTAAGTTGATGGAAAAGGCTAAAAATGAAATTGATTTAAAAACAATGGTGGAAGAAAAGATAAATTCCCTTGACCTGGAACAGCTGGAAGATCTCATTATAAGGCTGTCGAAGAAAGAATTGAGACAGATAGAAATTCTGGGCGGTGTAATCGGTTTTGTGGTGGGCTTGATTCAGGCAGCAGCATCTTATTACTTGAGTGTTTTAAGATGATTGAACTTGACAAATCAGCGCCTATGGAATTATAATATAAAAAACTAAAAATTAAAGGAACTATGAAGAGAAGAGTAAGCTTATGATTTCTCCAAGAGAGGGGCCGGAAGCTGAAAAGGTCCTGAGAATAGTAAGCCGAAGACCACCTCCGAGTTTTTGGCTTGCGGCCTTAAAGCTTAATGAGTTCAAATCAGGGTGGAACCACGGGAAATGCCTCTCGTCCCTTTTATAAGACGAGGGGCTTTAGTTTTATATATATATAAAATAATAAACTAAAGGAAGTGAGCATATGGCACAGGTAAAAGTAAATTTGAGGGGTGAAATAAGAACATACCCCGAGGGAATTACACCTCTTGAAATTGCGGAAGACATAAGCAAAAAATTGGCAAAGGAAGCCCTTGTAGCAAAATTAAACGGTAAAATAGTGGACCTGAGTTACAGAATCAATCAGGACTGTAATCTAGAGCTTCTAACTTTTGAAGATGAAGATGGAAGGCGAGCTTTCTGGCACAGTACATCCCATGTTATGGCTCAGGCTGTAAAGCGCCTTTTTCCCGATGCCAAACTTACCATAGGGCCATCCATAGAAGAAGGCTTTTACTATGACTTTGACCGGGATGAAAGCTTTACACCCCAGGACCTGGAAAAAATAGAGAAAGAAATGGAGAAAATCGTATTCGAAGATTATACTTTCCAGCGGATGGATATATCCCGGCAAGAAGCCATCAAAAAGTTAGGGGAAATGAATGAGCCTTATAAAATTGAACTGGTCCGAGACCTGCCTGAAGATGCAGATATAAGTTTTTATCAGCAGGGTGAATTTGTTGATCTATGTGCAGGACCGCATATCCCCTCAACCGGTAAAATAAAAGCCTTCAAGTTGACCAGCCTTGCCGGAGCATATTGGAGGGGTGATGTGCGCAACAAGATGCTCCAGAGGATTTACGGCATATCATTTCCAAAAAAATCTATGCTAGAAGAGTATTTAATCAGGATTGAAGAAGCAAAGAAGCGCGATCACAGAAAGCTTGGCAAGGAATTGGGCATTTTCAGCCTTCACGAAGAGGGCCCTGGATTTCCTTTTTTCCATCCAAAAGGGATGGTACTCTGGAATATCCTTACGGATTTTTGGCGCAAAGAACATAAAAAAAGAGGCTATTTTGAAATTAAAACCCCAATAATTTTAAATGAAGGACTATGGAGAAGATCCGGCCATTGGGATCACTACAAGGATAACATGTACTTTACCAGGATCGACGAAGAGGATTATGCTGTAAAGCCTATGAATTGTCCCGGAGGTATGATTTTATATAAAACTGATGTTCACAGTTACAGGGACCTGCCCCTGCGATTAGGAGAACTGGGGCTGGTTCACCGGCATGAACTCTCCGGCGTATTGCACGGCCTTATGAGGGTAAGATCTTTTACTCAAGATGATGCTCACATATTTATGATGCCATCTCAAATTGAAGATGAAATAATAGGTGTAATTGATCTTGTAGACTATTTTTATAAGATATTCGGTTTTGAGTACAATGTGGAACTATCCACAAGGCCTGAAAATTCCATGGGTTCCGATGAACTCTGGGAGAAAGCTACCGATGCCCTTCGGCTGGCCCTTGAGAAAAAGGGTTTATCTTATAAGGTTAATGAGGGAGATGGCGCCTTTTATGGACCAAAGATAGATTTTCATCTGAAGGATAGCATAGGTCGTACGTGGCAATGCGGTACAATCCAATTAGATTTTCAAATGCCTGAAAGATTTGATTTAACTTATATTGGGCCTGATGGCGAGAAACACAGACCAGTCATGGTCCACAGAGTAATTTTCGGCAGCATTGAGCGATTTATCGGTATACTGATTGAACATTATGCAGGTGCATTTCCTGTATGGCTTTCACCCATACAGGTCAGGATTTTGCCCATAAGCGAGAAACATATGGATTATGCCAGAAAAGTTAAGGAAAGGTTAGAAAAGGCGGATATCAGAGCAGAATTGGATGAGAGAAACGAAAAAATTGGATACAAGATAAGGGATGCCCAGTTGCAAAAACTGCCGTATATGATTATAGTAGGAGATAAGGAAGCAAGCACCGATAGTGTTTCAGTAAGACAGAGGGAAGTTGGGGATATTGGTTCTAGAAGCATTGAAGATTTTATAGCCGAGGTAAAGGAAAAAGAAAAAAACAATCAATAGCCAAGGGTTTTATTATGTATGGAAAAGCGAAATTTGCCTTTAAATAATATAAAATTTCATCCGGTATGTTTTAAAAGCTACAATACTCATAAATGTCTATAAATGAAAGGCTTTTGTAATATTTTAATTGACAGTATAAGTCTTGTGTGGTATATTACCATTGATAATTATATATTTATAAATTATCAAGAAGAAGATTCACTTCTCACCTTATGGCGCAAGCTAATAAGGTTCTTGTTCATGGTATTGCGGGACAGGAGAATCTTCCTGTTCTTTTTATTTAAATAATTGGAGGTGAATAGTATTAGCAAAGAAAAAGAGATACAGGTAAATCACGAGATAAAAGCCAAAGAGGTAAGAGTAATAGATCCCAATGGACAGCAACTTGGAATAATGTCATTAAAGGAAGCTTTGCGCCATGCCCAGGAAGCTCAGATGGATCTTGTGAAAATTGTACCCGATGCAAAGCCGCCGGTATGCAAAATAATGGATTACGGCAAATTTAAATATGAGCAGAGCAAGAGGGAAAAAGAAGCCCGGAAAAACCAGCGTGTAATAAACATTAAGGAAATCCGGATGAATCCAAATATTGAAGAACATGATTTCCAGGTAAGGGTAAAAAATGCTCTGAGATTCCTGAAGGATGGAGACAAGGTAAAAGTTACGATTAAGTTTCGGGGTAGGGAAATTACTCATACCAAACTGGGGGAAGACGTGCTGAAGAAAATGGCGGATAGCGTACAAGAAGTGGGTTATATAGAAAAACAACCCCTTATAGAGGGTAGAAATATGGTAATGATTTTATCACCCAAACAAAATAAAACTAAGGAGTGACATAATATGCCCAAAATTAAAACACACAGAGGAGCAGCCAAAAGATTTAAAGTAACCAAAAATGGGAAAATTAAAAGGGCAAAGGCCTATAAAAGTCATATTTTAACAAAAAAAACTTCTAAAAGAAAAAGGCATTTAAGAAAAGCTTCGTATTTGAGTAAAGCTGATCAGAAACGCATTAAAAAAGTATTGCCCTATATGTAAAACGTAAAGGAGGAATTAATTATGGCAAGAGTTAAAAAAGGCGTGACAGCACGTCAAAGACATAAAAAGATAATAAAACTTGCAAAAGGTTACAGAGGTTCCAAAGGCAAGTTGTTTAGACCGGCAAACCAGACGGTGCTAAAAGCATTGTCCTACGCTTACACCGGCAGAAAACTCAGGAAGAGGGATTTTAGAAAACTGTGGATATCCAGGATAAATGCGGCTGCCAGACTTAATGGCATGACCTATAGTAAATTTATAAGTGGCTTGAAGAAAGCGGGCGTCCAGATAAATCGTAAAATGTTATCTGAGATGGCTATACATGATGCCAGCGGTTTTGCACAGTTAGTAGACATCGCTAAAGCCAATAACCAGTAAAAAGCGGCTCCGGTCGCTTTTTTAGACTTTTTGGGGGCGGTTAAAATAAGACTGATTTCATTGGGAGCAAGATTCAATTTAAAACCCACACAGATTTTAGCATTTGGATTTGCAGCATTGATTTTAACGGGAGCAATTTTGCTTACACTACCGGCAGCTTCCCGCAACGGTCAAAGTGTAGGATTTTTGGATGCCCTTTTTACGGCTACATCGGCAGTGTGTGTTACGGGTCTTGTGGTGGTAGATACTTATTCCCAGTATTCCCTGTTTGGTCAGATTGTTATAATGCTTCTTATTCAAATGGGCGGATTGGGAATAATGACCATGGCTACATTGGTTTTTTTAATCTTTGGCAAGAGAATAACATTGAGAGAACGTTTGGTAATGCAGGAGGCATTGAATCAGCTGACTTTATCCGGAGTGGTAAAGCTTACAAGATATATCATAGCAACTACCATAATATTTGAAGGCATAGGCGCTCTTCTTCTTTCCATCAGGTTTACCCAGATTTACGGTTTTGCTAGGGGTATTTATTATGGTATTTTTCATTCCGTGTCTGCCTTTAATAATGCAGGATTTGATCTTATAGGCGGTTTCAGAAGTCTTACACCCTTTGTACAGGATCCGCTTGTAAATCTCGTTATCATGGGATTGATTATATTTGGTGGATTAGGTTTTTCTGTTCTATACGATATTTTTACTACTCGAAATTTCCAAAAGCTGAGCCTTCATTCTAAAGTAGTTATTACAACTACGGCATTATTACTAATTACTGGTTTTATAGGTTTTTACTTTTTAGAACACAATAATCCTGCGACATTAGGTCCACTTTCACCTTTAGGGAAAATACTGGCGGCAGCCTTTCAATCGGTGACCCCCAGGACCGCAGGCTTTAATACTATTAATTTAGCGGAGATGACAATGCCTTCAAAATATTTAACGATACTGCTGATGTTTATCGGAGCATCTCCCGGATCGACAGGTGGTGGAATAAAAACATCCACTTTCGCATTGATATTAATGATGATTTACACTGTCATGGCATCAAAAGAGGATGTTGAAGTATATCAGAAGAGGATACCGCGCGATAATATATTTAAAGCCGTAGCCATTGCGATAATGTCATTATTTTTGGTGTTTACCACATCTTTTCTTTTAACTTTTTTTGAACATACGGATTTTATTAATATTTTATTTGAAACCACATCAGCTTTTGGAACGGTAGGATTGAGTCTGGGCATAACTCCCAATTTAACAAGTTTCAGCAAGGTTTTCATAATACTGACCATGTTTGCCGGCCGGGTAGGTCCGTTAACGCTGGCACTGGCACTGGCAGGAAATAAAAAGAAGGCTATCTTAAAGTATCCTGAGGAAAGAATATTAGTAGGTTAATGTGGAGGCGATTTTTTTGAAACAATTTGTGGTCATAGGCTTAGGACGTTTTGGCAGCAGTATAGCCAAGACTTTATACAATCTCGGATATGATGTACTGGGAATAGATAATAACGAAGAGATAATCCAGGCTATGGCTGATTCAATAACACATGCCGTTCAGGCCGATGCTACTGATGAAAACACACTAAAAGCTCTCGGTGTAAGAAATTTTGATGTAGGTATCGTGAGCATAGGGCAGGATATTCAGGCCAGTATCCTGGTTACACTTATCTTAAAAGAGTTAGGTATAAAGTTTGTTGTGGCAAAAGCCCAAAGTGAATTGCACGGGAAGGTCTTGTACAAGATCGGTGCCGACAGAGTAGTTTTCCCTGAAAGGGATATGGGGGTCCGGGTAGCCCACAATCTTGTTTCATCGAATATATTGGATTATATAGAACTTTCTCCGGACTTTTCTATAGTGGAAATTGCCGCTATTCCCGAGTGGTTTGAAAAATCTCTGAGGGAACTGGATATGAGGGTAAAACATGGTTTGAACGTAATGGCTATAAAGCGTAACGAAGAAGTTTTGGTTTCTCCCAAAGCCGATGATGTTATTCATGAAGGGGATATACTTGTGGTCGTGGGCCAGAACAGAGACATTGAAAAACTAGAAAAGCACGTCTGAGGAGGAACCATGAAACAGTTAAAAAAGTTCGCCATAATAGGCATGGGGAGATTTGGAACAAGTGTCGCTTCAACACTAATAAGTCTCGGGCATGAGGTCCTAGCCATAGACAAAGACGAAAACAGGATAAAGGAAATTTCAACCAAAGTAACCCATTCAGTGATAGCTGACGCCACCAATGAAAGTGTTTTAAGATCCCTTGGTCTGAATAGTTTTGATTGTGTTATAGTCAGCATCGGGTGCGACATTCAGGCCAGCATATTGACTACTCTTATACTGAAAGACATAGGAGTCAAAAGGATTATAGCAAAAGCCAACAGCGACCTCCACGGCAAGGTGCTTTCAAAGACAGGAGCCACTACCGTAATCTATCCTGAAAAAGATATGGCAGAAAAATTAGCCAAAAGCTTTGCATCTTTAAATATTTTGAATATGGTAGAGATAGCCAGAGATGCTTGTCTGATAGAAATAAATGTTCCTAAAACAATGGTGGGGAAAACCCTAAAAGAATTAAATCTTTCACAAAAATATAAATTAAATGTAGTAGCTTTAAAGAGAAAAAATGATGTTAAAGTTATGCTGTCACCAAATGAAGAGTTGCTCGAAAATGATACTTTATTGGTGATATGTCCCGGAAGTTGTCTAAAATGGCTGGGTGAGATAGCATGATTTCATCCAGCCTTCCCAAAAGACAAATAAAATTGATAAAAGCCTTGAAGGAATCAAAAAATGCCAGGGAAAAGAACCATTGTTTTGTTGCGGAAGGTCTTCGATCAGTAGAAGAAATTGTTAAGACAGACTATACTATAGAATTTACGGTTGTTTCAGAAAAATTTGCGAATAAGGATTGTGATAGGGTCCGTAAGTTGATAGAAAAACTTCAGAATTTTAAACTTTATATGATATCTGAGGGAATTTACGATACCATATCCGATACGGTAACTCCTCAAGGGATAATGGCCGTTGTCAGGATGAAGGATTATGATTTAATGGAATATGCGGATAATAATTTTCTTTTTGTCGCACTGGACAGAATAAAGGATCCGGGCAATATGGGCACCATCATCAGAACTGCGGATGCAGCAGGGGTAAATGCAGTAATTGCAGGCAAGGGATGTGTTGATGCCTATAATCCAAAAGTAATTCGTTCCACCATGGGTTCCATTTTCCACTTGCCCGTGATACAAACCGATGATCTAATCATGACATTAAAGGAATTGAAACGCAGAGGCGGACGTATTGTAACTTCACACCTCAAAGCTAAAAAGTATTATTACGATGTGAATTTGAAAGTTTCCACGGTATTGGTTATGGGCAAAGAGGATGAAGGAGTATCTGACGAAATAATAGATATATCTGATGAAATGGTTAAAATTCCAATGCCGGGTCTGGCGGAGTCGTTAAATGTTTCAATTGCTAATGGAATCATATTATTCGAAGCTGTAAAACAGCGAATGAATAAAATTGAAAACATGCCCTTTTGCTTGTAAATAACCACAAGCTGTGCTATAATTATTTTAAACCAATGGAAAGGGCGTGGTGTTATGCTTTACGCCGACTTTTTTTGGAATATTTTTGAGGTTACAGGATCTATAACGGCTTATCTTATCTATAAAAAGCTGATTTTACAATAAAAGGGCTGTGAAGGAGAGAGTAGGTAGGGATAGCCTTCCAGGGAGAGAGAGTCACGGACTGAAAGCTCTCTTAAGGTAAAACCACTGAAGTTCACTCCGGAGCAGGGGGGCTGAACTTAGTAGGCCCCCACGGTTTTCTCCGTTAAAGGAACAAGAGGGTTTAAGATTTTTAAACTGAACAAGGGTGGTACCACGGAAGTTAAGCTTTCGTCCCTGATTGGGCGAAAGCTTTTTTATTATTACGACATAGGAGGGTTCAATGAATTGAGAGAGGAATTAATCCTTTTAAAGCAAAGAGCGCTTCAAAATCTAGCCCAATCCCAAAATCTAGATGACTTGAATGAACTGAGAGTTAAATTTTTGGGGAAAAAAGGAGAACTTACGCAAATTCTGAGGGGTATGGCGGGTCTTTCTCCGGAGGAGAGGCCCACTATAGGCAAGCTTGCCAATGAGATAAAAGAAGATCTCGAAAGAGAATTTTCACAAAAAACTATTGAACTAAAGCAGCAGTTAAAATCTCAGAAGCTAGAAAAAGAATGGATTGATGTGACAATCCCATCAAAAATTGTGTTGGGGCATAAACATCCGCTGACACTGATTATGGACGAGATTAAGGAGATATTTGTAGGCCTTGGATATGAAGTAGTAGAAGGTCCTGAAATAGAACTGGACTATTATAACTTTGAGGCTTTAAATACTCCTAAGGATCATCCGGCTAGAGATATTCAGGATACATTTTATATAACTGATGAAATACTTCTCAGAACCCAGACGTCGCCGGTGCAGATAAGAACTATGGAAAAACGAAAGCCGCCTCTAAAAATAATTGCTCCCGGCAGGGTTTACCGTTCAGATGCTGTGGATGCCACTCATTCCCCCATGTTCCATCAAGTGGAGGGACTGACCATCGGCGAAGACATTACAATGAGCGATCTTAAGGGAACTCTGGAAATTTTCGCCCGGGAGATGTTCGGCCAGGACAGGAAATCCAGGTTCAGGCCCCATTATTTTCCGTTTACTGAACCCAGTGCTGAGATGGATATTTCTTGCATTGCGTGCCATGGGGAAGGCTGCAGGATATGCAAATATACGGGATGGCTGGAGATCCTCGGCTGCGGCATGGTTCACCCGAATGTTTTGGAAAACGTGGGCTATGACCCCGAAAGGGTGAACGGTTTTGCATTCGGCTTGGGCATCGAAAGGATAGCAATGCTGAAGTACGATATAAATGACATGAGACTATTTTTCGAAAATAACCTGCGGTTTTTAGAACAGTTTTAGGAGGGTATGTAAATGCTGGTGCCGCTGAACTGGTTAAAAGAATATGTAAATATCAATGATGAAATCAGGAATTTTACCGAAAGACTTACGATGTCGGGATCTAATGTAGAAGGGGTAGAAGAACTGGGCAAGGATATCAAAAAAGTAATCATAGGCCGCATAGAAAAAATAGAGAAGCATCCGGATGCCGACAAATTGTTGGTAGTTCAGGTAAATATCGGAAAAAAGAGAATCCAGGTAGTGACAGGAGCTACCAATATAAAGGAGAAGGACATAGTGCCCGTTGCACTGGATGGTGCAGTCATTCATGGAGGTAAAAAAATAACTTCTGCTGTATTCAGGGGAATTGATTCGGAAGGCATGCTTTGTTCACCAGAAGAACTGGGTCTTGATGACCATGGTCTGCCTGAAGACATGCAAAATGGAATACTGATTTTACCACCTGATGCTCCGGTAGGCAAGGATATAAAGGATTATTTAAATCTTGAGGATACAGTAATAGACTTCGAAATAACTCCCAACCGTCCCGATTGTTTGAGCATTGTGGGTATGGCCAGAGAAACAGCAGCTGTGTATAAATTGACCTTAAAGACCCCCAGTATCATATTAAAGGAAGAAGCCGAGGAAAATGCAAAGGATTTAGCGCATATTACCATTGAGGCCCGCGATCTTTGTAAAAGGTATATTGCCAGGATTATAAAAGACGTCAGGATAGAACCATCACCATTGTGGATGCAGAGAAGGCTTCAGGAATGCGGAGTTCGTCCCATAAACAATATAGTGGATATAACAAATTACGTAATGCTTGAACTGGGCCAACCGCTTCACGCCTTTGATTATGATAAACTGCAAGGTCATTCAATAATCGTGAGGAGGGGTGGGGATTCCGAAAAAATAGTTACTCTGGATGGAGTTACCAGGGACTTATCCAGCGATATGTTGGTAATAGCTGATAAGAATAAACCAATAGCTATTGCAGGAGTCATGGGTGGAGAAGAATCCGAAATAAGCCCATCCACAAAACGTATATTGCTGGAATCGGCGAATTTTGCCGGGCCAAGTATTAGAAGGACTTCCAGAAAATTAGGTCTCAGGTCCGAAGCTTCTACGAGATTTGAAAAAGGGTTGGACCCCAATATATGTGCTATGGCAGCAGATAGAGCATGCCAGCTCATAGAAGCACTGGGAGCGGGCAAAGTGGCAAAAGGTTATATTGATGTTTATCCGGAAAAGGTAAATCCCAGGAAAATTGTTTTCCGGCCCGACAGGATAAACCGCGCTCTGGGTACAAAGATTCCGGAAAGTGAAATGATAGATATTCTAGAACGCCTGGAGATAAAAATACAAAAAACCCCTGAAACTGCTTTTGCTATAATACCGACCTTCAGGGCCGATATTGCAAAGGAAGCTGACCTTGTGGAAGAAATAGGAAGGATTTATGGTTATGATAGGCTTCCGGCCACGCTGCCACAGGGAGATGTTACCCGGGGCAAACTGCAAACCTCTCAAAAGCTGGCTGACACTATCAAACAGGTGTTGACAGACCTAGGCTATTCAGAGATATATACTTATTCCTTTGTGAGTCCCGGCGTATTTGACAGGATAAATACACCGAATGATAGTCCTTTGAGAAGTGCGATAAAGCTGATGAACCCTTTAGGGGAAGAACAGAGTGTCATGAGGACTACATTGATTCCAAACATGCTTGATGTGGTAGGTTATAACCTGAATCAAAAAATTGAGGAAATAAGATTGTTTGAAACCGGTTCTGTATATATTCCCCAAAAACTGCCTCTGATGGAACTGCCCTATGAAAATAAGAAACTGGCTATAGGCCTTAGCGGTAAGCATACGGATTTTTACGAACTGAAAAAAACCATTGAAATATTGCTTGCCAGACTGAGGATTAAACAATATACTTTTATCCAATATCAGCATTTCGCCTTTCACCCGGGACGTTGTGCTAGGATTATGATTGATGGAGATGAACTGGGTATAGTTGGAGAAATTCATCCGGATGTCCTGGAAAATTATGATTTAAATGCAAAGGTGTATATTGCCCAGCTCGATATGGATCTTTTGATAAAAAAAGCTTCCACTGATATCAAGTTCAGTGCTTTGCCCAGATTCCCGGCTTCAGACAGAGATCTGGCTATTATTGTAGAGGAAAAAGTGCCGGCAGGTGATATCATTAAGGTCATAAAAGGAGCCGGGGGCGAGCTTGTAGAAAGCGTAGAACTTTTTGATATATACAAAGGTGACCAGATTAAAAAAGGATTTAAGAGCATAGCTTTTTCCATTACTTATAGGGCGAAAGACCGGACGTTGACAGATGAAGATGTAAACGAAGTCCACAACAGAATAAAGGTAACTCTTGTAGAGGAATTCAATGGAATCCTGAGGGAGTAAATACACTGGAATTTGTAACCGCACAAAAAATGCGATATAATAGTGCAGGGGTGTTGGAGATGGAGAAGACTCCCGAAAAAATAAACAGAATCAAAGTCAACATTAATGGAGAGGATTATTATATAAAAGGAGCTGCTCCAGATGAATACATCAGGCAGGTAGCTTCTTATGTTGATAAAAAGATGGCGGATCTATCCCGGAGCCATCGAAATTTAAACGCGGCTAGGATAGCTGTCCTGGCCGCTCTAAATATAACTGATGAATTGTTCAAATTGAAAAAAGAATACGATGAGTTCTTGGAGATGCTGGAAAGTGAGAATCCGAAAGGTTGAAGTTGCACATGAAAAATTTCGAGATAGCCTTTATATTTTCCGATATTGCAGATATGCTGGAAATCAAGGGAGAGAATTTTTTTAAAATTCGGGCCTACCGTAAAGCTGCCCATGTCATAGGAAATCTGCCGTCTGACATCCGGGATGTCATGATACAGACCCCTCTTGAGGAAATAGACGGAATAGGCAAGGCACTTTCAGGGAAAATACAGGAGATATTGAAAACAGGCACCTGCCGATTTTATGAGGATTTAAAAAGGGATTTGCCCCGGGGTCTTGTGGAAATGTTACGGATTCCAGGCCTGGGAGCCAAAAAAGTCAGGGTTATTTATGATACGCTTCATATTTCATCCATAGATGAACTGGAAAAGGCGGCAAAATCCCATCAGCTGAGAATACTGCCGGGCATGGGAGTCAAGACGGAACAGACCATATTAAAGGGCATACAAATGTTAAAAGGTGAAGCTGGCAAAACCCTGCTGTCTACTGGCATTATTATAGCCGAAGACATGGTGACCATGTTAAAAACCATGACCGAAGTTCAAAATGTAGATATTGTTGGAAGCCTTAGGCGTAGAAAGGAAATGATAGGGAACATAGATATCCTGGTGTCTTCTTACAAACCAGAAGATGTTATCAATGGATTTTTACGATACCCCAGGATAAAGGAAATTATTGCCAGAGGTTCAGCTGAGACCAATGTAAGGTTAGACCTGGGGGTACAGGCGAACCTGAGGATAGTGGAACCGAGTTCCTTTTACTGTGCCATGCAGTTTTTTACGGGCAGCAAGGACCATAATACCAAACTCAGAAGCGTAGCAAGGAAGATGGGTTTCAATCTAAACGAACACGGCATATATGAGGAAAAAAGCGGAAAAGTGTTTTACCCTGAAAGCGAAGAGGAGCTTTATCATTTTTTGGAATTGCCCTATATAATACCTGAACTTCGCGAGGACAGGGGCGAAATAGAAGCGGCCATGGAGGGAAGGCTTCCTACAGTTCTGGAAAAGGAAGACATCAAGGGAGACCTTCATGTCCATACCGACTGGAGCGATGGTGCTTGCTCTTTAGAAACCATGATAGATGCCGCAAAAGCTTTGGGCTATGAATATATAGCCATAACCGACCATTCCAAGTCCCTGAAGGTAGCCCGTGGCCTTGATGAAAAGCGGTTGAAAGAGCAGATAGATATTATAAAAAAATTAAATAAAGAAGTTGAAGGCATCAGGATTCTTACCGGCATAGAAATGGATATTCTTTCCGATGAAACAATGGATTTTGATGATGACATCTTAAAAGAGCTGGATGTCGTTATTGCTTCGGTTCACACCGGTTTCAAGCAAGACCGCGATAAACTTACCAGGCGTATTATCGCTGCCTGTGAAAATCCACATGTTGATATCATCGCACACCCGACGGGACGAATGCTTGGAAAGCGCGATCCGTACGATATAGATATGGATTTGATTTTCAAAGTGGCAGCTGAGACACACACTATTCTGGAAATAAATTCCTCTCCTGACCGATTGGATTTAAATGATATGATGGCAAAGAAAGCTAAGGAGAAAGGTGTTAAGATTTCTATCAATACCGATGCCCATGAAAAAGAAGGGCTAAAAGATATGCGTTACGGCATCTGGAATGCCCGCCGGGCGTGGCTTGAGAAAGATGATGTAGTAAATGCCATGCCTTTGGATAAACTTTTGAAGGAGTTGAGTGCCAGGTGAAAGCACCGGAAATATTATCGCCGGCGGGGAGCTTTGAAGCTTTGAAAGCCGCCGTAGAAAATGGAGCCGATGCAGTTTATCTTGGCGGGAAGGAATTTAATGCCAGAAAAGGTGCGGCAAATTTTAGCCGGGATGAATTAAGAGCTGCATGCGAATATGCCCACCTTAAAGGAGTAAATATTTACGTCACGGTAAACATTCTCCTGTCCGACCGGGAAATGGAGGAAGTGGGAAATTTTATAGATTTTTTATATTCGATAGGTGTAGATGGTATAATAGTCCAGGATTTAGGTCTGGGCTTTTTTATAAAAAAGAATTTTCAGGAAATGGAACTTCATGCCAGCACCCAGATGACCATACACAATCTGGAAAGCGCCAAAGTACTTAAAGAATTAAATTTTGACAGAATTGTACTTGCTCGTGAACTCTCCCTAGAAGATATTAAGGAAATAAAAAAGGAAACGGGATTAAAAATAGAAACCTTTGTACACGGTGCTCTTTGCTTCTGCTATTCTGGGCAGTGTCTGATGAGCAGTTTTATTGGAGCAAGAAGTGGCAACCGTGGACAATGTGCTCAACCCTGCCGCCTACCCTATACTATAGTTGATAACAAAGCCAGACCTTTAAGTGAAAGGCTACATTTTTTAAGCCCCCGGGATCTGAATATGATAGAATATTTGCCCGAACTGATAGAGGCGGGAATTGATTCTTTTAAAATTGAAGGTCGCTTGAAAAGGCCGGAGTATGTGGCACAGGTCACTGCCATCTACAGAAAAGCCGTTGATAGTTTTCTTGAAAACCCTTCAAAATATAGAATTGGAATTGAAGATAAAAAAAGACTGGCACAAATATTTAACCGGGACTTTACAACAGGATATTATTTTAAAAATCCGGGTTCTGAGCTGATGAGTATAGACTGTCCAAGAAACAAAGGTGTTTTTTTAGGTAAAGTGACAGGATTCAATGTAAAAACAGGTATGACTCAAATCTTGTTGGAAGATACCCTGCGGGTGGGGGACGGGGTTGATTTTCGAGGAGATGATGGCTTTGGCTATACGGTGACGAGGTTTTTTGTGGATAAAAAGGAGGTAAAGGAAGCAGAGGCGGGAGATCTTATAGAAATAAAGACAAAGAAATCCTTGCCAAAAGGGACACCCGTATATAAAACATGCGATATCAAGCTTATGGAACACCTGGAAGAGACCTATCGAAATCCGAAACTGGAAAAGAAAATACCCGTAGATATTGAAGTCACCGTTAAAAAAGGCTGCCCTGTACAAATAAAGGTTATGGACGAAGATGGTAATATATCGATCCGAAAAACTGATTATATTACGGAAAAGGCGGAAAAAAAGCCTCTAGAACAAAGAGTGCTAAAAGAGCAGATTGACCGACTGGGCAATACGGTGTTTAAATTGAGAAAATTTACTGCCAGGATAGATGATGATGCGATGGTGCCTTTTAGTATAATAAATGAGCTGCGCAGAAGTGCCATAAAAGATATCGAAAATCAGAGAATTGATGCTCATATAAAATTAAATCCTTCCGGAAACTGGAAGGAATATCTCGAGAAAGTGTATGATTTTAAAAAAGAAACGACTCCGGATACGGGATTGAAATTCAGCGTGCGAGTAAGCAGCTGTGAAGCGGCTGAAGCCGCTATCCTTGCCGGAGCTGATATAATATATTACGGTGGGGAAGACCTTTCTGCTACTTTTTCTTCTTATAAAGAAGCATATAAGTTTGCGAGAAAAAATGGAAGGGAATTTTTCATGGTTTTCCCACGAATAATCAAAAACCAAAGAATGAAACTTTTTAATTCTCTGCTGGATGAACTTCAAAAAAATGAGGTTAGAGGTATTCTGGCGGGAAATCTTGGAATATTAAATGAAGCTAAAAAGCAAGGATTTGAAATAATAGCGGATTTTTCACTGAACGTGTTTAATTCCTTAAGTATAAATCTGCTGGGAAGACTTGGGGCAACTCGGGTAATACTTTCTAATGAACTTACCCTGAATCAGATAAAAGAGATGAATAGCAGCGTGGAGAAAGAATGTATTGTTCACGGGAAAATACCTCTTATGGTCAGTGAACATAATTTGATAAAATCAAATTTAAAAGACTGTGAAAGGGCTTTCGGACTCAAAGATAGAATTGGAAAAGTATTTCCTGTAAAAATCGATGAAGATGGAAGGACTCACATATACAACTGTGATGAATTATGCATGATAAATTATTTAGACCAGATGAGCCGTTCAGGAATAAATGTCATGCAACTTTATCTTATTGATGAAACACCGGAGAGAGTTCATAAAGTGGTATCGGCTTATGTGAAAACTGCAAAGAAAGAACAAGAAATAGACGAGTCTGAAATAACGCCGGAATTTACTCACGGCCATTTTTTCAGAGGAGTTCTATAATAAGGTGATGGGATGAATAAGAGAGCAGAAACCGTTCTTGAATTTGATAAAATAAAAAATATTTTAAGCGAATATGCCATATCGCCCATGGCAAAACAGATGATTCATAACCTTGAACCTTGTAGCGATGAATCGCTGGTAAAAAAAATGCAACAGGAAACCACCGAAGGAGTTAATATACTGAACAGCGGCATTCATTTGCCGCTGGAAGGTATCAGGGATATAAGGAATTCTCTTAGGTTCGCAAAGTTAGGTTCAGTACTTTCACCAAAGGATCTGCTTGACATTGCATCTACCATGCGAACTTCACGACTGATAAAAACATTGTGGGCAGAGAAAAAACTTGAATTCTGCAGGATATTTGACGAAATTATAGATGGCCTTCACACATTTCAATCTATTGAAGAAAAAATTGAAAGAGTGATATTGGGGGAGGATGAAATTGCCGATAATGCCAGCATAAAACTTTCTGCCATAAGAAGGCAAAAGAGAGTTTTGACCCAGAGAGTAAAGGAAAAATTAGAGAGTATTGTAAATTCCCCTCAATATCAAAAAGCACTACAGGAACCTATAGTTACCTTGCGAAAGGATAGATATGTAATTCCTGTAAAACAGGAATTCAAAGGTGCCATTCCTGGGGTAGTCCATGACCAGTCTTCCAGTGGTTCAACTTTATACGTTGAGCCAATGCCGGTTTTGCAGATGAATAATGAGCTAAGACAACTGGAAACCCAGGAGAAAAAAGAAATAGAAAGGATTTTATGGGAGTTTACATTAAAGATTCAGGAGAATCATGATTTTTTGTCCGATACTTTAGATAGACTTGTGCGTGTTGACTTCATCATGTCTAAAGCCTGTTACAGTGTTGATATTAATGGAGTGGAACCGCAATTAAATAATAAAGGCTATATCAATATAATCAAAGGGAGGCATCCACTACTAAAGGGCGATGTTGTCCCCATCGATGTGTTTTTGGGTGATGAATTTACAATTCTGGTAATAACAGGCCCTAACACCGGCGGAAAAACCGTTTCCTTGAAAACCGTGGGCCTTATGACATTAATGAGTCAATCGGGTCTTCATGTACCTGCAGAGGAAGGTACTCAGCTGGCAGTATTTGATGAGGTGTTTGCAGATATCGGTGATGAACAGAGCATTGAACAGAGCTTGAGTACATTTTCATCACATCTTAAAAATATTAAAGAAATAATAGAAAAAGCCTCGAATAACTGCCTTGTTTTACTTGATGAACTAGGTGCAGGAACAGATCCTACCGAAGGAGCTGCCCTGGCGATGGCTATCTTGACTTACTTTTATGAAAAAGGCTCGAGGGTCATTGCCACTACCCATTACAGCGAACTTAAGGCTTTTGCATATTCCACGGAGGGAATTGAAAACGCCAGTGTTGAGTTTGATGTGAAGACGTTAAGTCCCACCTACAGGCTTACAATAGGTATTCCAGGGAAAAGCAACGCCTTTGAAATAGCCCGGAGGCTTGGCATAAAACAAGAAATTGTTGATTCTGCCAGAGGGCTACTGGCGACAGAGAATTTGAAAATGGAAGAACTATTAAAGCATATCGAACAGGAAAAGAATAAAGCTGAGGAGGAGAAAGAAGAAGTCAATTCCCTCAGAAGGCAGTATTTAAAAAAGCTGGAGAAACTCGAAGAAGAAAAGGAGAAAATACTGCAGGAACAACAGAGAATTCTGGAAAAAGCCAGACAAAAAGCCAGAAACATCCTTGAGAAAGTAGAAAGCGAAGCCGACCAAATAATTGCTCGCCTGAAAGAGGCCGAGGAAAAAGATGCAAAACACATCCGCGACAGAGCTATTGAAAATACAAGAGCATGGCTTCGGGAAACAGGCAAATTTCTCAAAGACTCCGATAGTCAGATACTGAAAGCCGCGCAACAAAAATCCGATGAACCTTTGAAACCTGGAGACCGAGTCAAAATTGCAGGATTAAACCAAGAAGGGCACATCATTTCGATAGACGAAGCGGCAAAATCTGCCCAGATCCAGGTGGGTATAATGAAAATAAGTGTCCCCCTGAAAAGCCTTATAAAAACAGTGGAGGAAAAGTTGGAGGATCAAAGGTCAAGGTATGCGTCAATTGCTGTGGAGAAGGCTAAAAATGTGTCAAACCAGATAGACCTCAGGGGACTTACTCTAGACGAAGCCCTACTCAAAGTGGACAAATATCTCGATGATGCTTATATAGCCGGCCTGCCCATTGTGTATTTGATTCATGGAAAGGGTACGGGAATCTTGAGGCAGGGTATTGCTGAAATGCTGAGAAAGAAGTCTGAAGTAAAACATTTCAGGCCTGGGAATATGGACGAAGGAGGCCTAGGAGTTACGGTGGTGGAATTCAAATAATGTATTTGATAAGCGCATGTCTTGCCAGTATGAGTTTTTAAAAAGCAAGTAAAAAAGAGGGAATTTTATACTTCCCTCTTTTTTTACTTTTAGGATAAATTCCTAGGGTGTCTGCGAATTTTCCTGTGTATTTCCCGGATTCCAGGTGTTCAGATCCGGTGGTTGAAAATTGCCAGGGGCTTCAGCGGGACCGTGAATATTGCAGTATTCAAAGGGAGCTTCATATTTTGCATCTAGGGGTATTTGGCCCTTTGGCGACACAGTATACGGCTCTGGCCTCTGAATAAATACCTTTGTTCGCACTAGCTCTGGCGGGCAGTAAGGTGTTGCCAGCAAACCTGTTGATATATCGATCTGTTTCTCTACATGAACATCACAAAAAGATGTCGGTTCCGTCCCTTTTATAAAATATTCCCCCCGCACTCTTGCTCCCCTGGGATCTTTATAGCATAGTTCAGTGGGGAGTTTTCCCGAATCAAGACAAACATTTATAGGACCTACTATTCCTTCAGGTTTTGGAAAGTTTTGAACCGGCAGGTCCTTTTGAGCTACGGTCATGATTTGTTTCCACATTAGTGCAGGCTGATATCCGCCAGCAACGTGGGCCATAGGAGCAGGTTCGTCATGCCCCATCCAGACTGCCGCTACAAGCTGTGGAGTATATCCTACAAACCATACATCCTTGCTGTCAGAAGTGGTGCCTGTTTTTCCGGCTACCGGGAATGGTAAACTTGCAAGCCTTGTACCTGTCCCTTCTTTTATGACGCTTCTCAGCATATCAGTGACAATAAAGGCTACCTGTTCACTTACTGCAGGCCACTGATCTGGCTTATTCTCAATTAATGTCCTGCCATTTTTATCGACAACTTTCAGTATCGCCACAGGTTCGATGTGGACCCCCTGATTGGCTAAAGTCCCATAAGCTGACGCCAGTTCCAGCGGCGTCACGCCTTTAGTCAAGCCTCCAAGTGCAATGGTCAGCTGGCGGTCGTTTTTTCTTCCTGATAGCACGAGGTCTTTTATACCAAGTTTTTGAGCATATTCTATGCCTCTGTCTATGCCGATACTTTTTAAAACCTTTACAGCCACAACATTGACGGAGTTGGCAATAGCCGTTCTAATAGATGTAAGACCTTTGTAATCATTTGTGTAATTCTCAGGTGTCCACGCTTTTCCAGAACCGGAGGGATAGGAAACGGGAGAATCATCGATTACTGTGGCAGCAGTATAACCCATGTCTATAGCTGCGGTATATACAGCAATGGGTTTAAAAGCAGAACCGGGCTGCCTGAATGCCTGCGTAGCTCTGTTAAAGCCAAGTTTTTGCTCATGCTCCCTGCCCCCGACCATTGCTTTAATATATCCGGTATGCGGGTCGATTACGACGGCAGCAGCCTGAGGCTGGAGATTTCCGTTTTTATCTTTTTTGGAATATGGATAATTTTTTGGGTCCGACAATGCTTTTTCTGCCGCTTCCTGTATTTTCATATCGACAGTAGTATAAATTTTCAAGCCTTCATTATAAATTTTATTATAAGCTTCATCTTCGGTCATGCCGAATTCCTTCTGCAATTGCGCCGCCAGTTCCTGTATCACATAATCTGTGAAAAACGGAGCTTTGTAATCTGCTTTCGCATTTTTGAGTCCCACAAGCTTAATTTGTTCCTTTTTGGCCATTTCGGCCTGTTCACGGGTTATAAAGTTTCGTTCTACCATGGTGTTCAGAACTATCTCTTGACGTTCTTTGGCTTTATCAAAATTCAAATATGGAGAATAGATGGAAGGACTTTTTGGGATACCCGCCAGCATTGCGGATTCTGCCAGGTCTAATTGGTCGACACTTTTACCAAAATAAATCTCTGCGGCTGATTCCACCCCGTAGGCTGAATGGCCAAAATAGATTTGATTTAAATAGAATTCTAGGATTTTATTTTTTGTATAATGTCTTTCCAGTTGTATAGCAAGCCATGCTTCTTGAGCCTTACGTTTGGGAGTTTTTTCTGGGCTCAAAAAGGCGTTTTTCACCAACTGTTGAGTTATGGTACTGGCGCCACGATGATAGCTGCCGTGAATAATATCTGCCCATAAAGCTCCGAGAATGGAGCGAACGTTAATACCTTTATGCTGATAGAAATACTGATCTTCAATGGCTATAAAAGCATTTTTTAAATGATCAGGAACTCGATCAATGCTTACCGGAATTCTATTTTGTTCTCCGTGAAGTTCGGCTATTTCATTGCCGTCTTTATCGTACACAAAAGATGTTTCGCTAGGTTTTAACCTGTTTGGATCGAAGGCAGGGGCATCTTTTATATAAGCAAAGAACAAACCCAGGCCAGCCCCTATACCGACAAATATAACAGCGAGAATGGCAATTATTATATTCCTGAGAGAGAACACTTTCCGTTTGCGTTTAACCATGAGTCTACCTCCCTGGTTTGACCTCTTGTTTAAATATTATACCACAATACAAATCATAAGGGAAATTATAATTGATGGGCCTGCCGGGATTTTAAATATGTTTATAAGTTCAAGGTGGTAATTATTATCTTGTTCTACTCGTTAAAAATATACAGGCATGTATGAGAAAATTTTATTTGGTTAAAAAGGCATTATCTTTCACAAATTACTCTTTTCATGCATAAAATGAGTGGGAGGGGGATTTTTGTGTTCAGAAGAAGATTTTGTTTACGTCATAAACGATACGGTTTGATAAATATTCCTATAGTACTTATTATTTTAGCTTTTATTTCTCTAATCGTTTTTGTCTTTATTGAAAAGCAATTATCCCCCACCATCTTTGCCATTGCTGAAGCAAGGGCAAGAATACTGGCCACGGAAGCAATAAACAAAGCTGTCAATGAAAAAATATCGAGTAATGTGCAGTATAAAGATCTGATCACTATTCATAAAAATGCTAGTGGTCAGATATCTTTAATTCAAGTTAATACTATTGAAATAAACCGTCTGGAGACGGAAACCACCTTAGAAGTAGTAAAGACACTTCAAGATATAACGATGGAAAGGATCAAAATTCCATTGGGAATGATAACAGGGAGCAAAATTTTGGCAAATTTTGGTCCTACAATAAAAGTGTCTTTATATCCTGTAGGAACTGTTTATGTAAATACTATTGAGGCTTTCGAAGAAGCCGGAATAAATCAAACAAGACATCGCATTATGCTTGATATCAATGCTGAAATAAAGATAGTACAGCCCTTTTTAAGCTCAATTATGCTCGTAAAGACCGATGTTCCCATTGCTGAAACAATTATAGTCGGAAATGTTCCACAGGCAATTCTTGATTTTAAATCCAATTAGTAAATTTAGATGAAAAAAAGAGCTTTATTAAGATTTTGTGAGGATTATGCAGTAGACATTTTATAAAGTGGTTCGGCAAAAATTGAAGTTAATTCAGGCTTGTGGTATATTATTTTTCGCTGGTTGATTCAGCTGATAAAAATAAAATAGATTGACATCAACCGAAGAACATGCTAAAATAAGAAATTGTCAGGTCTACAAAACAACAAAAATTGGCTTGACAATAAACAAAAATTATAGTATTATATAAACCCAGTCACTCGAAAAGAAAATTCTGGTGGCTTAAAAGTGATCTTTGAAAACTGAACAGTGTTACGCCTGAAATACGAAGTTAGAAGTTCGAAGTACGAAATTCGAATAGAAGGAATTGCCCTCTGAGCAATTCCGACTTAATCGAATCTCGAACCTCGAACAACGAACAACGAGAAGACCCTGTCAGTTCAGAAGCCCAAAAGGCTTCAACGGGCAGACAACAGAAATCGAAGCTCGAAAGAGCCGAGATAAAGAATTAACATGAGAGTTTGATCCTGGCTCAGGACGAACGCTGGCGGCGTGCCTAACACATGCAAGTCGAGCGATTCTCGAAGTTCGGGGTTGGGTATTCGAAGTACGAAGTTCGAAGTAGTGAAGTTCGAATAGAAGGAATAGGCCTTAAGGCAATTCCAACTTAATCGAACCACAAACAACGGGACACGAACCTCGAATATCGAACCTCGAACTTCGAGGATAGCGGCGGACGGGTGAGTAACAC
>DUMA01000054.1 GCA_012840135.1 Thermoanaerobacterales bacterium
AATTATTGGAATGCAAAGCTTCAGGATGATGTATATGCTATCAAAGCATATGGTTACGAGGCCGGAAGAGAAATTGAATATGAGTATGCACAGAAAAAAGTCAAAGATGAGAACGGCGAAACTGTATCCGTTGATGATACTTCTAAAGTAAAATCCTTTGATGGCGTTTTAATACCGAAAGAAATCATTGAGATGTCATATTTTCCAGAAGAACTAGATACCATCAATGCTTTAACAGAGAAGTCTGTGGCTTTGGGAGCTGAATTGGATGAAATGCGCGAAGAAGAATCCGGTGATGACGGGTTACTTAAGGAAGTACTCAATGAGAATGGAGATGGCATCCCGAAGGCGAATCTTAATAAGCGGTTAAAGGAACTCGAAAGCAAGAAGACCTCCGCGGTTATGGATGCAATGACAAAGCTGATGACTCTATTTGACGAGGGTAAAACCGACGAGATGGAGGCACTAATTAGTAAAGCTCCGGAACTGGCTGAATTCGATATTAGAAACAAGAATGGAACTTTCGGTAAAGCCAAGCTTAAAGCAGCACTAAAGCTCGCTATGGATTCAGCTGTTGTCCCTGAGATCTATAAAGAAGAGTACGATGCTTTGCTTGCGTATCAGGCTAAAATGATTGAGAAGGAAGAAACGGACAAAGCTATAAAAGAAGCTCAAAAGGCTCTTGATGATAAGGTACTAGCAAAATATGAAGAGCTTACTGTGGAGGAAATTAAGCATCTTCTCTTTGATATGAAGTGGATGGCGAAGCTGGAAACAGATATTAGAAATGAAATTGCGCAAGTGCTGAATAGCCTATCTTCCAAGGTACTTCTTATTGCAAAGCGTTATGAACATACATTGGGTGAAATTGAAGAAAAAGTAGAAACATCAAGAAAAGCAGTCATGTTGGCTTTGGAGAGGATGGGATACAAATGGTAATTTATCCGAATGACTGGAAGGAAAAGTCTATTGATGACTTCATTAAAATTAAACGAGGCGCCTCTCCACGTCCGATTGAGAGATATTTGACAGCAAGTACTAATGGCGTTAATTGGATTAAAATTGGTGATGCACCAAGATATGGGAAGTATATTGTCTCTACAAAAGAGAAAATAACACTGCAAGGTGCGACATGTTCTGTCAGTGTTTTCCCTGGTGATTTTATACTTTCAAATTCAATGAGTTTTGGTCGGCCATATATTCTAAGAATTGGAGGATGCATTCATGACGGTTGGTTACGCCTATATGATTTTCAATCGGATGCAAATGACGAATTTCTTTATTATTTACTCTCTTCCTCGTATGTGCAAAAACAGTATGAAGCATTTGCAGCTGGAAGCGGTGTTCAGAATTTAAATAAAGAAGTTGTAAAGAAAGTATCAGTGTTTCTTCCTTCTATTCCGGAACAAGAAGAAATAGCTCAAACGCTTTCAGCATTTGATACCTACATTAAAAACCTTTCTGATTTGATTGAAAAGAAAAAGAGCATCCGTGACGGTGCTCTTGAAGATTTGATTTGTCGTCGGACAAGGCTTGATGGATTTCATGATGATTGGATAAAGGTATCTTTCAATCAAGTTATTGTTCCTAAGGCTAGAATTGGATGGCAAGGTCTCAAGAAGCATGAGTATTTGCGAAATGGATACAGCTACTTAATTAGTGGCACAGATTTTAAGGATGGGACAATAAGCTTGGATAATATATCATATGTTTCAAAAGAACGATATGATATGGATGAAAATATTCAAGTCAAAGAGAATGATGTACTTGTTACCAAAGATGGAACAATCGGAAAAGTTGCAATGGTTCCTACCTTGAGCAGACC
>DUMA01000039.1 GCA_012840135.1 Thermoanaerobacterales bacterium
ATTTTCATATGACCTCACCTTCCTGTTGAGTTTTTTAACTCATCCTTGTGGAGGATGGTGAGGTCTTTTTTCTACGTACGTCCACCGTTTTCCTGCTTTTTGACCTAATAATATTTTACACTATCCTTGACAGGTCTCTGTTTTTTATTCATTTACAAAGGTTCAGACAAAATAGTGTTCGTCTTACTACCCCTATTAAAAAATTTCTTGAGGAGATATTGACAAATTTTTAACTATGTGTTATTTTAGGATTGTGAAATATTTAACAAGTAGGCATTAACCCTGCATTTCCTTTTAATCAACAATTATACAATGGAGGTTTTAAAATGAAAGGTTTTGCAATGCTTAGTATCGGTAAAGTCGGTTGGATTGAGATGGAAAAGCCTGCTCCGGGCCCCTTCGACGCTATCGTAAGACCTCTGGCAGTGGCTCCCTGCACTTCGGATATTCACACCGTTTACGAAGGAGGCCTTGGTGAACTTCACAATGCAGTGCTAGGCCACGAAGCTGTGGGAGAAGTAGTCGAAGTCGGTAGCGAAGTAAAAGACTTTAAACCCGGCGATAAGGTGATCATACCTGCTATCACTCCTGATTGGAGAACGTTAGATGTTCAACGTGGTTATCACCAGCACTCCAGAGGTATGCTCGCTGGTTACAAGTTCACAGTCCAAAAACCTGGCGTGTTTGCCGAGTACATCCACGTTAACGATGCAGATATGAATCTTGCTTATTTACCTGAAAGTATCTCCTTAGAGGCGGCCGTCATGATCACAGATATGATGACCACCGGTTTGCATGGAGCCGAACTCGCAGAAATAGAATTGGGCGCGACGGTGGCGATTTTCGGTATTGGCCCAGTGGGTCTTATGGCGGTCGCCGGTGCCAAACTGCGGGGCGCCGGAAGAATTATTGCCGTAGGCAGTAGACCAGTTTGTGTAGAGGCTGCAGAGTGCTATGGAGCTTCTGATATTGTAAACTATAAAAATGGTGCTATCGACACTCAGATTATGGATTTGACCGAAGGCAAAGGCGTCGATGCCGCCATCATCGCTGGAGGAAATGCTGACATCATGGCTACAGCAGTTAAGGTTGTTAAATCCGGCGGCACCATAGCTAATATAAATTATTTTGGTGAAGGAGATGTTCTGCCTATTCCTCGTCTTGAATGGGGTTGCGGTATGGCTCATAAAGCCATAAAAGGCGGGTTATGCCCCGGTGGACGTCTAAGGATGGAAAGGCTTGCTGAGCTTGTTATTTATAAGCGCGTCGATCCTTCTAAACTTGTCACTCATGTTTTCCATGGCTTTGACAATATTGAAAAGGCACTAATGCTGATGAAAGATAAACCAAAAGATCTCATCAAACCCGTTGTAATATTAGCATAAAAAATGGGGCCTTAAAGGCCCCATTTTAAATTTGCAGAAGGGTTCTTGAAAATTCTGCTTTATATTTGATTTGTGAGACGCCCACCTCCGGTGGTTTTATACATGTAGTAGGCGAAACCTATTATGAAAGGCGTTATCAACTGGGTCAGGGTAAAAAATCCTATCCCCCAATATTGATTGACATAGTGCACCAGGAACAGAGGATTTTCCCGCACTGTCTCCTCCATCAAGGCCCGCAGCAACTGATGGTACCAAAGAAAAGACCAGAACTGGTATCCCGCGGGTACCCCTTTTTTCTGGAGATAAAGAAATCTCACCAGCAGTATCAGCCCTATGGATGAACCTATAAGCTGGGCGGGCCACCGGCCGAAGGAAAATTCCGTCATCCTCCCCAGGACCTCCTGGTTAAATATATTTCCGACCCGCACTATGATATAACCGAAAGAAAGGCCCAGGACGGTCCAGTCCGCAATGATATTTGGATTTATCCCATGTCTTCGGCAGTAAGGCCACCCTGCAAGAAATCCTCCCAGCAGCGCACCATGCCAGGAAAGACCCCCTTCCCAAATTTTTACTACCTGTACCGGGTCCGTCACAAACCACTGGGGGTAATTTGTCAGCACGAACATAAGCCGCGCTCCCACAATGCCGGCGATAATCACAAGCATGGCAAGATTCAGCAAAAAGTCCTCGTCAATCCCGGATTTCCGCCCCATGATGTAGAGATAGTAAGCGCCCACCAAGAAGGAAATGGCCATGAAGATTCCATACCAGTGGACTGCAATGGGGCCGATCTTAAAGGCATAAGGGCTTAAATTTAAGAGCATGAAAGCACCTCCGTCTGATAATAAAGATTTTGACATATCACGCCAGGGATTTTACATGATCAAATTCATATCCGCATTTATACTCAATTCCCATGCTGTTTGATCGTCTTCAGGTCATAATATGTGCCCATGGATTTTGCTATCAATTTGTTTTTTACATATATTTCCCCATCAGTCACAATAATAGTCCTGCCTTCTTTTATGACTTTCCCTATCGCCCTGAGCCTTTCGCCCGCAGGCCCCGGCAAAAGGTAATTTACCTTCATTTCCACCGTAGCGGGGAGAGCCCCCAGCGTTCTTACCGCTACACCCATGGCGGTATCGCAAAGACTGGCGGTAGCTCCGCCGTGGGCTATGCCCAGGGCATTTAGCACATCTTCTTCCACCGTCATTTCCACCACCGCCATGCCGCAAGCCAGCTCCGCCAATTCAAGCCTCAACAGTTTATGATATGGAGAATTGAAACTCTTACTTATAATTTCATCAAAAAGTTCCTGTGTTATCCCTTTATTGACCGGACTCACCAGATCTCCTCCCGTTCGGTATTTATAAAAACATTGCAATACAACATCTGGCGATGCAATGGTTTTCTTTTTAGATAGTATCAAAACAAATTCATAAAAACAAGGTCCTGAATCTATATTTTACCTGAATATTATTCCGGCAGCTGGCAAAATATAAAAAAAGAGCAAGTGCAAAATAGTCTATCCCGACAACCCAGAATGGTATAACAAAGATTATTAAACAAAAACACGGGCAAAGGAGGGAAAGTATGGACTTTGAAAGGGCCAGGGAGATAGTGGATTCTACCGATACCTACGAAGTGTTCTACAAAAACAAGCTGGTCTGGATTAACGGTCTGGATCCAAAAAGAAAAACAGCTCATATTAAAATATTGAGCGAAGATATCGACGAAGATGTGCCGGTAAACGAACTCAGAGAGGGAGATAATCTGCATTAGATTTTTTCATTTTTAAAATTATAGTTACATAAAGACATTTTAACAGGTAAAAATATTTATAGAAAATATCCGGAGGTGAATCCTTTGCTGAGCTGTGAAGTATCATTATATCCCATGGAAGTCGCCGATTCCGATCAGGTCATAAACCAGGCTCTAGCATCCCTTCAAAGGCACGGTGTAACGTGCGAAGTGGGGACCATGAGCACATATATTTCCGGTTCCCCGGAGCAAGTATGGGAAAGCCTTAAGACTCTATACGATGCTGCATCCACGAAGGCCAAAGAACTCTCCATGGTGGTAACCATATCGAATTCCTCAAAGTGAAAAATCGGGTATCCCATCCTCTCTTCCATGGATGCGAGCTACATCTTAAAGAAGCTGCCGTGCGGCTTCTTCTTTTTATAAATTTACATTTTGCCCAATTTTTGGCAATTCTATAATTTTTTGGCATCGGTTAAACCTTAAATATATTAATATATATTAATATACTATAAAAATGTCAAAAATTGGGCGGTGCATTTCAATATATTTTTTATCTGTCTTAAATCTCAATACTTCATGTTGCTTTTTTATCGATTCATGCGGTGCATCATCTGATTCTTCCTCAAAGCTATTTTTATAAATTGCTGCTTATAATTATTCAATACATGTGGCATAATATTTGCGGTAGTTTTATACCGTTGCCCATTTTTTTCTTGCAATCATAAAAAAAAGGGGGAGGTGAAGTTGGATTCGATTTTAAGGATTTATTGTGTCTTAATTCGTTATTATTTTAACTAATTAAAGGAGGAAAATGAAAGAATGGAAAAAAAGAAGGGTCTATCGGATCTCGCCTACAGTATTAAACCCGGTCAGGATTACGAACCTTACATTCCGGCAGACAAGGCGCTGCCCGAATTTACAGCTTTCACTCTGATAATCGGCACCATTTTAGCCGTAGTATTCGGAGCCGCCAATGCTTATCTCGGATTGAAAGTTGGCATGACAGTAAGTGCATCTATTCCTGCCGCTGTAGCATCCATGGCCATTCTGAGGGGACTCATGCACAGGGAATCCATTCTGGAAAACAACATCGTTCAGACCATAGCCTCATCCGGCGAGTCGGTGGCAGCCGGCGTCATCTTCACCATTCCCGCACTATTTTTATGGAATACCAACCCGAGCATACTGCAGATAATTTCCATCTCTATCACCGGCGGTGTGCTGGGTGTTCTTATGATGATACCTCTGAGGAGATTCTTGATAGTCCAGGAGCACGGGAAGCTCCCCTATCCTGAGGGCACTGCCTGCGCAGAAGTGCTTGTAGCCGGGGAAGTGGGAGGAGTCAGCGCAAAGACGGTCTTCAGCGGTGTCGGTTTGGGCGCTCTTTATAAACTGATCGCCGATGGCTTTAAACTTTTCCCATCGGAGATCGAATGGCCCATACCGGGCTTTAAGGGTGCCGTTATCGGCGGCGATATCCTGCCTGCACTGCTGGGAGTAGGCTTCATCATCGGACCCCAGATCTCGGCCTACATGCTGGCCGGTGCGGTGCTGGGCTGGTTCGGTTTTATCCCCCTCATCTCGCATCTGGGAAGCTTTATAACCCAAACCGTATATCCTGCCAGCAAACCACTGGCCGAACTGGATCACTGGGGCATCTGGAGTTATTATTTAAGATACATCGGCGCCGGTGCCGTGGCCTTCGGTGGCATCGTAAGTCTCATAAAATCCTTACCCGTCATCATAAACGCTTTCCGCCAATCCGTTGCAGGATTTAACCTGAAGGAAGACGGAACCGCAAGGCCCAGAACGGATAGAGATATCTCCATGAAATGGGTCGCACTTGGGATAGTCCTGCTTATTGTAATCATAGCTTTCAGTCCTTTCATTCCTGTGGGCATAGTGGGAGCCATCCTTATCGCCATCTTTGGATTCTTCTTCGTTACGGTGTCCTCCAGAATCGTTGGCATCGTGGGAAGTTCTTCAAACCCCGTATCCGGTATGACAATCGCCACTCTTCTGTTCACCACCGTCATATTTAAAGCCATGGGCATGACCGGCACCACCGGCATGGTTGCGGCTATCTCGGTGGGCGGCATCATATGTCTTGCTGCCGCCAATGCGGGTGATACTTCCCAGGACCTGAAGACGGGCTTCCTGGTAGGTTCGACCCCATGGAGACAACAGGTTGGGGAGTTTATCGGAGTGATCGCGGGAGGCCTCGTGATAGGTTACGTACTGATACTCCTGAACAGCGCTTACGGTTTTGGCAGCAAGGAACTGGCTGCACCCCAGGCCACTTTAATGAAACTCGTCATCGAAGGCGTCATGAGCGGAAATCTGCCGTGGCCTCTGGTCTTTTCGGGCTTTGCTGCGGCAGCGGTTGTTGAGCTCTTCGGCATTCCTTCACTGCCCTTTGCGGTGGGTCTGTATCTGCCGATCCATCTCAGCACACCCATCATGCTGGGCGGCATCATAAGGGGCATCCTTGAAAAGGTCACCAAATCCGAAGACGAATTGAAGAAAAAGGTTGAAAAGGGAGTGCTTTATGCTTCAGGCCTCATCGCCGGCGAAGGAATAATGGGGATAATCATAGCACTGTTCGTATGGAGGAATATCGATATCGCTTTCGGAAACAATATGCTGGGGCAGTTGGGCGGTCTTGTGGTATTCCTTCTCCTGACCTATACACTGATCAATATGGCTTTCAAGAGTGTGAAGGAATAATATATAACTCAAAAACAAACTCTAAAATTACCGGCAGAGTCATGTTGTTATGCTTTAACTTCTCCAGTACTCGCTGAGTACTGGAGACAATTGTTTATGTTCCATGCCCGACATGCACAAAATTCTTTTGCTGTCTTTTATCCCCATGGAAGGTGTGAGATATACGAACAGAGGCGGTTTTGCACAAAATCTTTATGCTATGGTTCATCCCCATAAAGACATTGAATTATATATTGAAAAATAAAGGACTTTTTGTTAATCTGTAGAACATTATTATTTAAAGTTCTAGAAACACGGGTGAAAAAATGGGTAAATCCATAAACCTGTTAGATATGATACCTTTCCGAAAAAGTCATGTCCAGTGGGTGACCGATGAAAAAGGTCTTGTTTGCATCTTCTTTTATCGAAAAAACTTTATAAGCCGCTGTCTTAAATTTATTTTCAATGCCCCCGAAAAAATATCTATGGAACTGGATGAAATAGGTTCGTCGGCATGGAATATGTTTGATGGCAAAAGCAGCATTCTGGAAATAGGGAAAAAACTTTCATGCAAATTTGGCGACAGAATAGAGCCCCTGTATCCCAGGCTCGCTCAGTTTGTGAGGATCCTTTACGCCCGGGGGTACATAGGCTTGCAATATAACAATAAGGAGGAACTGCACATGAACAAAAATATCGATAGCTTAATCGATTCCTGGAAGGACGAAATTGTGGAGGAAACCCGAAATCTCATCAAGATCCGGAGTGTGGAGGAAAAAGCAAAAGATGACAGGCCCTTTGGAGACGGGCCCTATGAGGCGCTGCAGTATGCCCTGAAACTCTCGGATAAATTCGGCTTTACTACCAAAAACCATGAAAACTATGCCGGCCACGCAGAGTGGGGGCAGGGGAGCGATATCGTGGGCATCCTTGTGCATCTGGATGTGGTCCCCGAAGGCACGGGCTGGACATATCCGCCCTATGAGGCAAAGGTGGTGGATGGCAGGATCTACGGCCGGGGCTCCAGCGATGACAAAGGCCCGACGGTGGCGGCCATGTACGCGTTGAGGGCCGTAAAAGAAGCGGGAATCCCTCTCCAGAAAAGGGTAAGAATCATCTTCGGCACCAATGAAGAGAGCGGCTGGGGCTGCATGAAGCATTACTTTGACGAGAAAAAAGAGGAAGTCCCCGTCATGGGCCTGTCTCCCGACGCCAACTTCCCCATCATCAACAGGGAAAAGGGTATATCGATATTCAATATCGAGAAAAAGTTTGAAAGCCGATCGGAAAAAGTAAACATAAAATACATGAAGGGCGGTCAGAGGCCGAATATGGTGCCGGATTACTGTGAAGCCGGCATAGAAGTGAAAAATGAGCTTCGGGATGAAATAAGACAAAGATTTAATAATTTTATAAAAGACAAAGATGTACACCTGGAACTTTGTGATTCCATTGACGGCTTTGTCATCAAGTCCCATGGAGTTTCCGCCCACGGCAGCACACCGGAAAAGGGTAAAAACGCCATAGTTCCCCTGGCGGAATTCCTCGGTTCACTTCCTGCCGGTGAAAATGATGTCACAGCTTTCTTAAACTTTATAGCCCGGTATATAGGAAAGGAAGTTCACGGAGATTCTTTAGGCATTCACCTCATCGACGAACCTTCGGGAGATCTCATATTTAACCTGGGTATGATTGAAATGGATGAGGAAAAGGGCAAGCTGGTAATAAATATCAGGTATCCCGTGACCTTCAAGGGAGAAGATGTCGTTAAAAAGCTGGAATCCAATCTTGTTCAAATAGATAAGGATTTGTACCTTTCAGATGTGTCGGATAATCCTCCCCTCTACGTGCCGGCAGATTCGCCGCTGGTCGTAAAGCTTCAGAAGGTTTATAAGGAAGTGACCGGAGAGGAACCGGAGCTCATCTCCATCGGCGGCGGCACTTATGCTAGGGCCATCCCCAACGCCGTTGCCTTCGGCGCCCTCTTCCCGGGCAAACCGGAACTGGCCCATGAAAAGGACGAGTACATCGAAATCGACGATCTCATCAAATGCGCCAAGATCTATGCCCATGCCATAGCGGCACTGGCAGGAGAATAAATATTAAAAAAGACCCGGTTTCCCGGATCTTTTCAACTTGTAGACAAAGCCCGCATGTATTATTCCGCTACGGACACGCTCGCACGCCGTTTGCGGCAGCAGAGCTGCCGACGGCTGAGCGAAACTAGTCCCGCTCCATAATACATGCGGGCTAAGTGAGTTTGTCAATGGTCTGAAAAGACCCGGTTTCCCGGGTCTTTTGTTATTTATTCAGCATTTCCGCTATGGCGGCGATATTACCCAGGGAATCCAGGGCCTGGTTGGGAATTATTATCTTATGGGCCGGG
This sequence comes from Thermoanaerobacterales bacterium, assembly GCA_012840135.1. Lineage (GTDB taxonomy): Bacteria > Bacillota > Thermosediminibacteria > Thermosediminibacterales > Tepidanaerobacteraceae > Biomaibacter. Next base: position 8,248 of record DUMA01000039.1, read on the forward strand.
TTTTTGGCCATTTCCTGCAGGGCTTCCACCTGTTTCAAGGCTATGACGGTCTCGTTGGTGCCCGATTCCAGTATGGCTTTGTTTACCAGGGCAATGGCGTCAGCCTGGGCTTTGGCGATGGCTTCAATGGCTGCGGCTTTACCTTGAGCCTCCAGCAGTTGGGCCTCTTTTAGACCTTCTGCCCGCCTTATGTTTGCCTCTTTTTCGGCTTCCGCTTCCAGTATCTTGGCCTGCTTTTCACCCTCGGCCCTGGCTATGGCGCTTTGCCTGTCACCTTCAGCCTGAAGTATGGCCGCCCTCTTGTCCCGCTCGGCCTTCATCTGTTTTTCCATAGCCTGACGGATCTCTTCGGGAGGAATGATGTTCTTTATTTCCACTGATAGTATCTTTATGCCGTAAGCATCGGTTATTTGGTCCACTACCTTTAAAAGTTCCATGTTGATCTTGTCCCTGCCTGACAGCACTTCATCCAGGGTCATGTTGCCTATGATGTTTCTCATATTGGTAATGGTAGAGTAAATTATACCGGATTTGTAATTTTCGATGTTGTAAACCGCATCTCTTGCATTCAATACCTTGAAGAAGATGACATTGTCCACCGATATCTTTACGTTATCTTTGGTTATGACGCTCTGGGGCTCTATATCGAGGATCTGCTGCTTGGTGGATATCTTCGCCCTCACATGGTCGATGAAGGGGATGATGAGGTGCCAGCCGGGTTCCATGACTTTGTAGAACTGCCCCAGCCTTTCAACGATAAATACATAGCCGGTATTTACTATCTTGATGGATGAAAGCAGTATGATAAGCAAAAAAACCAGAAGAATTATGATGTACATTACTTACTCCTCCTTTGCTTTTTTTACCAGGAATTTTGTACCTTCGATGCCGGTGATTTCAATGACATCGCCTTTTTTGAGGGGCTCACTGCCGGTATTTACCACGGTCCAGTAGATGCCTTCTATCATGAGCTGGTCTTCATCTTTAAGGTCCCTGTCGAGCACCATCTTTTTGCCTATATACTTTCTTTCCTGGGGGACAAAACCCGGCAGGGTCTTTTTTAAATTTTTCCGGATGTAGGGGTAAAACACCAGAAATGACACAATGCTTACCAGCAGGAATATTATAATCTGGACTGAAAATCCAAATCCCAAATAATCCGCAGCTATAGCAAACAGGCTGCCTATGGAAAACAGGATAAACAGGATATTGCTGGTGGCCACATCTACGGACACCGAAATGACAGCTATTAATATCCACAGCCAAAGATATTCTATAAAAATCACTCCCCTCATTGATTTGCCAAATAATGCTGCGGTTTCCCAAATAAAAAAGGGACGACTAATAACTAATACTCTAACGACCGCCCCCATGCTTTAATATATTTTACGGAGATATTTTTTATGACTATTCGTTTATATCTCTTATATCTTTCGCTATTTATACTATTTCTACACACTTCGATAAATTCCTGCTAAAGCAGGTCTTGATATATTAATTTTTGTAAAGGCTCGGATTATCCAATTAGAGCTAACAATCCCGCTTTTCCATCCCCCACAGGCCGGTGGTAAATATGAAATACCCCCTCTTTTCCGCCGCATCTTCACCAACATCAAAATAGCTGAACGTCTTCCTTACAAGGTATTCAAAGTCTTCTTTGAATTTTTCAATATCACCATCAGTAAGGTTTGATAGAAGTTCTTTTACTTTATCGGGGGATACCTCTCTATTCCTGAACCAGCTTGATATGATGTCTTCAAAAAGTACTGTTATCTCCATATCCGGTATTGTTATATCGCATTTTGTTCGTCCCTTTTCAAGATGCATATTCTCCATCTTTAGATATCCGCTTACAAGAAGAAGACTCCAGAGCACATCTTCACTGGTTATGTTCGTATATAATATTTGTCGGAAATTTGTATCCGTATTTATGGTGATGTCTTTAAGCTTGCCGCCCTCCATCAATATCTGTAATTTTTCTTTAACATCGCTGCCGGTCCTTGTAATAATATTTCTAATGATATCATTGCTGCTGGTATTGACCCAATAAGGCTGGAGCTTTTTTTGTTTTACAAAATTTAATATGGACCATGGATTATAAATTACCGTATCATCACCGAATACATATCCGTTATACCAAGCTTTTACATCATTTATTTCCGAATACATATTATATATTATAATATTTCAATAAATCTTCTACTTCTTTTTCTGTAAACCCAAATTTATCTGCAAAAGAGTTTTGTAATATTGAACTTACTTCAATATTGTTAAAATCTGAGAATATGCTTTCTTTTGCGACTCTGTAAATGCCGGTAATAACAGCTGTTTTAAGGCTTGGGTTGCCTTTTAGACCGCCACCAAGAAAATTGCGCATAAAATCAATGATTTCTTCGTAATATCCGCAAATATACCCCTGGTTAATTGGAGTATCATATTCATCTATCAATACGATGACATCCTTTTTATAGTATTCCCTTAATAAACTTGTAAGCAAATACAAACTGTTTTTAAGCCGTATTTTATCGGCCTTTTCATTCTTTATTTCGGTGTACATTTCTTTATCAAATTCATCTATATCTTTACAATCGAGTAAATATTTATGCCTTCTGAATTCTCTCCCAATAACATGCTTAATATTTTCAAAGCACTCGTCAAATGTCATATCTTTTACATCCTTAAATGATAAGTTAACAACGGGATATTGCCCTTGCTGCGATGTATAAGTATCACATTCACGCCATATTTTCAAATCTTTAAAAAGACAGCTTAAATCCTCATCAGTTTTTTCAAAGAAATAACGGAGCATGGATATATTTAAAGTTTTCCCGAATCTTCTCGGACGTGTTATCAATTTAACCTTTGAAATATCATCAATTACTTCTTTTATAAACAACGACTTATCTACGAAATATCCGTTACTTTCTTTTAAATTGCGAAAATCATCAATACCTATAGGTATTCCTTTCAATTTTGGGGTTTCCGGCATTCTAACACACCTCCATTCTTATCCGCATACCAATATTTTCAATCATATTATATACTATTATCAATAATATGACAAAATATCTTTAACGAGGGTGTGGATAACTCAAACCTTTGATTATCTCAGTTACGGAGGTAGATACAGTCACTAAATCAGATATTTTTTGACAATTGAGGTGGGCTTTATCCTCATTGATGGGGTATCCTCCTGACCATTATCTTATCATTCCCTGCCACTCCACTGCGCCCATGACAGCGGCGGATATCGTCGGATTGTCGGCCAGCTTCAAAAGGGCCTCGGGCTTTCCTACTACCACCACCCCATAAAACTTGACACCGTTTTGCCTTAAAAAAGATGCAGTGCGGGAAAGCGCCCTGGAAGAGTGGCTGGGGATCTTGCTAAGAGTATCAAGTTTCTGGATAAACTCTTCATCGCTCAGCTCATGTTCACCGTTGACGAAACCTCCCAGGGGGATACCCACCAAACGGTCCGCAAGATAGTTTTTCTTTTCTATTTCTTTATCACTGTAGGCTGTGATCGCCCCCCACATAGGCTCTACACCGGCGGGCAAAAGAGCCTTCATTTCTTCCCGGGTTAAAAGATGCGAAAAGGATACGGCCATCTCCACGGTACTGTTTTCAGGTACATCAGCCAGCAGGTCAAATTCCCGAGGCGGCTTGTCATAAAATTCATCGTATTTTGCAGCAGGATGAAAGAACTTTAATGACGGCACCATGTTGGGCAAGAGGTATTCCCTCCCGTCTTCAGTCTTTATAGTAGAGCGGCTGGGATTCCAGAATTGTTCTCCACCCCATACCTGAAAGTCCGCAATAGTGGTCCCCACAGCTACCGGCTTTTTCCCTACCATGCGAAACAAATAAAAATTTTTGCGCCTGCCGATAAAACCTGTATCATAGCTGTCGCCTTCAATAGCTATGGTGTTGGGCGTACTGTATCTTATAATGCTTGGGTATATATCGGAGATCCTCCATTCCTGCCGGGAAAGGAGTTCCTGTGTTACAACCACCGCCAATACCAAAAATACTGCAGCCACTATCAGGGAGATTGCCACCGTGCGAAGGGTGCTTATCCACCGAACCCGGCGCAAAAACTTACCTTCATCAAACCCCATGTTATGTTCAGGCTTAATATTTTCCTCAACCTTTTTTATTTCATTATTGTTTTTTTCATCCTTATTCTTTTCTTCCTTTTTCATGGGATGACCTCCTTAACTTCAAGTATTCTTCTTTGAAATGCTGCCTTGCACGGTATAGTCCGACCCTTACCGTATTTGTTTTCATCTTCAAGACTTTGCCGATATCCTCATAGGAAAGTTCAAGGTTATACTTTAATATCAATAGGTCTCGTTCCAGTTTGCTGAGGGCTTCCATTACCGTCTGGATTTCCTGGAGGTTTTCCTTTTCCAGGAACATTTTTTCCGGAGCTTTATCTTCCGTATCTATATCATAGTCGTCAAAATCCATCAGCGTGATTCCCTTTCTATTGCGCCTCAGCCAGTCGATGTATTTCCGGCGGGCCACCGTGTAAAGCCACGCTTTAAGCTTTCCCTCTTGAACCCCGTCCAGGTGGAGGTAAACGGCCGTCAAGGTCTCCTGGGCTATATCCTCAGCGTCCTCATGGCCCAATCCCAGATTGTACAGGTAGCTATATACCATCTTATACAGCTCTTGCCACAAACTTACCTCCTCCTAACAATCCCGCATCTCTTTACTTCACAGGATACTGATTAGTATAACACATGCTATTTACTAAAACAGCACAACATACATCCAAAAAACATTCATGGTTTAAGGAACGGTCGTTTATGAGGTGGAAATATCCATCCAAAACATTAAAATCTCCCCTTTTCCATAGTTTTCATATATATAGACGTATGAAGTGTGAAAAAGTGTACCAAATAATTACATATTTAACTCACTATGTCTTTCCAGGGCTAACGGGGCTATTAACTGAGCATTTTATCATCTTCAAAAATTTTACTAAACATTGTTAAACATTGCTAAAAAAAAGTGAAAAATTCAGGCCTGACCCCCATTTTTTCATTGACAAGTTTTTGAATTTATGGTATTTTAAAATACATTAATCCAGATATAAGCGTATACCTGTATTCACTATTTTCATAATTTTTGTTTAGCATTTTATAATAAAAAATTACTATATGTTTCCACGGAAAGGATGATGCAAATGATTCAATGGCCAAAATCCAACGACGTTCTCGGATCTGTAAACAGGGGGAATCCGGCGGAGTCCGGCCTGTGCACGCTATGCCGGGCCGATTGTCAGGGAAAGTGCGAGACCTGGCTTTCCAGCCTCATAGGAAGAAAAATGCTGTATCCCCGCGACTTCGGAACCGTCACCGCCGGCAGCGGAAACACCATCCACATGGGAGTATCGTATAACTCTCTGAGGATTTTGGGGTACAATTACGGCGCAGACGGAATCGGCGAAAACATGTCCGACTCTCCCGATGACTGCATATTCCCCAATGTGAATGTTGAAACCGAATTCGGCGCCTTTGAAAAAACAAAGGCAAGGCTTCCCATCATGACCGGAGCACTGGGTTCCACCTTCATAGCGGCCAAGTACTGGGATTCGCTGGCGATAGGTGCCGCTCTTTCAGGATTTCCGATAGTGATAGGCGAAAATGTGGCGGGCATCGACAGGGATGCCGTCATTGAGAACGGTAAAATTAAGAAGGCACCGGAACTTGACAGGAGAATCGAGACATATCTGCGCTATTTCGACGGGTATGGAGCCATTTTCGTGCAGATGAATGTGGAAGACTCCAAAAATGGCGTGGCCGAATACGTCATTGAAAAATACGGCGATAAAGTCGTGATGGAATTAAAATGGGGCCAGGGTGCAAAATGTATCGGCGGTGAAATACAGGTAAAAGATATAGATTATGCCGTTTTCCTGAAAAAGAGGGGTTACGTCTTGGATCCAGATCCGGAAAAACCCGAAATTGTAGAAGGATATAAAAATGGCGCCATAAAATCCTTTGCAAGGCACAGCAGGCTTGGATATACCAATTTGTCTTCATATGAAGAAGTAAGAGAAGAGTTCATGAAGGCCGTAGAATACCTGAGGAGTATCGGCTACAAGAAAATCACGCTGAAAACCGGTTCCTACGGAATGGAAAACCTGGCTATGGCCATAAAATTTGCCACGGATGCGAACCTGGATCTGCTCACCATCGACGGTTCAGGAGGCGGCACGGGCATGAGCCCATGGAACATGATGGAAACATGGGGCGTGCCTTCAATACTCTTGCATTCGAAAGCGCACGAGTACGCGTCAATTCTCGCAAAAAAAGGTAAGAAAGTGGTAGACATGGCCTTTGCCGGCGGTTTTGCAAGGGAAGACCACATGTTCAAGGCCCTCGCCCTGGGCTCACCGTTTGTAAAGCTGGTATGCATGGGGAGAGCCCTGATGATTCCCGCCTTCGTTGGTTCAAACATCGAGGGGGTGCTCCATCCCGAGAGAAAGGAAAAGGTCAACGGAAACTGGGATGCCCTGCCGAACACCGTTTCCCAACTCGGTCTCAAGGCGGAGGAAATTTTCTCGGGCTATCATGAGGTTAAAAAGATAGTTGGAGGAGAAGAAATAAAGAACATACCTTATGGTGCCATAGCCGTATGGACGCTGGCGGATAAGCTGGCTGCCGGACTGCAGCAGCTTATGGCAGGTGCGAGGAAATTCTCTCTTTCTGCCCTTTCCCGGCAGGAAATTGCTTCGGCAAACCGGGAGACCGAAAGGGAAACCGGCATACCATTCATAACTGAGATAAAAAATGATGTTGCCTTGAAAATCTTAAATTCCTAAATTCCTTAGCGAAGTAACAGAATTCGTTAAACTCAAATACGGATACCATAAAAAGATATGCCTCCCTTTGAAGGGAGGCATATTATTTTAATAAATCATCCCACTTTTTCCAGTACCTCTGCATTAAGATTTCTCATGATTTTCTCAATGCGCTCTTTTTCGGTTACGATCCGCTTTTCTTCTGGGTCGTATGCATACAGGGCCCCCTCTACCAATCTAGTAGTGAGTTTTCCACATGCATAGGGATTGCCCCTGAGGTGCGGCGCATCCAGTATGCCTATCTTGATGGCTTTTGCGATAGTCCCGGCATCGGCCAGAGGATCTTTTGCTGCAGGGTTCAATTCTTTTATTGCACCAAGGGTAAATAATGCTTCCTCTATCAGCTCTCTCTTCCGGTTTTGAACTTCCTTATCTTTGGTGATATCCACTGCACCCAGGAAATGGTTTCTGATAACGCCACGCACTATTCTGCAGCTTTCGATGATATCATCCGCAGTGGCGGCATGATGGGCTTCGCAGTAACCCACCACATGGTAGATGTGGGGCTTTATGGCCATGGCAAGATATGCCGATGATGCCAGCTGGCCTTTTGCCTGGGAAAGATCCCCCGGGAAGCTGGCAAGGCCCGCCCTGGCCTGTCGGTAGACAGTGAAACTGTCATCCTGCAGCGATTCGATGAGCTCTATTTTTGCCAGCATCTTGGCCAGGTCCATTTTTGGCGATATGGACGGTGGCACATTGAACATGTACTGGGCTATATAGTCTTTTACTCCCATCTTTTTGGCGTTGTAAGCTGCAAGATATGCCGTCACAACTCCTATGGTATCATGAGCATCCCTCAGGCTCCAGTGGTGGGACTCGTTGACCTCCACCGGGATGCCCCGCTCTCCGTGCCATTTCATTACCTGCTGGTTTTCCTCGATGGATTCCTTCACCGGTCTGGGACCCCGCCTATCCAGCACATTATACCAGCAAAGGGGCACCGCACACCAGGCATTTTTTATGGTATCCTGGAGAAGCTCCGCAAAGGGAATCAGGTCATTGGTGCCGCTGTAGCATCGCAGCAGGGGAAAGTTGCCCCTTTGAGCCGCATCGTAAAGGGCCAGAAAATCTTCCCTTGACCTGACCGGAACTCCCCCGGCGCCGTCCAGGCGGCGATCCATTTTATCCTGCTCGAAGAAATGTTCCTGGGCATTCTGGTCTGGAGCTATAGAAATTACATCCAGCACCTTTGATTCGGCTATCTTCTCTACGGAAGCCACAGTTTCTTCCAGTGTCGGAAGACCCAGATGATGCCTTAAAATTGGATATGGATATTTGGATTTTATGCGGGATACGAGGTCCCTTGCATAATACTCTGCTTCCGAAAGCCTTCTTCCCTTCAGAAAGCCTATCACGTCATCCACATCTTCCAGACCGTTGAAAACTTTATAAAACAACCCGCTTTCTTCGGCCACCTCTGCGGTGGGCTCAGTGCCTCCGAAGATCCACTTTATGCCATTCAAGCCCTCATTTTTAATCTTTTGCCCGAGTTCTTTCAGCACCTCCCTCAGCGGTCCAGGGGTCAGCCTGTAACTGACGCCGACATACTCGGGCCTTTCGGATTTCACCACTGAAATGAGCTCATCTATTGGAACGGCCGCTCCTAAAAAAATTGTTTCGTAGCCTTCCTTTTCCGCCAGCGTGAGGAAATTCATTATACCCGCCACATGTACACAGTTTCCGATGGAAGCGGCTAATATCTTTTTCCTCATGCTACCACCTCCTGTTCGTGAACTGTAGTCTTTTTAACTTCTCCGGTCTGGGCCAGCTGATGTATTTCCACTACGCTCAATCCTTTAAGACCCAGTTTATCCACCGTCCTGCCCTCCTTGCGGAAATTCCTGCCTGTAATCATATTTGCAAGGCGGATTATGGTATCGATGGCCGGTGTCTCTATACCAAGATGTTCGGCCATGGATGCTATGGGTACCAGGCTGCAGGGCACATCTTCATAGATGTACCGCGTGTCAAGACCTTTTGGAGCGGTAAGCCCCTTGTAAGCCGGATTATTCTGGATGGCCTCATATATGGTATCGCCTTTTGCGCCATAGGATTCCTCCAGCCATTCCAAAGCCGAAACGGCCTTGACTCCCAGGGCCCGGGCCACCTTTATCCTCTCGGCGTCGAGTCTTTCCAGCATCCTGCCGATGGAAGGAGTGATTCCCTCCAGATAGTACTCAAAAGCCTGACCCCTCTCGATGTGTCCGCTATTTAGCAGCGTGGGCGCGGGATGAAATATTGCCCCGAAATTGTTTAGGCTGGTCTCCATCACATCTTTTGCCGGTGAGAATTGAGGATAAGCCCCTGCCAGAAGCCGGACGACCCTCCGCGTTGATGAGGCAGGTATCGCTGCCAGAGCCACCTCATTTTTTACACTGAATATCCGGGCACTGTCCGGTCCCGTCGCCCTGCAGGCATATATGAAAGTCTGAGCCTCAGCCACCACTATATCCTTATCACAGCCGGATTTCCTGATGGTCTCGTAGACCTCCAGGGCTCCACCGGTGCGGCCGGGATTCAGCACTATGATCTGGCCATCTTTTAAATAAGGAGCCATAGCCTTTGCCAGATAGTAATGTCCCGTCGCCGGCACCGTCACCATTATTATATCTGTATTTAAGATAGCTTCTCCAATGTCGCTGGTAACAAGGTTCAGGATGCCTCTGCCTTCCACAGAACCGCTCAGGGTGATCACAGGATTGCTTATCAGGGACTCCAGCTTTTCCCGGGATCTATTATACAAATTGACGCAAAAACCTTTGAGAGCCAGATACCCTGCCATGGCCAGCCCGCCGTTGCCGGCCCCAACAACTGCATAAGACACCTTTTCCAAATCCAACATGATAATCACCCTCCTTTTTCTGGAAATTATTTTTTGGCAAAATTAAAAGCTATGGAGATCCATAGCTTTGAGGCAATGCCGCACAGCCAGCACTCAATGCCATCAACCTCCCCTTACCACGCTTACGAGGTTAGCTGCCGGGTTCGGGTCGAAGAGTGTAACCCTACCCCTTGATCAAGAATATAAATAATACTCCCGGTCGAAGGGGATTCACCCCATAAATCTGGGTCCCCCGCTTCTTTCCCGTGGGAAAGAACTCAGCGTTCAAGATTGAAGTCCTTTATTTTATTGTAAAAAGTATTATACCATAGTTTAACAATGCTGTCAATAATCATTTTCAGATGCTTTCAGGGGGATTATACCAACCGCTTCAGCAATGCTTCCCTTTCACCGTATATGAAATCAATGGGCGGAATTTCCGGCAGGGTGTAGCATCCCGGTTTTTGTCTGAGACTGGCTCTGGCAGAGGACTATGCCTGCCACTTCCATGTCAGGACTCTCCAAATTGGCAATCCTTCCAGCCTCATAGCCGGGCCCCTTCCAATCCCAGCAGGAATTTTTTGAGCACCAGGCCGCCGCCGTAACCCACCAGCGAACCATCGCTGCCAACCACCCGGTGGCAGGGCACCACGATGGGCACGGGGTTTTTGTTGTTGGCCCCTCCCACCGCTCTGGAAGCTCGGGGTTTGCCGATAGCTCTGGCGATATCGCCGTAGCTGGCTGTCTTTCCATAGGGTATTTTAAGAAGCTGCAGCCATACCTTTTTCTGAAAATCGGTGCCCCTGAGGTCCAGTGGTACTGTAAACTGCTTTAACTTTCCATCAAAATACAGCAGGAGTTCTTCCCGGGCTTTATTATTGATGGGGCTTTTTTCTCCTCTGGCATCCTCATCCCATAAATCACAATTTCCGCAGGCCTTCTTCAATACATCCATAAAGCGCTCTTCCGATTCCCCCGGCAACCCTACACAGCACAGGCCCTTCCGGGTGGAAGCTATCATAAGCCTTCCTATCCTTGTATCAATGCGCCGGTAGTAGATTGTTTCCATAAAAAAGACCTCCTGCAAAAGCTTTCAAAAACGGCAAAAAATTATTGATTCTACATCAATAATATCACCTCAATATATGTAAAGGCAAGACAATTATGAAATATACAAGAGCCTTATGGGAAAAACTAAAGTAGAGGTGAATATAATGGATATGTTTTTACCCAAAAGGGCTTTATTTGAGAGAGAGGCACTGGATTACGCCGTGGGACGGCAAATTTATTATGAAATGCAGCAGCTCGGAGTGGAAACATCATTTATCGGTTCTCACAACAGGGTGACGGGGATCCCCGGCAAGACCCCTCAGGATGCATTTTTCGAATCCAAGAGGACTCTGGTGGTGGGAGTTCGCAGGAGCCTTGATTTTCAGACCTGCAGACCCTCGGCCCATTACCAGCTTCCACTGGTAACCGGGTGTACGGGGGAATGTGAATACTGCTATCTGAACACCACCCTTGGGAAAAAACCGTATGTAAGAGTCTATGTAAATATAGATCAAATCCTGAAAAGAGCCCAAGAATATATTTCCATGAGAAAACCGGAGGTCACCATTTTCGAAGGAGCCGCCACGTCGGACCCTCTTCCGGTGGAACCCTACACCGGAGCATTAAAAAAGGCCATTGAATTTTTCGGTTCTACTCAAAATGGGCTATTCCGGTTCGTCACCAAATTCACCAACGTCGAATCCCTGCTGGACGCCGCACACCGCGGCAGGACCACAATCCGCTTCAGCATTAACAGCCAGTTTATAATAAAAAATTTTGAACACAGAACCCCTTCCGCCCAGGAGCGCATCTCGACTGCCGCAAAAGTCGCCGGAGCCGGCTATCCTCTGGGTTTTATAATAGGTCCCATTTTTCACTACCCGGGCTGGAGACAGGACTACGAAGAAATGCTTGAAAGGCTTGGCACGGAACTGAATGCCGCGGCAGGTTCTGCCATAAGTTTTGAACTTATCACCCACAGGTTTACCCGCCGGGCAAAAAAGAACATACTGGAGGTGTTTCCCCGCACGAAACTGCCCATGGATGAAAAACAGAGAGTTTTTAAATACGGTCAGTTTGGTTACGGAAAATATGTATACCCAGGGGAAAAAATGGATGAAATGAAAAATTTCTTCGAGGAAAAAATCCGGGAAATTTTTCCCCGAAGTAAGATACTGTACTTTGTATAATTTTAAGCCTGTTCTCCGTCGTATACTCTTTCGGCCACTTTTACACCCTCCAGGGCATCTTTTGCGTAAAAGTCCGCACCTATTTTTTCGGCCAGAGGTCGGGTCATAACCGCCCCTCCCACTACCACCCTGCAGTCGGGATCGAGGTTTTTTATATCCAGAATGGTGCGTTCCATGGCGGGTATGCTGGTGGTCATAAGGGCGCTGAGCCCAACCAGCCTGATTCCCGGATGTTTCATCAGTTCCTCGGTGATTTTTTCCGAGGCCACATCTTTTCCGAGGTCAATAACTTCAAAGCCGTAATTTTCCATGATCACCTTCACAATGTTCTTGCCTATGTCGTGAATGTCACCCTTTACCGTTGCCAGCACGACCTTCCCTCTGGATTTTTTTTGATCGGCCGGGAAGCGTTCCTTCAACAGTTTAAAAATTTCCTGGGCAGCTTCGGCCGACTGGATCAGCTGCGGAAGAAAAAACTCTCCGAGCTCGTATTTTACCCCTACCTCTTTCAGAGCCGGAACTATTATCTCATCGACAATTTCCAAAGGACCCTTTCCGGCGCCGAGCAAATCCTTTAAAATATCGCCCGCCACATTCCTCCTGCCTTCAAGGATGCAATCGTAAAGCCTTCGGCCCATATCCGCCGCCGTTTCGGCTCCATTCTCTTTTTCTCCTGCCGCCGGTTCCGTTTTTTGCTTTTTGCTCGGCTCCCCGTCTTTTTCTCCCCAATAAGCAATGAAATCCGCAGCATTTTTATCCCTGCCCGTCAGCACATTGGCAGCCCTTATTACTTCCCAGACCTCCGGATCCAGGGGGTTTACGATGGGAAGGTCCAGACCTGCTCCCAGGGCCATGGACAGATACGCGCCGTTCAGGGAAGACCTTCCGGGAAGGCCGTAAGAGACATTGGTGATACCGAGGGTGGTAAGACATCCCAGTTCCTCTTTCACCATGCGCAGAGCCCTGATCGCCTCCATCACGTATTCCTGCTGGGCTCCGGCGGTGAGGACCAGGCAGTCCACCACCACATCCTGCCTGCGAATGCCGTATTCTTCGGCACGTTCTACAATCCTCCTGGCAATTTTGACCCTTTCCTCCGCCTTTTGAGGTATCCCCCTCTCATCCATGGCAAGGGCTACCACTGCAGCTCCGTATTTTTTTACGAGGGGAAGAAGTCTTTCCATTCGTTTTTCGCTGCCATTTACTGAATTTACCAGCGCCCTGCCGGCATATACCTTCAAGCCTTCCTCCAGCACATCCGCCCCGGAGCTATCAAGACACAGGGGCAAGTCCACCACCGTCTGGAGCCTGAGTACAACTTGCCTCATGAGGGTGCGCTCATCTATTCCGGCAGCCCCGATATTCACATCCAGGATATGGGCGCCGGCCTTTTTCTGGTTTAAAGCCTTTTCTATCACGCTGCTCAGCGACCCCTGTTTCAACTCTTCGATCATGACTTTTTTACCGGTGGGATTTATCCTGTCGCCGATGATTTTTACAGGCTCTTTTGGCGAAACAAAAAACGTCTTTTTATCCGAACAGAGAATAAGCATTGGTGAAATACTATTTGACGAACCATCGGCATTATCTGAAAGCTCAAGGCCCGGTCGACCCGTCAGCGCTTTGGGCTTCATTCCGGACAGTACTTCTTTGAGCAGCCTGATGTGCTCCGGCGTGGTGCCGCAGCAGCCCCCGATGGCGTTTACGCCTATTTTTGCAAGTTTTTTGCAGTGTTCGGCAAAATCCTGCGGTGTCAAGCGGTAAACCGCCCTGCCGTCTATGAGTTCGGGAATTCCCGCATTGGGCTGCACAATCAGGGGAACGTTGAATCCGGCCATTTCCGTCAGGGCCTCTGCCATTTTGTCGGGGCCCAGAGAACAGTTGAGGCCCACCATATCCGCTCCCAGTGATGAAAGGACCACCAGGGCCGTAATGGGGTCGGTGCCCATCAGGGTCTTCCCGGATTCCTCAAAGGTCATGGTGACCGCCACAGGTATGGAAGCAAGTTCTTTTGCGGCAATCAGCGCCGCCCGGGCTTCCTGAAGTTGGCTCATGGTCTCGATGACTATAAGGTCAGGCCCGGCTTCCAGAGCGCTTTCCATCTGCTCCCGGAATACATGGCAGGCTTCTTCAAAACTCAAATTTCCGTAAGGTTCCATCAGCATTCCCGTGGGACCTACGGAAAGAGCTACCAGAGCACGGCCGCCGGAAGCCTTTCTTGCGATTTCCACGGCCCTGAAATTCATTTCTCCTGCCCTGTCAGAAAGCCCGAAGTTCTGTAGTTTTATGCGGTTGGCCCCGAAAGTGTTGGTTTCTACCACATCGGCCCCAGCCCGGATATACGCTTTATGTATTTCTTCCACCCTTTCCGGATGACTTATGTTCCAGCCCTCGGGACATTCGCCGGGCAAAAGGCCCCTCCTCATGAGCTCGGTGCCCATGGCACCATCAAAGATGAGAATGCGTTCTTTCAGTATTTCTTTTAAATCCTCCATAAACGTAAATCCTCCATTTTAACCTTTTAAAAAATACAAACAGGAGCTTCTCAATTAGAAGATGCTCCTTCATCGGTCATCGTCACGATATGCCCGAGGCGTCATTGACCTTTTCAACGGACAGGCCGATACCTTTTATTATCTGAACCGCCGCCTCAACATCGCCTAGGGGCATCAGGTGGATCCCGCATCCCCTTTCCCTGATCCCCTCTGCCAGCTCCCGGGATATCTCTACGCCTTCCCGGCGCCCCCTTTTCATCCTGTCTATTATCTTGAGGGGAATATTAACTCCCTCCACCCGGCTGTTGAAATTTATGGCCATGCGCTGGCTCTTCAAGGGCATTATCCCGACCAATATCGGCACATCCAGCAATAATGCCTTTTCAAGAAATCGGTCCAGGACATCCATGTCATAAACAGGCTGGGTCTGTATAAAATTCGCTCCGCAATCGATCTTTTCCTTCATTTTTTCAATTTCCCTGCCTAGATCTTCTGCAGCAGGGTTTGCCGCAGTGCCTATGAAAAAGTCGGTGGAACCTTCCAGGGTGTTGTTCGCCAGGTCCCTGCCATTATTCAGAGTATCTATGATCCTGATGAGCCCTTTGGAGTCCACTTCGAAGACCCCTGCAGCACCGGGATGGTCGCCTTTGTCCGGCGTATCTCCAGTCACCGCGAAGATATTTTTAATGCCCAGAGCCCAGGCCCCTAAAAGTTCCGACTGAATACCGATGATATTCCTATCCCTGCAGGTCATATGAGGTATGGCCTCCATGCCTGCCTTCTCCTGGATGATATGGGCCAGCTGTATCGAACCCATCCTTACATGAGCCATGGGGTTATCGCATATGTTCACGGCATCCGCCATATCCTTTAATTCACTGATATCCTGAAGTATCCGGTTCAAATACGTCCCCTTGGGAGAACTTATTTCCACCGTCACGGTAAACTGTCCGCTTTTGAGCTTGTTTTTAAAATTACTGGACATATCTTTCATACTCCTATCATTAAATGTATAAATGTAAACACGCCGCCGGAACTTATATATTATTCCTGAAACCCCGGTTTATATGTTCGGTCAGATATCTGCCACCGTCTATGGTTTCTTCCGCTCCTTCCAGAAATTCCTTCACCATCGGTGAAAGCTGGTCGAAATCTATCAAAAAAGCGTCATGGCCCTGGCAGGATTTTATTTCTTTATATTCCCCGTATCCCCCTGCGGTATTGAGTCTCCTGATAAAATTCCTCATATCGTCGGGGAAATACAGCATATCCGTATCGATGCCTATCATCAGCACCCGGGCCTTTATGCGCCGTATGGTCCTTTCCAGAGAACCGTAAGGTTTTGAAATATCATGTTCATTCATGGCCCTGACAAGATAAAGATACGTGTTGGCATCAAAGCGCTTCACGAAAGATTCCCCGTGATGCTCCAGATAGCTTTCCACCCGGAAAAGACCGGTATCCGGGTCCACTTCCCGGTCAAACCGCCGCTTGAAAAGCTCATCGCTCTTATACGTAATGGTACCTATCATCCTGGCCAGAGAAAGGCCTTTTGCAGGCTGGCCGCGTTCGAAGTAATTACCGTTCCTCCATTCGGGATCGCTCTCTATGGCCTTTATGCCCAGGTAATTGAAAGCTATGGCCAGAGGGGAAAGTTTATGGGTAGCGGCAATGGGCACCACCGCTTCAACGAAATCCGGGAAGGTGACGGCCCATTCCAGTGCCTGCATGCCACCCATAGAACCGCCGATGGCCAGCTTCAATTTTTTTACCCCGAGATGATCCAGCAGCACCTTCTGGAGCCTCACCATATCCCTGATGTTTATGGAGGGAAAATCCATGCCATAAGGTTTGCCTGTAGCAGGGTTCCGGGATGTGGGACCGGTAGTGCCCCGGCACCCTCCCAGAACATTGGAACATATGACATAATATTTTTCGGTATCCAGTGCCCTGCCCGGACCTATCATGGAGTCCCACCAGCCGGGTTTCGGGTCCTGGTGGGTGTAATACCCCGCTGCGTGGGCATCCCCGCTCAATGCATGAAGTACCAGG
Source organism: Thermoanaerobacterales bacterium (assembly GCA_012840135.1). Classification (GTDB taxonomy): domain Bacteria; phylum Bacillota; class Thermosediminibacteria; order Thermosediminibacterales; family Tepidanaerobacteraceae; genus Biomaibacter. The sequence goes on from DUMA01000039.1 coordinate 24,730, forward strand.
ATGGCGTTGTCGCAATCTTCGTTCAGGTTGCCGTATGTTTCATAAGCCACCCGCACTTCTTCAAAGGTATAACCGCTTTCGGTAGTAAAGGCTATCTCATCTCTGGTAAAGGAAAAGGATCTTTCTTTTACTATCACCGGTATCCCTCCTTTTCGATCATACAGCCGAAAGCCCTCTGTCCAGATCTTCCAGTATATCTTCTATGTCCTCGATGCCTATGGAGACCCTTATCATGTCAGGCGTCACACCGGCCGAAAGCTGTTCTTCGGGTGAAAGCTGCTGGTGGGTGGTGCTGGCCGGATGTATCACCAAGGATTTTGCATCACCGACATTGGCCAGGTGTGAAAATAGCTTTAGGCTTTCTATGAACCTCTTGCCCGCTTCCAGACCTCCCTTTATTCCAAAAGTGAATATAGCTCCGGAGCCCTTCGGCAGGTATCTGGATGCAAGTTCATGATAGGGAGAATCGGGCAAATCCGGGTAGTTAACCCACGCCACTTTCGGGTGGTTTTTGAGAAATTCTGCCGCCCTGCGGGCGTTTTCCACATGGCGCTGCATGCGAAGAGGCAGCGTCTCCAGCCCCTGCAGCAGCAAAAACGCGTTAAAGGGGCTGATGCATGCGCCGATGTCTCTTAAAAGCTGCGTTCTGGCCTTGGCTATATAGGCCGCCGGTCCGAAGACTTCCGTATAAACTATGCCGTGATAGCCGGGGTCCGGTTCCGTAAATTCCGGGAATTTGCCGTTTGCCCAGTCAAATTTCCCCGAATCCACTATTATGCCGCCGATGGAAGTACCGTGCCCGCCGATAAACTTCGTGGCCGAATGCACCACTATATCGGCGCCGAATTCTATGGGCCTGCACAGGTAGGGGCTTGCGAAGGTATTGTCGATGATGAACGGAATTTGCGCTTCATGGGCAATACCGGCCACCTTTTCTACATCCAGCACATCGATCTTGGGATTGCCTATGATCTCGCCGTAGATAGCCTTCGTTTTTTCTGTAATAGCCTTTCTAAAATTTTCCGGTTTCTGCGGGTCCACAAATTTAACTTCTATTCCGAGCCTTTTCATCGTGGAGGCCAGGAGATTGTATGTGCCTCCGTAGAGATTGCTGGATGAAACTATCTCGTCACCAGCTTTTGCTATATTAAGGATGGCGGTGGTAATGGCTGCCTGCCCTGAAGAAAAGGCCAGGGCTCCCACGCCTCCTTCCAGAGCCGCCATGCGCTTTTCAAAGACATCCTGGGTGGGATTTGATATGCGGGTATAGATGTTTCCTTCTTCTTTCAGTGCAAAAAGATCCGCTGCATGCAGGGTATTCCTGAACACGTAAGAGGTGGTCTGGTATATGGGCACCGCCCTGGAACCCGTCGTCGGGTCCGGTTCCTGCCCTGCATGGAGCGCCAGTGTGTTGAAACGATAATTGGTCATGATGATTCCTCCCCTGGTTTTTAGTATAAAAAAACCCTCTTCGATAAGAAGAGGGCTGTTTTCCGCCTTCCTCTCATCTCTCAAAACGCCGCTGCGTTTTGCAGGAATTGGCACCATTTCAGGATAAAAACTCCTGACGGTTGCCGGGTTTCATCGGGCCAGTCCCTCCACCGCTCTTGATAAGAGGTATATAACCTATCATCATATTCAGTTATAATTTATTGGAATTAATTATACTTCATGTCGGCTCGTTTTGTCAATACTTTTTAAATACCCTTTCCGTATGGAATCTTCTATGACTTGCCTTGCATACTCCCAGAGTAAAGGCGCACTATCCTTCAAAAGCTCATTGCGCTTTAAAACCTTTTCACTCGTCACCCCCGGCTTTTTCCAGGTATGTCCGCGCGTATTGTAGTTAAGAATCAGCGGCTGCAGCCTGTCAAGACATGCTGCAAAGCGCGCCTCAGGAGTTTTCAACTCCTCAAACTCCAGCCAGAGCTCCCGGATTTCCCGGGCCTGATCCGCTGGCAGTATATCAAACAGCCTTTTTGCAGCCTTCCGCTCCCGCTCTTCCTTGTCCTCCTGCCCTTTTTCATCGTAGCAAAAGGTGTCGCCTGCATCAATTTCTACAAGGTCATGTATCAGGACCATTTTTACCACCCGCAAAACATCTATATCCTTTTCTGCAGCGTATTCCGACAGGAGGATGGCCATAACGGCCAGGTGCCACGAGTGTTCCGCATCATTTTCATTTCTTGAAGTCCCTATCACCACATTCTGCCTGAGAACCTGTTTTAATTTGTCGATTTCCACGATGAACTCTATTTGCCTGAGAAGCCTATCATTGTCCACTTTCAATCCTCCATGCTATTTTTTGTCGCAAAAAACGGGGCTTTAAGCCAGACGTATTCGATCCATGCCGGTTGAGACCGAACCTCACATGCTATTTTTACGTTTCTGCAACTGTTCTGTTCCTGTTTGTTATGCCTGAAATGTTTCTTTTTAATTCGTTATACCGCATGGTCCCGTTCTGACTTAACACCCACAGTATCGGAATCTGCCACTTTCCTCCGATGAGTTTTAACGCATACGATACGGGACAGGAATGAATTTCCCCGGAAAACTGCTTTTCCTTGGCCATGCCTTGTCTCCTTTGCTCATGTATAAACAGCTAAAGCAAAATCCGTATTTTAAGGTATGCACGACATCGCCCGACGGAAAATGGATGCGCCTTAAAGGCAAAGCCGTGTTTAATACTACTCCGGAAACAAAAGCCAGGGCGCTGGAAGTAATGCCTTCCCTCAAAAATTTATACTCGGTGTATGATTCCAGATTTGAGGTATTCTACGTAGAAGAAGGTGAAGCCACTTTCTACTCGATGACAGGCGAGCCCAGGACGGTAAAACTTTAATATAAGGACTAATCCATATTCTAATCTTAGGGATTTTTAATGCCACAATTTGTCTATTTTCAAGATTGACTGCTTTCCATACAAATCTAAATCAAATTTGAATTAAGGTATGAGTCTAAAGTTCAGGCTTTTAGTCTTTATTTATTATTTTTATATTTATAGTAGTATCATCATCCAAAATAAAAGCGAAAGCAGTGCGAAAATTTTTGAAGGGATTAAAGAGGAAAAAACCTTATCCGAGGCTTATAAAGTTTTAAAAGATGGTTCTCGCATAGCAATAAAGGCACCCATGCCTGCAGCTCTGGCCACTATATGCTCCGATGTCCCTTGACCTGGTGCAGCCGCATTCTTTTCTCTGGCCGGCATCTTTCGCACGGGAGGCCCTTTTCCCGAACAATGATTCAAGGTAAGCCCCGTCTATGCAGCGCCCCTTTTTCACTCCGGGCACTTTTTCAATGATGGGGCTGGTACAGGTATAAATCGTGACCCCATATTTATCAGCAATCTCCACTAGTTGGCTTACTAATTCAATCTGCTGTTGCTGTGAAGGAATCAAATGGGCAAAATTGGATGCTTTCATTCTCTGCTCCACTTTTTTATAAAGGCTGAGAAAACTGATAGTGCAGCGATTGACTCCAAAGGATGAAATATCCCTGCATAAATACTCAAACACTTTCAGCCTTGCTCTTGCATAGTCATCCGGTGTCGGTTCGTTTTCTCCCCTGATGCTGAGAATGATAGGGTCGAATCTCCAGTTTATTTGTTGCGGAGAATACCTTTGAGCCAGTTGTTCCATCTGCCTTACTGCTGCCTTTGTGTCAACAACATGGGGCTCCAGGAGCCTGGAATAACCGGTGATAGTAAACTGAAAGTATAGATTATACAGTGACAAATACCCGGGATCTTTAAGTACATTGGCAAACGACTTTGACCACAGGCAGATGGAATGGACCTTTTCCGGCGACAGGTCCACCATGTACGATGATTTATTGTAAGGGTTTTTTACCACTGCATATTTATTTTTCAGACATTCCTGAAGCCAGTCATAATAAAAGGCGGGGATATCCGTCCTCCTGCTGCAGCTTATTATCTCAAGCATCGATTCAGATTAATGCCTCCCGTTCAAACATTGCCAGCAAACAGACTTAACCTAGTATAAAAAATACAGCACAAAACAGAATTGCATCTATTTCATGGATAACCCCTTATCTATAGCCTCCTGAATTATTTTGTGACAGCACTTGCCTAATGGGTTATTCTTTTGACACTGGGCATTTTTCATCGCCCCAGTAATATTTATAATATCTTTGATGGTTTTTGCACCATCTTTTATTACGGCATTTATTATCTGTTCCTCTGTAACTTTGCTGCAATAGCAGGCAAATTTAGGATTAGCATCTTTTTTAAACCATATAGGCACTTTCACTTGCTGCTTATTAAACTTAACGCCTGATTCTGGATTATAATAGACAATATCACATTCTTCATTCATACATATATAATAATCCATATCTCCAACCAATTCTGTCAGTGTATCGACTATCAGATGCCTGACTGTAATATTTTTTACTTTGACTCCTGATGTTTTACATACAGGACATAAATTATTATCCTCTATTTTACGAGATGATTCGATTTTACCTCTACAACAGGATTTATTTAATATTTCTTTTGTCATATACTTCCTCCCCAAAATAAGTACTGCAACGGCATCTTTTTCATCAGGTCCACCTTGAAATTATATCATCAGGTTCGAAGCATTTTCCAGCCGCTGCCGACAAAATAGATTGAAAATACTATAATAAATATGCCTAACAATAAAATAATCCAGCGAAATACATTATCACTAATCAATTTTTGACCTCTGGAAAATGCTGTGGAAATTGCTGAATACCATACAAAGTAAGGATTAGTAGCGCTTACAAGTGCTCCCACCAATACAAGATTTTTCATTCCTGCACTATTCCCTGTTCTTTGATTCTCTAAAGAAACCGACTTATTTATACTGGATTTTGCCATTCCATATCCCATCTATGCAAGAAAAGCACCGCCAAATAATCCGATAAGTCCTGCAACTGTCGGCTTAGAAAAGAAATCCTTAAGTCCGAATGTCATCTTGTTATTTTTTGTCTTTTTGCCGCATAGATTCGAAAAATTTTTTAAGATTTTTAGGGAGCTCATATTTCTGCTTGTTTTTATCTTTATCATTATCCGATGAACCACTATTGCCATATATTTCTCTAAGTATCGCATCAATTATCATTGCTTTAGGTGGGACATTATATTCTTTGCCATTATATATCCATACCCGGCAGTCAACTTCATCGCCGCACAAATCACCGCATGATTCGCAAAGGGATTCTTTCGTTTCCAACTGTATATCCTTTCCATTAATTCGGATAGTGGGGGAACTTTCAAATCTATATTGTATGGCCTTTTCCTCACTATCAATGTGAATTTTATTTACAACAACCTCAACTCCTGTCAACTCAAGCACCCTTTTAACATCAGCAATTGCTTCTTCAAGGCTTCCTTCTGTGCCCCGGCATCTTTCACATACGCTTAAATCCAAATACATTAAGTCGATTACAATTTTTTTCTTTTTAGCATCATTATTATGCTCTCCACATCCGCAAATTGCATTGCAACAATTGTTATTTGCCTGAGTTTCACAACACCTCATAATAAAAACCTCCATCCATAAACATTATCTTCATTATTTACAGACGGAGATTTTTTAAAAAGGACGCAAATACTTATATGATTTAGCAATATTTACAACTGTTTTCTTTATGCTGGCATTCAATAATATTCCCATATCCATCGAATTGAAACCTGCAACACTCAAAAAACTTTTCTTTCAACATGGTTCTCCCGCGCTGAACTCTCGACTTAGCCCCTGAAATTGACATGCCGAGTTTTTGAGCCAATTCTTTTTGCGTCAAACCGCCCAACTCCGTCAGGATAATCGCCTGCTTATATTTATCCGGAAGGCTCTCAATCATATTTTTAAGGCATAAGACTAATTCATTTATTATTTCATCTTCATCTTTACTGGTTACACCTTCTTCAGGTAAATCCGAAATTTCAGCTCTAATTCTTCTCATTCTATAATAATCATTAATCGTGTTTCGTGTTATCTGATAAATCCATGCATATATCCTATTGTCGTCCTTTAGCTGGTCTAAATTTGTAAATATTTTTAAAAATACATCCTGTAATATATCTTCCGCATCATGCTCATTCCCCACTTTTTTCAAGATAAAAGTTTTTAGGTTTGAGCTTAGTTCTTTCCATAAAGCACCGATATCATCCTTCATGGCCTTACCCCCCCTCAAAATGCAGTTGAAGCCTCTCCGTGCTAACTTAAATCTCTACTTATTGCCCTAATCTAAATATAACAAACCGTTATTCTTCATAAACGATATTATTTCCTTATAAGATTATTCCCTTTTTCACTTAATTAATAGAAAAACTTTTTTCCCTTTACGGAACGACTTTATTTTTCACGGAAAAACTTCAGACAAAAACAAATTTTTTTTTGATCCTTTCCCCTTTTTTCCTTGCCCCTAACTATGTTGATTTAAAAAAAACCCTTTCCATTTCCAATCCCTCAAACCCGCATAAAATTTACATGGGATTTTCTGGGAGGTAATAAAGTTTTTCCGTTTCCCTTATTCCTCCTCAAATAGAACCACTTTTTTCGCATAGGTGGGAGGAATAAATGAAAAAGACACTTGATGCCAGCCAAATCTTAGTCTTTAACACGTTCTTTAATCCAATTCAATATATCCTTTTCCTTCATTAATCCTTCTGCAGTTTTAAGGCCTAAGTCAATTAATTCCTGTTGAGTGTAATAAACCTTTATATTGTTCATTTTAAGCAATATAATCATTACTGCTATACCAATTCTTTTATTGCCATCCACAAATCCATGGTTGTGAATCAAGCTATATGTTATAACGGCAATTTTGTCAATAATGGTGGGATATAAGTCTTTACCATCATAAGTCATAAAGGCTCTATTTAAAGCACTCTCAATGAGTCCTCTGTCTCGTACTCCAGCACTTCCGCCAGTTTCTTTTATGATTTTCTCATGGAACAAAATAATGTTCTCAACGCTTAGTGTTTTCATAACTTTGCTAACTCCTTAAGAGCCTCTTTATTTTCACTGATAACAGAATCCATAAGCGTTTCAATCTCTTTCTGCTCTTTTGCTTTTACAAATTCAACAAAGTCAATAACTTCCTTTTTCCTTTCTTCAGTCAACTGCTCAAATTCTTTGATTAATTTTTCTGCCAGTGTCATATAATACACCTCGCTAAAGATTATTTCAATAAAATTATACCACAAATAAAACATATATTATTGTTAATTTAAAAAAACACTTTCCCTTTCCTTTCCCGCCAACCCACATCAGATAAATATTGGGATATTATGGGAGGGAATAAATTTTTTCTGTGAAGCAGTATTATTTTTCCTATAATTTCCCAAATGTTTCTCTAATTTGTGTGAAAAAAGTTGGTCCAAATGGGTAGGATCATGGTTCAAGGAAAAAAGGGATAAGTGGTGTAAATTTCGCATCTTTCGAGACCTTGCCACTTATCCCTTTGTTACTCCGTGTGGACTTGATCCTTAATCCTTTTCCCTAATTACCCCCCAAACGGAACCCCTTTTTTCGCATGGGTGGGAGGAATAAATGAAAAATACATGGTTTGGGAAAAATTGGTAAGTATTAAGAGATAAGAGTAGATAGTATTAAGATACAACAATTATATCCTTAAAGAAACAATTTTTTAAGATTTTAAGACATAAAACTAAAACCCAAGCTACTTAGTTCTCTCTTTTGTTCTTCATTTAGCTTTGGTACAGCGATGCATAGAAAATCTTCTGCTCTGCTAAAAGCAACATAATAAATACGGCAATCATCTTCTTCAGAGTCTATCTCAGGATTTAATATGTGTTTTATATCTTCATTATTTTCTATGTAAACTAAAATCGATTGGTATTCTGTACCTTTTGCCTTATGGATTATCCTTATATCACTATCTTTTTCCTCTTCTAACTTTAAACTGTTAATTAAATCTTTAATAGTCAAAGATTCAGATAAAGTTTTGAAATTACCTTTAGCTCTTAGATTTCTAAGCGATAGCCCTAATTTACCAAGCAAATCATCATTAAGCTCGTTATAGAAATCATATAATTTTTTGTTTATATTATTGGTTCGATTATTTACTAGATATTCTAATATCGAAACAGCCACACTTCTTTTTATAAAATCACTTTTTATAACTGATTTTGTAAAAGGTTCCTCAATATTTCCTTCAGAATCAGTCTTAAGCGTTTTTAATATTTCTTTAATTGCCATTTCATATCTTGAACGATATGCAAACTCTTGAGCGGTAAGAATTCGCTTCAAAAATCTTTCCCTTCGGTAATCAGCCTCGTGAATGTTATCCCATATTTTGCAATCACAGGTTTTATAACCATTCTTTAATTTTATTACAGACTCGTTATTACGTGTAAGAACACAGTAATCGTCATTAAGGTTCAAACGCAATCTTTCGTCATTGAATAACTTAAGGACTTTATCTATATCGTCACTCTCAATAACAGAAATACTGGCACCTTCACATTTTCTGAAACAGTCTTGCTTTACACTGTCATTCTTTCGAATATAATTTAGGAAATTGATTATTTTTTTACTGCTCCTTCTATTACTTTCAATTTTATAATTTCTTTGTCCAGGTAAAGAAAAATCTATAAAATCTTTTCTTGAGGCACCTTGAAACTTATAAATTGATTGTGCAGGATCTCCTATAACCCCTATCATTGCTCCTGACTCTGCAAGCCATTTTATAATCCTCGTTTGGATTGGATTAGTGTCTTGAAATTCGTCAAGAAAAATATAAGGAAATTTAGCAACAATAAATTCCTTAATGATTGGGTATTGTTTGATTATTTGGTAACTAAAGTAAAGTACATCCTCATGGTGTAATATACCCTCATCCCAATGTAACTTTTTATATGAATAAAAAGACTCTTTTGGAACATTATATTTACCTATTCGTCTTTTATAACCATTTCTTACCTGTAATTTCAAATCACCGTCTTCAAAAAACCAACCTAAATCTGAAAAACAATCTTTTATTTTGCTATCATCTTTCAAATACCAAAGATTATTTAATTCCTTCCAGCGAGATATTTTACCTTTAGTCGGTACATTTTCTTCATGCCCATCCAGTTTCGTAAAATTGATAATATTTTTGCCATTCTCGTCTTTCAAAAGATAGGCATATGGTTTTACAATGTTCTTATATAAAAAGCTATGAATAGTAGAAACTTCAACGTTATCTTCATTTAAATTTAATCTTTCCTGTATTTCTTCAGCCGCAACATTCGTATAAGTAATGCAAGCAATCTTAGAAGTGGGTTTTATCCTCTTTGAATTTTTTAATACATATTTTATGTAGTTAACCAGCCAATAGGTTTTACCTGCACCAGGACCTGCAATTATTTTAAAGTGATTATCTAAACTATCAATTACTTGGTCGGAAGTAATTATTTCAAAATTATCATCAGACATTTTAATCTTCCTCCGCTTCATCTACATAACATACCCACTTAAATGCCCTCTTTATGTAATCTGGTATCTTAAATAATTCTCTGGTCGGTACTTTTAAATTTTCTTTTAGTTTATAAGCTAAATCAAACGCTGCCTCGCCTTTCTCATCTTTTACATAAAGATAATATGAAGCTGCTTTTTGAGATTTTCGTTTATCTTCTTCAGACCAATTGCATAAACTCGGCCAATTAATTTCACTATTAGGTACCGAATCATATAATAACGGAGATTCGACGTTTTCAAAAGCTATATCATACTCTAAGGTTTTCCCTTTTCCAGATTCATTATAAAATACTTTTACATTATCACAGTTTAGAGTAGCAGATAGAAGGTTACATACCACACTTGATATTTTTCTATACTCATACAACTGTGGTTCAAGGTCTATTTCAAATGGCCAGCAGCTCTCCCATTTAGATTTTTGTCCTCTCTTCTTTCGAGCAGGATCAGTATCCACAATGCAAGCAACTCTCTTATACAATGCAAATTTTTTTCGTTTGTCTTCTACTCCCGCACCAAATATTTTTATGAAATGCTTAAAGGTTGAACCATCAACTCGAACCATGGAAACATGGTTTTTATCAAAATTTAAATCCATATATTCTGCCAAAACAGGAAGAAGTATTTGTTCAGCGATACCTTCCCCAAAAAGAACTGATTTTGCAAATAACATTGTTGACTTTGTTGCATCCAGGTATCTTTCAACATATTTTTTTGATTTTTGATCTTCTTCCGAATCGGAAAATACTTTTCCTGGGTATGCAGGAAATATTTCATCATGCTCATTTCTATTCATACAGATTATAGGGTCTAATCCTACAGCAGCAGTTATATGGGTTGAATGAGTAGTAATAATTATCTGTCTACTTATGCCTTGATTATCTATCTGTTCTTTTAAATACCTTAAAAAGTTATATTGTAATGCAGGATGTAAATGTGCTTCTGGCTCTTCTATCAACAGTATTGGAAATATTTTTGCATTTTCTCCAAAATCATTTGATGTTATCATTTCAAACTTCGACAATAGTAGAGATATATAAATTAAATTGTTATAGCCCATACCGTTATTAACTACTGGTACTTCAATTCCTGTTTTATTTCTTATCATTAGTTTAAGCGCTGATAATACATCGCCTTCCTCTAATCTTCCTCCCAAAACTGGAATACCTCCTACAGCAGCCCCTGTTTTTTCAGCCAGTTCTAAAATACTGCTACTATCAAGACGATTTATCATGTTTTCAACTAATTTATCTGCGTGTTTTTTGAATTCTTTTTGTACTTTATTTAATTCTTCTTTCCCCTGTTCACTTCTATCTTTTTTAAACTTATAGTCTTTAATATAATTTAATACTTGTTTAAGCAAAGTATTTTTCCCAGTAAACATCTTATTTTCAACATCTCTTAATGCATCTAACATCTCACAATGAAATTTACTCAAATATTCACTTTCTACCCTATTTTTGCTTTCAATATTTCCTCCATAAATTCTTGAAACATATTTAGGTAAATATTTTTCTAAAACATTCCAGCTTTCTTTAACTTTTTCATCGCTTGTTGGCGAAATTTTATTAATTTCCTCCTCGTATTCTTTTATATTAGTTTCGGGTAAAAAATATTTGTAAGTTAACGTTGCTTCCCATGGAGTTTCTAATTTGGTTAGCCAACTTGCTACAACAGCTTTATCTTCAATCTTATCATTTTTTGAAGATCTTAAAGTAAGCGTTATAGTAATCTCGGGAGGAGTAGGCCCAATTTCTATTGTTTTATTAAAATCATCTATAGTAGGAGCATTTGTATTAGAATGATTAAAAATATATTGTAGCGCCTTCATTATCGCAGTTTTGCCAGAGTTGTTTTCACCAATAATAACGTTTAATCCTTCATTAAATTCTATCTCTACATCTCTAAAACACCTGAAATTCTCTATTCTCAGCTTTGATATATACATAATCTAAATTTAACACCTCCATTATTAAACGACTTCTACTTAACTCCAATTAATCGCTATTTGTACCAATTTCGCATCTTCGTTATCGTTAAGAAAAGAACAGGGTAGATAAATACTGTTAAACGGCCTTTCATATCTTTCAGTATCAAAGCGTAAGGTGCTTGAATGGCAACTTACCCTATTAACATATCTTGAATATGCTCTTCTTACTTGCTTTGTTATAAACCCATTTGTTATGCTTTTCACTAATACCACAAAAAAAATAAAATGTTCCTTAAACAATCACTATATCCTTCGTCAAATTTTTATTATTCTTTAATCATTTTTAGTATATTATTCTCCATATCTTGGCAAAATTCCTTCCTTATCCCCGCTTTTCTCAATACTTTCCACAGCTTTGGATTTTCTCCCTGTCTCTTCAATTCCTTAACCGCCCACTTTACCCTTCTTAACTGAAAATCCTTTCTACTTTCCTTAGCTGACTCAAGGTACTCTTTGGTAAGGGGCAACTTATCCAAGTGTTTTTCAAGTAACGCTCTTATACCCAATTTGCTACCAATAAGGCTTATAGTAATCCTTTCAGGCTTTTCAGTAGAGTTTAGCATCTCCTCGACTACCGTTTTTACCTTGGCTAATATCTCTCTATCCCTTTTATCCCAATCAACACGTGTATTTTTATATCTATATATCGGCTCTGGAGAATTAAACTTAAGCCATTCTTTGTCATTTCTATACAGCCAAGCGTAAACTGCCTTGTTTAGCTGTCGAAGTTCCGTTTTGCTTTTATCAAAGTAATGATTCATCAGCTTAAGCCATTCTCCTCGGTAATAATCCCTCTTATCCACGACCGTAATGCTGCTTCCTTTATCTTGAATGAGTTCCCGCTTACTTCTTTTCTCCCAGTAAGTCTCGAGCCCCAGCTTGGCTGCATATTTCTTTACCGTCTTCGGATCTGCTCCCATCAGCTTCGCTGTTTGCCTCAAGCTCAATCCCTTTTCGACAAGTTCCTTAAGCTTCGCCTCCCACACATGCCCAAATTGCTTAATCTTCCCAACCTTATACCGAGATTCTTCAGTAACATCAGGCCCTGTCCTAACATATACAAATCCGCAGTCACAGGAAAATGTTCCAACAGGTCTTTTTGTATCGTTGCTGTAAGAGATTTTGAGTTGTTTCACCACAGGTTTAAGGTAATGTTCCGCCGCAGGGTTAAGGCACGGCCAGGGCCCGTCTCCAAACGGCTTATAGGTTAACTGCCTGTAAAACAAATCGGAGATGGTTATACCCAAAAACCTTGCCAAAAGCAAATGCCTTATAGGATGGCTTGCCCTGTTTCTCCCTCTGACCATATCTGCAAGCCAACTGTTATCACTGCCGATTTCAATACTCGATTGCACAAGAGTCAAAAACTCCTCACCGTAAAACTGCACAAATTCCTCGGTTAATTTTTTCTTCATTACATTGCCGTTTATTGTAGCATAACCTAATTCCATTAACTTCGCTCGATACTGCTCATGAAACCATTCCGCGGGGCGTCGTTCAAATTGGTTGTTAAGCAAAAACTCAACATCTTTTGCCAGATTTATCAAATGTGACATAGTTTTATCCGAGCATACAACCACATTATCTGACTCGGTACAATTTTCCTCGCTGGCGGCAACATACTGATGCTTATTGTAGCCCTTAATCGGCACTTTGCTGTCGCAAAGCGCTACCTGATGTTTAGGGCACACAAGCACCCCAGGGATCTGGTGTATACGGTGCCAGTACAGCTCTCCGTACCGTTCCCTATCTTCTTCATTACACGATGGGCAGAACCTGAAATAATGGTTTGATACCACCCTGCTTGCCATGATACCCGTCTTGCCGTAAATCCCTTTTCCATTTCTTTTCATCATGTTATTCCTAACCCATTGAGTCCTTTTTGGAGGCAGGAAAGCTGTGTAAAACGGGAAAAGAGTGTGGTTGTCTATAAGATAGTCCGCAGTATATTCGGTGTTAAGCGGCAGGTTGCTTATTAAAGCATTAAGATTTGACGGAGGTTCCACTACAGCCGTGGCATTTTTAGTACCGAAAGCGTCTTCAATGGTGGCTTTAAAGCTGATATTTCCGCTTCGCAGGTGGTAGCGCGCCAGGTCGCTGTATAGCAGCTCATCGGGGTAAGGTGTAGGAAAGTTTTTGTGCTTTCTTTGCTTCGATATTAAGCTCCAGAAGTTTTATAATCGCCTGTTCCTTAATAGAAAGCGACGCTTCTTTCTCTTCTTCCTTTCTTTGCTTTTGCAGCGCTTTCAGCCGCATTTCTGTCTCTACGGTTTGTTTGCTCTTATCAAGGAAACCTGCAAAGTCAACATTTACAGTGCAGATATCGTCATATTTTGCAATCTCCCTTAAGCTTCCTTTTTTCAAAGCCTGGAGCATAGGCTGAACCAGCTGCAAATTCTCTTTGGCAACCTGCCTTATAAGGTTAGGAGTTATTTCTTCTTTTCCCGAAACAATGGCTCTAATTTGTGACATAGCATAGAGCTTAACGGCAATATCGGTAATACCCTGGCTTTCTTCATAAAGCACTTCATTGATTTCATCGGTAAGCGGAGTTTCTTTCCTGGTCCACTGATAGCCCCAAAGGGCATCTATAAGGAGCTGCCATGTGTCGTCTTTTTTTAACCTTTCCCAGATCATATCCCCCTGGCCGCTGCCCCGCCGCGTCTGTCTGAATTGAAATTGCAGCACGCTTAAAGCCTTGGGCGTGCCGATCAGAATTATGGGTAGGCCGAGCATATTGACCAAAGTGACAAAGAAGTTTAGCATCCGCTAATCTCCACCGCTTTTTGCTTCATTGAGGTGCTGGATTTCATCGATTACAAGCAGGCCAAGGCCGAGGTTCTGAGCGATCTTGCAGATAGCATTCACCATGTTGTCGACGCTGTAGCGTCCATTTCCGAATTTTTTTATAGTAGTCTGTCCCCAACAGGTTGTCCACTTTGTTAAAAAATTCAATACACAGGCCTTTTATAGAGCCGTCGAACGGGCAGTCAAGCTTGAGCCAAACAAGCTGATACACGCTGAATTTGGTTTCTTTATAGCGCGAATGTATGATCACCTGGGGATACATGCGCAGGATCTGGTTTACCGCCGTGCTTTTGCCCATTCCACTTACACCAACGATGCTGAAACCTGAAGCAGTGGTTCGAAATAATTCATTGGTTTCCAAAACTCCGTTAATTCCTTTTATTATCTCATCCGATTTTTTCAGATGCTGCAAAAACTGGGGCTTTAAAGGGTTGCGGGCAAGGTAGCCCTGCCGCAGCAACCTTGAAATCCTGCTTTCAAGGTCAAGATGAACTGGAAGTGGCTGAAATATTTGAAAAAGCCGCTGAACCATGTGAATGCGGTAATGACTTTCGAGTTTTCTCTCCTGGGGATGATATGGCGGGTAAAAAGCGAGCCTTTCAGCCGCTTCTTCAGCATTTAAAATAGGAGGGAGAGCTTCGATAAAGGGATTTCCGCTGCATTCGGGAATGACCTGTTCTTTATATTCCGCTGGAACAGCTAAAGTGCCGTTTGGTATTTTCAGCTTATCCATCATTTTTTTGAAGAGCCTCCTTCTGCTTCCTCCTTAACAGTTCCAGCTGCCCTCCCTCTTCCTCCACAGTTTTTTGACTGTTCCCAAGAGTGACGACAGAAGCCAGACCTTTTGAAGTTTCTTTTTTCAGCTCAAAGGCTTCCTTCTCCCGATTGGTGAGCTTTTCCGCCTGACGGTTTGTCCTGATGCTCTTTTTCTTTTTCGCATCACTTTCTCCGTCATCCTTTGCTGCCGCCGCAGCCTTTTGGGCTTCCTGCACTATATGCTGGATTTCGGTAATCAGCTCCG
Source organism: Thermoanaerobacterales bacterium (assembly GCA_012840135.1). Lineage (GTDB taxonomy): Bacteria > Bacillota > Thermosediminibacteria > Thermosediminibacterales > Tepidanaerobacteraceae > Biomaibacter. Next base: position 40,016 of record DUMA01000039.1, read on the forward strand.
CTTTTGCCTGGGTTTCACTGTCGGCAGTCTTTTTCTGCTTAAGCTTTTCCGCAGCCAGGAGATTTTGAATTTCGTCAAAGGTCTTATCTTTGTATCTCACTTGGTGATCAAGCAGGTAACATTTTTCAAAATTAATGCCGTCAGCATCTTTTATGTAAATATAGTTCATGTTTCGTGGGTCAAAACATACCTCCACCTTCCATGTCCCGTTCATTCTGGCTTTTTCCATCCATCTCTCCTTCAGCATGAGCGGCGAGCCGTAGTACAGGTTCTTAAACCTTATGCCCCTCGGCGTAACTGTAGCCGTATCGCTGGGCATAAGGTGGAGCTTTACAATATCCTCAGGCATACTCCGCAGTTTTCCCGCACGGTTTTCTATCCCCCAGTTCCAGATTTCCCGCGGGATACACTCCACATCGTCGGTAATCATCATCTCTTCACGGTTATAGTTCTTCAAATAGTGCTGGTTGTTGTGGTAAAGCACGCATTTAATGATAATTTGCGTAAACTGGTAAATATCTAGTTTAGCGTCAAGCCTGTAATCCCTGTCTCCCCTTTCCCGCCCGTCAGGATCAACAGTGCCAGGAACAACAGACTTGTACTGCAAATTTACGGTTCTGAAATATATACCTATACTGCTCTCTTTTTTTCTAATAATGCCTTGTAAAATTAAAGAAATCAAATTATTATAGATAGTAGACAAAAACATAATTTCGTTTTATAATAAATATTTTATTTTAAAAATAAATGCAGAGTATATCTGTGTTTTAAAGGTGTGATTATTATGACCAATACGGAAATATTAAAAAAATTGTTTTTAGCCTTTGCAAAAGATGATAAAGAAGAATTTTATCGTCTTGCCGAAGAATACATTGAACGGGAAAAAAAGAAAAAACACAATATTGTTGCCAAAGAATTAAAAGAGGCTCTTTATGCAAGTAAATTTTCCAATAAAAGCATAATAGGTAGAAGTTATAAAAATAGCATCCCTATTCCCAGAGACACAGAAAAGGGGTTTCCTCTTGTTGAAATCAAAGAATATGATATAGATTGGGATTCTTTAATTCTGCCTGAAAAAACGTTGCAATTATTAAAACAAATTGTTAAGGAATTTAGGGATGCAGACATACTTGCAACATATAATTTGAAACCTAAAAATAAAATTCTTTTTTGCGGAGAACCAGGAACGGGAAAAACTTACTCTGCACAAACTATAAGTTCAGTTTTGCATATTCCATTAATTTATGTAAGATTTGACTCTATTATTTCTTCATATTTAGGGGAAACCGCAGCTAATTTAAGAAAGGTTTTCGATTTCATTGAAAGCGGTACTTGGGTAGTTTTATTCGATGAAGTTGATATTATTGGTAAAAATAGAGACGATCATTATGAACATGGTGAAATCAAAAGAGTAGTAAATAATTTTTTACAAATGCTGGATACTTTCGAGGGTAATAGCATTATTATCGCTGCTACTAATCATCAACACATACTTGACCCAGCTATTTGGAGAAGATTTGATGAAATTGTGTATTTTGATTTGCCCAGTGAAAATGAAAGGTTAAAATTATTGGAATTGTACTTGAAATCCATCAAAAAAAACAAAATTGACCTGGCCCAATATGCAAAAAAAACAGAAGGGTTTTCCCCATCAGATATTAGAATGACTTGTATTGAGGCTATTAAATATACAATATTAAACGACAGCGATCAATTGACAACTTCTGAACTGGACTATGCTTTGTCGAGATTTATCGAAAGAATCAATATCCGAAATAGAGGGGGTAATGCATAATGGCAAATTATGAGCATTTACCCTTGCCAGAATATCAAGGAGATCTAAACAAACAAAAAAATAAAAATAGGAAATTTATGTATAAATTTCCTGAAGGTAGGGATAAGATCAGCTTCGGTCAACAAAATATAAATAAAGCAGATGAAATAGTCAGCTCTTTTACAAAACTAAAAAATAAATATAAGGATACTATTGATGTGAATCTAATTTACCGCATTCGAATAAATCAGAGCGTAGATATTAACTCATTTGATAAAAATATTTTATCTTCCATGGGCATGGAAATCTTATCAGTTGCCGAAAACAAAAAAGGATATTGGGTAGTCTTTGCTAATGAACAAGATTTGAAAACTTTTAAAGAAAAACTTGCTCAATATTCGGGTCTGGTACAAAACGGCGCTAAATACGATTTCTTTAATGCCATCGATGGTATAGATGATATACCCCCTGAAGAGAAAATTGGTAAAGCATTGAGGGATAGACCATTGACCAATGACAAAGCAGAATATGTAAATATAGAATTATGGCGTATGGATGATCCAAAATTGATTAAGTTCATAAAAGAATTAGAACAAGCATACCCTAACCGCCAATTATTTAGGATAACGGACAAATTAATCACCAGATCTTTTGCTTTATTAAGGGTGAGAACGATAAAAAGTATTTTAGATGAAATTCTTCAACTTAAAGAAGTAGCGTGGGTAGATCGCCCCTTTTACCCTCTGTTTAAACCATATGAATATAGTTCGATTGATATATCTGATATAAAAATAAATCCACCTAGCGAAGATGCTGTTGGTATTCTTATTATTGATTCTGGCATAGTTTCTAATCATCCTATTTTAGAGCAGGCAGTTGCGGCAGAAGAAAATTATCAGGATGGCGAAATGGAAATTCAGGATACTGTAGGACATGGGACAGCAGTTTCTGGGTGTGCTATTTTTGGGGATATTGAAGAATGTATAAAAAATAAAGAATTCAACGCTACTAACTGGTTGTTTTCGGCAAAAGTGATGTATAAAAATAAAGAAATACCAGAAGAAATACCAGCCCAAGCCATTTTTGACCCCGAAAAACTGTTAGAACATCAATTACATGATTTAGTTAAAGATTTTTTAGATAACCCATTATATAATATAAAGGTTGTTAATATATCTTTTGGCAACAGTGATGAAATTTGGGACTTAACATCGAATAGGCAGTTTCCATTAGCCTCACTGATAGATGAACTGGCATTGGATTATCCGCAGGTCGTTTTTATTGTTTCTGCAGGAAATGAAAGCCCTCAAAATCATTACACCGCTTTATCCGAAATTATTGATAATTATCCCGATTATTTAGTAAAAAACCCCCACTTTAGAATTATCAATCCTGCAACTTCTGCTTTATCACTTACTGTTGGTTCAATTGCCCCTCCAATAAAAATTATGGATGATGGTCATACCCACGAAGATATCTGGTATCCTATTGCTGAAGTTAATCAACCCTCTCCTTTTAGTAGAGCAGGGTATGGAATAAATGGGATGATTAAACCTGAATTGGTCGAGTATGGAGGAAATTTAATTTTAAAAGAAATGTATGGAGCAATAAGAGAAAATCCTGGTGGCAAAATAGCACTTTTATCTAATAATCCGTATGGGGAACACATTTTTACCATTAATTATGGTACAAGTTTTGCTGCCCCGAAAATAGCAAATATAGCTGGAAAAATTTCAAATGTGTTTCCCCATAAATCATCCAATTATATTAAAAATTTGATTTTATTGTCGGCAGATTATCCCGATTATTCGGTTTTAAAGGATTTTGGTGAAGATACCATTTACCGAACAGAAGGGTACGGTCGTCCCAATTATGAGAAAGCAATTTATTCAAGCGACAATAGAGTTGTCCTACTGAACGAAGACAGTATCGGATTAAATAAGGTTAAAGTTTTTACAGTCAATATTCCTGATGCGTTTTTTAATACAAAAGGTTATAAAAAAATTACGGTTGCCTTAACATACAATCCTCCTACAAGATCAACAAGAGGTGATAGTTACCTAGGAAACCGATTAAATTTCAAATTATATCATTCAATTGACCCAAATGAACTGGTGAAAAAATTCGCTGAAATTAACATAAATGAACAAGTTAATGATGATATTGATGATATTGATATAAATGAAATAAGTCAATACGAAATAAAATTAGAACCAGGCCCCAACAGAAGAATAGTAGGGTGTCATCAAAAAGCCTGGAAAGAATTCAAACAAAAACCAAAAAAAGAAATATGCCCTCCTTTTTCTTTAGTATTAATCAATACAAATAAATGGATAAATGATGAACATTATTCACAAGACTATTGTATTTCACTAATGTTAGAACATAAAGAAGATATTGGGCTTTATAACCTAATAAGAAACGAATTAAGACAAAGAATTAGAATTTAACATTTTACCCTTCGTTTTGGAAGGGTTTTTTATTGCTAAACAATTGTAGCTTCTGCTTAAAGATATTAAAAGGATCCGCCTTTTTTCTTTAAATTAAACTTTCCTGTTTTTTTAAACCTTTAAAGTTTTCGACACAACACAACTTCAGTTACTTTAAAGGAAAAACTATGCGGCTTATAAAATTTGGTATAAAAAGGCAAAATAAATATCTTAAAGCTAATGGTAAGAAAAAGCTAAATTGACAACATAGGGCTGAACAGCAACACAATGAGGATAATAAATTCTGTAACTATTACGCCGATAAATTAAACTGCTTTTTCTTAATACAGACATTGCAAGTTGGATAAGGTATGATAGGTAAGAAAACAAGATAATATTTAAACAAACTTCTGCGGATAAGCAATTTTAAAATCGTTTTCGTCTTTAAAAACATGAAAAGAAGAAAGGGGAAGAGAATTTATATAAAACAGCACTTTTGAGTGCTGTGGATTTTAACATTCTATGTAGAGCAGGAGCTGTTTAGGCTCCTGCAGTGAAGAAGGAGGTTTTTCAAATGCCAAAAAATCTTAAAAGTGTTCCCTTCTAACCCGAATCCATCATATACACAACATATAAACCAAAGTCAAGATATATCAGTTAAATTTTCTTATGACGAAACAAGCAGGTACTATTTATCTTTAGCTGTTTTAAAATATCCTTGCCTTAAATATAATCGCAAATTATCGACGGGGGGGAAAGTTAACAAAGCAAAATAAATTTCCCCTCTAAAAATATGCTTTTTTAATGTCCATCTGTCGACGGGGATAAATCATTAATACTTAATTGCACTCTATCGACTACGAGAGGAAGAGGAAACTTCACAAAAGGAAATAAACCAGAACAGAGTTTTGGGGCATTGCCCCCTTAGCAACAGTTATGGTTTGTAATTCCTCTCTTCTCCTCATTTTGAATTGAAATCGCCCTTCCCTCATTTGAAAGTTTGAAAAAGTCCCCCATCCCTCCTCTCTCCCGTTTTTATATATAGTGTCGGAAAATAACATTTAATAAATGCTAACCCTTAATTTTTAAGCATCTTCACATTTTATACGTAGTCGAAAGGAGGGAATAATAAAACGCTCGAACATTATGAAAGATAAAATAGATGTTAATACTTCAGCGAATAATAGCAATGAACTGCTGGCCCTATTTTTTCTGCCGATTTTGTTATAAGATTTTTAGCATGCAAAGAGTTAGTCATTTCCGAAATAGAATTCCATCTCTTATTAATCCGTTCCCCCAAATGGCTCTGGCTCAACCAGCATTCTCCATTTACAGATTGACTAATGCTGTAGCAAAGATAGCAATACAGTTTGAGTTCTCCATCAGTTAAATATCCCTGCTTTAAGAGATGCGTTAAAGTGCCCACTTCCCAAACAGTGAACCCTTTTGTACGGTCGTAAAATTTATTTGTACAATATCTGTTAGGTTCTCCTTTTCGCCTGCAGCCCCTCTTCTTATATAAAACCATGAATAACAAGTTGCCTTAAATGTTTGTCAATTGTTCTAATACTCATTCCAGACAGCTTAATTAATTGATCCTTAGTCCATGTTTTTTCATTGTTCAGTTTTTCATATAATTTTGCACAAAGGTACAACCTTACAGCCCCATCTGTCAGTTTATTAAACATTTCAAAAAATTCGTTCTTAACTAATATTTTATTGTCGCGTTTGTAACGGGCTAAACTCTATATAGCCAAATTCTTTTGCCATTTCAGAATCATACTTGCCATCGCCTTTGTATCTGCCTCTATATATCCTTTCTACATTCGATAAAACATAATCTACATCAAGAGATGGCGAACATCGTGTTGCCCAAATTTTCATAATGGCAAGTACTTTATCCAGGGGCATTCCTTCTTTGTTTGACAAAAAAGTAACCAGAAAATAGAGCACTCTCCCCCGAAAACCCTTTCTTGTGCAATACAACATCTTTTGAACTGCACTCGGCAGTTTTTTAATATTTATCATTTTGTAAATATCCTGCATTTCTTCAATTTGATTATTATCCAATTCATATTTATATTTTTCTTCTTTGTCTTTGCTATATTGTTCGGAATTATCATTTGTTTTGGGAATATTGTATTCACCAGAAGTATATCTGCGGCCCATTTCCAATAACTTTTCTTTTATTGCTTCAATATCCCTGGTTGTATTTTGAGCGCAAATTTCTTCTTGTTTGCCTAACTGTGGATTTTCTACTTGCATATTAAAACTTGCTGGAGAATCAGGGAGCATTTCGAGCTTTTCAAATATCTCCTGAACTGAATATCTCTTGTCCGTTTCTCTAACTAACCGTGTTGGTATAGCTTTCGGTGTATCAGAATGATATTTATTAGTTGGGTCAAATTCTTTACAGTTAAAGGAAAAGGGCATCCTCATTACACGCGCTGGGTCAACAATATTTTCATCCACGGGAAAACCTTTACGTTTTAAAACATAACAAAACTTTTTTAATATATTTGCAGATAATATTCCCTTTTTGGGGAATTTCGTTATCATTTTAGAACATTAAGAGGCTCAAACTCAAATTTTACCCCATCCCTATGGTGAGTTTTTTTAGAAATATATCCTGTAGATAAAAAGGCAGAGAGAATAAAAAAAGCAACTACCATAGACCGATAGTTGCGTAAAGGACTTTTCTTGTTGTTAACTGTAAACATATTTTCAATTCACAAAGTTTCTTCATAACTCTGCTTTATTATCCCCAATACATACTCCACTTCATCGATGTTTTCAACTTTAATCCTCCGATTGAGACTGAAGTTGTAGCTATCGGGAACTTTCTCCACCTTGTTCAACGGGTCGTTTAAATTCTCTACTGGCAAGAGATACACAGTTAGGGAACTTTTCGAAATTTGCACTTCCGCAAAATTGCGCGTGGTGGTGTATGCCACATAGACTTTTGTAACCTTTTCATTGATGGAGTCATCGATTTTCAGGATTTGCTCCCGCAGCTCTTTAAAGATTTCCACCGTCTTCTCAGACCCTTTGGCATAATGGTCTTCAAGGGTATATTGTTTGACCTGGTTTTCATTGGCAGATTCTTTGAAAGAAGCTTGATTTGGACTACTGATTTGCTCTAATGTAAATACATTTTCAAGATAGAACATGTCATCTTCGTAGAGATAGTATTTGTATAGGCTTATATTTTCTCCGATCCTGTTCACGGCATACTTGTCATATTTGTTGTAACTCTGGGCAATCAGAATCAGCCTCGGGCTGCCCCAGTTGATCTCTATATCATTGCCAAGTTTTTTCTTGGCCGCCACCTCAAAGTCTCCTTTGTGGTCAACCAGCCAGTCGAGATAGAACAGCCCTTGATTGATGACATTATCGTTTTCCGTCTTTTTGTATTCAATAATAGTAGGATTGCCTCCACTGTCAATCCCTAAAGTATCGATCCTTCCCCCGTGCCTTTCCCCCGTGGAAAATTCAGAGGCAATAAACCGCACGCCTAACAGTTCCTCACAGTTTTCTTCAACGAATTTTTGAAGGTCTTTTTCTTTTTGCAGGCTCTTGAGGCTTAATTTCTTTGCCTTGCCGTTTGATATTTTAAAAAGCGGCATTTGTAGCCCCTCCTATGTTTAAAAATTCCTGATGCTTTAATTATCTGCCAAAACGCCTCTCCAATAAATGTTTCCTTTTATTCCACTCCCAAAGCTTTGAATACCGCATCCTCAGGCGACTGGTAGAAAGATATCTGGAACTTGGCAAATAGTTCTGGCGGAACAGTTCCGATATCGGTGGCAGAGGACATCGGCATTAAAACCTTTTTAGCCCCCGCATCGAAGCATACCTGCAACACATTGGCCAGTTCTTCAATTTTATTAATGGTACCACCAATGCTCATAGAACCCAGAACAACCAACTGGCTCTGGCAGGGCCTGTCCAAGGCCCCCGAACACAGAGCGACAAAAGCGGCAAGCGAAAGTTCGGACGTAAGCCCTACTCCGTTAATGTCTTTGACATGCATGAGGTAATCTTTTGTGGTAGTAGTTATAGTCCCACTTATTTTCTTGCTGTTTGCCCTGAAAAACCTGAAAGCCGTTTCGATTGCTTCCTTAGCTTCCCTGTCAGAACCAAGCCCCGTTTTTTCAAATTTTCCGCTTCCGCTTACAACCTGGGTTTCAATCTTGTATACCCCAATCATTCCTGACTTACCCCGTCCAACTGTATAAATGTGTCCTGGCTTTCCGAGACCTTCAGGTATAATCTTTCCGCCCCCCTGTTCGGGAACGGAGACAAATTCTTCGTTCAGTGTTTCGTTGTCAATATATGAAAAGTGGACATCGTAAAACTCCATCCCACCTATTTTCTTAAGCTGTTCTTTGACCCTTCTTCTGCCGATAAGGGCATACCTTAATATTTCCTCAATATCATCCCTGCCGAATTCCCCGTTGGGATAAATCAGCTTCACAAGCCCTGAAACAGTTTTTCTTACCGCAATAACATCCCTTTGGTTGAGGTTGTTTCCCAGCCTAAAATATCTGTCCAATGCATCGGAAAAGGAACGCTTCCTCATCTCGCGCAGAAATTCTGCAAGGTAATCCGTGATAAATCCATATTCATCGGTGAAGAATTCTGGCCTAAATTTCGGAATCTCCCAGCCAGGAATGTAATAGTGCATCCTGTCAAAAAAGGCGGTGTCATTGGCCATGGCTTCAGGGAAGGGATCAAATAAATGGGAAGTCTTGAGCAATACATCAACGCTCTGGTTGATGTTGCCTATAAACACCATCGAAGCGGATGCAGCTTTTTCCTCCTTACCCCGTGCAAAAGAGCCTGAAGCCATATAATCCTTCATGATCTGAATACCATCTTTGTCTTTGAACGAAATACCCGCCACCTCGTCAAAAGCAACACAATCCCAAATGCCTACTAAACCCACTTTTCTGGTAGACATATTGTAAAACAGGTTGGCAACTGTAGTCTGTCCTCCTGAAACCAGAATAGAGTTGGGGGAAATTTCTTTATAGATATGCGACTTTCCTGTTCCTCTCGGTCCAAGCTCACAAAGGTTGTAATTGTTTTCGACAAGAGGCACCATCCTCTCCAGCATATGCCACTTCACATTGTTGGAAAGTTTAGTTGGCTCCATGCCGATGGATCTGAGAAGGACATCAATCCACTCCTCTTTGGTAAAGTATCTCCTGCCCTCCATGATTTCTTCAAGATCGAGGTTGGGTATCTGAATTGGGGTCAGGGTATTAATACAAAAGGGGCTTGCCCCCCTTTGTTCTTCATCAAAAAAATAATCCATTTTAATAATGCACCAGATGCCGCCAGCCAGGAGCTTCTCATAGTTCTTTACATATGAAGGCGAAATGGTAACCCCTTTTATCCCCAGGTTAGAAAATTCGGCCTCATAGATGTCCTTCTTTTCATTGAGTTTGACCGAGACTTTATCAATAATGCTGTATTTACCAAGCTCCCTGATTTTGGACTTAACTTTTTCCGTCTCATCGGGCCTGACAAAATTTTCGGCCAGGATGCTTTTGACCCTTTCGATACCCTCACGGATGCTGTCTTCATCCTCGGTGGCACAGTACATCCCCAGGAGGTATTCAAGGACATATACAGGTACATTGGCACCTTCCTTGATCTTTTTCGTCAGGTCTTTGCGTACCACTCTGCCCGCAAAATGTTGGTTCAGTTTTGCACTTAATCCATCCATCCCGTCACCTCCCCGCTTCAAAATCCAAAGTCATCATTGATAATGGCAAGGTCAATAGTGAAAGGTATCCTGTCGTAGATATTCTCTACCTTTTCTTCCTCATCTTCTAGAATAAGATAATATTTTTTCGTTTTATCATACTTCATGTTCTTCAGCACAAATTTTTCTTTAAACTTCCTTTCCATAGGGTCATCCGACTTAATATCGGCGATTATAATATTTTCGTTTGAGATCCTGTTACCATCTTCATCGGCAAGATAAACCTTCAACCTGCAAGGCACGATTTTGTCAGCGATCTTCTCAGTCTGGAAAAACTCAAGGTAGGTGATAGTATTGGTTATTTTTCTGGTCAGGCTCGTGAAAGTAACCCGCACTTTCTGAACATCCTTTGCGGATTTGCCCCGTTCATTCTTGAAATAAATGACTGGGATCACGATCTCCTGGAGCGAAGCACCACCGTGCACATAATTCACCCCAGCCCCTTTTGTTTCAAATCTGTTTATGCCTCGCGGTGTAACGCATTTAAGCTGTGTACCTTCCCCCAAAATGTATCTCATACTAAAAGTCAGCGTGCCTTCCATTTCTATAGGCTTATCAGTTAAGATAAATCGCCTGTTTTCATAAGCATCTTCTACCTTGTCCTTGGAAGTCTTTTCGCTTTTCTCCACAATACCCCGCTTATATATAAAACCGTGATCAGCGGTTATGTAAATATGGGTAGCGGAAAGGTGGTTGACAAGGGTGTTGACAAGTGACTTTAACTGCTCAAAAGTTTCAGCAACCGCATCAAAAACTTCCCTTTCGGTCAGGTAGTGATCGCCTCTGGCGTCAATGCTATTGTGATAAATATAGACCAGCTCTTTTCCGCTCAAAAGCTTCCGTAAATCATCCCTGCGCAGGTCAATGATGTCCCTATACTGGACTGCTATGCTTTTATTTACGTGATTTTGCAATATCACGTTTCGGTTGTCGATACCCTCGACAGAAATACCATCAACAAAAATCCCGTAATCGGGATCTATCTCTATTCTTTGATGTGGCAGCAGCGCAGCCATTCCCAGCTTTGTATAAGAAGGAAGCACACCCTGCATGGCCATGATCTCTGTGGATCCCTTTCTTTCGGTGTTCAGAATTTCCGCCAATTCCTTCCCCGCTTCAAACCGCAGGGCATCGGAAACGATCACAAATAACCGCTCGCCCTTCTGCAGGTGCGGTTTGAGCTGATGCCTGAAAAAGCCCCATTGGTACGGGGCAGAGCTTAAACCCCAGTACTCCTGCAGGCTCTCGATACTGCCGCTCCACTTGATAGAAAGAGTATTGATAAAGCCATTTATATAGGTGTTTTCTATCTTTTCTTTAAGGGCAGCAAACCATTCTTTGTTATCCACTCTGTCAAAGAAATAGATAAACTTTCTGTAGGCCGTATCAAGTTTATAATAGTCCTCCGTATACTTTTTGAAGAAATCGTCGGGAGGATATTCTTTAATGGTATCCTTCTGGTTTTTCCATTCCTCAAGCAGCACGCAGGCCCAGTACAGGGCATTATATTCGTTCTCATAATCCTTAAACCAGTGCTTCGCTCTCCTGTTCATAATTATTTCTTTGTATTTGGCAAATTCACCGATATCATCAAGCAGGTTATCGAGGATATTCTGGATAATGCCCTCATCAAACAAGCGGAAGATGTCACTGTCCCTGTAGCTGTCCGCATCCCATTTTGCGACACACTCTTTCAGCTTAATCTTCTCTTCCACCATTTGGGATAGCAGCCTGAATGCCTTTGCGGTGCTGGTTCCTCCCATAAAATGGCTGAGGAATACAACCACATCGTTTTGCTTGGGGGAGACAAAGGGCTCCCACTGTTTGGGCAGTTCTCTCTTCAGAGAAAAGGACAGTCCAGTTATCATGAGAAAGACTGCAAGCGTGCCCAGGTCTTTTTGTTCCAGTGTATAACCGTAGTACTTCCTGACAAGTTCCCAGAAGGTATGTATATCACCAAACTTAACGATGTTTTCATAAAGGGCAGACTCCCCGTGCGCATGTTCGGCAAGCAGAGTTTTCAAGACTTCCTCCAGGTCGGGATAAGACAGCTTGCAAAGGACTGACAATACGGCAATATCCAGGATTTCTTCAGTATAGGAAGATAAGGCATATGCCTTGAATGCCCTATACCTTTCCTTGTTATTGAAAAATTTCAAGTACTTTCTGAAGGCATCGTACAGGGAATCATCCGAAACATTGAGCTCCCTCATGATAACGGTAACTTTGTCGGTGGAGAATTCAAAGCTGTATTTTTGGATATCCAGGAGGTAGTTCTCCCTTGCTGGCGGTTTGCCGTAAGGAGCGTAAACAAGATAGTTGCTCTCCCTGTCCTCCCGCTCAAGGACATACTTTACATAAAAGCTGTTCCTGCCATTGAGTTTAAGCACCCTGGCGTTGGCAAGGTTAAGCCCGTCGATATCTTCCTCGAATTCTCCTTTGTCGTCGTACCAGAAGACGATATTCCTTTTCCTGCCGTCTGTAAGCTCTCTATTTAAGATTTCCTCAAGTTTCCTTTTAACTTCATTTAGTTCCATATAATACCACCATCAATATCAAATTTTTGCCAAAAGATCCGCTTTGAGCGGTTTTTTGCCTTCACCCTGCGGAATCTCTACGCCCTGGAATTTGGCATAGTTTACCGCCACCCCATCGTCGAGATCAATTTTTATCCGCTGATTTGCTACGTGGGCAATCACCTGATCATAGGCAAGGCATTCCCGCATCTGTTTCAATATTTTTTCCTTTTTCTTACGAACCGCTGTCTTCTCTCTTTGCGACACATCCGACTCTATCAAAATGTCAAGCCTTTTAATTTCTGATTCATATTTTCTCTGCAGAGGATGCAGGTAGTCTGTCCTGACCCTGGCCACGGTATATTCGTCATACCTGTGCATGTAGATCAGAGCTTTGAAGCCGTCTTCCTTGCCCGAATCAAAGAGCCAGTAAATGGGGCGTTTTTTGTAGACCTGCACATGGTCTTTATAAAATTCCTTCAGGAAATACCGCCTGATAGCCTGCCTTGAGGTCTCGGAAGGCTTTTTACCTAAGGTTTCGGCAATATAGTTGATATTTTCTTCCAGCTTTTCCTCACCAAAAGTCACCTTAAGAAAGTCTATAAACCTGCTTACAATATCGTCATCGAAGTATTCATCGTCAAGAATCGGAATGATATTATCCTCATCTGGCAAATAGGTCGCATCCACCCAAGTATCGGATATCACATTCCCGCCCTCGTCTTTTTCGATCTTTCTAACCTTCCCGTCCCACCACTCTTCCTTCCACTCGCCACCAGCATAGATAAGCCCCTCGGCATCAATGGAGTATCTACCGAACATGCAGCCGACAGCATAGGAAATAAAGGACTTGATATCCCTTTCCCTGTCAGCTTTTCTGATAGTTACATCTTTTTCATCAACTTCTGGAGTAAGCTCATCCTGTAGGCCATATATCTCGATAAATATGCGGTTCAGTTCTTCTTCGTTGGCTTTCAGTTTGTAAAACTGCTTTTCAGCAAAAGTTGCCCAGTGGTTGAAGGCTTCTTCTATAGTGTTGCTGCTGCCTTTATGGGTAAGCAAGGGGTGTTTTTTGAAGTCCCATGATGTTTCGAAAGAGTCCCAGTCGGTACGAGCCAGCATTACATTTTCTTTTGAATATGCGATAATTCTATCATATAAGTTTTTATTTTCAGTTCTTATAAGTGGAATCTTCCAATATCCCCAGGTTGATAGTTTAGTGTGGGAGAAATACTACATAAATAAGTGGCCACTGCTGAATTTAGCATAGCCAATGTGTAATCAATAACGTCTTCTGATTTTGAAAAAAAACAGCAGCCACCATTATCAAATAAATATCCATACCAAAATCGTCTTAAACTTAACTTGCCAGATGTAACAGTTGACCAGGTTATACCCTGTTCAAAATAATATTCTTTATTCCTTAAATTTGAACCTCTAAAGGATTTCAAAGCATTCCCATTTTCTTTCCAAAATATAACATATTCGTTATTGCCGAACCATCTACGAAATTGACCACCTTTATTGTAAGGAAACCAAGATTTATTGAAAATTTCTTTATTGGTTAAATTAATTGGTTTTGATGAACCAAAAAAAGTAGTATTTTCTTTTACCTCATGCCACAATCTTAAAAACCGCTCATTATCCCCAGTGTCTATTCCTTTACATGGTTTCCCAAAATCAGAAATTGACTTACTTCTTTCATATATAGAAATAACCTTGTCACTCACCCAATACGCAATTGGCATGCCAGGAATGGCTTTAAAACTATCTACAACTGTAATAAAATATAACTTATTATTATTATCTTTTGCCGAAAGCATCGCCATTTCTTTTTCTTGTGTATCTTTTATGTCAACAAGCCTTATAAAAACTGATTTGTAATCCTCTATACACCTTTTTCTGAAAACAAAAGCTGTCGACTGTACTACTTCGCCACCTATTTCTTCAAAAGCTCGTGGTCCTAGATGAATCATATTAATTATTGTTTCGTTTAAAATAACTTTTTCTCGTAACTTTTCAAAACTGGACAAAAACATCCATGAATGCTGGTTAATCATTGCTAACATTCCGTTCTGCTTAACAAACGGAACTTCCATAAAAACAGCAAAAAGGTCACTCTTACTATCAGGATAATTTTCTTTCAAAAATTCCGACAGCTTACCATTCATTCCCCTACTGCCCATATACGGCGGATTGGTGCACACCACATCATACTTCTGACTCATTATCCTCGCCTGTTTTACTAACGCTGGTATCTTCTCAAGTATTACATTCCTATGCTCAACTTCAAATAAATCCTCTGTCCCCCCTTTTCTTATCTCTTCCAGCCTTCTCTCAATAGCATCAAAATCAACAGGCTCAACCTCAAGTATAGACCCATACTCTTTTGCATCATGGAAAACCTTAACCAGGTACTCCACATCCGCCTTGAGTCTCCCATCCGCTCCTCGCAAAAAGAACTCCAATGCTTCTCTGGATATGCCATTGCTTTCCTGGATAGCGCATAGGTTTAAGTCAATATTTTCATCCCTTATCTGGTTAAATATCCTCCTGCTTTTGCTTCTTGCTTTCATCATGACGGCAAAGTAAGCAAGCTGAGCCGCCCTGTCGTCTATGTCAAGTCCGTACAAGTTATTCTTTAATATAAGCTTCGGGATATCTCTTTCGGAATACCCAGCACCCTTGTAAATGTCAAACAGCACATCAAAGGCATAGACCAGGATATGACCGCTGCCCATGCAAGGGTCCAGCACCTTGATATCCTCTGGCCTGATGTTTTTACTCTTTTCTCTTATCTCCGCAAGCTGTTTTTGTACCTCGGGCTCCTGCTCGGCCTCTTCCAAATAATACTTCCATTTGCTCTTGAGTTCCTCAACAGGATGTCCCTCCAGCCACAGCCTGCCAAGGGAATTTTCCACCATGTATTTTACAATCCAGTCTGGGGTAAAGAGCTGGGTTGCAGCAGGAATATTCTCTTTTGTTATCTTAATGTTTTTTCTCAAGGCTTCGAAAACCTGATCTTTCTTTTCGGATATATAATACTGGTAAAGCCAGCCGATTATTTCAACCTGTTCTTTAAAGTCTTCCTCCTTTATATCGCTTACAAGCCTTCGAATGACCGAGCCCTCGGCAAGCAGGTTATTGGGCAGGAGAATCTCCGTATAGTCTTCAATTTTTTCAAAAAGAAAAGGAAGAATCTCATTCAATTTATTGCACTGTTTTATAAAAAGATATCTGAAAAGGCCTTCGTCATCATGGTTATCAAGATACTCATGCACCAAATCAAGATCCTGACCCAGGTCTACGTAAAGCGCATTGGTAACAATATCAGGTACCGCTTTGCCTTCTTCTGTAGAAGAAAGCACCCTTATCCCCGTCGGAAGATACTCATTTACCTCCATGAACCTGATGGCAATAATGCGGTTGAACCAAGTATAGGCGGCTTCCTCGATGACCTCTTGAAATCCCTTTTCTTTCATCCTGGCCACAAGGGCTTCCCTCTGCTTGACCTCATATTTTTGCAGCAACCTGCCGTTTACCTGCACAGCATCGGAGGATACCTTTACCGCCTTGGCAATTCCTTTCTCCGTAATGCCGATCTCAAAGGCCTTTTGGGTAATGTCTTCAATCAGCTTTCTCCTGGCCCATACGGCAAAATTTTTCACAGCACTCTTATCCATAACTTATAACACCAATCCCCTTAAGCATGATTTATACAAGTTTGATTATGGTATTTTCGTCCAGTTCGCGCTCCAGCCTTGCCCTGATTTCGGCAAGCAGTTTGTCTATATCATCCTTGGATTCAATATTTCTCGTTCCGTGGAGGAGGTGGGCAATACTTATATTCACGATTTTTTTCTGTTTCGGCAGCTCTACTCTCCCTTCGGGGGTTTCGGCAACAATTGATGCTCCTTCATGAGAATACTTTTGTTTTTCAGCTTCCTTCGCTATTTCCTCAAGATAGCGCAGTTTGAGCCTGTCGCTTTCCTCCTTCATGGCAATTACTTCGTAGAAATTATCTGCCCGATCCAGCCTGTTAAGCAGGTCATCAAAACCTTTTCGGTATTTTTCATAATACCTGTCTTTGAAGGAATATGAAGACAGCTCATCTAGGACCTTCTGTTTATCGCTTTTGACTACCTCTTTAATTGGCCTGGCTTCCTCTTCAAGCAGTTCTGCGAACTTTGCCGCGAACCTATCAATCAACTGGGGCAGCTTGAATACTTCACTGTAAGGCTCTTTGCTGTTTATTATCCTGTCAATCTGTTTATAGAGTTCGATAGCTGTCTCATCCAGAACATAGGTTTTGTTTTTTTCATATACCTCCACCATGTGCAGTCCTTTATCGAAGATCTCTTTCTGCTTTCCTTCAGGGTCAAAGAATTTCTTGACATCATGGGCATAATCCCCGTAATCAAGCAGTTCGTCCTTTTTGTTTTGTATTTCTTCAAAGAACTCTTTGGCATCCCTTAATTTTAACAGGGCTGTAAAGAGCTTTTTCCCTTCCTCCAGCACATCCTTCCCTGGATATCGGGCGTATTTATAATTCTCAAGAAGCTTGTCTATAGATTGGCATTCACGCTGCATAACCTCTTTGATTCTGGCCATCAGTCCATCCTCATCGCTGGGAAGGGCAGAGATGCCAAATACTTCTTTCGCCACATCTTTAGCGGAATTTATAAGTACAGGTGATATCTTTATCCTCTTTTCTATAAGCAGCTTCTCCGCATATTCGCGTCTGGTAAGGTATTTGACAAGCTCTCGGTCATTTACATCCAGATATCCTCCGTTTATCTGGAGCTTGATTTCCTGCGCCTTAAACAGTCTTGCGATCAGGCCTTCAATGTCTTCCTCATTCCAGCCGTATGGGGCCTTTTGGAATACAGTAATAACCGTTTTCATGGTTACAGGTATGTTCCTCTCTGTATTCCTCCCGATGTAAGAAGCCAGCTCATCCAGGGCCAGCTTGTTGGGGTCATCGACCAGAGACATTTGGACAGTTTCCTGGGTTAGAATATTATTGATATCGCCTGGAGAATTGATAAAGGAGTTGATATACCCCAGTTTGGTGTAATTACAGTCAATCAGCATCTTCAAGCCTTCATTTATTCTTTCAACGGGGTCCTTCTCCCTTATGTCCAGCTTTTGTGAGTTCACATAGATTTCTGCTGCTTTCAAAGCATCAACGAGCAGGGATTTTACCCTTTCTTTCCTTTTGCCTATTTCGCTTCTCTTTCTGTTCTTAATCTCTTCCATGGTCTGGGTGGAAACCGTACCGCCGTTTTTCCGAAGGTATGCCTCGATTTTTAATACCTCTTCCATTTCCTCAAGGAAGGCAGTGTAGGAAGGCAGCTTCACAATCAGATTGTTTTCCCGTTGTGACATTTCTTTAAACTCAAGCTGGGTCATTTCACTGCCTGGATCGTAATATGGGGTGATTATCTTTACGCCAATCTCATTGCCCTGATTGCCTCTATAGAACCTGTCGTCAACAATCTGGTTAAACGGGAAATGGTAACGGGAAGAATATTTGAACTTTTTATCTGGGTAAATATCTTCGAAGATAACCTCCGAAACCTTCTGGATGACGTCGGCAATATCCACCTGGATGTTTTTGATTTCCCTGTTAATATCCTGTTCTTCGTGGGTTAAGAAGATATATTCATCTCCGTCCTTTTGGACAAGAGTTTCTTTTATGAGGCGGCTTAACGACTCTTCGATTTTCTTTTTCAGGTCGATCTTGTCTTCATCGATATGCCTGGCCAGCAGGGTAGCCAAATTTTCAATGTTGGCTGGGATCTCTTTCACATACTTGATCATAAAAAGGACCTTCAATAGTTCCACATCAAAGTCGTTGAGGTTGCTGTTGTCCTGGGCGTGAATAATTACCGTCCTGATATTTGAATCGAGGAAGGTTTCAATGGTGTCATAAAAGGCTGAAAAGGGGATCAGTGTACCTTCTTCACAGTCAGCATAGTATATGGCAGCTTCCTGGAAGGAACTGATCATGGAGCGTTCGCCTTCTGAAAGGTGCTTGCCTGATGCCCCGTGGATTCTTATTGATGTGAACACCTGCTGCAAAAGATTAAACTGGTAGGGGATAAAGGGATAAACTTCCGCAAAGTCGTCGCTGTCTGCATAAAACTTCTTTTCAGGCGTATCGGCAGAGAAGGTTATGAGGTTTTTAAGAATGGAGCTTTTATTTTCATAAAGCAGCTTTAAAGTATCGGTGGCAACTTGTGTTTTCTTTAGTATCCTCTTTTTGATTACCTCATCCACATTGGCGCTGGACAGGCTGATTCTGGTATTAAACCTGCCCTGGATTTTGGAGAAATCATTGCCCTTTACCTTGGTAACCGAATCAATATCCTGCTGACTGGTAACAATCACCCATGCTTTCCCGCCACACTCGGTGCCTAAATCTTCCACCACTGTTTGCAGGTTGAGCATAAGCCCAGGATTGTCTCCTATGTACTGGCCAATCTCATCGACACAAAAGACCACATGATGGTTTTTACCTTTGTTTTCGATATATTCCCTGACCCTCTTTGCAAACTTATCAACGGTAAGGGTATAATTCTCTTCCGCTTTGTTATACCAGTTCCGCGCGGCTTCCTCGCTCATCTTGGTGGCAGAAGCGAGAGCCTCTACAATCGCATCTTCTTCGTAATAGAAGTCCTCTCTGGCGTCTTCCCATTTTCTTCCTGATATCCTTTCGAATTCTCTTTTAAATTTTTCGTATGTCCCGTCAAGAGACATCTGTCTTTCCAGGTCCGCGACCCAGGGAATAGACCCGCAAAAGCCCTGCATGTCATTAAAAACGCGGTTGAACACTTTAACGATGGCATCCTTATGGGTTTTCGAATCGGCATCGGCTTTTGAGTCAATATTAAAGAGGATGACATCTGCCGATATGTCCCCTGCCATCTTCATATCCGCCAGCACCATGGGGTCCTCTATTTTATCGTAAAAATATTCTATAGCCTTCTTCCCTTTCACCACTTTGTTTTCAAGCAGGTAAGATAGTATCTTAAGAAAGTGGGATTTACCGCTGCCAAAAAAGCCCGAAATCCATACCCCCATCTTGTCTGTATGCCCGATAATCCCTTTTTTATATGCCTCAAAAAAGTCACTGAAATACCCTTTCAGCTCCCTGGTAACCACATACTCTTCCAGTTCTTGATAAATATTTTCTTCATCTTCCTGCCCAATTTTAATGACGCCTTTGATATCCCTGTCAATTTTTTTATAGAACATATCCCTGATTCGCATATCTTCGCCCCCTCGCTTATCCTTTAAAATCTCTCAATGAGCCTGAAGGCCCGATAATAGTTATCGTCTTTGATTTCGTCAAGCAGGACAAGTTCAAGTCCGTCATACGTGCCTGGGAAAAACATGATAAGCGGCACATTATCTACTACCGCGTGCAAATTATTGAGAATAGTATGTGACCTGATAATCGGCCATGCTTTCCCCACGCCAGTTAGAAATATAATATTCTTATCTTCCACCCGTTCACGAATGTATTGGACAATCAAATCATTTTTGCCTGTTAACCTTAATGCCTTCTTTGTAGCATTGAAGACGTATTCGCTGCCTTTTTCCGCTTCCATTTCTATGTTTTTCGCAAGGTATCCTTTAGCCTCAAGAATATCAAGCATTATTTCGTAAAGGTCAAATTCTTTGATTGTGTATCCATTGATACCGTTCTTGAATTTTTCTTTTAAAAACTGTATATGTTCACGGACAAGGAGTTCATATTTGGGCTCGTAATCGAAGATATAGAATCCGATTTCGTTACCGAGTCCTTTGTTTTCAACGAAGGACTTTTTCTGTATGGCTGGAATTAAGGCATCAAGCCTTTCGTATATTGTCTTCATTACATTCACCTCGCCTTCGTTCGAAAAAGCATTAATTAATTCCGAGGAATATGTTTAGAATTGCTTTTTCGCCCTTATCTTTCAAATGTTCGATAATCGAACGATCAAGGACAGGCTTAATAATTTTTCTATCTTTTTTGTTATTGATAAGCCCTGCTTCAAAAAAAATCCTGATGAATACCTGTTTTAATTTATAAAAGGTGTAATCATCCCAAGACGCTACTTTCTCGCTCTGTTCCTTTTTTCTGTCAAAAAAGATGTTAAAATCTTTGTCCTCAATAACATAATCCTTTACTATTAATTTTTCTTTAAACACTTCATTCATAAATTCAAAGAAAAGCCTGTCGGTCTTCATAATGGTGTACAATACTATTAGCTTGCCCGTTTCTATATCACCATGGGCTAACTTATGCAGCAAAACCTCATCCAGAACTTTTAGCCTTTTCAAAACCATAGACGTGATTTCTTTTCTGCGAGCTTCTGTGTTTACCTGAAAAATGTTATCATAGAGTGCTTTTTCTTTTATTTCGTTATCTTTCAAACCCTGCAGCACAAGATTTGCAGCCTTTTTCATCTCCAGAAAAAGGAACGGCAACGTTTTAATTATAGTCTTATATTCCATTTCTTCCATCATCTCAAGATCACTCTTTTCTATCCTTCTTAGTATTTCAATCATTGGGCATTATGCAAAAACTCGCATCCTACGCTTTTTCGCAATTAGCATCAATTAAGCCACCAACTATTTCCCCCTTATCGAGGGTGTAAAAATAGGTATAAACTATGTTGCGCAAAAGGCGGCTAATTGTCACGTTATACTTTTTAGCCAAACCCTGAATATATGACAGTTCCGCATCCGACACCTTGATGTTAATCATTTTCCCCAAACGAGACTGGAAAGTGTAATCTTCAAGTAATTGCTCTGGTTGAAAATGGTATAAAATATACATGATCATTTTTGCACGAGTTGAAGCAAGCTGGTTTTGCTGTGCATACTCCTTGAGCAAGCTATGCATTTTGGGTGAAACAACTGTCCAAATTTCATTCTTTTTTTTCACCAAGTCAACACCTCGCACACAGTCATCCAATATAATAGTAAATCATGTAACAATATTTATCAAGTTTTTTTTTAGATTTTTCTTTCAAATTTAGAATCAGTAAAAACCAGCTATATATTTAAAATAATCTCCACTCCAACCCCCACACCCCTCAACCCCTTATCCCTTCTTGCCTTGAACCTATTTTCCTATTTCTTTCCAGATAATAAAGTCCGCTCTAAAATTCCAAATTTTCATCCCATTTATTAACATTTATTCCTTAATTCTTGTAACAATTTTTAAAATAAAGTCGGTTCCAAATAGGGATATGTTGAAAGGAAAATAGGAATAAGTTTCATGGGTTAAGGGTTAAGGTTTTATTTCACCCTTTCAGTTGCTATATCAATATTATCTTCAATAC
>DUMA01000040.1 GCA_012840135.1 Thermoanaerobacterales bacterium
CCCGATGGAAATGTTCTTATAATAAGTGATAACAAACCTTTTTTAACCAAAATAAACCCAGATGGGCAAATCTTGTACCAAAGCTCAACCGAAAGTAATATAAATGGGATTAGTGCATCGGATACTCTTGGAGGACCTGCTGCTGCAGGTACTTTGGCAGGAATCCAAACAATAGCAGAAATAATTATATTAGAGTCAATTCCAACTGTATATTACAGAAAGTATGTTTATTATAAATATATTATTGGAACTGATCCACCACTTCCGAGAGCAGAAAAATGTTACACTTACTTTTATAGAGATTCAGAGAGAACTGACCTAATTGGTTCCACAGTTGATGAGTATTACGTACCAGGTCGGTCTTAATATGCTAAAGAAAATGTAATATGAATTAGCCAAATTCCCCCGATAAAAGTCGGGGTTTATATAGCTTATAGTGAATACGATCATTTGCAGTTGTTTAACTATAAAAGACTCTCACAATATTGGTCGGATTTTATAATCCGGGATTACAAGAATTGATTTTGCTTTTTTTCACCATAGAACCCTTGTCTAAGCTGCCAAAGCTTTACCCAAAACATAAGCCCAGATATCAAAATGTTTTTTTCAGCCTTAGCAGGTAGCCCACCCTTAGTGGTGAGCTGCCGACGTATATTTATTGTATTATTTTAACAGACCTATCCAGCGTTGAATGGAGGGTATTATTAATGGTGAAAGAATAACGGCGATGAGGGTGACGATTATCATTACATTTGTTTGATGCGCAGACTCTCGGATTTGATTTACTTCCGAATGTAGTTGCTCAAACTTATTATTTAAAGTAAGAATCTCTTGTTTTAATTCGTTTCTAACGGAATCTATTTTTTGATTTAGTTCTGTTTTTAGGGAATTTATTTCTTGTTTTAATTCGTTTCTAACGGAATCTATTTTTTGATTTAGTTCTGTTTTTACGGAATTTATTTCTTGTTTCAGTTCTGCCCTTAACAACTCCGATTTTGAATCGGTTCTGTCCCTTAAATCATTTATCTGTTGCGAAAGATAAAAATATGCTGTTTCGCTTATTTTTGCCATATTAGTTTCGTTTGACTCGGTTCCACTGGCAATTTCCCTTTTGGCTTTTGATAAATCCTCCATCGGCATACTCATCACATCCTCTCCCCTGATTAATTTTACCATATTCGTGTAAGGACAACAACTGTTTTAATATAATGTTTGTGGTTATTTTATGATAATGTCACGTAGACGGAGAAAAAAATTTTTAAAATGTAGCATAATGTTGAAACCTTTTTGGGGATATATACGACTATATAGTGAAAAAAATTAAAAATTAGACCAGCTAAAATTATTATTGAACGTTTATCTCAATTTAAAAAGGATTGCATGTTTGAATCTTTGGGAGAACCTGCTGAATTTTATGTATGGTACGGTACTTTGACTTCCAATTGGACTGCCGGCATGATAACACATACTAATCTTTGTGGTTCAGATAGCTTTTTGTCAGAACAGGATACCACTACGATCCCTGGGACCCTGAAGAAATTTGAGTAAATTTTGATGAATACAGTAGTGATATGGATGTAGTATATTTATGGCCTTAAAAAGGACGTGTGTAAAAGGCAGTCCGGTAGGCTGCCTTTTACACGATATTTTAATTTTTGAGACAGGTGGTGATTTGATATTAAAAGAATTTACAAAATTGCTAAAGCCACTTTAATTATTCTGGTTGCAATGTATCTTTTGTTCTTTTTTTATGGCAAGCCATGGGAAAGTGAAAAATATAGAAAAGAGGTTATAGATTATTTAAAAAATAAATATACAGAACCCATGATAATAAGAGAAATATCGTATGATTTCTTACATAACCGTTACTCGGCGGAGGCATTCCCCGAATCTCATCCGGAATTGGTCTTCAATATAAGAAATTTTAAAGACGATTATAATATTGTGCTCTGGCGCCATCAAGCACGTAATGATTTCGAACCTATTCTGAAAGATATATACAAATACCCCGAGAAGTGCACCTTTTCTGCTGAACCGGATAGGGATGAAATACTGGACCTTCAGCTTGACTTTCAGGGAAAAATACCTGACTATATAACGGCAAAAGTTCCTATAGAAATTGATATTGCTATAAGATATGGTCTTACAAAAGAAAATGAAAAACATGAACATGAAAAACTGCTGGATCTTATAGATTTTATCAAAGACAAAAAAATGCAAATTACATTTATTATGGTTGAATATAATCAGAGTGGACAATATTTCAAAATCCCTGAAGAATCTCTTCATGAAATAAATGATGCAGATGATTTATCTAAGTGGTTGTTTTATGACAAGGATTAAAATATCATTATAGAACATAACGGCAGTGAATCTACTATAAGGCTGAAGTATCTGGTTACATATGAAAAAACTGCAACCCTTGATATCGGATTAAAACTAATATCTTATTGTGAGAGTCTGGCAAAATCTATATATATGACAAGAACTACAGATGAAACAGTAGGTGAGACTCTTTCGTCTGGTTTGCGAGCTTTCTTACTTCGTCGGCCACAACGGATAATCCCCTACAGTGTTCACCAGCCCTGGCAATATAAATCAATGTTAATTTTTTTTTAAGTTATTGCATATATATGCAAAAAGGTGTATAATTATAAAAAATTGCGGAGGCGAGCCATGCATGAATTTAAAGCCATATATAAAGCCCGAAAGTTCAAGCCTTAAGGGCAAGGATCTTTTGAGTTTATACGATCTTACAAAAGATGAAATAGATGAAATCCTGAAGACCACGGAAATCCTGAAGACCATGCAAAATCTTGGAGCCCATTATAAGCCTCTGGAGGGCAAGACCCTGGGCATGATTTTTCAAAAATCTTCCACCAGGACCCGCGTTTCTTTCGAAGTGGCCATGTGGCAGCTGGGAGGATATGCTCTGTTCCTGTCTAGCAGCGACCTGCAGCTGGGCCGGGGCGAGACCATCCCCGACACCGCCAGGGTTTTATCCCGATTCCTGGACGGTATTATGATAAGGGCGTACAGCCACGAGGATGTAGAGCTGTTGGCCGAATATGCAGATATACCCGTCATAAACGGCCTCACCGACTACTCGCATCCCTGCCAGGTGCTGGCGGATCTGTTCACCATATATGAAAAAAAGAAGAAGCTAGCAGGATTGAAGCTGGCCTTTATCGGCGATGGCAACAACAACATGGCCAATTCCCTTCTTTTTGGCTGCACCAAAGTAGGGATGGATATTGCCATCGGAGCTCCGAAAGGCTACCAGCCGAAACAGGATGTTATGGAAAAAGCGGAAGCCATAGCTGAATCCACCGGTTCAAAGATAACTGTAACCGAGGACATCTTCGAGGCGGCAAAGGGTGCCGATGTGCTCTACACCGATGTATGGACCAGCATGGGGCAGGAAAACGAGAAAAAGGCGAGGGAGGAGGCTTTTTCTGGCTATCAGATAAATGAAGATGTGGTGAAGGTGGCGGATTCCAATGTGATTGTGATGCACTGCCTGCCGGCCCACCGGGGGGAAGAGATAACCCACGATGTCATAGAAGGTCCCCATTCGGTGGTGTTCGACGAAGCGGAAAACCGCCTGCATGTGCAAAAAGCAATACTCACATTGATCATGGGTTAGGAGCCATGTTCATTGGTTTCTTGAATGAAGAAATGGAGTATGCAATACTGAACAAGGTTGTTAGCGCCCGCAAAATCTTCATCTTGCTTTTATAATCCCGGTCGCGGATTTATAGAAAAGAGCAAATAATTTATCGAGATTCGGAGGAGGAGAAACAAATGAAAAAAATTGTGCTGGCCTATTCGGGAGGCCTTGATACATCGGTGGCCATCAAATGGCTGAAGGAGAAATATGACAGCGAGGTTATCGCCCTCTGCGTCGATGTGGGCGAGGGCAAGGACCTGGAATTTGTAAAGGCCAAAGCAGAAAAAATAGGTGCCATAAAGTCATACATGGTGGATGCCCAGGAAGAATTCTTGAAGGATTATGCGTTCCCGGCATTGAAGGCTAACGCCTTGTACGAGGGAGTGTACCCATTGAGCAGCGGACTTTCGAGGCCGCTCATATGCAAACTCCTGGTGGATGTGGCCAAAAAGGAGGGCGCTTTTGCGGTGGCCCATGGCTGCACCGGCAAGGGTAATGATCAGGTGAGGTTTGATGTTTCGGTGACGGCTCTGGCCCCGGAATTGGAAATAATAGCTCCGGTGCGTGAATGGCCCATGTCCCGGGAGGAGGAGATAGACTATGCAGCAAAGAACGACATTCCAATACCCATCGGAAAAGATAACCCCTTCAGCATCGATCAGAACCTGTGGGGCCGCAGTATCGAGTGCGGGGTGCTGGAGGATCCCTGGGTGGAGCCGCCGGAGGAGGCTTTTGAGTGGACCGTTTCACCAGAAAAGGCGCCGAACACCCCCACGTATATAGAGATTACTTTTGAAAAAGGTATCCCGATAGCTCTGGACGGCAAACAGATGCCCCCAGTAGAACTGGTAAAAACGCTGAATAAAATAGCAGGACAAAACGGCTTTGGCCGCATAGACCATGTGGAGAACCGTTTAGTAGGCATAAAATCCAGGGAAAACTATGAATGCCCGGCTTCACTGCTGCTTATAAAGGCTCACCAGGATCTGGAACACCTGACCCTGACCAAAGACGTGCTTCACTTCAAATACTGCATAGAACAGAAATACGCGGAGCTTATTTATGACGGATTGTGGTTTTCTCCCCTTAAAGACGCCCTTGATGCCTTCATAGACAAGACCCAGGAAGTGGTGAACGGTACCGTAAGGGTAAAACTCTTCAAGGGCAACGCTAAAGTAGTAGGGAGAAAGTCGCCCAATTCCCTTTACGACCTTAACCTTGCCACTTACGCCGAAGATGTAAAAGACATGTTTGACCACAATTCCGCCAAAGGATTCATAACTCTGTGGGGCTTGCCAACCAAAGTCAATGCTATCGTGAATTCGGCGAAAGCTTCGAAGTAGCAATGTGTTATGGGGACAGTTCTTTTGACACATTTTTGAGACCATTTGAAGGATAAAAAACGAGTTTTTAGTGTAAACACGCATGCCACTTTGTGAAACTTTAATATATGTAAAAAGGCATTTTCAAAGTAGAAAATTTTAATGTTATTGATCATAAACGGTCTTTAATCGGGAGGTGAAATCATGAGCAAGAAGCTCTGGGGTGGGCGCTTCGAAAAGGAGACCGACGCCCTTGTGGAAAAGTTCACATCATCCATAGACTTTGATAAAAAGCTTTACAACCAGGACATAATAGGGAGCATAGCCCATGCCAGGATGCTGGCAAAATGCGGCATAATTTCCAAGGAAGATGCAGCCATTATAATAAAGGGGCTGGTGGAAATTAAAATAGAGATAGAAGAAGGAAATTTTGAATGTACATCGAAGCTGGAAGACATACACATGCACATAGAAAGCCGGCTCCATGAGAAAATCGGTCCCGTGGCAGGAAAACTTCATACAGCCCGGAGCCGCAATGATCAGGTGGCCCTGGACATGCACATGTATGTAAAAGAAAAGATACATGAAACCGTAGGTCTGCTGGATACTCTGGCAGGGGTGCTCTGGAAGCTGGCCGAAAAGCATAAAAATACGGTGATGCCAGGCTATACCCACCTTCAGAAAGCGCAACCTGTGACGCTGGCCACCCATCTCAAGGCTTACTATTACATGCTGCAGAGGGACCGGGAGCGATTTTCTTCAGCTTTAAAAGGAGCCGACATAATGCCCCTGGGAGCCTGTGCCCTGGCGGGGACCACCCTGCCTGCGGACAGGGAATATACGAGAGAACTCCTGGGGTTTTCAAAAATCTATGAAAACACCATGGATGCCGTCAGCGACAGGGATTTTGTAATGGAGTTTTTAAGCTGTGCCAGCATACTTATGGTGCACCTTTCCAGGATGGCTGAGGAAATCATCCTGTGGACCACCTCCGAATTTAACTTCATAGAGCTTGATGACGCCTTTGCCACCGGCAGCAGCATAATGCCGCAGAAAAAAAACCCCGACGTGCTGGAGCTTATCCGGGGCAAGTCCGGCAGGGTATTCGGCAACCTCATGGCCATGCTGACCATCATGAAGGGTCTGCCGCTGGCCTATAACCGCGATATGCAGGAAGACAAGGAAGCACTGTTTGATACTGCGGAAACCATTTCTGCTTGTCTTGAAATATTGCCGAAGGTATTGGTTACCATGAAGGTCAATAAGCAAAATATGGCCCGGGCTGTGGAAGACAGCTTTGCCGATGCAACATATTTCGCCGAATATCTGGTCAAAAAAGGTATGCCCTTCCGGCAGGCACACGAGGTCGTGGGCAAAATGGTGGCTTACTGCATTAAGAAGGGCAAGAAGATCAAAGATTTATCCATCTTGGAATTCAAGAACTTTTCGGATCTATTTGATGAAGATGTGGTTGTAGAAGAAAGACTACCTGATGAGATAATAAATAAGAATAATTAAGAATAATTAAGGCTCGCTTTACTGGCGGGCTTTATTTATTTTGATTGTATTTAGCATTTCCGGAAGGGGCCGTGGAATTCGTTAACAATTTAACAAACAGAGTGAAAATACTAAATTGACTTTAATATTTTTCGGAGTTATAATTAACACAGAAGCAATGAATTGTATACAATATACAATTTAATTGACAATTCTGATAGAGGTGAGTATTTTGGTCAAAATACTGCTGTCCTCAAGTATTGTATTTCCTGCAACTGTGGGTGCTGTTAGCTTTTTTGCCAGGAATACGGGCTTAAGGAAAGCGATGATTATTCTTTCTAGTTTTTTAATCGCGGTGATTTCTATTCTTATTGCATTTTATTTAAAAATCCCGGGCCTTTATTATTTTTATGGGTCACAATATCTGCCTGATTTGATTATAAAATTGGGGGACTTTTTCCTGATCTTTTATATACTTTGGATTTCTTACAAAATAAGCGAGCCGAAGATAGCGGTATTTACGCTGCTTCAGCTTATAATGCTGGTTTATTTTGATTTTTTTGTGCTAAAAGAATCGGAAGTACCGTTTTTCTTTGCAGATGAATTATCAATTCTTATGAACCTTATTATATCCATTGTTGGTTCCATCATAGCAATTTATTCTCTGGGCTATATGGAAAGGCATGAAAGGCTGCATCATGTTTCACCTACGCGGCAGCCCAGATTTTTTGCGATAGTACTCATGTTTATAGGAGCCATGAACGGCCTGATTTTTTCCAATAGCCTGATGGGGCTTTACTTTTTCTGGGAATTTACAAGCCTGTGCTCCTTTTTGCTCATATCCCATGACGGCACCAAAGAGGCCGCCCAGAACGGTGCCCGGGCGCTGTGGATGAACATGCTGGGAGGAGTGGCATTTATAGCGGGAATCATTTTTTTGTATACCCACTACGGAATTCTCTCGCTGGATGAACTGCTAAAATTTTCGGGAGGAAATTACATAACTATATTTGTAGCCTTACTCGGCTTTGCAGCTTTTACGAAAGCGGCGCAACCACCTTTTGAAAGTTGGCTTCTTGGAGCCATGGTGGCACCCACCCCGGTATCGAGCCTTCTTCATTCCAGCACTATGGTGAAAGCGGGGATATATCTTCTGCTGAGACTGGCTCCGATCATGAAGGGTTCGATTCTGTCGAACATCATAGCCATATATGGTGCTTATACATTTTTATCCACTGCAGTCCTGGCTCTGAGCCAGAGCAATGCCAAAAGGATACTGGCATATTCCACCGTATCCAATCTGGGCCTTATGATAGCCAGTATAGGTATCAACACATCCAGTTCCATAGCGGCAGCCATGATGCTGCTATTATTCCATGCTGTTTCAAAGGGTCTGCTGTTCCTGTGCGTGGGCACCATAGAGCAGGAAATAAACAGCAGGGATATTGAGGATATGAAAGGTCTTATTTTAAAAATGCCGGTTACATCATTAATAACATCTATCGGAATTCTAACTCTGATGATCGCACCCTTTGGAATGCTCCTTTCCAAATGGCTGGCGATGGAAGCGGCCTCCCGCCACTTTGCCGTGGCCATGATGATGGCCGCCGGCAGCGCAGTGTCTGTCATATTTTACTCCCGGTGGATAGGCAACCTCATATCCACCACAAAAATGGGAGTCCTTGGCAGGATAAGAAAATGCAAAGAAAAACTCCCGAACTCTATCTTATTCGCCCTTGAAAGCCTGGCTTTTATGGCGGTGGCGATGAGCCTGTTTGTGGGGAAGATCTTCAATGCCCTCATAAAACCCGAGATCAACTTGATGCATATGGAATTGAGCATAAGGGCAGCCAGCGGTTATCTGTCCAACGGCGGCATCGGAGGATTTTCGGTATATCCGGTTTTTATTATGATTTTCCTGGCGGGTCTGTTATCGCTCATGACCATAAAGAATTCGCCGGCTCTTCATACTACATCCTATATGTGCGGACTCCAGCACAACACGATGGACTATGAGGCGAAAAATTATTATCTTGGAAGTCTTTTTAATGAGGATAGATTCAAGAGGTATATAGATTTTATATCAGCAGCGCTGATCTTGCTTTTGATGGGAGGGTCTATAATATGATTACTAAAGTTCTGGCAGCAGCCTTTTTTTCAGTAATCATTTCTACACTGGCAGGAGGAATTCTCACAGGACTTGATAGAAAGCTGACCGCACTTATGCAGGGAAGGTGCGGCCCGCCGGTATGGCAGCCTTTTTTTGATATTGTTAAACTTTTTTCAAAAGAGCCCATGGTGGTAAACGATTTTCAGGTGCTGGCGGCTTTTGCGTACCTTTTTTCCGAGATTCTGGCGGTGGCGCTCTTTGCGCTTAAAACTGATCTCCTGATGATAGTTTTTATAATGTCTATCGGCTCGGTCTTCTATATAGTCGGGGCGATGGCCGTAAGATCGCCATACAGCCAGGTCGGAGCGCAGAGAGAACTGTTCCAGATGGTGGTGTATGAGCCCCTTCTCATGCTGGTGCTGGTGGGCATATATTTTGAAACCGGCAGTTTCAATATCTCGGGCATAATGGAAAGGGAGCCGCTGATAATACAACTTCCTCTTTTCTTTCTGGTGCTTTCGCTGGTACTTGATATAAAAATGAAAAAATCACCTTTTGATTTTTCGGCTTCGGAACATGCGCACCAGGAACTGGTAAGGGGAATCCAGACGGACTATTCCGGACCGTACCTTGCCATGGTAGAGATGGCACACTGGTACGAACTGGTTGTAATCCTCGCCATGCTGGCGCTGTTCCTGGCATCCCATGTAGTGCTTGGGATTCTGCTTTCCATGCTGGTATTCTTTGCAGAAATAGTAATCGACAACATTACGGCCAGGATGACATTGAAGTGGATGGTGGGCTTCAGCTGGTGCGCGGGTATTTTGCTCACTTTTTCCAATCTGGCATATATATACATCAGGAGATGATATGATGGCTCTTCAGGATATAATAAAAAGATCCCTTCACAGGTCGCCGTGGATAGTGCACTACGATTGCGGCAGCTGCAACGGCTGCGATATTGAGGTATTGGCTTGCATGACCCCTATATACGATATGGAAAGATTCGGCATGATAAATGTGGGCAATCCAAAACATGCTGATATACTGGTGGTTACCGGCACCGTAAATCAAAAAAACAAGGATGTGTTAAAAAGCGTCTACGACCAGATGCCGGAACCGAAAGTGGTGGTATCGGTGGGAATATGTGCTGCCAGCGGAGGGATCTTCAGAGAATGTTACAATGTGCTGGGTGGCATAGACAGGGTTATTCCGGTGGACGTGTATGTGCCTGGGTGCCCGGCAAAACCCGAAGCCATAATAGATGGGCTGGCTATGGCGGCCCGGAAGCTGGAAGAGAAAGTTGAGAAAAAGCGCAGAGCAATTTGAGGTGGATAAAATGATGATGGATAGCAAGGAAGTTAAAGTAGAAAATCTGTTGCAGCAGGTACAGAAATACTTGGATGAAGGATACAGGCTGGTTACCGAGACATGTGTGAAGGAAAACGGAGGTTATAAAATAATATATACCTTTGAAAAGGATTATATTATGGAAAATATACACATAATAGTAAATGACATGGAAGTTCCCAGCATTTCGGGAATATATTTTTGCGCCCTTCTGGTAGAAAATGAAATTCAGGATTTTTTCGGGCTGAAATTCGGAGGGCTGGCAGTGGATTTTAAGGGAAGGATGCTTTTAGGGGAAGAGAGCCCCGTAGGTCCTCTGGCTTCGGTAGAAATAGTAAGAAAGGAAAAGGGGGTAAAAGAATGAGCAAGACAGGAATTATCCCCTTTGGACCGCAGCATCCGGTGCTGCCGGAACCTATCCACCTAAAGTTGGTGGTGGAGGATGAAAGGGTAATGGAAGTTTATCCCGCCATAGGTTTTGTTCATCGCGGCCTGGAGATGCTGGCGGCAAAAAAGGATATAAACCAGATGATATATGTAGTGGAGCGGATATGCGGTATATGTAGCATGATGCACGGCATGACCTATTGCCAGGCCCTAGAGGAACTCATGGGTCTTGACATACCTCCCAGAGCGAAGTTTTTGCGGGTCATATGGGCGGAGCTTCACAGGATTCACAGTCACCTGCTCTGGCTGGGGCTATTTGCAGATTCCTTCGGCTTCGAGAACCTTTTCATGCAGTCATGGAAAATTCGCGAGAGGATAATGGACATGCTGGAAAGGACTGCGGGCAACCGGGTAATCATTTCAGTGAATATAATAGGCGGTGTCCGAAGGGACATGGATGATTCCACTTTACGATGGATACTCCAAGAAATATCGGGAGTGGAAAAAGATCTGAGTGGATTAAAGGATATGGTTTTAAACAACTATACGGTGAAAAAGCGCACTGTGGGCAAGGGAGTATTGAGCAAGGATGAGGCCTTGAGGTTGGGTGCGGTAGGGCCGGTAGCCAGGGGCAGCGGAATAGCCAGAGATTTAAGGGCTACTGGGTATGCAGCATACGGGGAACTGGATTTTGAGCCGGTGGTGGAAAAAGAAGGAGACTGCTTTTCCAGAAGTGTAGTAAGGATAAGAGAAATTTATCAGTCTATAGACCTTATCCGGCAGGCCGTTTCAAAGATGCCGTCGGGAGAGATAAGCGTAAAGGTGAAAGGCAATCCTCCAGTCGGTGAGGTCATATCCGTTGTGGAACAATCCAGGGGAGAAGTGTTTTACTATATAAAAACCAGTGGCACTCAATATCTGGAGCGCCTTAGAGTGAGGACTCCAACTTTTGCCAACATTCCTGCACTGCTTAAAATGCTGCCGGGCTGTGAACTGGCCGATGTGCCGGTACTCATACTCACCATAGATCCGTGCATAAGCTGTACGGAAAGGTAGGGATATTATGCTGGGGAATATAAAAAGTGTTTTGCTAAATCTCGCCAAAAAACCTGTCACCAGGATGTACCCAGACGTAAAAAGGAATTATTTTGAGAATACCCGCGGCCATTTGATAAATGACATGGAAAAATGTGTGCTTTGCGGCATATGCCAGAGGGTATGCCCTTCAAACTGCATTAAAGTAAACAGGGATGAGGCAAGATGGGAGTACAATCCTTTCGAGTGCGTCCTGTGCGGTGTATGTGTGGAAAGGTGCGTTAAAAAATCTCTGAAGCTGGACAGCGCTTATAGGCAACCCGCATCTTCAAAATACCGTGTGGAACTTCTGATGGAAAGCCGTGAAGAAGGGAAAGCAGCAGGGAAGGTGAAAAGTCTTGCATGAGCTAGCGGTAACCGAAGGCATCCTGGATATGGTTTTAAATGAGGCAAAAAAAAGGAACGTCGAAAGGGTAGTCGCAATAAATCTGGTGGTAGGAGAAATGACCGGTATTGAAGAGGACTGCATTAGATTTTATTTTGATATATTGAGCGAGAATACCCCTGCCGGAGGAGCGAAAATAGCTGTAAAATATGAGAAACCTCTATTCAGGTGCACAGGCTGCGATAGGGTATTCGAAAGAAAAAACTTTACTTTTTCGTGCCCTTACTGCGGCTATCCGGGAGTTCTTGCCCAAAAGGGAGTGGAACTTTATATAGAAAGCATTGAGGTGGAATGATGGAAATAAAAGTTTTAAAAAACATAATGGAGGCAAATGACGCCATAGCTGAGAAAAATAAAGAGATAAAGAAGAGCCGTGGTCTCCTGATGCTGAATATCATAGGCTCTCCCGGCGCCGGCAAGACCAGCGTCATTTTAAAGACCATAGAGCATTTGGGCGGAGTATGCGGCGTCATTGAAGGTGATATAACTTCTGATCTGGATTCCAGAAAAATGGCCGAAAGGGATATTCCGGTGGTACAGATAAACACCGGAGGCGCCTGCCACCTGGATGCTAACATGGTATACAGGGCTCTGGATAATCTGGAGATGGAAAACGGGGTGCTTTTTATCGAAAATGTGGGAAATTTGGTTTGCCCGGCGGAATTCGAGGTGGGAGAAGACTTCAAGGTGGTCATTTCCAGCATAGCGGAAGGGGATGACAAGCCTTACAAATACCCGCTGGTTTTTAGCAAAGCAAGGGCTGTCGTATTAAATAAAATAGACCTGTTGCCACACATGGATTTTAACAGGGAATTTTTCTTCAGCGGAGTGCGAGCTTTGAACCCCGAAGCTCCCGTATTCGAAGTTTCGGCCAGGACCGGGGAGGGCATCGAAGCATGGAGCCGCTGGCTTCAAGACATATTTCAGGACCTGCAGAAAGCAAGGCAATAAAGAGGAGAACAATTACTGTAAGGGGCATTGTCCAGGGCGTGGGGTTTCGCCCTTTTGTTTTTACCGAAGCTGAGAAGCTGAATTTAAAAGGGTTTGTGACCAACAATACAACAGGAGTCCACATAGACGTGGAGGGCAGTGAGAAAAACATAGAAGCCTTTATCAAAAAGATTGTGCATGATCCTCCGCCACTGTCCAGAATCGATGATGTAATCATCGAAGAGAAACCTTTGAAGGGGTATACGGACTTTGAAATCAAAGTCAGCGAGCGGGAGGGAGCGGGTTTCATCCCCGTATCCCCCGATATGGCGGTATGCAGGGACTGCCTGAAAGAGATGCTGGACCCGCAAGACAGGAGGTTCCACTATCCCTTCATTAACTGCACCAACTGCGGGCCGCGGTTTTCCATCATCGAAGATATACCCTATGACAGATCGAATACCTCCATGAAGGATTTCCCCATGTGCCAGCAATGTGAGGCGGAATATAAGAACCCGGGAGACCGGAGGTTCCATGCTCAGCCCGTGGCATGCCCGGCCTGTGGGCCTACGGTTTTTTTTGCGGGGAGCATTGAAAATACAGATTTGCAGCATGAAGAATATTATAAAGGCGAAAGATTTGAAGAAAAAGAGATACAAAAGGCCATCTTTATTCTGAAAACCGGCGGCATTCTTGCCATAAAGGGCCTGGGAGGCTTTCACCTGGCAGTCAACGCATTGGATGAAACGGCAGTGGAGAGGCTGCGGCAAAGGAAGTTCCGCTATGGCAAACCGCTGGCGGTAATGATGAAAGACATCGATGAAGTGAAAAAATACTGTTTTATCAGCCGCCAAGAGGCCGAAATCCTGGAAAGCCGGCGGGCTCCCATTTTACTGCTTAAAAAAACAGACTGCTTTGACGGAAAAGACCAACAATCAAAAGTAATGAATTCCATGGAATACAGCTGTGATACCGGTAACGGCGAAATGAGAAATGCAAAAAATCGCAGCCTTGCCGAATCCATAGCCCCCGGCCTGGATTCCGTGGGAGTGATGCTTCCTTATACGCCCCTACACCACCTGCTTATGGAAAAACTGCCTTTTCCTCTGGTCATGACCAGCGGCAATGTGAGCGATGAGCCCATATGCAGGGACAACGACGAGGCGATGGAGAGGCTGAAGGGCATAGCCGATGGGCTTTTGCTCCATGACCGCCGGATAGTAAACCGAATAGACGATTCGGTGGTATTTTTCGCAGCCGGGAAGGAAAGGCTGGCGCGCAGAGCCAGAGGGTACGCTCCGGAGCCCATCATATTGAGGAAAAAGGTAAAACCATTGCTGGCCTGCGGCGCCTTTTATAAAAACACTTTTTGCCTGGCAAAGGATGAATACGCCTTTTTGAGCCAGCACATCGGCGATCTGGACAATAATATGACCTTTTTACACTATAGGCAGCAGATAGAAAGATACGAAAGACTTTTCAAGGTGAACCCCCTTTTGGCCGTTCGGGACCTTCACCCGGGTTATCTTTCCTCGCAATTTGCGGAGAGCCTCCAGCTGCCGGTGCTAGCGGTACAACACCACCATGCCCATATAGCATCGGTGATGGCCGAATACGGTCTGAAGGAAAGGGTACTGGGCATAGCCTATGACGGCACGGGTCTGGGGACCGATGGACACATATGGGGTGCGGAGTTTTTGCTGGCGGACCTTAAGCACTTTCAGAGGGTTGGCCATTTAAAATACGTGCCGCTTCCGGGAGGAGATACTGCGGTCAGGAAACCTTTTCGTTCTGCACTGGGATTTGTTAATCCTTATCTGGAGGATTTCAGGGAATATACTTCAAGGTTAGATAAAAAGACCGTTCATATCATTTCGCAGCAGATAAAAAAGGGCTTGAACTCTCCACTGGTTTCCAGCATGGGAAGATTCTTTGACGCGGCAGCATCCCTTTTGGGCATATGCGATGTGGCGTCTTACGAAGGTCAGGCAGCCATGGAGCTGGAATCCATGATAAGACCCGATGATGGGAACTATGAATTTAAAATAATGAGCACTGGGTCCAGCTTTATAATTGATGTTTTTAGAACTTTAAAGGATCTGTATATGGATTATCTGGGAGGTACCGAACGCGGCGTGGTTGCTGCCAGGTTTCACAACACTGTGGTGCGATTTACGGCGGAACTGGCAGGAAGGCTGAGGGATATCTACAAAGTGAACAGAGTGGTCTTGTGCGGCGGATGCTTTCAAAACCGCTATTTGCTGGAAAGATTGAATGAAGAGCTCTCAAAAGCGGGTTTTGAAGTTTTCATACCATCAGCAGTGCCGATAAATGACGGCGGAATCTCTCTGGGGCAGGCTGCCATCGCCGCCGAATATTTTAGCAAAACATGAACGGTCAGGTCCAGGCCGTCAAACCACCTAAAGTGACTTTTTACCACACAGTCAAGATTTTGTTCGGAAAGGAATGTGGTTCATATGTGTATTGCAATTCCTATGAAGATAGAAACCCTGGAAGGCCCATGGGCGATGGTGAATGCCGGCGGCCTGAAGAAAAGAGTAAATATACAGCTCATATCGGAGGCGGCAGTGGGCGATTATGTGCTGGTGCATGCGGGATATGCCATAGAAAAACTGGAAAAAGATCAGGCTGAGGAGGATTTGGACCTGTGGCGGGAAATGGAGAAAATCCAGAGATTGTTTTCAGGGGAAAAAATGTTTCAGTAAAATTGCGTGCTCTGCCCGATAGTGTTCCCGTGCGCATCATGGAAGTCTGCGGCACCCACACCATGGCAGTGGCAAAATACGGCATAAAGCAGCTTATGCCGGATACCATAAAGCTCATTTCAGGGCCGGGATGTCCCGTCTGCGTCACACCGGTGGAGGATATAGACCAAATCATAGACCTGGCTGCGGCCGGAGCCTGCATTGCCACCTTCGGAGACTTGATGAGGGTACCCGGAAGTTTTTCCACCCTTTCAAAAGAGCGGGCTCGGGGCAGGGACATAAGGGTGGTTTATTCGCCGCTGGATGCTCTGGAAATAGCCGCTCGCAATCCCGAAATACAGGTGGTTTTTGTAGGCATCGGTTTCGAGACCACAGCGCCGGCAGTGGCACTATCGATAATGCACGCTAAAAGCCGAGGGATAAAAAATTACAGCGTTTTGTGCCTGCACAAAACCATGCCGCAGGCTTTGCGCAGCCTGCTGGACGGAGGGGCCGGAATCGACGGTTTTATCCTGCCGGGCCACGTATGTGCCATAACTGGTATAGAGCCCTTTGAGTTTCTTTCCAAAGAGTACGGCATTCCCGGGATTGTTTCGGGGTTTGAAGCAAAAGATATAGTGGAGAGCATAGGCATGATAATGAAAAGCCTGCGATATCCCAAAGTGGACATACAGTACAGGAGGGCGGTAAAGCCCTGGGGGAATCGGCAGGCTCAGGAGGTCATGGAGGAAGTTTTTGAGACCTCCGATGCAGTATGGCGCGGCCTTGGATTGATTAAAAATTCCGGGCTTTGCATAAAAAAAGAATGGGCCGAATATGATGCTAAAAATCGGTGGAGCAGATGGAAAAGATCACCTTTTGCAATGAAATCCGGGCAGGTGGAAGGAAAGGACCACAAGGCGGAAAACAGGCAGGATTCCGGCACCCGTCAGAAAAGCACGCAGTTTTACAGCAAGTGCAAATGCGGGCAGGTCCTCACAGGTACCATAGAGCCTTTTGAATGTCCCCTGTTTGCAAAGGTGTGCACCCCTGAAAACCCAGCAGGCCCCTGTATGGTTTCATTGGAAGGTTCCTGTGCCGCTTTTTACAAATATGGTACATGGAAGATAAATGTTAGGAGAGCACATCATGGATAGGATTATGCTTGCCCATGGCGGTGGAGGAAAAGCCATGGAAGACCTCATAAAAAACATATTTTTAAAAAGTATGGGCAATGAAATACTGAACGGCATGGAAGATGCGGCGGCATTAAACATTGAAGATGTAGTACCATCCCTGCCGGATTCCGGTGATTGCCGGCTAGCCTTCACCACCGACAGCTTTATAGTAAAACCTGCATTTTTCCCCGGCGGAGACATAGGCAGGCTTTCGGTGTGCGGCACCGTGAATGACCTGCTTTGCCGTGGAGCATTGCCCCTTTACATGAGCGCATCCTTTATCATCGAAGAGGGATTCGAAATAAAAAAACTGGAAAAGATAGCCGGTTCTATGGCAAAAACCTCCCGGGAGGCCGGGATAAAGTTAGTCGCCGGCGATACCAAGGTGGCGGAAAAAGGTTCGGTGGACGGTATATTTATAAATACTTCCGGCATCGGCGTAATACCGCCTGATATAAATATTTCTATTAAAAATGCAAGGCCCGGCGATGCGGTGATTATATCGGGAACCATAGGAAACCACGGGATGGCGGTACTGTCCGCCAGAGAAGGTCTGGAATTTGAGTCACCGCTAAAAAGCGATGTTGCGCCTCTGGTGGAAATGGTTCAAAATATTATTTCCATTAAGGGCGCCGTCAAAGTTCTGCGAGATCCCACCCGGGGAGGGGTGGCTGAAGTATTAAACGAGATTGCCTCCCGAAGCGGAGTGGGGATAGAAGTATGGGAAGAAAAGCTGCCGGTGGATCCAGCCGTCCTTTCGGCCTGCGATATGCTGGGTTTTGACTTTTTGCACCTTGCCAATGAAGGCAAGATTATAGCTGTAGTTGCGCATGAAAAAGCTAAAGATGTCCTTGAAGCCATAAAAAAAAGCAGGTATGGAGAAAAGGCCGAAATCATCGGTCGAGTAAATAATTCAGGCCTTGTCACCTTGAAGACCCGCTTTGGAACTTTCAGGATCATCGATAGACCCTTCGGGGAGCTTTTACCCAGGATATGCTAAAATTATATGCATCTTTAAGATTCCACGGCAGCACCTTCGTATGGCTCAATGTGGATATCTATATAATGTACACCTTCAAAATTTTTTCTTATGGAGTTTTCTATAGTATGGTGCAAATCGTGGGACTGCTCCACAGTCATGTCTGGTTTAACCAAGATATGGAGATCCATGGAAAAATCATCTTCCCGTCCCCGGGTTCTTACCGCATGGCAGTCAACAACTCCGTCAATGCTGGACACCAATGATATCACTTCTTCCGGGTCAATCACCGCAGCATCGCACAGCACTTTGCTTGAGTTTATAAGAATTTCCAAGGCTGCCCTGATTATGAGAACTGCTATTACAAATGAAATCAGCGGATCGAGCATGGGGTAACCCATTTTTACGGCTATCAAGCTCAAAATTACCGAAAGCGATACATAGACGTCACTTTTTGTATGCATGGCATCGGAGACCAGGATGTCGCTATGAAGTTTTTTGCCCTGACTGGACTCATATGTGATGACGAATATATTTACGACCATGGTGATAACCATCACCAAAAATCCGTACTCATCCACCTGAGGTAGCCGGGGGTGAAATATCTTGTCAATTCCGCTCTTTATAATGTTTATGCTGACCATGAAAAGCATTAAGGCGATCCCAATGGCGGTGAAAGTTTCATATTTTCTGTGGCCGTAAGGATGGTCTTTATCCGGAGGCCTTGAAGCTATGGCGGTGCCTATGAGGCCGATAATGTTTGAACTTCCGTCGGAAAAAGAATGGAATCCATCGGCTACCATGCTGGCTGAGGAGATAGAATAACCCACCACCAGCTTCATTATGGAGACCAAAAAGTTAAGACCAAGCACGATCCATAAAACTTTTTGAATTTTACGCCCATTGTTTTCCGTAGCTTCTTTTAATATCATTAATATCCCCCCTTATTATTCTTCCAAACTTAACAAAAAAACTTGTAGGCAGAGTCCCACAAGTTTTCCTTGCTGCGCCATGCACAGGCGCCCGGCCATATCCCGGCCTGTTCTCAATTGATTGATATTATATCATAATAATTTTGTCCCGGTCAAGGGTTCCAATGATATATCATTATAAGAAAATTCTTGACAGAACTTCCTTGCTGGATTATAATATCAAGAAGTAACAGGAGATAAGGTAATCAAGCACTGATGGGTTGCCCATTAGTGCTTGTTCTAAATTTTTAGGCTTGAATACAGGTGTTTATTACCTGAATAAATATTTTCACCATGACATATATTAGGGACATATAATTTCTAAACATATTTAAAGAGGGGAGAAAGTAAATGACTAAAAAGGAAGTTGTGCTCACACAGGATGGCCTGAAAAAACTTGAGGAGGAGTTGGAATATCTAAAATCTGTAAAAAGGCGGGAAATTGCAGCCCGTATAAAACAAGCCATTGACTTTGGAGATATCAGCGAAAACTCTGAATATGATGAGGCCAAAAATGAGCAGGCTTTTATAGAAGGCCGCATAGCAGCCCTTGAAGAAAAACTCAGGAATGTAAAACTGATAGATGATGTGGATATATCAACCGAAACGGTGAGTATCGGTTCAAAAATAAAGGTAAAGGACCTGGATACAGGAGACGTATTTGAATACACCATAGTGGGCTCTGCCGAAGCTAATCCCATCGAATTTAAAATATCCAACGAATCTCCCGTGGGCAATGCACTGCTGGGGGCTAAAAAAGGTTCTGTAGTAGAAGTAAATGTTCCTGCAGGACTCATAAGATATGAAATCCTGGATATTATGAAATAATATATTATCATCAATATTACACAATGATTAAATCGGATGGAGGCTTT
Organism: Thermoanaerobacterales bacterium; assembly: GCA_012840135.1. Lineage (GTDB taxonomy): Bacteria > Bacillota > Thermosediminibacteria > Thermosediminibacterales > Tepidanaerobacteraceae > Biomaibacter. Next base: position 19,455 of record DUMA01000040.1, read on the forward strand.
TTTATGGAATATTTTCAGGAAGACTTAAATGAAATAATGAAAGTTCGCCTGCAAAAACTGCAGGATTTAAAATCTATGGGTATAAATCCCTATGGTGAAAAGTTTCCTGTAACTCACCATTCCCAGCAGATAAAAGACCGATTTGAAGAATTGAACGGCAAAAGTGTTGTTATAGCCGGAAGGATAATGGCCATACGCGGCCATGGCAAAGCGGCTTTTTTTGATGTCCAGGATCAGGACGGGAGATTGCAGGTATATATTAAAAAAGACAATGTAGATGAAAAAACTTTTGAATTATTTAAAAAACTAGATCTCGGAGATATAGTAGGCATTGAAGGCGGCGTGTTCAGGACCCATAAAGGTGAAATCTCGGTATCGGTGGAAAAACTCACGCTTCTTTCAAAATCCTTAAGGCCGCTGCCTGAAAAATGGCACGGTCTGAAGGACGTGGATATAAGGTACAGACAGAGGTATCTGGATTTGATAGTAAATCCGGATGTAAAGAAAACTTTTATTACCAGAAGCAAGGTCATTAAAGGTATCAGAGATTACCTCGACAGCCGCGGCTTCATAGAAGTGGAAACTCCTATCATGACACCCCTGGCCGGGGGTGCTGCGGCAAGGCCTTTTATAACACACCATAACGCCCTCGATATCGACCTTTATCTGCGCATTGCTACAGAACTTTATCTGAAAAGGCTTATAGTTGGCGGGTTTGAAAAGGTCTACGAAATAGGGAAGGATTTCAGGAACGAAGGCATATCCATAAAGCACAATCCCGAGTTTACGATGATGGAGCTTTACCAGGCATATGCCGATTACAATGATATGATGAAGCTCACGGAAGACCTGATTTCCCACGTGGCTATGGAAGTTCTTGGGACCACTAAAGTCAACTATCAGGGAGAGGAAATCGACCTTACACCTCCCTGGGCCAGGATGACAATGATGGATGCTGTCAAAAAATATACAGGCATTGATTTTAATGAAATAAAAACCGATGAAGAAGCAAGGAAGATAGCAAAAGAACTACATATAGAGGAAGTAGGCGACCAGGACACCAGGGGCAAGATATTGAATCTCATATTTGAAGAAAAAGTGGAGCAACACCTGGTGCAGCCCACCTTTATACTGGATTACCCCATAGAAATATCACCTCTTGCCAAGAAAAAAGAGGACAACCCCGAACTGACATACAGATTTGAGGCTTTCATCACCAGGCGAGAAATAGCCAATGCTTTTTCGGAACTGAACGACCCCATAGATCAAAGGGAAAGATTCCTTCAGCAATTGAAAGAAAGAGAAGCCGGCGATGAAGAAGCCCATGTGTTTGATGAGGATTTTGTAAATGCGCTGGAACATGGCATGCCCCCGACGGGCGGGCTTGGCATAGGAATCGATCGCATCATAATGCTGCTTACAGACTCCTATTCTATAAGGGATGTGATTTTGTTCCCCACCATGAGACCAAAAGCATAAATGAGTAGCTACTCTTTTAGAAATGGACGGTCAACAACGCATCAGTTGATTTGACCGTTTTTTCGCATATGAACTGTGTTTGACAGTTGTGAAAGAATGCTGCATAAAGCTGGAATAATAAACTTTTATCCCGGACCATGAACCCTGAAAGTTGGAATAAAAAATTATTCCGTTGTATATTAAGTATAATGAAGATTTAAGCAGCATAATATACTTTACGGTCAAATATTGCACAACAAGGAATAAAATGAACCATAGCCGCTATTGAAAGAAACTGTGGGAGTATGATAATATACAAAAGCGCACAGGGGAGCAGAAGAAAGCTTCAGCCACGTCA
>DUMA01000046.1 GCA_012840135.1 Thermoanaerobacterales bacterium
CCGGTTTCTCAATTCCGGAGGACCGCAAGTTCCTTATAGCTAAGGGGACAGGTTCTTATACGACCAGCTACGAGGATGTTTGGTGTCGTGAAAAATTGACGACTGTGTTAGCCGTGCATAAATATGAAGGCGATTTTCAGAATGCAATAGAGATAGTAAAGGCTATCCATGAAGTGGGCGGGAAAGGCCATAGTGTGGGCATATATTCATATAGCGACGAGAATATACACAGGCTGGCACTTGAAGCACAGGTAGGCCGTATCATGGTGAGACAGCCCCAGTCAAAATCCAATGCAGGCTCTTTTACTAACGGAATGCCGATGACATCAAGCCTTGGATGCGGAACCTGGGGAGGCAATGCTACATCTGAAAACATACATTTACGCCACTACATGAATTTTACATGGGTATCAAGAGCCATTCCCGAAGACAGACCCAGCGATGAAGAGCTGTTCGGTGAGTTTTACGAGCCCGAAAAAGAAGGTAGGGCATAGAAAGGAGGCTTTGTAATGAAAAAATTAGTTTCCGAGCAAATGGTGAATTACCTGGAGCGGCTAGGAGTCGAGTATGTGTTTGGTCTCTGTGGGCATACGGTGATCGCTATGCTGGACGCACTTTCAAAAAGCAGCAGTGTAAAGTATATTTCCTTTAGGAATGAGCAGTTGGCGGCTATGGCGGCTGACGGGTATGCCCGAATCAAGAAAAAAGCAGGCGTTGTATTATGCCATCTAGGACCCGGCATAATGAATACCGTAACAGGGGTGGGAAATGCCTCGCTGGATTCTATACCTATGGTATTGATAGCAGGAGATGTTCCAAGGTATTATTATGGTAAGCACCCTCATCAAGAAGTCAACATGCATGCTGACGCTTCCCAGTACGAAATATTAAGGCCTTTAGTAAAGAGAGCATGGAGGGTCGATGACCCGGAAGCAGTTCCCGAAATCCTTGACAGAGCCTTCCGCCTGGCTGAAAGCGGAAGACCCGGACCGGTTCTCATATCTGTTCCGATGGATGTTTTCTCTGAAAAGATTGAAGAAGACCTTTTCGAACGTACTTACCTCGATAGTCATAATACAATCAAGCCTGCCTTAGCACCTTCGGCGGCACAAGCCATTGCAAAAAAATTGGTGGAAGCAAAGAACCCTGTCATACATGCCGGCGGCGGAGTACTTTCGGCGGGAGCATCCAAGGAACTTCAGGATTTGGCGGAATTTTTGGACATACCAATATCTAGAACACTGATGGGGCAGGGGTGCATATCTGATACCCACCCGCTGATGCTTGGGCAAACAGGATTTTGGGGACTTGAATTCACCCATAAGTTTACAGCCAATGCAGATGTTCTACTTGCACTTGGAACCCGTTTCGCAGAAGCCGACAGTTCCAGTTGGTATCCCGGCGTAACCTTTGATATGAAGAAGACAGAATTGATTCAAATAGACATAGATCCGGCGGAAATCGGCCGCAATTACCCGGTCAGCATAGGCGCGATAGCAGATTTAAAAGAAGCGCTTGCACAGGTTCTGGAAGAGGCTAAAAAGCTGTGTCCGGAAGGAATAAAAAGACCGGGACTTAGAGAAATGATCAAAGAAAATCGTAAATTATTCAAAGAATCAAACAGAGCCATTTCTGAAGATAATCGCTTCCCGATGACACCTCAACGCATATTGAAGGATGTAAAAGAAACCATTCCAGAGGATGCAATCATATTTACTGATGTAGGTTGGAATAAAAATGGTGTGGCTCAGCAGTTTGACATTACTGTTCCTGGAACCATTCACCACAGTTCAGGGCTTGCCACCATGGGCTTTGGCGCATCGGCACTGCTAGGAGGCAAGCTGGCGGCACCTGATAAAGTTGTAATAGCACTAGTAGGAGACGGAGGATTTGGAGTTAATCCAAGCCCACTTGCAACAGCAGTAGAGTATAACATTCCAGTAATATGGATAGTGATGAACAATTCTGCGTACGGCACCATTGCAGGTCTGGAATATTCGCACTATAAAACAAGGTTCGGTACGGTATTCATAACGCCGGATGGGAAACCCTATTCTCCAAACTGGGCAGAGGTTGCAAAGGCATACGGAGTGGAAGCAATTCGTATAAACTCGGCCGAAGCTTTCAAACCGGCTTTAGAAAAAGCTTTAGACAGCAATAAACCTTTCTTATTGGATGTTCCCATGGAAAACATTGGAGTACCAACACCGGGCTGCTGGAACATTAATGACATTTTTACGCCGAAAGCCAATGTAATTAACGGAAAAGTAATAAGAAACGAAAAGGGCGAATATGAAGCGCCAAATCATTCCGGTTCACATAAATAAGATAGTATTTGAAAGGAGGAAAACTATGTCAAGAAAGTTTTCCCTTGCTTATCTTACATTACCCGGAACTGCCCCAGTGGACCAAATACGTATAGCCGCGGAGGCAGGATATGATTTTGTTAGTCTTCGTGCAATACCAATGGGTCTCCCTGGCGAACCTCATCTTAGATTTGACAAGGATAAAAAGCTGTTTAATGAAATAAAGCAGGCTCTTTCGGATAATAATATCAGGCTTATGGACATTGAACTGGCCAGAGTCAGAGAGGATTTGAAAGTAGAGGATTATGAATCTGCCTTTTCTGCAGCGGCGGAACTTGGAGCTACAGATGTGCTTTCAAGCATATGGTCCAGGGATAAAGCCTTTTACTATGAAGAATTTGCGAAAACATGCGACCTTGCCGCAAAATATTCCTTGCGTGTAAATCTCGAGTTTGTGACCTTTGCAGGAGTTACATCCCTGGATGAAGCCATGGATGTTCTTAACAAAGTAGAACGTCCCAATGCATACCTCATGGTTGATACTCTTCATGCTCACAGGTCAAGGGTATCAGCAGAGGACATTGCCAAGGTGGAGTCTTCGAGATTCGGATTCATTCACCTGTGTGACGGCCCGGGGCCTATACCGGGATTGGATGACCCGAGTATGATAGAAGTTGCAAGAGAAGGAAGGCTATATCCAGGAGAAGGGGAAATTGACTTGAAAGGTATGCTTCTTGCGATGCCTCCAAATCCAATATCAATTGAATTGCCAAATTCCAAGGAGATGCATAAGAGAGGAGCTTTAGGTCATGCTTCCCAGTGTTTAATTAAAGCAAAACATTACTTGTCAAAAAATGGATTACTATAGATAAGCCATGGTCTGACTCATGACAACAGATAAAAAATGTTGAAGGAGGAGACTAATATGCCCGTTGATATTAATACCAAGATGGTTACTCTTCTGGGTAAACCTCTATCTCAGTCCTATGCAGCCAGAATGCAAAATGCGGCATATAAAGCAGCTGGTATTAACATGCTGTATTTTTACACGGAGGTTGAAAACGACCATTTAGGCGATGTAATCAATGGAATAAGACATATGAATTTTGCCGGATTCGCGGTAACCAAGCCAAATAAAGTGGAAGTCATGAAATATGTTGATGAAGCGGACCCCCTGTGTGAAAAGATGAATGCAAGCAATACCGTAGTGATAAAAAACGGTCGTCTTAAGGCGTACAACACTGATGGTATAGGTTTTCTCAGGTCTTTGCAAGAAGTAGCGCCTGAAATAGACATCACCAAATCAGTATTTTTCTGTCTTGGGGCCGGAGGAGCTGCCAGAGCTATCTGCAGCGTACTTGCTTATAATGGGGCCAAGAAGATACACATAGCAAGCAGAACTTTATCAAGGGTTGAGGAACTGGTTAATGACATCAATGAGAAGTTTGCACCTATAGCGGAAGTGGTAGATATGCAGGACGCAGAGATGATGAAGAAAAAAGTAGCAGAATCCGACGTAGTTATGAACAATACCGGCTTGGGTATGCCTGCAAGCCTGGACCAAACGCCTATTCCAAAAGAATATTTAAGGCCCGGGCAGTTGTGCTTTGATGCGACCTATAATCCGTCCAAGACCAGGTTTCTCATGGAAGCTGAACAAGTTGGCTGCAAGATAATGAATGGTTTGGGGATGTCGCTTTATCAAGGGGCGGAACAGATTGAACTCTGGAGCGGCATGAAAGCCCCTATCGATGCAATGCGCCAGGAACTTCTTGATATTATTTCGGAGAGAGAAAAAAATAGCGGGCAATAGGAAGTTGAATTTGCTTGCACAAAAGAAGGGGGAAAAAATGTGAATGTGCTGAAATGGGTGAATGAACGCTTTGAAGAGACCATAATGGTGTTTCTCCTAGCAGCCATATCATGCGTAATGATGGCACAAATCATTGCAAGAACTTTTTTTACTTCCATGCCATGGCCTGAGGAATTCGGCAGATATTGCTACATATGGACAGTATTCCTTTCTCTCGGTTATACAATACGGAAAAGGAATATGCTGAAAGTAGGATTACTCATGGATTTGCTTCCCCTAAAGCTGCGAAAGTCAATTGAGATTGTTGTAAATTTTATAATGCTGGCGATATTTGCATTGTTGTTTAGGTATGCAATAGTATATACCGGCAAGGTCAAGGCGACCGGCCAGATTTCTCCGGCTATGCATATACCGATGTGGATCATGTACATGGCTACAGTTGTTGGTTTCGGTTTAGCTGTTATTCGCACGATTCAGGAAATAGTTTATAACATCAAGCACTTCAGCGAAAAAGCTGAGACAACAATAGAAGCAACTTTAAAAGAAGCAATGCAAGAAGTGGAGACCGCTGGAATGGATGTTACGGGGGGTGATAACTGATGGCATTATGGATATTCGTTGTGTTTTTAGTTGCTCTTGCTTTTGCGGTTCCGATTGCTGTAAGCATGGTCATGGGAGCCTTGACACCCCTCGTCTTGGGCGGGCCAGGGAGTTCCATTCAACAATTGATAGCAAACAGCTTCTCGGGCTCTGACACAACACCGATACTTGCAGTTCCTCTTTTTATCCTTGCAGGAGTACTTATGGCAGAGGGCGGCATATCCAAGAGGCTGTTCAATTTCTTTGCTTATTTCGTCGGTAACCTGCCCGGCGGTCTGCCATGCGCCGTTATTCTTACATGCCTGTTTTACGGGGCGATTTCAGGGTCAGGCCCTGCCACTACAGCGGCGGTAGGATCAATGACCATACCGTTCCTTGTAGAAATGGGCTATGATAAAACCTGGGTTTCGGGTATGGTAGCCACTTCAGGCGGCCTGGGAGTTATCATACCACCGTCAATACCCTTTGTACTTTATTCACTGGCTACAGGAGTTTCTACCGGATCGCTCTTTATAGCAGGCGTCCTTCCGGGTATCCTAATAGGGCTGTCCATGATGGTTTATGCTGTTTACTACTGTATAAAAAAAGGAGAAGACAAAGAGAAAATCAGGGCAAGGATGAAAGAATTGCGCGCCAAAGGCTTTCTTAATCTGTTTAAGGAAAGCTTCTGGGCCTTGCTGTCACCAGTAATAGTATTGGGAGGGATTTATTCAGGAATAGTAACACCTACGGAGGCGGCATGTATTTCGGTATTCTATTCACTATTTGTTTCCATGGTAATCTATAAGTCATTTACCCCCAAACAAATCATTACCTTTTTAGCCAATGCCGTAAAAACCTATGCTCCGCTTTGTTTTGTGCTTGCCTTTGCAATAGCCTTCGGGAGAGTACTGGCTTTGGCCAAAGCTCCGGTATTGATTGAAAACTTTATACTGGATAACTTCTCATCAGGCGTATCGGTGTTGACGGCCATTGTAATAATTTTCCTGATACTAGGAATGGTTATGGATACAGGACCTGCCATAGTTATACTGTCTCCCATTCTACTTCCTGCTGTTATGTCACTGGGAGTAGATCAGATACATTTCGGTGTAATAATGGTATGCTGCCTGTCCATCGGGCTTGCAACTCCGCCGTTTGGGTTGGACCTGTTCGTCGCTGGAACACTGTCCGACAGGCCACCCATGGACGTAGCGAAAAAAGGTATACCTTTTATGATCGCATTTGGTATAGCGCTGTTTATTATAACTTATATACCCTGGTTTAGCCTTGCGCTCCTATAAAGCAGGAACGCAAGTTAAATAAAACAAAGAAGGAGGAAAGAAAAAAATGAAAAAGTTACTTATACTGCTTTTAGTGTTAGCGATGGTTTTGACTCAAGTGGCATGTACCGGTGGAGCACAGCCTGAACAACCTTCTGAACAACCTGCAGAAGGTGAGAGCGAATACGCTTCATTGGAACCAGTAGCACTTATTGGTGCCGATAATGCAGGTGTCGGTGCCGCGGCACAGCTTTTCGGCGAACTAGTTACCAAGAAAGTAGCGGAGATTACCGACGGAAAGCTCACAATCGATTATTACCCAAACAGCCAGCTTGGTAATGACCAGGAGCTTCAAGCTCAGATGCTTGCAGGAGATATTGACTTTGTTATATGCCAGACTGCTCAAACGGTAAACTTTGTTCCGGAAGTGGCTATATTTGACCTCCCAATGGTATTTGCAAAGTATGATGCCAAGACCATTGACTATGCTTTGAACAGGAGTCCCTTTACTGAAAAAATAAATGAGGCGTATAGGGCAAAGAACATGCTCAATCTGCACTATCTGCAGGGTGCGACATTCCGTGAGACCACTTCCAACAAGAAGATAAGCAGTATTGACGACTTTAAGGGCTTGAAGATAAGGACAATGGAGAACAAGAACCACATGGACTTCTGGAAAGCTCTTGGAGCAGCACCAACACCGCTACCGTGGCCTGAGGTTTATGTATCGCTGCAGCAGGGCCTTGTTGATGCACAGGAAAATGCGACTGATACCTGTGTCGGGGCGAACCTGAACGAAGTTCAGGACTATCTGATATTGACTCACCACATATTATATTGCAACCAATTCCTGATTAATGCATCCAAGTTTGACAGTCTGCATCCGGCATACCAGAAGGCTTTGAAACAAGCAGTAGATGAGGCGGCGGTAGAGATTGAAGCGCGGCTGGTTACCATAGACAAGGAGAACAGGCAGAAGCTGGTAGATAACGGAATGGAACTCATTGAGTTTGAAGCGAGCTTTGTAGACGAGGTTCTTGAGAGAGTTCAAAGCGTGTATGACAGCATAGGAAAACAAATTGGTCAGGAATATGTAGATGCTTTGCTAGATGCGTTGAAGAATGCGAAATAATAAGCGGCCATATTAGGTAAGGCAAATAAAAAGGCTAAGAAGTAGGTAGGAGGGTTTCACCTACCTACTTTTTAGTTGAACGGCCGACGCCCTCGTCCTTTGCTCTCGGCCATGGTTCTTTTGAATTTTTGCCTGTAGGTAACCGCTGCTATATATGTTATAATATTGACAGGATAACACGAAAAAGCGGTGATAAACATGAGAAAAAAAAGAAGTGAAAAGTCAGGCGGGATCGGTAAGGGCAAAACACTCCTGTTATTATTTGTCATAATCCCCCTTTTAGGAGTAGCCCTCGGCTATGGGGTGGCCAAAATGCTGATAATTCCATATTTTGCCCAAAACCAGCAGGATGAAGCCGGAACGCCGACCGGGCAAACGTCCCCTAAAGGAACCTCCGATCCAGGGGAGGCCAGGCCTCCGGATGATGGTGTTCCACAAAGCCCGACCGAGGATGAACAAGCGGTTAGCGCGTTTCAACAGGCGTTCAAGGTGGAGGGTTTCGAACTCTATCGTATCCAGGTGGGCGCCTTTTCCAACCCTCAAAACGCACTGAAATTGGCGGAGGAGCTAAACAACAATGGAATGGCGGCAGCGGTGGATGAGGACGGTTTGCATAAGGTTTACACCCTTTACTCCTTTTCCAGGGAGTTGGCGGAGGCAGCCGTTGATAAGGTAAGGGCGCATTATAGTGATGCCCATATCTCCAAGACAAGCTTTCCATCGGTGGAGATAAACTTTTCGCAATCTTATTCCCGGGAAGCAAGCATGCTGAGGGACCAGCTTGAGGAATGCAAAGACATGCTTAAGCAAGTATCGGCGGCGGAAGCGGCAGGGAAAAGCATAGAGGACATGATTGAGGAGCATAAAAACCGCATTGGGCTGTTCGAGGTTCAAATATCCCAAACCGAATGGCCTGCTTCTATGGAAGTTTACAAAGAAGAAATATTAATGTTGTATACCGCGATGCTGGACACTTATTCGGAATATGACAGCCGGACCGCAGTACCGGGCCAGGTTTCCATGGAGCTTATCAACTGTTATATAGAGGTGTTGAAAAGGATAAGCCGGGTAATATAGGGCATGGTCAAAATAATGTGTAAAGAGGGAGGTCAATATGTATCTTTATGAAATAAGGGACATACTTGATGCAGAGGTAATAGCGGGGAAGTCCAGAATGGACAGGGAAGTGGACTTCGCCTTTGGAGCGGACCTTATGAGCGATGTTTTGGCTTTCGTCAATGAAAGGACGGTTCTGCTTACCGGGTTAACCAGTCCGCAGGTGATAAGAACCGCAGAAATGATGGACCTTGCCGCCATTATTTATGTTAGGGGTAAAAGGCCCGACGCTGCTTCCTTGGAACTGGCGGAGGAGAACGGTATGACCATTATGTGTACGCCCTATACTCTGTATACCACTAGCGGCATTTTGTATAATGCCGGTCTTAAGGGTATAGATGAACTGGGAGTAATAAAATGAGCCAAGACATGGTTAGTTTAAACTACAGGGTAAACGCGGAGGACTTTGCAAAAGCCGGAGATGCTTCAAGCAACACAAAAAAAGTTCTGAAAAAGCTGGGGATACCTTCGGATATAACAAGGCGCGCAGCGGTGGTTACCTACGAGGCGGAAATGAATATCATTATCCATTCCAACGGGGGAGAAATCATAGTAAATATTGATACAACCAAGATTCAAATAATAGCGAAGGACTACGGGCCGGGTATTCCGGATATAGACAAGGCAATGGAAAAGGGATACTCCACTGCTTCCGACCATGTGCGGGAGATGGGTTTTGGCGCAGGGATGGGACTTCCCAACATGAAACGGTGCAGCGATGAGTTTAAGATAGAATCTGAAATGGGTAAGGGCACCACGGTAACCAGTATTATACACATACCTAATTAAGAGGGTGGTCAAATGGGCGATTATTTTCATTCGGTTGTATTATCCGAGGACAGCTGCAAGGGGTGCACTCACTGTATAATAAGATGTCCTACCGAGGCTATAAGAGTAAGGGGTGGAAAAGCGAGCATTTTCGGTGAGAGGTGCATAGACTGCGGTGAGTGCATACGGGTTTGTCCTTATCATGCGCAAAAGGCCGTCACCGACGACCTGGAGGATATAAAAAAATATAAGTACAGGATAGCCCTTGTGCCTCCGGTGGTACACGGCCAATTCGATACCAGTATTGGGCTGGGGAAAATATTGAAAGCAGTTGAAATGCTGGGTTTTGATGAAGCCTTTGACATTTCACCCTATTGCGATATTGCCTCTGCGATTATAAAAAAATACTATTTACAAGGGGAAAAGATAACAAGGCCGGCGATATACAGCGACTGTCCGGTAATAATCCGCATTATTCAGCTTAGATACCCCGACCTGCTGGAAAACGTAATACCGTTGGTTTCCCCGATGGAGATTGCTGCCAGGCTTATCAAAACTGAAATAGTGAAAAAGAAGAATTTCCGGCAGGGAGACGTTGGGGTATTTTATCTTACACCGTGTCCTGCAAAGGTGACCAGCATACGTGTACCGATAGGTATAAGTCTTCCCTACACCGACGGGCTAATATCCATAAGAAAAGTATTCGCACACCTGTCAAAGAATCTGAGGGAATTACAGAGCC
>DUMA01000041.1 GCA_012840135.1 Thermoanaerobacterales bacterium
CAAGGAAACATGGATACGGGGCTTTATATCAAGGGCAGCCCTGAGTTTAAGTTAATAATACATTCTCATCCGCAATTTGATGGTGGGTCTTTTTCAAAAAAAAACCTAAAAATACTTGACGCGATCGGAGCAAGTAATTACTCTGGTGGAAAAAGCACGCAGGCAACAGAGCGGAGTGCGAGAAATACTCGAAGAAGCGCAATCCGGCAAGATATATGATGTCTACTGTGTGCCTTCTGGCGATCAGGTCAGTGTTATCTTCTTTGATGTGACTGACATTCTCGAATATGAGAAAAGACAGGAAGAACGAGTTCGAAACCTTTATCGTGAAGTGATCTATTCGGTAACACAGGGAAAACTCTTGCTGGTGGAACAAAAGGAAATTGAACTGTTGAAAACAGGGGTATACATATCCAGTCACCCCATCCTTACGAAAACGGATGTAGCCAGCTGCCGCCGGCAGGTGCAGGAGGTACTGGAGTCTCGTCCCCTCCCGTCTAAGGTTAGATATAACATATTGCTTGGCACCTCTGAAGCGGTTACCAATGTATTGAAACATGCGACAGAGGGACAAATGAGCCTTTATATGGTCGGTGATCATCTCCGAATTTTCGTGTCGGACAACGGAAGCGGCATAGACTTATCCGAACTTCCCAGGACAACTTTGATGGCCGGATATTCGACCAAGCACTCTGCGGGATGGGGGTTCTATTTACTTCTAAAGGTAATGGATCGCATTGTCCTGAGTACCAGTTCCCAGGGCACAACCATAATGTTAGAGATCAACTTAGTTGATGCACCTGAAAAGGCAGCTACTGACAATATTACGACTCTTAAAGAGGGGAATGTACATTATGCTTAACGTAAAATCCCGTCTGGAAGGAAAGACTGTAAGGCTCAGTTTAGAAGGCATACTGGACATTTCCACCGTGGATACTTTTAACGGTCAGACGGAACAACTTTCCGGTATCTCTGAATTGGTCCTTGACATGGCTGGACTTGAATTCATCGATTCAACCGGGGTCGGTGCCATCCTTCAAGTCGTTCGCCTGTCACAGGAACGTGGTTTTACTGTCAGCCTCGAAAATGCCAATGAGAATATATCTGAACTTCTTAACACGGTGGGATTGTTTCAACTCATTGAGGCCTTGCGGAAAGGGGCTTTTTAAGATGAGGGCTTCAGTTCGTGTAAATTACATGGGTGTGTTTTTAGCGGTTGCCGGATTATTTGGAGCCTCCACGATTATTTTCAGCTGGCAGAAAACCTGGATGTATTTATTGTTATACTTAATTGGCCTGCTTTTGACTGAGTGGTTTTTTACAATTGGAATAGTTCAGGGGTTATCATTACTTCCTATTCTCGCCGGGATTATGGCTTTTCATTATCCGGTTGGTAAAGCATCATTTATCATGCTGGCCGTTGCCGTCACACAGACCATTCTCCACCATGCGGAGACCTGGCGCCATTGGGTTTTCTGGCTTAAATGGGTGCTTTTGATCATCGTTATTGGAATGATTAACTTGTTAACCGGCAATGTACCGTATGGTAGTCTTTCGTTTTACACCAGCGTAATCGCCTCGGTGGCTTCTTTGTACGGAACATGGCTGCTCAGCAGCTATATGGTTAACAAGAAAGGAATTGAATGGAAGAATAGCGGGATATATTATGTATTTTTGCTTTCCCTTGGTGTGATATTGATTTCTTTTTACCGGTTGGCGCCTTTTTTGATACTGGCCTGTTTATGTATTTTTTCTGTCAGCCTTCATGAGATAACAAGGGGGCTTCAGGAATTACAGAAGCGGTCTGATCAATTAGCCCATGAATTGAAGAATACCTTAAGAAGAGAAATACAGTTAGCCCAGCAAATTCAAAGCAAATTATTAAATACAGGAGTCCCGGAATTCGTGGGTGGACAGGTTGCGGGCACATCGATTGCTGCCTGCTCGATAGGGGGGGATTATTACGATTTCTGTATACTGAAGAACGGAAAACTCCGGATCGTAATTGGGGATGTGATGGGCAAGGGAATTCCAGCAGCCATGTTGATGTTGTTAACAAGAAGTGCGTTTCGAAACGCAGCGGAAAAAGGGAGAGGTCCAGGAGAAACGCTGACTATCATGAACAGCATCTTGTACGATGACTTCAAAGCATTGGGTTCCTTTGTCACGGTTTTTTGCGCTGATTACGATCCGCAGTCAAAAATTCTTACTTATGCCAATGCGGGGCATAATCTCCCCCTGATTGTAAAAGGAAGGACAAGAAGCTGTGAACAGCTACCGGGGAAGGGAATCATGTTGGGAGGGATGCCTCATCAACAGTACCAGGAACATTCAATTCAATTGGATAATGATGATTACGTGTTTTTTTACACGGATGGGATTGTAGAAGCACGAAATGAAAAAGGGGAGGCTTTCCGTTTGGAGCGCCTGCGGCAAATTTTAGTCCAGTATGCGAATAGCCCGGCAACGGAAATTGAAGATCAAGTTTTCCAAAAGGTTACAGACTTTACGAAAAATTTACCACAGAAGGATGATATCACAATGGTAGTGCTGAAAGTGGCCGATGATAACAAGCATCTGGCGGCTGTTTAATCGCAGCTTTATTGTTCGCATCCCAGATCTTATTCGAAAAGACCTGGAAATGATAGTTTTTTTTAAAGTGCTGGAAGTCCTGGAGACAACTCCCAATACTTAGCAGCAGGAGGTGAGTTCATTATGAAAAAAGAAGAGACTACCCGGGGCTCACCCGAAGCAACGGCGAGCGCAGTAGACAATGCTTTTCCGGACGGAGAAGCGGTGGGTCCATATGCTTTTGTGAAACAGGGGTGCCTTGTTGTCCGACACCGACCAGAGGGACCTTACCCGGTGGTGGTACCTTGCCCAGGGGTAAGACTGATTGTTAACGGCCGGGAGTGCACCCAACCCACCCCCATATCCATGAAGGATACCGTGCGGGTGGAAACGGTGGAAGAGCGAAGAGAAGGGGAATGGTCTGTGACCGTTTCTTCCGATGGTCTACAAGCGATATTGCGAATGTGCCCTACGGTAGTAGTTCACCGGGAACTGCCTGATCTTCCGCCTGCCAGGATATTGCAACTGTCGGTAGTGGAGCGGGAAGAACGTCTTCCCCCGCTCACATGGGATGAACTATTGCAGGAGTTATCCCGGTTGGGGATTAATTATGGCATAGACTGGGAAGCATGCTCTCGTAGTGTTGCATCCTGCGCTGAAGAGGAAGTGATTGTCGCCAGAGGTATTCCTGCAGAACCAGGAAAAGACGGCCGGGTAGAATTGCTTTTTTCCTCTAATCCCAGGGTACCGGTACTGGCGGAGGAAGATGAAACGGTAGATTTCCGGAAACGTTATGTTTTTACTTCGGTGGAGGCAGGAGAAATCCTTGCTGTCAAACACCCGCCTGAGCCGGGACATCCCGGCACCAGCGTCAAGGGTGAGGTAATTGTGCCGCCGTCGCCCCGGGACTTTATCCTTTCTGTAGGTGAAGGAGCGGTGCTTACCAGGGATGGTGAACGGGCTGTAGCGGCCCGGCCTGGACGTCCTGCAGCCTCCCGCTGGCGTAACACGGTGAAGGTAAGTGTATTACCTGAGTTGGTGCATGATGGTGACGTAGACCTTTCTTCTGGTAACATTGTCTTTAAAGGAGATATCCTGATTGCCGGAAATGTGACAGAAAGAATGGCGGTAGAAGCGGGCGGGAATGTTAGGGTGGGAGGGTTGGTCGCCGGCGCGAGGGTTCAAGCCACGGGATCCATCCTGATCAGAGGGAATATCCTGTCATCGGTGGTAATCGCAGGAAGAGTTCCTGCTTTTCTAGAGCGGATGTTGCCGCAGGTTCATGCTTTAGCGGCAGGTTTGCAAGAAATGATCATGGCTATCCGGCAGTTACTGGGTCACCCGGCGTTCAAGCAGGGCGATCTTAAAGGCGGTATCGGCCCCCTGGTAAAGTTGCTGCTGGAGGGGAAGTTTCGCCATCTTCCTGCTGCCGCCAATACCTTCAAGAAAGAGGTTGAAACTATGCCGCCGGGAATGGCCGCTGAAAGCCTGGAAGAGTTTATTCGGGAAGTCGAACGGGCGCTGGTTCGTTCCCCTCTGGCAGTGCGTGACCTGCAGGAGATCGAAACATTGGCCCGACGAGCCGGGGAATGGGAACAGGACTTTGCGTTCTCGCCATCTGCAGAAAGTGATGTGGTGGCGTCAAGCGTCCACAATTCTACAGTTATAGCTACCGGCGATGTCCGGGTGGTGGGCAGCGGCTGTTATATTTCCCAGATTCAAGCTGGTAAGAAAGTGACTGTATCCGGGGTATTTCGCGGTGGCGAGATACAGGCTGGTGGGGATGTGCATGTGGGAGAGCTGGGGTCCAAAGGTGGAGCCACCACCAGGGTGGTGACTGGCCCAGCAGCCGTGGTTACCGTGGGATACGCCTTTGAAAACGCTTTGGTATTGGTGGGCGGGCGGGCTTACCGTTTTGATAAGGAGGAAAAAGACGTCCGATTGTGGTTGGATAAAGAAGGGAATCTGAGATCATCCTATGGAATTCCAGCTTGATAAACTTCACGATTTAAACGGACCGTTGCAATATAGATAACATACCGATTGGGGCCAGTAAGTAGCTCGCCCCTAATGTTGCAACAACTGGACTCATCTGGTATAGCCCTGCCAATTTCAAGCTCATCCCTGAACCCTTTGGTGGCAATCAGGGCAGTCCAGGCGCCTTTGCTTTCAATTAAGGCATTTATTACTTATTGTACTGCCATGGACAATATAGTCCGCCTCTCTTATAATGGCACTCCCCCTTTTTTAACAGCCTCCAGCACACCATCGGCAAAATTTTTGGGTGTGCTTGAAGCTTTTGTTATAATGAGCTCTCCCGTTTCTTTTGCAACATAATCGGTAAATGTTCCTCCGGAACATTACAGATTACCGACCAGAATCTGGCTATCGTCTACTACTGGGAAAGTTCAATATTTGCTACCTATATCGCGAGTCAGAACATTACCGTTTGCGTTCTGTCCTCACGATTACCTCGCCGATGAAGGGCCAAGGAGCAGGAAAGAGTTGTGCAGGCTGAAGCTTTGAAAGAAACATCTTCCGAGTGAGTTATTACTGCGATGATGTCAAGGCCACACTAAGGTGGGCTACTTGAAAATTAATTAAAGTAAAAGTATAATTTTAAATATAAGTTTACCGGCATGTATTCTGACATTTAATGTTGGGGATAGGAATAAACTTAACTGTGGCGTGGGAGTGAGGAAGGGTGCTTGACTGTTGAAAAGTTTAAATGTGCCAACACACAGACAAACTACAGCCGTAAAAAAACGCGGTTCTGCGGATTTTTTCCATGGCCTCAGGCAGGGGATTCCAATTGCTCTCGGATACATTCCGGTGTCCTTTACGTTCGGACTTATGGCGGTCAATGGGGGAATACCGGTTTGGACCGCAATTTTAATATCTTTATCCAATCTTACATCGGCCGGGCAGTTTGCGGGCACAAATCTTATCATAGCCAATGCCTCACTTTTGGAGATTACTCTGACCACTTTTGTGGTAAATATTCGCTATATGCTGATGTCACTGTCGCTTTCACAGAAGGTGGCTCCACAAATGGCTTTTTTAAAGCGATGTATTATGGCCTTCGGGATAACCGACGAGACCTTTGCCATAGCCTCCCTGGAAAAAGGAGAAATCACATTTGGCTATTTTCTGGGGCTTGTCACATGCCCGTACTGGGGATGGGCTCTGGGCACCGCCCTGGGTGCATTGACATCTTCGGTGCTACCCAGGACGATTCAGAGTTCCATGGGAATTGCGCTGTACGCCATGTTTATAGCCCTTGTGGTCCCGGCGGCAAAAAAGTCAAGAGCCGCTTTTGTCGTCGCTATCACCGCTATTTTCATCAGTTCTTTATTTCATTGGGCCCCATATTTTGCCCGCACGTCAGGAGGATGGAGTATCATTTTTGCAACCATCATAGCATCGGCGGTCGGTGCGTTCTTCTATCCCAGGGGGGATGATGAAATTGAGTAACACATTGATAGCAGTATTTTTGATGGCTGTCGTTACCTACATGCCGAGAGTGCTTCCCATTGCGGTATTCAAGAAAAAATTAAAATCGAGATTTTTGCGTTCTTTTTTATTTTATGTGCCTTATGCAGTATTGGGAGCCATGACCTTTCCCGGCATTTTATATTCCACGGGAAACATATACTCTTCGGCCATCGGCATGGGCGCCGCTCTCATTTTGGCCTATTTTGAGCAGGGTCTTATGAAAGTGGCGATAGGGGCTATTTTGACGGTTTATATTAGCGTGACTTTGTTGAAATAAAAAAAGGCCGCTTTGGAAATTGAAAAGCGGCCTGAATTTTATATTGGTGTGGCCTGGCGACATACCATCCCAGACTGCTACCGGTGCGGGAATATGCTTCGGCGGGGGATTGATGAATTAAAAAGAAAATTACAAAATATTACCAGTCAAGGCGGTAAAATACAGCAGTCGACGACAGAACGAAGCTCGAGCATACTTAATTCCATGATAGTATTTAATATGAAAATCTAAAAACATTTTTCAGCATATAAAACCATTCGGAGGACAGATTAAATATGTGAAGTTATATAGAATCAATTCCAATAAAAGAAAGAGGTGGATAGTATTGCCAATTTTAAAACCGTTTTTTTGGGGAATAGGAGCTGCAGTTCTGGCCTATATGGTTACCCCGAAGATTAAAAAAATGGCAAGGCCTGTAATAGTCAGGGGAATAAACAGCACCATGAGCCTGGCTGAAAAAGGCAAGGAGAAAGTAGAAGAATTAAAAGACCGCTGCAGGGAAAAAACACAGATCGTAGAACACGAAACGGAATCGGACTACGATACTACCATAGAGCAGATGAGCCAGGAGCAGGACCGTGCATTCCATGAAATAAATGAGATTAAGGATATGATATCCCGGCTTCAAAGTCAGATAAACGAGATTAGACAAAAAATCCGGGAATAGATTATTCCGGGCGGTAGATTTATATATTTACTCCAAGATTGAAATTTAAAGAGCTCCAGAGGCTCTATTTTTTTGTGTCAAAACATTCAGCATAATTTCAGACCTGATTAAAAAATGCTGAGCTACTATCTGACGGCAGCATATTTGCCGGCTGTAAAACCCGAGGACCAGGCCCACTGCAGGTTAAAGCCGCCACATTCCCCGTCTATGTCCATGATTTCACCGGCGAAGAACAGTCCCTTTACCAACCGGGATTCCATAGTGCGGGGGTCGATGTCGGCGGTATCCACACCCCCGGCGGTAACCTGGGCACTGGGCCAGGATCTGGTGCCGGATATCCTGAACCTCCAGTCCGTAAGGATGCGGGCAATTTTTTGTACATCAGAGGAGGAAAGGGCTGATACGGGAGCATTTAAATCTTTTATACCGGCCTCTTTGAGCAAAACCCTGATGAGCCTCTTGTTAACGAGCCCCACCAGGCTGAACTCCACGGTCTTTTCGGGCATATTTTTAAAGCGCCGGGAAAGCAATTCCACAAGTTCTTTGTGGGAGAAGTTATTGATGACCGTTACCTTGAGCACCGCCTCTTTTCCCTCCTGCAAAAGCTCACCGGCTTTTCTGCTCACCTGCAGTATGGGCGGCCCCGATACACCGTAGTTTGCAAAAAGGATGTCACCGCTGTCTTTTGCCATAGATTTATTGCTGGACAGCACTTCTGCGGTGCCTATAATTTTTACGCCTTCGATCTGTTTAAAGAATTTTCCCTCCAGCTTTAACTGCACCAGAGCGGGGAAGATATCCGTTATTCTATGGCCCATCTGCCGCGAAAGCTCGTATCCGCTACCGTCAGAACCGGTGGAAGGCATGGCTTTTCCGCCGCAGGCCAGGATCACCTTCTGGCCGCAAAAATGCTTTCCGTCTTCGGTTTCCAGTACAAAACAATTATCGGTCTTTCTCATTTTTTTCACGAAACAATTGCAGCAAATCTCGACACCAAGGCGGTTCAGCTCATATAAAAGCACATCCAGCACACTGGAGGCCTGGTCCGACATGGGGAAGACCCTGCCGCCGTCTTCCACTTTGTGAGCGATGCCCAGCTTTTCAAAAAAAGCTATGGTCTTTGAAACATCAAATTGAAAGAGAGCTCCGTATATGAATTTTGGGTTTTTACCGTGATAGTGCTCCGCATCGGTATAAATGTTGGTGAAATTACAGCGGCCGTTGCCGGTGGCAAGGATCTTTTTTCCCACCCGGGGGTTCCTTTCAAGGATAGCTACCCGGGCCCCATGCATCCTGGCGGATATGGCTGCCATCATGCCCGCCGCTCCACCTCCCACCACCATCACCTCATATTTTTGCATGGACATTTAAAACGCTCCCTTCATAAAAATCACAACATTCAATGGGTATCTCCACCTCTACCAGGTTTAATTGGGGTACCTCTCGGACTGCTACAGCTTAATTGGGGACACTCCTCCGCTTACCCATATATCGGAAGCCGGATGTCAGAATTGGCAAATCCAGCTTAATCTGACCTCGGAAGACTGACCTCTGCTATAGGAGGTGCGCCCCCTTACCTAAGATGGGGACATTCCTCCGCCTCCCCCAGAGGAATACCCCAGAAAAGGAGGTGCGTCCCCTTACCTATTAATAATTTCCTCTTTCCCGAAATATATTTTACTAAAGAATACTTGCTTTCGGAGGGGGTCTATCAGAATTATACCATTATGATTATGACTGGAGGAATCATTATGGCAAATTCGGGGAAGACCAGATTTACGCTCCTTGCCATTTCACGGCTTTACAACACCCGCATAAGCCTTGTGGGAGTTGATGAGAACAGGCGGTGGATAAGGCCTATGCCCATGTATCAGTCCGACCTCTATAACGGCGGGCAAAAGGTTTTCGAAATATTCGGGGTGACCGAGATCTGCTTGAATGACTGGTGGGGCACGGCTCCGCGGCCCGAGGACCGATTTTTTGTGAGAAACGAACAGCAAATCCCATCTCTAATCAAGACATTAAGCGATGTGGAGAGAATGAGGCTGCTGCGCTCCCTTCTGGACTCATCGGTAGACTCCATATTCAGCCGGGGCAGGACCCTCGGGCTCATAAAACCTACCGTCAGGGAAGTCAATTTCCGGCGAAATCCTTACAATCCCATGGAATACGAAGCCCGATTCATATTCGAAGATGGCACTGCCGGTTTTGAACATAACTGGATGGCTACCGACCTTTTATGGCATCAAAAATTTCATGACTTCATCCGGGAAAACCCCGGCATGCTTTCGGCAAAATTAAAGGAGACAAAAGACATGCTTAACACCCGGGAAACATATTTTGTGGTGGGCCTTACCAGGATTTTTCTTGAAAATCCCGGACCCTACGGTGGCTGCTGGCCACAGGTGCTGGGGGTGTTAGTTTTGTAAGATAGAGCGGTAAGCAGGTGAGGCGCTGGCCTACCCTTGATGCAGACTGGCATCAGGGGTTATTTTTTAATGAAAAATTAGTATAAAAATATAAATACTCATTGACAGCGAAAAAAATTAATAGTATAATAAAATCAACAAACGGAGGTGAAGAGAATGGCAAATATAGAAATAGATGAAAAGGCTAAAAAATACATTCGGGATAGGAACAATGATACCATCACCATTAAGCTGGAGCGCTACGGCGGCGGTTGAGCAGGCTGCACCTATATGCCTGCCGTGTACGTAGGCGCACCTGCTGATACCAATGAATACACTCTAACAGAAGTAGACGGCGTAAAAGTATATATCAGCCCCTTTGTCAGCACAGAAAAAGGGCTCAAGATATTCCTCTCGGGCTTCGGTATGTTCAAGGGCCTGGCGGTGGCACCGCTGAGCTACTAGTTTGAATCAGGACTTCCGGTGTTCCTTATAAAGCTGTATGAACTTCAGGATGAAACTGAACTCTTCAGCCGTGCAGTCTGCCACCAGCTCCAGGACGGAGCGGACTTTCGGGTCTAAAAAAAGTTCTTTTAAAGCCGGGTTCATGGGCTTGAATAACGATGATATTTCATCATCGTCCGCCACGAAGTAGCATGGTGAAAGCGAGAGCGCCGATGCAATCTTTTCCAGAGTCTTTATGGAAGGTTCCACCCTGCCGCTTTCGATCTGACCGATGAGGCCCGTGGACACACCGGCTTTTGCGGCCAGTTCCGCCTGGGTGAGATCCCGTTCCCGCCGGATCTTCTTTATCTTGTATCCCACATGGCTGGTGGAGGATATCAGATCTTCCGGGCAAACTTCCAGAGCCCGGGCGATAGTCCTCAAAGTGGACACCGCCGGCAGCACCTTGCCCTTCTCTATATGGCAGAGATAGGCTGCGGAAATGCCGGCCTTTTCCGCCAGCTGAGATTGGGAAAGGCCTTTTTTCTGGCGCAGGAGGGTTATCTTTTCACCGAGAGCCGTGGGACCGGAGGTAATGGTATCTGCTTCGGGGAAAAAACCTTCTTTTGAAACGTTTAAGGCTGAAGCCAGCTTGTCTATGGTTTCGAGAGATGGCTGCTTTTTGCCCCGCTCAATTTCGCTCAGGTAAGAAACCGAAAGTTCAGCCTGCCGGGCAAGCTCCTGTAGCGACAAATTGCGCTTGCGACGAAAGCTGCGGATCAATCTGCCGTCTATCATAAGCATACATCCTTTCGAGAGCTAGTAATTTATTGGAAAAGTAGTTTATCATAGTTTAACATAATTATATATACTATAAATCAATTATAGTATATTAAAACTCCAGGGTCAATTTTAAAAATCGTCATTTTTTGATAACCGATTGAAAAACTTATTAGTGAAAGTGAAATAATAAAAAAGACATACCATCAGCGACGCGTTTCTCACCTAAATCAAATTTAAGAAAGGCCCCACGGGGGCGAAAATCTTAAAATTAAACTAAAGGAGGATTTCATAATGAAACCGATAACCGTCACCGATGAGAATTTTGAGCAGGAAGTACTTCAGGCCGAGGGTAAAGTCCTGGTGGATATGTGGGCACCCTGGTGCGGCCCATGCCGCATGATGGGTCCCGTAGTGGAAGAGATCGCCGCTGAATACGAGGGCACCCTCAAGGTATGCAAGCTGGATGTGGATGAAAACCCGCAAACGGCAGCCCGCTACGGGATAATGAGTATCCCCACACTCCTGGTGTTTGAAAACGGCCAGGTGGTAAATAAGCTTGTGGGCTTCAGGCCAAAGCGCGACCTTCTTGCAGAAATCGGCATATAGTCTTTCGAAAATAAAAACAAAAACCCTGCCCTCCGGCGGGGCTTTTGTTTTTGCGGTATACGGCACTGAAAACTGAACATCCGAGACTTCGAATTTAAACAATGGATAATGTTGATAATAATTAGTAATAGTAATATAATAAAAACAGCATTTTACCATTTGTTGGTATACAGTAGATCTATATGTTTAAATTTTGTTCATCAAAATTAAATTAAGAGGTGACAGAACGTGAGCAAACTGTTCGAGGAGTTTTCTTTGAAGGGCCTAAAACTTAAAAACCGCATCATGATGTCCCCCATGTGCATGTATTCGGCCGGCGATGACGGAAAGCCCAACGATTGGCATTTCGTCCATTATGCCACGCGAGCTGTAGGAGGCGTGGGGCTCATCATGCAGGAGGCCACTGCTGTGGAAAGGAGGGGCAGGATCAGCGCCAACGACCTGGGACTCTGGGAGGATTCTCAGATAGAACCCCTGAAAAGGATAGTAGATTTTGTCCATTCCATGGGGTGCAGGATGGGGGTGCAGCTGGCCCATGCGGGAAGAAAGTGCGGCGTAAAGGGCGAAAGGATCGTGGCTCCTTCCAGCATGAACTGGAGTGAAGAATACCCGGTGCCGGCAGAACTTTCGAAGGATGAAATAAAAGACATTGTCAGAGCTTTCGGCCTTGCAGCAAAAAGGGCCGTGAAAGCAGGCTACGATACCGTGGAAGTACATGCAGCCCATGGATACCTGCTTCATGAATTTCTTTCGCCCTTGTCCAACAGGAGGGATGATGAATACGGCGGTTCCAGAGAAAACAGGGTCAGGTTTCTGAAAGAGGTTTTGATGGAAGTCCGCTCCGCCATTCCCGAAAGCATGCCCCTTTTCGTGAGGCTGTCTGCCACCGACTTTATGGAGGGCGGCCTTGATATAAATGAAACCATTGAAATAGTAAAGATGATTAAAGACCTGGTGGACATAGTCGATACCAGTGCCGGAGGCCTTCTCTCTCCAAAGCTGGAACTTTTCCCGGGATACCAGATAAATTATTCGGAGGCCGTGAAAAGAACTACCGGCATTCCCACCGCAGCCGTAGGCCTCATCACCACCCCGGAACTGGCAGAAGAGGTCATAGGCAACAAAAGGGCGGACCTGGTGGCTCTGGGAAGGGTCATGCTTCGCCAGCCTTACTGGCCCATGTATGCAGCCCATGTATTGAAAGAGGATATCCCGGTTCCCGAGCAGTACTTGAGGGGAAAGTACAGAATTTGATAATTTGTAAAGGGGGCAAACCCTTGCTGACCCTTTAAACCCTGATTAAAAGGAGATTACTATTTTGCATAATTAATGAGAATTCTTCAATATATCTTTAAAAGCTTCATCAATTGCTTCCAGCGGATAGACCCTGGAGATAATAGCTCGAGGGTCTATCTCTTTTTTTTTCAACCACTTAATTACTTGAGGATCCTTTTATCAATCAAATCCATTTTTCTGGAATTTATTAGTTTCACTGATTTCATTTTTATCCTCACTTTTTGATTTTTAATAGTAGTTTCTTTTTAAGAATTTCTTAATTAATTAAAAAACCTTTTAAAAAAATTTTTTCGGGTTGAAGGAAAATGCAAAAATATATAGAATATATAATAATAGATTTTAGATTTAAAATCGACAACAGAAAATTAAAAATCATAAAAGGAAGGGACTAAATGAACGCAGAATTTGAATTTTTTCAGTCAAATACTCTGGTGGATATGGCATATAAGGAAATAAAAAAGGATATAACCTTAAACACCTTAAAACCCGGGCAGAAAATAATACTTCGGGATCTGTGCGAAAGATACGGCATCAGTGAGACCCCAATCAAACAGGCGTTAAATAGACTTCTGATGGAAGGCCTTATCGAAAGCGCTCCGAGAAAGAGCATGAGGGTAAAAAGGATTAAACTGGAGGAAATTGATGAGCTGCTGGAAATAAGATTGATGATAGAAACTTTTTATGTAAACAGGATCCTTCAGACTTTGAAAAGTAACCCAGAGATAAAGGAAAAGTTTTTAAAAAATTTGGAGGAGCACAGGAAAGTTGTGGAAAATATTGAAGGCCTGAATGATTTTTACAGGCATCTATCATTGGACCAGGAATTTCATCAAATCTATATCGAGTGCTCTGATAATAAAAAAGTGCTGCAAATATATAACAACCTCGGGACGCATATTTATATGTATCACGTCTATTGGAAACAGGGCAAAGCCCGGATGAAAGAGGCATTTCAGGAGCACAAGGCTATTTTCGATGCTTTGGTGATATTTGATGAAAATAAGTTGTTAGAAATGGTAAAAAAACATATATATAACACAAAACAGGATATACAACAAATATGGGAAAAACAAGTATAAATATTATTCAAACCAAAAAAGTTGAGTTATCAACTTTAGATGATAATCTGATGGGGGGGTTAGCATGTAAATTTGTTATAAAAAGAAGTTCAAGGCCGTTTGACTATCGCTGGTAAATGCTGGGGGGGGTTAGCATGTAAAATTATTATAAAAAGCGGTGTTTTCACACATCTGGAAATAAAAATCTAAAGGGAGGTAGTTTTGTGGTTAACGAGGAATTAATAAGATATCCCGAGGTAGATGAACGATTAAAACGAGGTAAGTTTACAGATTTGCTTGCTTTTTTGGGTCCGGGATTAATACTGGCTTCAGCATCTATTGGTAGTGGAGAGGTATTTTTCTCAGCAAGAGGCGGAGCTATATTCCAATATATATTTTTATGGACATTCTTATTAGGCATTATTATGAAGGGTGTTATAATTTATTCTGGGACAAGATATATAACGATTACAGGTGAACATCCGTTAACCAGATTTGGCGAGGTATTTCCTGGCCCTAAAAACTGGTTCCCAACTTTGATCGGTTTTTTCGCTGTTATTTCGTTTCCAAGTTGGGCTTCAGGGTTTGCATTATTTCTGGGACAGTGGAGCACATGGGTGTTTGGTTTCGGGGATCAGAAGATATGGGCAACTTTTTGGCTATTAGTCGTCACAATACTCGCTTTTATTACAATGTATGATATTGTAGAAAAGTTCCAAACCGGTGTTGTTGCGATTATGGTGCTTTTTGTGATAATTGCAGTATTTGTTTCACATCCAGATTGGTTGGGGGTACTGGCAGGATTAGTGCCAAGAATACCTTCAGGATACGAGCCGTGGATTATTGAGAAATATCCTGATATTGCGAGTAAAAGGATACCCCTTGAAGTAATAACTTATTTAGGCGCGTTGGGCGGAGGGATTTATGATTATTTTGGATATTTAGGACTTTATAGAGAAAAGAAATGGGGTTTACTTGGCAACCCAAATATTAATGAAATTCAAGAACGGCTGTTAATGCTAAAAAAGAGCGAGAAAATACCTTTGCCTGAAGATAATAATGAAGAGATAGAAAAAGCTAAGTTATGGAGTAAAGCTCCGCTAGCCGATGCCATCTCATCTTTTGGTTCAGTATTTATCTTATCTGCAGTGTTTATGATATTGGGCGCTGTTATACTAAACCCGCAGCATTTAATTCCGACTGACACAAAAATAATGCAATATCAAGTGCAGTTTTTTACTATGATTAGTCCCATTCTTGTTTACCTTTATCAGCTGGGTATTTTCTGCGCCTTTTTCGGTACAATGCAGGCAGTCAGTTCACAACTTTATGTTTACACATTATATGAGAGCTTTACACCACTGCTTAGAAATGTTAAATGGTGGAATATAAATGCTGCAAAAATTATTGAAGTGCTTTGGTATAGTGGTGGAGGTATTTTACTTATCTGGACAGGCATCAATTTCACTACTGCTGTATCATTTGGTTCATTAATTGGTGGAGTTCTTGGATGTGGTATATGGGCTATTGCAATGATGTATATAGATAGAAAGATGCTTCCAAAAGCTTATCAAATGAGTTCCGCTCTCTATACTGCAGTGGGGATTTCGGGGTTTGTCATGACTGCCATGGGAATTGTGGGTGTTTTGCAGTTCTTCCATATAATATAGGGAGTACGTATAAAAAGCTGGTTTTAAAAAGAGTTTTAAAGTTCCGAAAGAGTGCGGAGAAAATATTTGAGAGGGCAAATTTTCAAAAACAAAATTTGCTCTCTCAAAACTACGATAAAACAAAACAGAAAAATAAAAAACATGTCACTGCGTTCCATATTTATTTTATCATAAATACCATTTCTCTTAAATTTTCATTAGAGAGTACAGGGGGGATAGATTATGAAAGAACGAGCATATTTGCTCTCCGCCATTTCATTTCATATATTGTCAATTTTAAATTTTACCAGGCACAATTATATGTGGTCAGTTTTATTTTTGGCAGCAGGGATTTTTTATGTGTGGAAAATTCTTTGTAAGTTTCGCTTACGTAAAAACAATAATTACTTTATTATAAAAGATAAAATTCAAAAAAAAGAAGTTTTAGAAGATATTAAGCATACATTAAGTATTTACAGAAAAACCGCAGCAAGGATTAAATTTTTTTCCATAATAGGGTGGGGATTAATAATTTTCTTTGGATTTTACAATATACAATTTTCGATAGCTTGTTCAATAATTATGCTATTTTTCATTTATAAATATTATTATTATCACAAAGTAATAGCATTAATAGAAAATGGAATAAAAAAAGTTAATACAACTTAAGCAACAAATAGAAATAAACTTTACTAGAAGTAACCTATAAACATTCTCAATGAGCTTACAATATTTCGTAGAAGACCTTCCCGGGCAGCCCATACTTTTAAATCATTGAAAGTCTAGTTAAAAAGCTTGAAGCCATCCTGAATCTCGGATAAACAACGACCTTAGAAAAGACCAGTTAATTTTAAAATTAAACGAATATAATTTTTGAAAATCTAATTTCATAACTAAAGGAGGATTTAATTGTGCAGGCTCTAGTTTATAAAGGTCCTAAAACAATATACGTGGAATCTATGAATATACCTGAAGTAAAAAGAGGTGAGGCGCTGGTAAGAGTATTTTATGCAGGTATTTGTGGATCTGATATGCATATTTATCATGGAGTTCATCCTAGAGCAAAAGCTCCTCTTATTATGGGTCATGAATTTTGTGGAGAAGTGGTAGATATTAATGATGAAGACAATAATGTAAAAATTGGAGATATGGTGGTGCCAGAACCATTATTGTTCTGCGGCAAGTGTCATGCATGCTTGACTGGTAATTACCATGTTTGCTATAACCTCGGCCTGTTAGGAATTGATAGGGATGGCGGCTTTGCTGAATATGCTGCAGTTCCGGTTTCGAAACTGCATAAGATACCAAAAGATATGTCTAAGGTAGATGCAGCAATAATAGAACCGGTAGCGGTGGCTGTTCATACAGTTCGAATGTCGCGTTTAAAGATTGGTGACGATGTAGTAATAATGGGGGCTGGTCCTATAGGTACATTAGTGGCAGAAGCTTGCAAAACAGCAGGAGCTAAACAAATTATTATGACTGATGTCAAAGAAGATCGCATTCAAAAAGCCAGAGAAAGAGATTTTATGGTTATTAATTCTTTAAAAGAGAATCTCGTTGAAAAAATAATGGATCTTACAAACGGTAAGGGTGCAGATATAGTTTTTGATGTTGCTGGAGTTGAAGCAACTGCCGCAATAGATACTAAGCTTGTGAGAGTAAGAGGCCAGATAGTAGTTGTTGCCGTTTTTAATGATCCTCCACGAGTAAATTATCGGGATGTTAGCTTTAAAGAAATAGATATTGTGGGAGTGCGTGTGTATAATTTCGAGGATTATGATATGGCAATAAATTTGGTATATAATAAAAAAATTAATGTTAGCAATATAGTGACCCATATTTTTAATTTAGATGAGGGTGAAAAAGGATTTAAGGTAATGGAATCAGGAAATGGTATGAAAGTTTTATTTAAGCTCAACGATTGAATAAACTAAATTGGGAGAAGGGAGAAAAACAAAATGGAATTATTTGACTTAACAGGTAAAGTGGCAATAGTTACAGGAGGAAGCCAGGGAAATGGCCAGGCCATCGCATATGGTCTTGCTCAGGCTGGAGCCGATGTGGCGGTGGTCGATATAAACCCTATGGATAAAACCAGAGAAATGGTCGAAAATACAGGGAAAAAATGCCTCACAATAAAAGCTGACCTGTATAATATCCATGAGGCCAAGTCGAAGATCATCGAGACCACCATGAGCGAGTTCGGAAGAATCGACATACTGGTCAATAACGCCGGCATCCAGAGAAGAAATCCGGCCATGATTTTTACAGAAAAGGACTGGGACGACGTTATACAGATAAATCTTAAAGCTGTCTTCATTTTGAGCCAGGCAGTGGCGCCCATAATGCAGAAAAACGGTTGGGGAAAGATCATCAATATGGCCTCGATGCTGTCGTTTCAGGGCGGGTTATATGTGCCGGCCTACGCTGCCAGCAAAGGAGGAGTTGCCCAGCTTACAAAAGCTTTTGCCAATGAATGGGCGAAATATGGAATCAATGTAAATGCCATAGCTCCGGGATATATAGACACTAGCATGAATACGGCTCTGATAGCTGATAAAGAGCGCAACAGGCAGATACTGGAGCGGATCCCTGCCGGCCGCTGGGGAGAGCCTGCAGATCTTATCGGTGGAGCTATATTTCTCGCATCGCATGCTTCCGATTATGTAAACGGTCATATTTTATGCATCGATGGAGGATGGATGGCCAGGTGATATTACTTTCCCCGGCGGTGATAACTGCTCTACTCCAGCTGGCCGGGCGGTGGGTTATATATTTTAACATGTTGCTTTCATTTCCGCTTGGGTATTGAACATGGGCATTTGGTTAAAAATATGAATCGTTTCGGGCGCATTCCAGAGGTTGCAGTTCGCGACTGTGCGCCCGAATAGTATTTTCCATGAAAAGGAGAAGGTTTGGTACAAGTGAAAAACACATTTAAAGTTCTTATCACGCCGCGCTCTTTCGGGAAAAGCAGCAGCAAGCCACTGGAACTGTTGAAAGAGAAGGGATATGAAGTTATCCTGAATCCTTACGGAAGGATCATGTCCCGTGAAGAGATGATGACACATATAGTGGATGTGGACGGCATAATAATCGGAGTGGACCCCCTGGACCGTGAAATCCTAAAAAGGGCGACCAGTTTGAAGGCCATATCCAAATACGGAGTGGGGACTGACAACATTGATATGGAATATGCCAAAAAGAAGGATATACCGGTTATGCGAGCCGTTGGCGCCAACGCCGACGCCGTGGCCGACTTTGCCATGGCCCTGATGCTGGCCGTCGCACGAAGGATAGTGACCGTAGACGCCGGGTGCAGGAAACTCTGCTGGGATAAAATCACCACCATAGAAATGTACGGCAAGACCCTGGGGCTGATCGGCCTTGGAAGCATAGGCAAGAGAGTGGCCAGGAGAGCATCGGGTTTTGACATGAAGGTGCTGGCTTTTGATACGTTCAGGGATGAGACTTACGCTGAGGAGAACGGTATAAAATACGTATCTTTAGAAGAGCTTTTAAAAGAATCAGACTTCATCAGCATACATCTTCCTTTGACTGAAAACACGAGGAATTTAATAAGTTATAAGCAATTTGAGATGATGAAGCATAGGGCTGTGCTGGTAAATACCGCCAGGGGCGGAATTGTAGATGAGAACGCTCTTTTATGGGCATTGAAACAAAAAAGGATATGGGGGGCGGGAATCGATGTTTTTGAAAAAGAACCCCCGGAAAACAGTGAACTATTAAACCTAGATAATATCGTCATCGGCTCCCATTGTGCGGCGTCGACTTATGAGGCCATTGACAAAATGGGAATGATGGCAGCCCTCAATTTGGTAGAGTGTCTGGAAGGCAAAAAGTTTCCTGCAGATTGAATCAACAATTAATTAATATAGTGAAGGAAGCATTTTATAAGGAGAAGACAGCATGAACATTCTGGCTATAGAAATAAGCACATCATCCGCCAAGGCTCTGCTGTACTCATCGGAAAAAGGCGTCAGGGCGGTGGAGAGCATGCCCTTTCCGGTGGATTCCTGCGATATCATGTCACAGGAACCCGAAGGCATATATAATGCATTAAAAAAATGTATTTTAAAAATAGTAAACCGCTTGCAAGAGCCGGTGGATGCCGTTGGAATTTCCACCACGTGGCACAGCATATTGTTTTTGGATAAAAAACACATGCCTCTGGGAAGGATATACACCTGGGCGCATAACAGGGCCGGCATGGCTGCGGAGCGCTATAGGGAAGATTCTGATTTTAAGCGGTGGTATTATAACCGCACGGGCTGCATGGTCCACAGCACTTATCCTCTGTGGCAGTATATATACTTCAGAGATACCCATTCCCTTGTATACAGCGAAAAACCTTACATTTCCTCCCAGCAAACGTTTATATTTGAAAAACTCACGGGCGAGTTTGCCGTGTCAAAAACTACTGCGTCAGGTTCGGGTTTTTTAAGCATTCATAAATTGACATGGGATGAGGATTTACTGGATTTTGCAGGAATCAGTGAAGAGCAGCTGCCCGCTTTAAAGGACCCGTTTTATGCGGCGCCTTTAAAGGAGGAAGCGGCTGAGGAGCTTGGTCTTCCACCGGGCATTCCGGTGGTTATCGGAGGCGCCGACGGTGCCATGAATCAGATCGGTGACGGCGCAGTGAGAAACGGTTTCATGACCTTTTCGGTGGGGACCAGCGGAGCCGTCCGCATGGTGACTGAAAAACCTCTGCTTCCCGAACAACCTTCCACATGGTGTTACTATCTGGGGGAAGGGATGTGGATAGCCGGAGCCGCTACTGCTGGTGCCTGCAACTGCATTGAATGGTTTATAAAGAGCTACAGCGCGACGGGAAAGCTAAGCTACGATGACCTGGAAAAAAGACTGTACTCGGTGGAAAGGGACGGCGCTCCCATCTTTTTGCCGTTTTTGTACGGGGAGCGGTGTCCGGGATGGCGCGACAACCGCTCGGGAGGATTTTTCCATCTGAGCGCCAGGCACGGCCTGGAAGATATGTATTATGCGATATTGGAAGGAGTCTTGTTCAATCTTTATCACTGCTACAGGATTCTGACCCGGGAAATGGGCAAGCCTTCAAGAATTATAATTTCTGGAGGCATCGAACACTCTCCGGAATGGCTACAGATGGCTGCGGATATTTTCCAGACAGAACTGGCGGTGTCACAGGTTCAGCACGCTTCCCTTCTGGGAACGGCAATCCTGACGTTGAAAGCTCTGGGGCGGATATCCGAACTTCAGGACCATCGCCCTGATCCGCAAAAGATAATATTTCCCGATAAGGTTAAGAAAGATTTGTACCACCGGCGCTTTGAAAAATATTTGGAGATTTATAATAAATTCTAGAGAGTAATTAAAATTTTTCCCATTAGGAGGGAGTCCATTGAAAGTTGGTCTGGTAGGAATAGGGAAAATGGGGTATAACCTGGCCCTGAATTTTCTGTCGAAAGGGTACAACCCCGTCATTTATGACATTAATAAGGACCGCATGGAGGAACTGGCTAAAGAGGGAGCCGTTCCTGCTGAAAGCATTGTCGACTTAGTCGCCAAACTGAACAGGCCAAGGATAATTTTTTTGATGGTGCCCGCAGGAAGGCCTACGGATGATGTAATAGACCAGCTGGTCCAGCATCTGGAACCGGACGACATAATAGCGGACTGCGGCAATTCTTACTATAAAGATTCCATGTCCCGGGCAGAAAGGCTCGGCAGGATTGGCATCAAATTTTTAGACTGCGGCATAAGCGGAGGAATTGAAGGCGCACGAAACGGCGTATGTGCCATGATAGGAGGAGATAAAGAGGTTTTTAAAGTCTGTGAGAAGATTTTTGAAGATATATCTGTACCTCATGGATATTTATATACCGGCAGGTCGGGCAGCGGCCATTTCTGCAAGATGATTCACAACGGAATAGAATACGGCATGATGCAGGCCATGGCGGAAGGCTTTGAACTGCTTTATAAAAGTCAATTCCATTTCGAACTGGACAGAGTGGCCGATGTGTGGAATCACGGGTCTGTCATAAGGGGCTGGCTCATGGAATTGCTGGGGTCTGCCCTGCGGGAAAATAAAAATCTTGAAAATATAAAAGGAATAATACATTCCACGGGAGAAGGCAGATGGACCGTTGAAACGGCCCTGGAGATGGGGGTGCCGGTCCCCGTCATTTCGCTTTCGCTGATGATACGCTACAGGTCTCTGGAAAGCGATACCTTCTCCGGAAAGGTAGTGGCGGCGCTGAGGAACAAGTTCGGCGGCCATCGGATCGAAAAATAAGAGACATTGAAAATTTATTCCAACAAATTTATATTACCGCAAGCTCGTTGAAATACTGATAATTATAAGATGTTTCAATATAAACGGGTAATCATACCCTTTCAGACCGTTGACAAACTCAATTAGCCCGCATGTATTATGGAGCGGGACTAGTGTCGCTCAGCCGTCGGCAGCTCTGCTGCCGCAAACGGCGTGCGAGCGTGTCCGTAGCGGAATAATACATGCGGGCTTTGTCTATTAAGTTGAAGGGTAATTATACCCTTTTTATTTTTTATACCGTGGTATGATTTGACATATTAAAATATAGAATATATAATGAAAATGCAAATGCAAATAAGTTGCAAAGAGATTATACGGGTGAAATTTAATCCATATTTTTTTAAATTGCCAAAGGTCATATTCCGCCGCCTTTATGAATCGGCAACGAGTGACGACAAACAAATAAAAATCGTAAAAGAAGGTTTACTTATGATTGCGGGAGAAGTAAATCTTAAAAGTAATGTGAACACTGGCAAAATATATCAAAAAAATCCTTTTGCGGCTGAAGTTGTAAAACTTATCGATGTCACTTTTTCTTACAACGGTACTCCGGTGCTGGAGGGGGTCAGCCTTTCCGTGAAAGCCGGGGATTTTCTGGCTCTCATAGGCCCCAATGGCGCTGCCAAATCTACCCTCCTGAAGCTCATGGTGGGACTTTTAAAACCCGGGACTGGTGAAATTAGGCTTTTCGGCCAGGATGTGAGGCGCTTTCGAGAATGGGGGAAAATAGGGTACATGTCTCAGCAGGCCGCCCATGTCAACACGGCCTTCCCAGCCACGGTGGAGGAAGTGGTGTCGTCGGGCTTTTACAGCGGCTTCGGTAGGCTTTTTGATGGCAAAAAGAGGCGGGAGGCGGTGGAGCGCGCCGTGGATCTTGCCGGGATAGCGGGACTTTCCCACCGCCTCATCGGCGAACTTTCCGGTGGCCAGAGGCAGAAAGTTTTTCTGGCAAAAGCTCTGGTTAAGAAGCCCCAGGTTCTGTTTCTGGATGAGCCCACTACAGGCATTGATGCGGCTTCCCAGCAGGAGTTTTACAGGCTTCTCATGGACCTGAATCGGCATGAGGGTATTACTGTGATCATCGTGACCCATGATATAGGAGCTGCCTTTGATAAGGCAGGCAAGATCGGTTGTGTGCGGGATAAAAAGGTCTATATACATGATAATACCGATGAAGTCACCGAAGAACATATTGCTGAAGTTCTGGGCTACAGGATTCCCTCCAGACAAAAAATATTGTGATGCACAGGCTGATCCCCTGAGGGGGATAGCCCGATGCCGTGATGTATCTGTAGCTTTTGGAAGAAAAGGCATGGCAAATAAAGGGAATTTTCGAGCCGCAGATTCCGACTCAATCCTACATCTCGCATCAGACATCTGCCCCCGGGAGGAAAATGCATGTATATTTTTACTTTCGATTTTATGCAGAGAGCTTTCATTGCAGGCATAATTACGGCGGTGCTGGTATCCGCCATGGGAGTGTTTGTGGTTTTAAGGCGCATGTCCCTGGTAGGCGACAGCCTTTCCCATGTGGCCCTTTCAGGTGTGGCAGCGGGGATGCTCTTCGGGTTTTATCCTTTTTACGGCGCCCTTGCATTTGCGGCTCTGGCGGCGCTTTTTATTGAAGCCATCCGGAAGGCTTTCAGCAAGTATGCAGAAGTGGCCCTGGCGGTGGTGATGTCCGGAGGCATGGGCCTGGCGGTGGTATTGATAAGCCTCGGCAAATCCTTCAATGCGGACCTTTTCTCATATCTTTTCGGAAGCCTGGTGGCGGTATCCCCTTCAGATGTACGGGTCATATCCACCGTGGGATTTTTCATACTCCTGTCTCTGGCGGTGCTTTACCGGGAACTTTTTTCCGTAACTTTTGATGAGGAAGCAGCCCGGCTCTCGGGGATAGCGGTGGGAGCCGTAAATACATATTTCACGCTGCTTGTCGCTCTGGCGGTGGCCCTTTCGATCAGGGTGGTTGGAGCACTGCTGGTTTCGGCCCTTATGGTGATTCCGGCCGCTGTAAGCATGCAGATCGCCAGGAGCTTCAAAGCCACCTTCGCTGTAGCCGTAGGAGTGGCCGTCCTTTCCGTAGTTTCAGGACTCTTTATTTCCTTCGCATTCGATGTGGCCCCCGGCGGCACCATAGTACTCATAGCCGCAGCAATTTTGACGGTTGTGCTTATAATAAAAGGTTTTAGAGGCAAGCTAACATAAATCGAAAGATATCAATTTAAGCCGGCAGACATATCCTGCCGAATGTGATGGGAGCAGATTTGATGGATATCGATGAGATTCTGAAACAAAAACAATTGAAAATCACCCCCCAGCGCAGGGCAATACTTACTGTGCTCGAAAGATCCGAGTCGGTTTTGAGCGCCCAGGAGGTTTTCAGAGAGGTGCAGGAGCTTTTGCCCGGCACCAACTTTTCCACCATATACAGGAACCTTGATACCCTTCTTTCCAGAGGGCTTTTATGCCGCATCCCCCGGGAAAACGGCGGTGATCTGTACGCAATACGGCGAGAGAGCGGCCATCACCACCATGTCATATGTAAAGCCTGCGGAGCATCGTTTTCCATGGATTTTTGCCCCATGGAGGCTCTGGAGCGGGAACTTAAAAAACAGGGCTTTGACCCGACGGAACACCGATTTGAGGTGTACGGGTACTGCAATAAGTGCAGAAGTTCAAAATGTGATAAATGAACCGTCTTAAAAAATTGTATTATGGAAATTGACGTAAATTTCAAAACATGATATAGTAGTTACTGGGGGTAACTGCTATTTTTTAATTCGGAATATATTTTCAGAGATGGTGGCGTTTTGGAAACTACACAGGAGTAGTTAATAGAAAAAGGAGGTTTTGTGATGCTCTTATTGACGAAAGAAGACATTAAAAAGGTATTTTCTATGAAGGAAGCCATTGAAGCCGACAAGCAGGCTTTCAGCATGTATTCCCAGGGCAAAAGCACAGTGCCGCTCAGAGTAAATATCAACGTTCCAAAATATCAGGGTCAGACCCTTTATATGCCGGCATATGTAGATGACCTGGATAGCGGCGGAGTCAAGATAGTATCGGTGTTTCCAGGCAATATAGAAAAAGGGATGACCTCGGTGCAGGCTACCATGGTGCTTGTAAATGAAGAGACCGGAGAAGTATGTTCCATTCTGGACGGGACTTACCTTACCCAGCTTCGAACAGGAGCCGCTCAGGGAGCCGCCACGGATATTCTGGCAAGAAAAGATTCAAAAGTTGGAGCGCTTTTCGGTACCGGGGGACAGGCTGCAACACAACTGGAAGCCATGCTGACGGCGAGAAACCTGGAAAGAGTTTATGTTTTTGATATAAATAAAAAGAGGGCGGCAGAATTTGCAGCAAAAATGCAAAGCGAGCTTGCGTGCTATGGTGCTGAAATTGTTGCAAATGAAGACGTTGAAGAAGTCCTGCCTCTGGCTGATGTTATAACCGCCGTAACCACATCGAAAAGGCCGGTCTTTGATGGTCGGCTTGTGAAGGAAGGTGCCCATGTCAACGGCGTTGGTGCCTATACTCCCGACATGCAGGAACTCGACGAATATATAGTAAAGAGAGCTGACAGAGTTTATGTGGATTCAAAGGAAGCGGTCCTGGCGGAAGCGGGCGATTTCATAATACCCATGAAGAAAGGCATCATTGACCGGGACAGGATAAATGGGGAACTGGGAGAAGTAATAGCGGGTATAGTGCCCGGAAGGCAGAGCGAAAAAGAAATAACCCTGTTTAAGACCGTAGGAATTGCGGTGCAGGATGTGGTCACGGCTCATAAAATTTACAAAAAAGCCCTGGAGCAGGGTGTAGGAAGGCAGATTCAATTTTAGGATACCCCTTAAAAATAGTTATGTTTTTTCTATAAACCCTATTGCACTTTTTAAAAAGATGTGGTAATATAATTACAACAAATTGACGGTTTAAATTTGATGATGGGGAAGAGTAACCTCGATGGAAGGTCAAAGAGAGCCGCCGCTGGTGGGAGTGCGGTACCGGAAGTCAGGGCGAATGGGCCCCGGAAAAGATGCGGCGAAAGCTATAAGTAGCCGTATACGGCAGGTCCCCCGTTAGCATAGGGACAGGATATCGCAGTTTTGCCGTATCCGGAAGAGAGGGTTTTGCATTAGGTGGCAGCAGGGCACTTTATCCTAAGGGTAAAGTGCTTTTTTGATAATTAAGGGCGTCAGAGGCCAAATGTAAAGCCAAAATGGGTGGCACCGCGGATAAGCATCCGTCCCTTACTATGGGATGGATGCTTTTTAATTTGGACAAAAATAGGCAGGCCTGGAGGTGTTGCCTTTGACATGAAAGCAGAAATTGTTTTTTAAAAGAAGGCAATCTTTCAAAAGCATTGCCTTCATAAAAGATGTATGGCAACCATGGATGGAAAATTATTATGAGGAGTGAGATGAATGGACGAAATTAAGATACTTTTGACCGAAAAGGAAATCCCGACCCACTGGTACAACATCCAGGCTGACATGCCCAACCCCCTGCAGCCGCCCATCAGCCCCAGGACCGGCGATGTTATGGCTCCGGAGGAACTGAAGGTTATCTTTCCGGAAGATTTGTTAAAACAGGAGATGTCTCGCGAAAGATTTATAGAGATCCCCGATGAGGTCCGGGAAATTTACCGGCTGTGGAGGCCGTCGCCGCTCTTTCGCGCCCGGAGGCTGGAAAAGGCCCTGGATACTCCTGCCAGAATATACTTTAAACACGAAGGAGTAAGCCCTGCCGGCAGCCACAAGCTGAACACCGCCGTGCCGCAGGCCTATTACAACAAAAAAGCAGGCATTAAAAGGCTTTCCACCGAGACCGGCGCCGGGCAGTGGGGCAGCGCATTGGCCATGGCCTGCAGCTTTTTCGGCCTGGAGTGCACCGTTTATATGGTAAAAGTCAGCTTCCAGCAGAAGCCTTACCGGAGGTCCATGATGCAGTTATTCGGAGCGGAGGTCATACCCAGTCCCAGCGACAGGACCGAGGCAGGCAGGGCCGTGCTGGCAAAGGACCCTGACTCTACAGGTAGCCTGGGCATAGCCATCAGCGAAGCCGTGGAAGATGCGGTAAAGCATGGTGATACCAATTACGCCCTGGGGAGCGTCCTGAACCATGTGGTGCTCCATCAGACGGTCATAGGTCAGGAGGCTAAGAAACAGATGGAGAAGGCGGGATATTACCCCGATGTGGTCATTGCCTGTTCTGGCGGCGGCAGCAATTTCAGCGGCCTGGCCATGCCCTTTGTACACGACAAGATAAAAGATGGCAAAAAGACCCGCATCGTAGCAGTGGAACCCACCGCATGCCCCAGCCTCACAAGAGGAAAATTCACCTATGATTACGGCGATACGGCACATCTAACCCCGAAGATGATGATGTATACTCTGGGCAGCGAGTTCGTACCCCCGGGAATCCATGCCGGCGGCCTCAGGTACCACGGCGCATCCCCGATACAGAGCCAGCTCCTGCATGACGGTTTGATCGAAGCAAAGGCTTACGGCCAGCTGGCTGTATTTGAAGCCGCCAAACTGTTTGCCAGGAGCGAAGGCATAATCCCCGCTCCCGAATCCTCCCATGCCATAAGGGCGGCCATAGACGAAGCCCTGGCGGCCAAGGAAGCCGGAGAAGCAAGAACCATCCTGTTCTGCCTCAGCGGCCACGGTCACTTTGACATGAGCGCCTACGATGCCTACCTCTCCGGAAAGCTGACAGATTCAAGCCTTTCCGAGGAGACATTACAAGAACTCATAAACGCCCTGCCTTAATGTGTCACGAGTGTCACGGGGACGGTTCCTTTGACACATAAAGTTACAAAAAATGGGCGGCAGATGAAATTATTCTATCTGTCGCCCTGGATAAACTTTAAACAAAAAATTTTTTAAGGAGGAATTTCCATGAAACTGAAAGATATGGTATTAACCGCACTGCTTTTATCAATAGGTCTGGTGCTCCACCAGATCACCCCGCCTATCGTGGGCGGCATGAAGCCCAATTTTCTGCTAGCGATGCTTTTTGTAGCCCTTTACATCAACAACAGTCCGAAGAATGCCTTCCTGGCTGGCGTCATCGGCGGCACCTTCGCTGCCCTCACCACCAGCTTTCCCGGCGGGCAGGTGGCCAACTTCTTTGAAGAAATCATCACAGCCTTCGTGGTATCATTCCTCATAAAGCTCACGGCAAAACTTTCCCCCCATATATCGGTGCCTTTAGTAGGATTCCTGGGGACCGTGGAAAGCGGTACGGTGTTTCTCACCATTGCTCTGCTGGTAGTGGGCAGCCTTCCGGTGGCTTTCCCGGTGCTGTTCGTGACAGTAGTACTCCCCGCTGCAGCCATCAACACCTTCGTGACATACATCTGCTACAATGTGGTATTCTCGGCAAGAAGGGTGATGAAGAAAGCATAAGGATATTTGAGCAAAGAGTATAAATATAAAAATGACAATATACTTATAAAGCCTGAAATCTTATAGCTAGCATTATATTGTTTGAAAATGAAAAGAGGGGTAAAATCCCCTCTTTTTATGCTTTTATTTAAATTCAAAAAACAACTTGAGCCATTTTAATTTTTGGACAATAGATGTTAAGTTTGATAGTAATTAACATATTACAATTTTACGCAGTTTATAAAAATTAAATATAACTATAAGAGGACGCCATAGTAAAACGCGTCTTTTTTTATCTAATTACAAACCTGTTATAAGTTTTACACCCCCTTCATCGTCAGGCTTATTCTGTTTCTCCCCGGTTCCACCGAGAGCACCTTTACCTTTACCGTATCCCCGATATTTACCACGTCAAAAGGCGAGCGCACGAAGCTTTCCGAAAGCTCGGATATGTGGCAAAGGCCGTCCTGGTGGACTCCTATGTCGATAAATGCACCGAAATCCGTTATGTTACGCACGGTGCCGTAGAGCACCATGCCGGGCTTTAGGTCTTTGAGTTCCAGCACGTCGGTGCGGAATACGGGCGGGGGAAGCTCCTCCCTTGGGTCCCGGCCGGGCTTTTTGAGCTCGGAAAGTATATCCTTTAATGTGGGCACGCCGGTGCCCAGGTCTTTTGCCATCCTTTCTATTTCATCTTCTGAGAAAGCCTTTGGCCTGAGCTCCTGAAGCGGATATTTTTCCATCACCCTTTCGGCTATATCATAGCTTTCAGGATGGACGGCGGTATTGTCCAGGATATTGTCGCTTTCGGGGATCCTGAGAAAGCCGGCACACTGCTGAAAAGCTTTCGGGCCCAGCTTTGGGACCTTTAGAAGTTCTTTTCTGGACCTGAAAACACCGTTTTCTTCGCGGTATCTAACAATATTTTCCGCAATAGTGGCATTTATTCCGCTCACATATTTTAAAAGGGAGAAAGAGGCGGTATTCACATCGACTCCAACACTGTTTACACAATCCTCCACCACTCCGGAGAGTTTTTCCGAAAGCTTTTTCTGGTTTACATCGTGCTGATACTGCCCCACGCCCAGGGCCTTGGGATCTATCTTTACCAGTTCTGCCAGAGGGTCCAGCAGGCGGCGGGCGATGGATACGGCGCCCCGGTAGGATACATCCAAATCCGGGAATTCCTTTGTGGCCAGCTCCGAGGCCGAATATACCGAGGCTCCGGATTCGCTCACCACCACATAGGATACAGGCCTTTTTATTTCCTTTATGAGTTCGCTCAAAAATTTCTCGCTTTCCCTGGATGCCGTGCCGTTGCCCAGAGATATCACGTCCACCCCGTATTTTTCGATGAGGGCTTTGAGCTCCCTTCCGGCTTCTTCCACCTTATTCTGCGGCGGCGTTGGGTAGCACACCGCATGAGCCAGCAGTTTCCCGGATGAATCTATGACCACCACCTTGCACCCGGTCCGGTAGGCGGGGTCAAATCCCATGATGACCCTGTTTTTTACGGGCGGCTGCAGCAACAAATTCTTGAGATTTTTCGCAAAGATGTTCAAGGCCTTTTCCTCGGCCTTTTCGGTAAGCATGTTGCGGATTTCCCGCTCGATAGAGGGCTCGATCAGCCGCTTATAGGCATCTTCAGCAGCCCTTTCCATGAGTTGTCCGGTTTGGGAATTTTTCTTTATGTATTTTGACTTTATTATATTTAAAATTTCTTCTTCGGGAGCTTCGATCTTAACTTGTAGAAAATCTTCCCTCTCACCGCGATTTATGGCTAAAATCCGGTGGGATACGATTTTTGCCGCGGGCTCCCGGAAGTCGTAGTACATGGAATATGTGGACACTTCATCTTTTAATCCTGTGCTCCGCACCGTACCCTTTTTCCAGGTAAAATCCCTTATGATTTTCCTGAGTTCAGCATCGTCGGATATTTCTTCGGCTATTATATCCAGAGCCCCATCCAGAGCCTCTTCGGCGCTTGCCACACCTTTTTCCGGGTCCACGAAGGCCGAAGCATCTTCCGGACCGATAGGTGCATCCTGGGCCAGCACCCTTTGCGCCAGAGGTTCCAGCCCCTTCTCCCTGGCGATGGTAGCCCGGGTCCGCCGCTTGGGCCTGAAGGGCCTGTATATATCTTCCACTTCCTGCAGGGTATCCGCCCGGGAAAGGCTTTCCCGGATCTCTGGAGTGAGTTTGCCCATCTCTTCCAGGAGTCTTGATACCTCCGCCTTCCGTTCTTCAAGGCTTCTCAGGTACGACAACCTTTCGGAAAGGTTCCGGAGCTGTTCGTCTGTCAGGCCCCCGGTGGCTTCCTTGCGGTAGCGGGCTATGAAGGGCACGGTGTTGCCTTCGTCCAGCAGGTTTGCTGCTGCA
Source organism: Thermoanaerobacterales bacterium (assembly GCA_012840135.1). GTDB lineage: Bacteria > Bacillota > Thermosediminibacteria > Thermosediminibacterales > Tepidanaerobacteraceae > Biomaibacter. The sequence continues at coordinate 30,372 of DUMA01000041.1, forward strand.
ATTATTTGATTTTCCCTGATACTAAGTTCTTGCGCCAGTCTTTTGAAAATATCCATAACATCCTCCCGGTCAAATTCAAAAGTATTAATTCCTATTTTATACCAAGTTGTATTTTGCTTCAAATCAAAATTACAAACACCTTGCCGGCCTGAATATGCAACGATGTTCAGCAACGATTTTCTGTGATGCTACAGTTGTAGCAAGACAATTGGTGCGTGCAACAAATATATCCCGATGCAAGTTCAGGGGAATATGCGGATCTTTGCGGCATTGAAGGAGGTGTTAGGGAGGGCGATGATATGGTACACGTTTTGCTAAAAAAATCAGTAAAGGTTTAAAAAAATTATTGCAAAAAGGGAGGTAAGTATATGAATCTTACAAAAGACCAAATGCTCAATCTTTATGAGACCATGGTCAAGATCAGGGAATTCGAGGAAAAGGCCAAGGAATTGATGCTGGGTGGCAAACTGGCGGGGTTTTTGCACCTTTATTGCGGAGAAGAAGCCATAGCCGCAGGCGTCTGTGCGAATCTTAACGACAAAGACTGTATTACAAGCACCCACCGTGGGCATGGACATATTATTGCCAAAGGCGGAGATATAAACAGAATGATGGCGGAACTCCACGGCAAGGCTACCGGCTATTGCAAAGGGAAAAGTGGTTCCATGCATATCGCCGACCTTGATATCGGCATAGTGGGTGCCAATGGCATAGTCGGAGCCGGCCTGCCCATTGCAGTCGGCGTAGCCTTTGCGCTGAGATACAAGAAAATGGATAATGTGGTGGTGGCTTTCTTTGGCGATGGCGCATCCAACCGCGGCACGTTTCATGAAGCTCTGAACATGGCGTCTGTTTTGAATCTGCCCGTCGTGTTCATTTGCGAAAACAACCATTTCGGCATGTCTACTCCCCAGAGCGTGCACCAGAAAATAAAGGATATCTCCGTCAGGGGAACAGCTTATGATATTCCAGGCAAGACTGTTGACGGCAATGACGTGCTGGCTGTCCATGAAGCTGCGGCGGAAGCTATCGGCAGAGCAAGAAAAGGTGGGGGTCCCTCTTTAATTGAATGCAAGACCTGGCGGCATTACGGCCATTTCATAGGTGATCCCGAGCCCTACAAGGACCCCGAAGAACAGAAAAAATGGCTGGCCACAGACCCCATTCCCAGGTTTGCAAAATATCTTATTGAATCGAATTATGCTATCCAGGCAGACCTGGATGCCATTAAAAACAGCGTGCGAGAAAAGATAGAAGCCGCGGTAAGGTATGCCCAATCCAGTCCAGATCCTTTGCCGGAAGATATTTATTCCGATGTCTATGCAGGTTAATTTAAATTTTACAGAGAAGGGGATGAAGATAATGGCAAAAAAGACTTATATTGAGGCAATAAGAGAGACGCAGAGCGCAGAAATGCAGAGAGATCCTGATGTCTTTATAGCCGGGGAAGATGTGGGCGTAATGGGAAGCGCTTTTGGTCAAACTGCGGGGCTTTTGAAAGAATTCGGTATGCAGCGTGTTGTGGATACTCCGATCAGCGAGTCCGCCATCATTGGACTTGGCGTGGGTGCCGCTGCCATGGGACTCAGGCCGATTCTGGTCATTGATTTTATCGATTTCATGGCCGTCTGCATGGATGAGGTTTTAAACCAGGCCTCCAAACTCAGATATATGCTGGGAGGCCAGGTTAAAATTCCTCTGGTAATCCGCAGCCAGATCGGGGCCGGCATCGGTGCCGCCGCACAACACTCCCAGAGTCTGGAAGCCTTTTTCACTCACATGCCCGGTATGAAGACTGTAGCGGCTGCTACCCCGGCAGACGTCAAGGGTCTGCTCACCGCAGCCATCCGCGACGACAACCCTGTTTTATTCATCGAGCACAAAACGTTGGCAAGGTTTGAGGGGGAGGTGCCGGAGAACGATTATGTCATACCCTTTGGCAAGGCGGATATTAAACGCGCCGGGTCTGACGTGACGATAGTCTCCTGGTCGGCCATGGTCCATAAATGCCTGGCGGCGGCAGAATCTCTTTCCAAAGAAGGTATTGATGCGGAAGTTATAGATATTCGTTCACTGATACCGCTGGACAGGGAATGCATCTTGAATTCTGTAGGTAAAACCGGGAAACTTGTTATCGTCCATGAAGCGGTCGAAACCTCGGGCTATGGTGCCGAAATTGCAGCCATGGTGGCGGATCAGGGCTTTGATCTTTTAGATGCACCTATTAAGAGGGTTGCTGCCCCGTTTACTCCGGTTCCGTTCAGCCCCGTGCTGGAAAAGGAATGGGTGGTTAACGAAGAAAAGATCATCAACGCCGTAAAATCGTTGTTTTAGAAAAATCATATAAGATAAGTGAAAAATGTGATGGGGAGTGAAACCAGTGGCCATAGAAATCGTCATGCCCAAATTAGGATTAACGATGACAAAGGGAACCGTAGAAAAATGGCTAAAAAAGGAAGGAGATTTAGTTCAAAAAGGTGATAGCCTGCTGGAGATAAGCACTGAAAAGCTAACCAACACTGTCGAATCTCCAGGCGATGGGATACTGCTGAAGATTGTGGCTGAGGAGGGTGCGGAGCTTCCTATCGGCACGGTTCTGGGATTTATCGGGGAGGCAGGAGAGCATATAGATGTGGCTGGCAAAGTAAATATGCCGAAGATGAACAATTCTTTAGAGGCATCTTCGGGACCTGAAAAGCAGGAAGGCAATGAAGAAAATAATGATTCTGGATTCGGGAAAAAGGTTAAGATATCCCCAGCTGCCCTTAATTTAGCCAGAGATTTAAATATAGACTACACCCTTGTTGTTGGAACCGGCCCGGGCGGCAGGATTACCAGGGAAGACGTAAAAAGATATGTGGAGCAGATGCAGACTGGGAAGGTGGAAAAACAGGATAATGCAACGGTATCCGATATCAAGGCGCCTGTTTCTTTTGAAGAAATCCCCTATGCCGGCTTGAGAAAGGTTATTGGGGAGAAAATGAGCAGGAGCTGGACCTTGGCTGCAAAGGTTACGGCACACGTCAGTGCTGATGTTTCCAAGCTTTTACAACTGAGGACGATGATCAATGAGGATCTAGAGAATGAGGAAGACAGGATTTCCATTACCGAAATGCTGGTAAAACTTGTTGCAAAGGCTCTGGAAATTAAGCCGATGATTAATGTATCTCTGGAAGGAGACAGCATTAAGGTGATGAAGGACATCAACATCGGAGTGGCTGTGGCTCTGGAAAACGGTCTGGTGGTTCCCGTAGTCAGGAATGCCGACAAAAAAGGCCTTTATCAGTTGAGCAAAGAGGTCAAGGAACTGGTCCGAAAGGCCAGGGAAGGTAGACTGAGTTTGGATGAAATGAGCGGCGGCACGTTTACAATTACCAATCTGGGCACATATGGTTCGGTGGATTATTTTACTCCCATAATCAACCAGCCCGAGTCGGCTATTCTCGGCATTGGCAGGATCGCGGAAGCACCGATGGTGATAAATGGACAGATTGTGGCACGACCGATGATGGGCCTGTCCCTGTCTTTTGACCACAGGCTCATCGATGGAGCACCTGCTGCTGAATTTATGGCGGTGCTGCTGCGCATCATCGCCAATCCTTTTAGGGCAATTCTAAGATGAAAGTGAACCTGCTACGAATTAAGGAGACGGGATATATGAACAAACATGTGATAGTTATAGGTGGAGGCCCCGGCGGCTATGTAGCGGCAATAAGGGCGGCACAGCTCGGTGACCAGGTTGACCTTGTAGACAGCGGCTCTTTGGGAGGAACATGTCTGAATGCGGGCTGCATTCCAACCAAAACTCTTCTTCACACAGCACAACTTTGCCAGGCAGTAAAGAAAGAAGCCGAAAGTGGCCTTGTGGTTGACAATATCAGAATTGATTGGAATACACTCCAAAAGCATAAAACATATGTGGTGAGCCATCTGGCAAAAGGGATAGCCGGACTTTTAAAGGCAAATAATGTGACAGTTCATCAGGGACGGGCGGTACTCCAGCAAAACGGGGCTGTGCGCATTGAGGGTGAAAAAACTGCTGTAATGAATGCGGACATTATAATTATGGCGGTGGGATCTGCACCGGTAAAGCTTAAAGTTCCCGGCGCGGACCTGCCGGAGGTAATCGACAGCACAGAAGCCCTGAGTCTTGAAAAGTTGCCTGAATCATTGGTAATTGTCGGCGGTGGCGTGATCGGGACGGAATTGGCGGCGCTTTACAATGCACTGGGGACCAAAGTGACCGTACTGGAAATGATGCCCCGGATATTATATCCCCTGGACGGTCAAATAGCCGCACTGTTGAGAGAATTATTAAGCAAAGAAGGTATTTTGTTTTTTACCAGTTCCAAGCTGATGGAGATCAGAAAGACTGGAAAAGCACTGGCAGTTAGATTTACGGTTCAAGACTGTGAAAAAGAAATTGCCTGCGAAAAGGTGCTTGTTGCAGTGGGACGCAAGCCGAACACAGAGAATCTGGGCCTGGAAGCATTGGGAATTAAAACTGAAAAAGGTGCAATTATAGTAGATCAGCACTTTGTCACAAGCATTCCCTGGATTTATGCTGTCGGCGACTGCAATGGCAATAACATGCTTGCCCATGCGGCTTCTGCTCAGGGCATAGCGGCAGTGGAACATGCTCACGGGAAAAGGGTTGCTTATAGGAGCGATGTTGTACCTAAATGTATATACACTAACCCGGAGGTGGCGAGTGTAGGCTTGACTGAAGATCAGGTCAAAAGTCAGGGGATACCGTACAAAGTTGGTCTTTTTCCGCTGGCCGGCAATGGGAAATCGCTGATCGAAGGATGCAAAACCGGTTTGATCAAGATTATTGCCGATGCAAGATACGGGGAAATCCTGGGAGCCCATCTAATGGGCCCCCGCGTTACCGAAATAATCGGTGAAATAGCTCTGGCCATGACTATGGAAGCCACAGCCCAGGACTTGCTTTCCACAATACATCCACATCCGTCAGTCAGCGAAGCTCTGGCAGAAGCCGCCCATGGCGTTTTTGGGAATCCGATACATTGGCCACCTGTGAAAAATATCTAAGATCATAATTCCAAAATGGATATTTAAACCAAATAAAAAACTGCCGAATTTAAGAAGTGAAAATTTTATAGGAAGAGGAGGGCTTACATGCTGAAAGGTGGCTATATGGGTAAAATCCTGCGGGTGAATTTGACAACCCAAACATATGCTGAAGAAAATACAACGGAAGAACTTGCCAGCAATTTTATCGGTGGTGCGGGATTGGGTATTAAATACTTGTTTGATGAAGTTCCGGCAGGGGCTGATGCTCTGGGCCAAGATAACAAGCTTATCTTTGCTCCCGGTCCACTGACCGGCACTTCGGCGCCCTGCGCCAGCCGCATGGCCGTAGTGGCAAAATCTCCTTTAACTTCTGCCGTAGGGATGTGCACCACCGGCGGCTATTTTCCTGCAGAACTCAAATTTGCCGGATACGATGCGCTGATAATCGAGGGAAAGGCCGAAAGACCCGTTTACCTGTGGATTAACGAAGGGAAAGTAAGTTTCCGCAGGGCAGAGAAGTTGTGGGGAACAAATACATTCGACTGCCAGCAATTGATAAAAGATGAACTTGGTGACCAGAACATTCGGATCTCGTGCATCGGGCCTGCCGGTGAACTTCAATCCAGGATAGCATGTATAATTAATGAAAGAAGAGCTGCTGGCAGAAAGGGCCTGGGCGCTGTAATGGGCGCCAAAAATCTTAAGGCCATAGCTGTAAGAGGACATAAAACCGTCCCCGTAGCCTGCGAAAATGACTACAGAGAAGCCAGATCCCGCATGCTAAAGACCATGAAAGAAAGTCCGGTGCTTTATTCTGCTTTTGCCAATACTGGCACCCCCATGGTGGTGGAAGCGACCTGGGGCCTGGGAATTTTTGCAACGAGAAATTGGTCGGCTACGGGAGAATGGAATCCCGTCGAGAAACTGGGAATCAAGGCGAACAACTCCAGGAAGATAGGCAAAGAACATTGCTACAATTGCCCCGTCGCCTGCAGTCAGCTTAAGCTTGCAAGAGAAGGGATCTATACCGGTTCGCTTTCGGTACCCGAATTTGAAACCATTTATGCCTTCGGAGGTCAAACCGGAGTGGATAATTTGGACAGCATCATTGCAGCCGATCGCCTGTGCGATGAGCTGGGCCTGGACAGCATATCCACCGGCGTGGCCATCGGATTTGCGATGGAGCTTTATGAAAAAGAGGTACTGACAAAAAATGATACCGACGGAATTGAATTGAATTTTGGGAATCATGAAGCCATGTTCAAACTTGTTTCAAAGATCGGCTATCGTAAAGGATTTGGCGCTCTGCTGGCCGATGGGGTAAAATGTGCAGCAGAAAAAATAGGGGGGAATGCGGAAAAATATGCAATGCATGTAAAGGGATTGGAACTGCCCGGATATGATGTGCGGGGAGCAAAGGCGCACGGTCTGAATTATGCCACATCATATACCGGAGCCGATCACAACAGGGGATATGTTTTTCAGGAAATATTCGGCATCCCCGAGCCGGAAGCTGTGGACCGCTTTGCCTATGAAGGTAAAGGCAGGTTAACCAAATGGAACCAGGATATTCGGACTGCCACATGTGATTGTCCGACTATGTGCGCCTTTTTGCTGGATATGGCTTTCCCGGCGAATGCCGCTCAGAACAGCGCCGACATGCTCAGCAGCCTTACAGGGCTGAATTTTACACCGCAGGAAATTGAGAAGATCGGCGAAAGGGTAAACAATCTGGCGCGGGCTTTTAATGTGAGGGAGGGTTTTACCAGAAAGGATGACAATCTTCCGGAGAGAATTCTCACGGAACCGTTAAAAGAAGGCGGCTCTAAGGGACATTACATTTCCCGAACGGAGTTGGAAAAGATGCTGGATGAGTATTATTACGAGAGAGGCTGGAGTGCAGAAGGGGTGCCTACCAGGCGAAAACTACTTGATCTGGGTTTGAAAAATGCCGCTGAAGAGCTTGAAAAAATGGGAGTTTTGTAAAATGATTTCGGTCAAAGTAAAAGCCATAATGGATATAGCCGATTTATTCGGATGCAATGAACAGGTTGTTTCATTGCCGGAAGGCTCCAAGCTAAGTGACCTTTTAGATGCCCTGGGGAGAAAATACGGGCAGGCCTTTGCCGAAATTCTCAGTAAAATATATAAGAATGAAAAAGAAAAGCATAACCGGGATCTGCATTTGTTTTTAAACGGCAGAAACATTGTTTTTCTTGAAGGGCTTGAGACCAAACTGAACGATGGTGATGAACTGTTCTTTCTTTCTCCTGTCGGCGGGGGGTGATTGCATATCATTAAATGATGATCATTTTGCCTGAATCACACCTTTTCTCGGTTCTTTGCCCAATATAATTCAGGGAGGTGTCCTCATGAAAAAAGCTTGGGCTGTGATGTGGTCGGTTTATCTTGCAAGCATAGTGGTGGTGATAAATCAATTCAAAGTTCCTCCGGTCCTGCAGGTAATTATGGAACAGCTCAATGTCGACATGGCTGTAGCCGGATGGCTGATGTCGATCTTTGCACTGGCAGGAATCATACTGGCCATCCCGGCAGCCTTTATTCTGGATAGATTTGGTCCGAAGATAAGCGGTCTTATAGCACTGGCGTGTACTATCCTGGGCAGTGTCATTGGAGGGTTGGCATCAGGTCCGGCTGTGCTGTTATTTGGACGCTGCATAGAAGGCATAGGTTTGGGCCTGATAGGCGTTGCGGCACCTGCCGTCATTGCCATGTGGTTTCAGCCCCAGGAAATGGGTCTGCCCATGGGGATCTGGGCGACGTGGGTACCCGTGGGTAGTTCCATAGTTTTTAATATAGCAAGCCCGCTGGAATCTTCCTTCGGCTGGAGAAGCATATGGTGGTTCGGCGCGGTTCTGGGATTGATAGCTTTTATTGTATATGGCTTAGTCGTAACCAAACCGGATAGTTCAAGGAGCGGACCCAGTACACTGAAAAATGCTGCTGCAAGAGCATCTTTTGCGGAAGGATTCAGGACACTTAACATATGGCTTCTGGCCATAGGGTTTGCCGGGCTGATGTTCAGCGTGGGAAGCATCAGCACCTGGACACCGGCTTATTTTAATCAGGTCTTCGGAATAGATGCAAAGATTGCCAATTTTTATACCAGTTTAATATTCATGATAAATATTTTCGGAAATATTACTGCAGGGTGGCTTCTGGGGAAGGTTAAGAACCGAAATTCGGTGCTGGTCGTAGCCGTTCTACTGTCAACCATACTGTATCCGCTTGGCTTCAGGTTAAATTCTCAAAGCAATATACTGCCTTACATTATAACATTGGGGGTGATACCGGCATTTATTCCCACAACTATTTTTACGCTGGCTCCTGAAAGCATGCCCGCTCCGGAACTGGGAGGGCTGGCGATGGGAATTGTTAATTTAGGAAGTAACTTCGGCTCCATGATAGGGCCACCCATAGTGGGCAGTGCCGTAAAATCAGGAGGCGGGTGGGCTTCGGGCAGCTACCCGATACTGGTTATAATGCTCATCGCACTGGCAGCTTCCATAATTTTTGCAAAAGTAAAGACGACCCGATCAAGCATATCCGCTTGATAGCCTTCACGCATGGAGTTTTGCAACCTGGAGTCTTTTAATTATTGAAGGGAGGACATAAAGATGCAAAAACCTGTTTTTACAAAACTGCTTCAGATTTGTGTGGTAGTCGATGACATCGACGCCTATATGAAAAAATATAATGATGAATACGGAATAGGACCGTGGATTGTGCTGAATTTCAATAAGGATACTGTAAGTGATATGACGGTTTACGGTAAAAGAGTGGACTACTCCATGAAGCTGGCACTGTGTGACTTTTTCAACGTCCAGTTGGAATTGATACAACCTACCGATGACAGAAGCATCTATGCGGAGTTTCTCAAAAAGAACGGTCCGGGCCTGCATCATGTAGCCTTTGATACCCAGAGCTATGCTCAGACCATGAAGGATCTGGCAAGCAGAGGCTTCAGCGAAATACAGGGCGGAACCGATTCGGGCGGCATGCATTTTTCCTATGTGGACCTGACAAAGGATCTGGGCATGATAGTGGAACTTTATGATCGCCCTGATGATTTTGTACCTCCACCTCCCGAAAGAACATACCCGCCGGAGAAATAACTTTTGGTTTATCAGAATAGGAGGCGGTGATCGAACCGACCTCCTATTTGTATAAAGAATGATATAATGAAGATTTTTGTTTTATATTGATTTATCTTAACATATGCATTAAAATTATTTTATAAGAATATTAATAAAAATATAAAGACTAGCACTTTGTAAGTTTAATAATGAATCCCGTTCTTTTGCATGACTCAAGTTATGAAACAGTAAGTTTAGAGGGTGGATGTTCGTATGAAATGGTCGAATGAGCAGGAAACTTACATCCGGATGGTCTACAAAGACTGGGAGAATTTTATTGCTTCAGGTAAAACTGAAGGACTGACGGTTCGACCTGAGATATTGGAGTCATGGCGACGTTGTTACAGTATTGGCGTCCCATACAACCTGTGGGCATCCCCCACCGTCATGGATGATGATCAACTTCGGCAGGAGAAGGATTTGAATCGTGATCTGATCGAGGCCGCATCACCGCTGGTGAAGGAAATAAGCAACCTGCTGTACGGAACGGGCCAGGTAATAGTTTTGTGCAATGCCAAGACTATTATCCTTGAGATAGCAGGAGATCCTGTCGCCTTTCAGGATGCTGCGAGCGTGAACCTGTTGCCCGGCAGCGGCATAGGCGAATCATATCACGGCACGACTGGAGTGGCCCTTGCTATGGCGAAAAAGGGCCCGGCTACTATTCTGGCCACAGAGCATTATTGTACCGGTCCCAAAGACTGGGCCTGCGTAGCGACCCCCATTATGAGCGGAAACTCGGACAATGTAGTTGGCGCATTGGCACTTACTGGACGATATATGGATATGAATAAACATAGTCTGGGCTTAATCGTTTCGGCGGCTAAAGCTATCGAAAACCAGCTTCTTGAGCAGCACCTGCGCTATCGTGCCATTTTGTTGAAGGAGTTTATGGAAAGTATTCTGCGAAAGACTGCGGATGTGATAATAGCTGTTGATGCCAACGGGCAGGTTGTCGATGCTTCGACCCAGAGCCACCCTGTCCTATCCGGCCTGCCGCATAGCTTGCACCTGGTCCCTTCCGCAGAACAAAAGGTGAGATCCATCCTTGTCAATCCCTCACAAGCCAGAACGCGGGTAGATAGAGTGGATATTTTGGACGGCAGAAGTTATACTTTTACATATAATCCGATCTTCTACAATCAAACACTGTGCGGTATACTGCTTAATATTTATGGCCCCGCACACAACCCTATAAATTTAAAGCCTTTTGATGCGGGTCAGAAATATGTAAAGCAGGAGCTGACACGGCTGAAATCATGTGAGCTTGTTGGAAATTCACCGGCTTTTACCCGCGTAATCGATATGGCCTTGCGTGCTGCATCGAGTGATTCAACCGTGCTGATACAGGGTGAAACTGGCGTGGGTAAGGAAGGAATAGCCAGGACCATTCATATGTCGAGTCACAGGGGTCAGGGTCCCTTCATCGCCGTTAACTGCGGCGGACTACCGAGGGATTTGATTGCGGGAGAATTGTTCGGCTATGCACCGGGAGCCTTTACCGGGGCCTCGGCACACGGCAATATAGGAAAATTTGAGGCGGCAAATGGCGGCACACTTTTTTTGGATGAAGTAGGGGAACTTTCCCTGGAAGCTCAAGCATACCTGCTCAGAGTTTTAGAGGAAAGAGAAATTGTCCGCCTGGGAAGCAACAGGCCCGTATCTGTTGATGTCAGGATTATTGCTGCTACAAACAGCAACCTTGCTCAGCTTGTTCGCAAAGGTCGTTTTCGAGAGGATCTGTATTTCCGCCTGAATGTGATCGAAATCAATGTTCCACCGCTGCGTGAAAGACCTGAAGATTTACCTGTACTGATAGCCCATTTCATGTCAAAATATGGAATAAACGGATTGAGCGTTAGTAATGAAACAATAAAAACCCTCGCGCTGTACCCCTGGCCCGGTAACATCCGGGAGCTGAGGAATGTGATTCAAAGGGCGGCAACCATGGGATGGGATGTAGAGGAAACATTGTTGCAGTATGTAAAACCTTATTTAAAAGAACCTGCACATCATACTTGCGAACCGGAAAAAGAAATGGAAGTAGACCCGATTATCAGGACCCTGCAGATAAATGGCGGTAACGTCACCAGGGCAGCCTACGAACTGGGAGTAGCCCGCAGCACCATCTACCGTCATTTAAAGAAGAACAAAGTCAGGTTCAACCGTAAAATAGAACAGTAATTAAAACTCATCTAATGGGTGCCGTTGGATATATGTTGATGGGGTTTTGCTGTTACGTCATGCTTTGCATTGCCGCAAATGTAAAGGGGCTACTCCACTCCGGGGTAGCCCCTTGAACTGTATTACAGCTTCAGTTTCAAGCCCTTGCCCTGCTCAATGGCTCTGTTAAATATTTCTCTTGCCATTACCACATCACATACAGCCATTCCTATGTTGCTGCATACGATAAGCTGGTCGGCATCATCTCTTCCCTTTTTAGACCCGGCAATAATTTCTCCGGTTTCACAGTAGATGTCTGGAAGTCCGTCGGGGAAATATCCCATTTCTGCAAAAAGCTTATGCTCGTCTATGCTGTCCACTATATATTTGTCTGCCATCCTGGGGATTTCGGGATCCCAGAAGGTGTTCAAGTCACAGGGCAGAATAGTCTGACCTTTGGATACCCATTCCTTCTTGACTACCGACAGGGGTTCACGGATTATAAGTGTGGCCGAACTCATTACCTCACATCTCTTGGCCAATTCTTCGGGGCCGTTTGCCTTTATGATTTCCGCATCCACTTCAGGCTGCAACTCTTCCACCAGCTTATCCATGACTTCTTTTCGGATATCGTAAACGTAAATTTTCTTTAAGTTTTTCAGGGTGTGTCCTATGAATCTCACATGTCCGATGCCCTGAACGCCGCAACCGAACATACCGAAGGTTTCCGCATCAGGATGAAGTGCTGCTGCTGCCAGCGCAGTGACAGCAGGAGTCCTCATGGCTGTCAACCAGACGCAATCCATCACGGCAATGGGGCATCCTGATAAAATATCGTTTAGAATCAAAAGGCCTGTAGTCTGGGGAAGGTTGAATTTGACCGGATTGTTGGGATAACATTCTATCCATTTTGCGCCGACGGCGTTTTTAGAGGGCACATATGCCGGCATGGCATGGAAAAAGACCTCGGGCAAGGGATGAACACCGATTTTTGCTGGCATCTCGTAATTTTTGGTGCCATGGGCTATCAGGGCGTCCCGGGTGAGACTGATAACATCATCAATACTGATGCCGACATTCATACAGTCGCTTTGAGTTAAATAAAGCACCTCTTTACCGATATCAATATGTTTGGATATCCATTCCCTGTCTTCATTTACGTTCATTATCAGATTCTCCTTTCTTTTGAAGTAATTATTTTCACATTTTTAATATGCAATAGACGTACCAATATAGCTTATATTTTAGAAACACTAAAAAACCCCATCCATTTTTTAAAAATAGAAAAATATTGAAACAATCCGCAAAAATATGATAAAATTAATTTGCAGTTTTTTGCACTTGAACTATTTATTTCATCACAGGGGAGATGCTATGGATAAGGCAGATCTGATGAAAAACAGTCCCTTCTATAAAAAAAATATACAACCGGACCGGTACGGCGAAAGCGACTGGGTACAGGAAAAAATGTATGAGAAAATCATATATTCAATGGATGAGGGAGTTCATGGCATCGATGCCCAGGGCATTTTGCGCATTTTTAATCCGGCTCAGGAAAAGCTGGATGGATGCAGGGCGTGTGATGTCTTGGGAAAACATGTCACCGAAGTCTATAAACTCGACTGGCATAGCAGTCTGCTGCTAAAGGTTTTAAAAGAGGGAAGGCCCATCCTAAATTATCATCAGACATACAACACCATGGCGGGTAAGGTCGTGGACATAATATGCAGTGTGTTTCCCATATATCAGGATGGGAAAGTCGCAGGTTCTGTGGCCATAACCCGGGATTTCACGGATTTTCGCAACATGGCAGAAAGGTTATTGGACATGCAGGAAAGTTTGGCCATTAGAAACCCGCAGCGGTCGAGAAAGATTATAGAAGTCAATGAAATCAAGAGTTTTAGGCAAATGGTGGGCAACAACCGGCGCTTGAAGGAAGCGGTGAGACTGGGGGAGGGGGCATCAAAGACCGATTCTCCGGTTTTCATATACGGTGAAACCGGTGTGGGCAAAGAAATATTTGCTCGAAGCATTCATGAACAGGGAAAGCGTGCAAAAGGGCCGTTTCTGACCATTAACTGTGCCGCCATTCCCGAATCTTTATTGGAGGGAATCCTTTTCGGCACAGAGAAGGGTGCTTTCACCGGGGCGGTATCCAGAAAAGGTCTTCTGGAACAGGCTTATGGCGGTACGCTTCTTCTTGATGAAATAAACTCCATGCCGCTTGCCCTTCAAGCAAAACTCTTACGTGTGCTCGAAGAAAAAAAGGTACGGCGTTTGGGGGGAAACGAGGAACACGAAATAGATGTCCGTATAATCAGCAGTTGCAATGTGGAGCCCATGGAGGCCATCGTCGCCCGGCAGTTAAGGGATGATTTGTTCTACAGGCTTGCCGTAGTATACATTTATATACCCCCGCTTCGGGAGAGGATGGATGACCTTGAAAGCCTCACACGGCATTTTATAGAGGTTATGAACATTCAATTCGGTAAAAATGTAAAGGGACTTTCGCCGGAGGTAAAGCAGGCCTTTTTTAGATATGACTGGCCCGGCAACATAAGGCAGTTAAAGAATTGCATCGAGGGGGCTATGAATGCGGTAGCTGTGGATGAACCCTTAATTTTGCCGCACCATATCCCTGAGTATCTGAGGATGTTTCCGCAGCAAAATAAATACCCGTCGGCTCCAAAACCGGAGTATTCGGTTGGGCAAAACATTTTTGCAGAGATAGAAGAAATGGAAAAGCAAAAAATAATCGAAGCTCTAAAACAAACTAAAGCAAATATCACCAAAGCAGCCGTCCTATTAGGTATTAGCCGGCAAAATCTGCAGTATCGACTTAAAAAATATAAAATTGAGCGTTCGTAAAAGAAGGGAATTATATATCTTTTATATTTTCATGAAACTATGATATAATTGAGACGAATTAAAGACAGAGCGATGAAATGTTTTCGAAGATGATGGCGGGCCTTCCAGGCTCTGGGTCTTTTGCTCACGTCGAGATCTCAAGGGGATGGCCCGCATATAATATATAGTAAACTTCAAAATGTTAAGGATGGGTGGCATGATGGATCATACTGATGAAAAGATGCTGGAGGCAAAGATAAGGGACCTGTTCACTATAGCCCGGAAAAACCGGGAGCACCGGGCTTCCAATTTTCTAGATCCGGGGCAGCAGAAAATGGCTGAAGGAGTGGCCCGAATCTTTCCGGACATGGCTTTTCATTTTGACGGTGGATACGGAGAGGCCGAAAGAAGAATCATGGTAGTTTGTCCGGAGTTTTTAAAGGAGGAACCCTTCCATGCGCCCCTGGGCGCCCTCAGGATGACCCCCAAAGACCCCGACGAACACCCGGGCCACCGGGATTTTCTGGGAGCCGTACTGGGGCTTGGCATCTCCAGGGAGAAGGTGGGTGACATACTGGTCACAAAAACCGGAGCCGATGTCATCGTAAAACAGGAGATAACGGAATACATCGGGCTAAATCTCCTGAAGGTGGGAAGCACTCCGGTACTGGTGGAAGAAATATCTCTCAAGGAACTACTCAAGCCCGAGAGGTCTTACAAAGAAATGAAGAGCACCGTGGCGTCCCTGCGCCTTGACGCCATCGCCAGCCTGGCCTTCGGCATATCCCGCTCCAAAATGGCCCCCTTTATAAAAGGAGAGAATATCAGGCTGAACTTCAGAGTTGTCAAAGACCCTTCCACCCCGGTGAAGGAGGGTGATGTCATATCTGCATCCCGCCTGGGCAGGGCAAAGGTGGTGGAAGTAGGCGGCCAGAGCAAGAAGGGAAGAATCTATGTCAGGGTACACAGGTATATTTCATGATTTTTCAAGAATAATTTTTTTCAGGAAGGAACATCCTAAAAAATGTGATTTTTGACGGAGGGGCTGTCAAATGTTTTACTCGATAGCGAAAGCCCTATCTTTTTTAATCTTTAAATTGACCGGAGGCATCGAGATATATGGTGCCGAACGGCTGCCCAAAAAAGGGCCCCTGATTATTGTGTCAAACCACCAGAGCCTGATAGACCCCTTTGTGCTGGTGACCTGCATCCCGATGAGGATAGTTTTCTTTGCGGCGGCTTACCTTTTTAAGATCCCTGTGGTAAGACAGGTCCTGACCTGGGGAGGTGCCATACCGGTCCACGGTGAAAAGGGAGACTTCGGCAGTTTTAAAAAGGCCCTGGAAGTGCTGCAAAAGGGCGGTGTCATAGGACTTTTCCCCGAAGGAGGGGTAAGCCCCGACGGAAACCTCCGGCCTTTTATGCAGGGATGGGCATATCTTGCCGCAAAGTCCGGAGCACAGGTTTTGCCCGTGGCCATCCGGGGAAGCCGCAATGTCCTGCCGGTGGGAAGTTTCATCCTCCGCCGGGGCAGGATCACTTTAAACATAGGAGAGGTGATGACCTTTTCCGGACAGGGAAAAGTAAGCCGGGAGGATATGGCAAAGATGAATGAGAAGCTGGACAAAGAGTTCAAGCAGCTATTCAGCGCGCAATTTAACGGGAGGATTTTTAATGGAGCAAGTAAAAGCATATGATACAAATATCCCTGCAGCGGAAGTTGCGGTAAATTCCACAATACCTTTCAGGGATTCCGGCAGCGGCAGGCCCCGCATCGCCCTTACCCTGGGCGGCGGAGGAGCCAGGGGATTGGCCCACATAGGAGTGTTAAAAGTTCTGGTTACCGAGGGCATCCCTGTGGACTTTGTAACCGGGGCCAGCATGGGAGCCGTCATAGGGGGCGCCTTTGCAGCCGGGTTTCCTGTAGAGGAAATGGAGCAGATAGCCTTAAAAACCGGTATAAAAAAGATGCTCTCCTGGGCGGATTTTATATGGCCCCGGCGGGGCCTGGTGGCCGGGGACAGGGTGGAGAAAAATTATGAACAAATTACCTTCGGCAAGAACTTCGATGAGCTTGACATCCCTTCCACCTTTGTGGCCACAGACATAGATACCGGAGAGGAAGTAAGGCTCAGCTCCGGGAAAGTGGCAAGGGCCCTCAGAGCCAGCACCGCGGTGCCGGGCATTTTCAACCCCGTGTATATGGACGGCCGGAGGCTGGTGGACGGCTCCATAGCCGCATCGGTGCCGGTATCCGCAGCCTTTTCCATGGGCGCCGATGTGGTCATCGCCCTGGATGTGAGAAGTGATGTGGATGCCACCGAAAAACTCATGCGCATAAAAAACTGGTGGAACAAAAAGAAAAACTCCAGAAAAGTTTCGTATCTTGCCCTTTCCGGAGGCTTTGTCTTAAAATATGTAGAGCCGGTGCTGCCTGAAAGCATCAGCTTTGTGGCAAAGACCCTGGAATTTTGCAAGAAAAAAGGCGATGACTATGAGCTTTACAAAGATACTGCCGGTTCCGAAGGACAAAATCGCAGTATGATTGCCATAAAGCCCAGGGTGAGCCACATAAAATGGTTCCAATTCTATAAGGCAAAGGAATGCATCGCAGCAGGCGAAAAAGCGGCGGAAGAAGCCCTGAGGGATCTTGAAAAGATAATATAGGTGCCAGACCCTCACTTTTTTACTTCTGCATCTTACACACAGGCCGGTTCATACACCAGTTCTCCCGTCTCATATCTGCGGAGATTCAATATTTCAATGGGCAAGTGGCATTTGCCTTCAGTGATAAGCTCCGCCAGCAGCAAACCTATGATGGGGCCCATCTGGAAGCCGTGCCCGCTCCAGCCCAGGTCTAGATAAAAACCCTCCACAGGTGTCTTGCCTATGATGGCCTGGGAATCAGGAGTCATATCATAAAGCCCCGCCCAGTGCCTCACAATGCGCACATTCTTTATGGCCGGCAGGTGAAAAACGAATTTTTTCACCGCATCCTCCAGAAAACGCCAGCTGGCATCGGTATTAAACTCTTTTGGTTCATGCTCCGGGTCCCCCACCCCCATGAGAATAGTGCCATTGGGGTTTTGCTTAAAATAGGTGCCGTGCTGGGACGAAAGCACCATGCAGGGCAGAAAATATTCCACAGGCTCTGTCACAAAAATCTGGTGCCGCTCTGGATAAACCGGCACATCCAGGCCCACCATAGCAGAAAGTCGCCTGCCGTAAGCCCCGGCGCAGTTTACTATTACCGGAGTATCTATGGTACCCGCTGTGGTGCGGACCCTGAAATTTCCGAAAGATAAAATCTCTATTCCTGTGACCTCGGTATATGTATTTATATCCACGCCCAGCTTCCTGGCTGCGGCCGCGTAGGCATATGTTACCTGGAAGGGATTGGCGTGGCCGTCCCTGGGGTTAAACGACCCTCCCACCACCCCTTCAATGTTAAGCTTCGGCACTATGTCCTTGATTTCCTCGGGGCTTAAAAAGCGCGAGTCTTTTATGCCCAGGCTGTTTTGAAGTTTTATGTTTTGCATGAGCTGCTCCGCCTGGGATTCGCTGTAGGCAAGCCATATGTAGCCCCCGTGGGTTATCTCCAGGCTCCTGTCCCACCCCAGTTCCTCATCCAGATTTTCCAGTATCTCCATGCCTTCTTTCATGAGCAGGCAGTTTATCTCGGTACCGAACTGGTGCCTGATGCCGGCGGCGCACCTGCCCGTGGCTCCGCTGGCGATATAGTCTTTCTCCAGAAGCACCACATCCCTCATGCCCTTTCTGGCAAGGTTGTAAGCCACGGAACACCCGTGAACCCCTCCGCCAATGACTACAGCCTGGGCTGTATTTTTCATGGATTGCGCCTCCCTGAAATAATGTTGTAATGTACATTAGTCATTATTTAGATTATACAACATTTACAATAGAGAGTAAATTGAAATTGTTAAATATTAAATAAAAAAGCATGTAAATTTCGAAAGATAGTAATCGATACAATAACCTGCAAATAGGTACTGGCAGCAGAGTTAGTGCAGGTGATTGAAAATTTTTTTATTTATGAAGGAATAAACCCGAACCATATAGAATAAATATTCAAAGTTCGCTTAAATACTCTATTTTTTATAAATTAATCAAGGGGGATTTTTACATGAAAATAATCGTTCTTGGCGGTGGGCTGGTGGGCGGTGTCATTGCAAAGGACCTGGCAAAAGACGGCGACCTTGAGGTCACCGTGGCCGACATTAACGGCGAAACCCTGCAAAATCTACAAAAGCAGGCACCCGTGAAAGCCCGCCAGGCGGACCTTTCCAAACCGGGGCTTATAAAGGAATTGGTTTCGGACTACAACATGGTGGTGGGGGCCGTTCCGGGATTCCTTGGGCTTTCCATGGCACGGCAGGTGATAGAAGCCGGCAAAAACCTGGTGGACATCTCCTTCGCTCCGGAAGATTATATGGAGCTGGACGGGCTGGCACGGGAAAAAGGAGTCACGGCTCTGGTGGACTGCGGAGTGGCTCCGGGCATGAGCAATATCCTGGTGAGCTACCTGGCCGGCTGCCTTGATGAAGCTCAAAGTGCCGAGATACTGGTAGGGGGACTCCCCCAGGTCCGGTACTGGCCCTATGAATATAAAATAGTTTTTTCCGCCATAGACGTCATAGAGGAATACACCCGGCCCGTGCGCCTGGTGGAAAACGGCAGGGTGGTGGAAAAACCTGCCCTGTCGGACCTGGAGCTTATTGACTTTCCCGGCATAGGCACTCTGGAAGCCTTCAACACCGACGGCCTCAGGAGCCTCATACATACCATGAACATCCCCAACATGAAGGAAAGGACCCTGAGGTTTCCCGGCCATGCCGAGAAAATGAGGATGCTCCGGGAGACGGGCTTTTTCAGCCAGGAACCCATGGAAATCAATGGTGCTGCCATCCGGCCCATCGATTTTACCGCAAAACTGCTCTTTCCGTTGTGGAAATTGAAAGAGGGAGAAAAGGATTTTACCGTCATGAGGGTGGAAGTCAAGGGGAAAAAAGATGGTAAGGAAGCAAGCCTTTCTTATAATCTGGTAGACTACTTTGACGAAAACACCGGCACCACTTCCATGGCCAGGTGCACCGGATTTACCTGTGCCATCATGGCCAGGATGGTGGCAAGGGGAGAATTCAGGCACTCCGGAATCTGTCCGCCGGAATATGTGGGGCAGAACCCCGATGTATTCCGAAGACTTTTGGAAGAATTGGAAAAGCGGGGAGTAAAATACGTGCCGGATAAACCTCAAAAAAATAGTAATTCCGCAGTCTAATTAAAGCCGTTAAGAAGAAACCCTGGAACCAATTCGGCATATCCGGCAGTATCCAGCACCTGTCAGGCCATGCAGACATCCGAGTACATCATTGCCATAAACAAAGACCCCGATGCCAGTATATTCAAAGTGGCGGACCTGGGCATAGTTTCTCTGGTTTTGCGACTCCGCCGGCCCCGAGGATGTATCGGCAAAGATCCTGAAAAGAGAACGCAACCAGACCTTCCCCGACGGGGTGTCGGTAATAGTGAAATAATATAGTATCCAATATCCTTGCTTTGTTGTATAGATTAAAATATAATTATGCTTGACAAATAATAATTTGTTTATAACCATAAAAAACCTTTAACATACCCAATTTTACAATATAAATGGGGGATAAAGGTGAAAAAAATTCCTTACGGCATATCCAATTTTCAGGTACTAAGAGAAAAAAATTATATCTACGTTGATAAAACAAAATACATTGAGATCCTTGAGAATGAAGCACCGTACCAATTTTTTGTAAGGCCCAGGAGATTTGGTAAAAGCCTTTTTCTATCAATGCTGGAGAACTATTATGACATTCTAAAAAAAGATATTTTCCAATCCCTATTCGGTGACCTTTATATTGGACAAAATCCTACCCCTGAAAGAAACTTATATATGGTTTTGCCTCTAAGTTTTGCCGGACTTGTGACCAGCGAAGGCAAAGATAGATTCATCAAAAGTTTTGATGACAATATAATAGCTGCAGTCAGAGATTTTTTGAAAAAATACAGCTACATCCTGGGCGACGACAACATGCCGGAGGGGATAACCGGCGCCGAAATGGCGATCCGCCATGTCATATATGAGACGGCGAGGGCAGATAGAAAGCTTTTTATCCTAATAGATGAATATGATAATTTTGCAAATGACCTGATAGGAAGTGGTGACAGGGAGCTTTATTATGAACTTCTATCAAGCGAAGGCTATGTCAGAAGTTTCTTTAAAACCATCAAAGACGGTACAACAAAAAGTGTTTCCAGGATATTTATGACAGGCGTAAGTCCTATAATGCTCGATGATTTAACCAGCGGGTTCAATATAACCAAGAATTTGACCATGTATCCCAATTTAAATGAGATGTTGGGATTTACATTGCATGAACTTGAAACCATCATCAGCGAGATAGGGCTCGATTCAAAGTTAGATAAACAGACGTTGCTGGATGACCTGGAGCTTTATTATAACGGATATCTCTTCTCCGAAGATGCAAAACAGAGGCTCTATAACACCAATATGGTGCTATATTTTCTTGATTATCTCAGCCGATTTCAAAAATACCCGAAAAATATCCTGGATTTGAATATAAGGACTGATTACAAAAAGATTGAGTCACTGGCCTTCAATTTTGAAGATCAGGCATTGATTCAAAAACTTATTGTTGAAAGTAATGTAGAAACAGATCTGACCGAAAGATTTAACCTGGAATACATGTATTCAAATAAGCAGAATCTAATGTCCATTTTATACTACATAGGCATGCTAACCATTGAAAAGGCCGTACCCGGCAAATATATCATGAAGATACCCAATTACGCCATACGCACCATATACTGGGATTACTTTCTTGATAAACTTGTTCAAAACAAAGAAATAAAAGAAGCAAACAGTAATTTAACATCGGCGATAGACGAGATGGCTGTGGAAGGCAAAATCCGGCTATTTCAAGCTTATATAAAACGAGTCCTTGCCATGCTTTCAAACAGGGATCTGATGGGTTTTGATGAAAGATACATCAAAATCATTTTAATGACACTCTTCCATCAGAATGGCTACTACATAGTAAACAGCGAGTATGAAGTTGAGCACGGTTATGTAGATATTTACCTTTCCAAAAACCGTGCCTATGCCGATTATATAAAATATGAGTGGATTATTGAACTGAAATATATAAAAGAAAATGAAAGAAATAAATATGAAGAAGTTAAAACAAAAGCAATAGAGCAGCTAAAACGCTACGCCGCAAGCGATAAAATCAAACATAGAATAGATCCGAACAGATTAAAAAAATTACTCATTATAATCATTGGGAAAAAGGATGTATTCACACAAGAGGTGTCATAATCAAATGATGAGACCATGAAAGCCATAAGAGATATAGCCCGTTCACTCCACTAAAAACTTGAACCCTTGAAGTTTTCCGTCAACATACCCGTGATTTGGGTATGTTTTGTTTTATAACACATATTCCGCACACCCCTTTTAAATATAAATAAACATTTTTTAAAAACATCTTAAAAAATTTTTCAAAAACAGCCAAATTGGTAAAAAATGGACTGTACTTTTTTCAGAATTGTTGCATTATGATAACTGGTGATGTTATGATAAACAAAATGAAAATATTCAACGCAGGCCCGGCACCAGTTATCTCCGCCATATGGGAGCAACTAAATATCGGGAAAAACCTGGATAAACCTGGATAAACTCTTACCCTGGGATGCTTCCCAGTGCAAATTATCCCCCTAAGAATAAAAGCTCTGGTCATAAACATCCTTGCAACAAGATCACCCCTTTATTTAGTCGGCAGATTTTACCTTTACCAGGATCTTGCCAACCTCTTTGGTAAAGGAGTCCTTTTGCAAGATTTAAATGATGACTGCCTTGCAAGAGCATTAGATAAACTTGCCCGGATCTAAAACAGCTAAAAATAGGCCTGTGTGTAAATCAAGATGGTATACCGGTATTAGGGCAGCCTTTAGATGGAAATAAAGATGATAAAACCTGGAACAATGAATTTATCGATGTCCTGGCAAAAGACCTTGATAAAATTGACTAAACATCCCTCATCTATGTAGCAGATTCGGCTCTAATAACAAAAGATAACCTAAAAAAGATGAACTATGCAAAACACTTAAAAAAGAAACTCGAGAATTAAGCTCAAGAGAGTTTTTCTGCAAAGCCGATGCTCAAAAGCAAATAGAGCTTTTCAAAAAAGATCATGATAATGATTTTTACCCATTGGACTTTCAAGTAATTGAAAGAACAAACCCTGATGATATTTTAAAAGAGTATAAAAATCAAACGAACTGTAGAGACATCCTTTAGATTTTTAAAGAGCCCCATCTTTCTTAATGCCATATATTTAAAGAAGGAAAGCCGAATAGAAGCTTTGTGTTATGTCCTCTTTCTTGCTCTTTTCATCTACCGAAACAAGGCCCCGAGGTGAGAGATTTGGGCACCTTATCATACAGTCAGCTTTTCTGATGATACACAGGCTTCTCTTCCTGCAGGGAATTTGGTTTAAAGTAATCCTTCCGGGCTCCATAGGCATTGCAATTAAAAATAGAAATATGGAGTACATAGATATTTTTGTAAAGAACGGCAGGAATTACGATAAAGATGTAGAATATAAAAATACATTATTAAAAATAAAAATGAATCGAATGCTGGGGGAGCTTCATCCGAGGCTGAGAGGGGATTCGTTCCCGACCCCTGAACCTGGTCAGGATAATGCCTGCGTAGGAAAGCATGAAAGCGCCTTACACAGGGTGCTTTTAATATTTAAAGACAATCCACCTGAGCAGGTGGATTTAATTTTTTAGGAGGTGGGAGATTATGAAATTGGCGCTTACCATAGCCGGTTCGGATTCCGGAGGGGGAGCTGGTATTCAGGCGGATCTGAAGACTTTTTCTGCCCACGGGGTTTTCGGCATGAGCGTGATCACGTCCATTACTGCGCAAAACACCGTAGGAGTCCTTGGAATAGAAGATGTAAGCCCGAGCATGGTGGCATTACAGATGAAGGCGGTGTTTGAAGACCTTTATCCCGACGCAGTTAAGATAGGCATGGTGTCAAACAAGGAAATAATAGAAGCGGTGGCAGAAGGGCTCGAGTGCTACAAGCCTGCCAATGTAGTGCTGGACCCGGTAATGATTTCAAAGACCGGCAGCCAGTTGCTAAAGCCCGAAGCAATAAAGGCTCTGAAGGAAAAACTTATTCCCTTGAGCACGGTCGTGACTCCGAATCTTATGGAGGCTGGGGAACTGAGTGACGTGGAGATTAAAGATAAAAAAGACATGAAAGAGGCCGCAAGGAAGATATTTGCTATGGGAGCAAAAGCGGTGATAGTGAAGGGCGGCCACCTGACGGGTGATGCAGCGGATATACTGTATGACGGAAATGATTTCATTGAGCTTATTTCTGAAAGGATAGATACAGAGAACACCCATGGCACAGGGTGTACATTTTCTTCAGCCATTGCAGCCAACCTGGCTCTGGGGTATAATCTGGCGGATTCGGCAAGAAAGGCCAAAGAATACATAACAGGTGCTATACGGCATGCACTGGATATAGGGAAGGGTGTAGGGCCTACTAACCATTTCTGGAACTTGTAAGCCGGAGGTGACGGATGTGAACATTAAGCTTTCTTTTCAGAGCATATTTATGCTGTGGTTCGGGGCGGCGGTGTCCATGGCTGAGATAATGACGGGGGCCCTTTATGCCCCCATGGGTTTAACGTATTTTTGAATGGAGGTGATAAGATGGATTACAGACTCTATGCGGTCACCGACCGCTCGTATTTGGATGGCATGGATCTCGTAACTGCCGTGGAACTTGCCATAAAGGGTGGTGCCACCATAATCCAGCTGAGGGAAAAATACATTTCCGGCAGAGAGTTTTACGAGCTGGCAATGGAAATAAGACAGGTAACAAAGCGGTACAACATTCCCTTGATAATCAACGACAGGGTGGATATTGCCCTGGCGGTAAATGCCGACGGAGTGCACGTGGGCCAGGAAGATATCCCTGCCAATGTCGTGAGGCGGATAATAGGCCCCGGCAAGATACTTGGCGTTTCGGCAAAAACTGTAGACGAGGCGCAGAAAGCCGAAAAGGACGGAGCGGATTATCTTGGCGTGGGGGCGGTATTTCCCACACCCACAAAGCCCGAGTCGGAGGCCATAGGCGTTGGGGAGGTAAAAAGAATCAAAGAGGCTGTAAAAATCCCTGTAGTCGCCATCGGTGGGATTACAAGGGAAAATGCTTATGAAATAATTCGCGAAGCGGGGGTGGACGGCATATCATCCGTATCCGCCGTCTTTGCAGGTGACATTGAGAAAAATACCAGCCTGCTCATAGAAGAAATAGTGCGGGCGATAAATGATAGGAGGCGTCGATGATGTTTGAAGAGCTTTTGACGAGGTTGAGAGAGAAAAAACCTTTGGTGCACCATATAACAAATATGGTCACTGTAAATGATTGTGCCAATGTAACGCTGGCGATAGGGGCGCTGCCCGTCATGGCTCATGCGCCGGAGGAAGTGGAAGAGATGGCAAAGGCGGCTCAGGCGCTGGTTTTAAACATCGGCACACTGACCAGGGAACAGGTAGATGCCATGATTCTGGCGGGAAAAGCCGCCAATTCCCTCGGGATACCCGTGATACTGGATCCTGTAGGAGCCGGCGCCACGGGTTTGAGGAGCCATAGCGCCGGAAGGATACTGGATGAGGTAAAGATATCCGTGGTGAAAGGGAACAGCGCGGAGATTGGCATTCTTGCGGGGAGAGGAGGAAAAATAAGGGGAGTGGAATCGGCCGAAGCAGCCGCAAACATGGCAGAAGCTGCCTTGGAGCTTGCCGTCAAATACGGTGCTGTGGCGGCAGTGTCGGGCGCAACCGATATTATAACTGACGGGAAAAGAATTGCTTTTGTGGATAACGGCCATCCCATGATGGGGACCATCACGGGCACAGGCTGCATGTTGTCATCGGTGGTCGCAAGTTTCTGCGGAGTGGAGCAGGACAGCTTCAAAGCAGCGGTAGCAGCCTTTGTGTGCTTTGGCCTTGCCGGCGAACTGGCCGCATCTTGTCCAGAGGTAAAGGGCCCGGCTAGCTTTAAAACGGCTTTTTTTGACGAGATTTACAATCTGACAGAAGAAAAGTTGAGATTGGGGGAAAAGTTAAGAATAGAATAAGAAGTAATGGTGCCGCCAGGAATTTTCAAGCCGAATTTTCAAGCTGGGACGGTTCTGTGCGCCTCGTGGCGCACAGTATATAGCAGATAAAACTGCATGGTAAGGCCTAGCCAGCCACCATTACCTAGCCTTGGGGCCGATGAGCAACCTAAGGCCTAAGCGTAGGCAAGGGAAGTAGTAGGCCGAAATCGAAAGATGAAGGTGATAGCCCCGAAATCCCCAGAACTGGGAAGGCCCATGCCTTAGAACCAGCAGAAGGCAACACCTACTTTATCGTCAAGGC
>DUMA01000007.1 GCA_012840135.1 Thermoanaerobacterales bacterium
GAACCTACGGCCGAAGCCTCTTCTCCTACAGAAAGATGACACGTGCCCCATATCATATTGGCCTTAAAAAGCCTGTCTACTTCCAGCTCAAAATGCCTTATCTCCAGCATTTTGCGGTACATCCATAGTTTTTTGTCCCTAGCGAGAGACATATTATCAACTCCTCTATTTTTTATATTCTTTCTATATTCTACATATGTTGATTAAATTAAGTTTTAAGACATATATATACCACCATTTACATCCATCACTATACCTGTCATCCAATTTGATGACTGCGAAACGAGGAATAAAACAGCCTCAGCAATATCTTCGGGTCTCCCTGGTCTAAATAATGGAAATCTTTCAGCTACCATGCTTTGGGGGCGAAAATTTTTTGTCATATTTGTTTCGCAAGGACCTGGTGCGACACAATTGACATATATGCCAAATGGTGCACAATATCTGGCCAAAGCATGTGTATATGCATGAATTGCTCCTTTTGAGGCATTATAATGGATGCCAGAGCTTATTGCACCGGTTTTCCCTGCAACAGAGCCTATTAATACGATTTTGCCATAATTTACCATAATATTATTTACTAGACTTTCTATTTCCTTTTTACTTGTTAAATCACACTTTTGAGCAGAGCCTTTAATTTTTTCCATTAATTTTACAGGTTTTACTATATCTATACCAATAACTGTTGCTCCCTCGCGCGTTAAAACTAAACTTACTGCTTCACCTATACCTCCTGCAGCACCTGTTACAATAGCAATTTGATTTTTCAGATTTATAGAAGAACTAATTGGAGCCTTAATCATTATTATTAACACCTCTAATTTTAAGGCAAAAATTTAAGAAGTGGAAAATATTATTAATTCAAAATGCAAATTGTAATAAATTAAAATTATAGTTCACATTCTTTTCCCCACTTCTTAATTATTTAATTTTAATATTTTTAACAAGATAAATAAAAAGCGAAAATTAAAGGCTAAGATCTAATAGGTTATCTTGAACAGTTTCACTTTTGAACTTCCGAATTGTACTATATAAATCTTGTTGTGAAAATAAGCCTGAACCTATCACCAGAATTTCTGCCCCTGATTGTTTTATTAAATCAGCATTTTGTAAATTGATGCCACCATCTACGCCTATCGGTATATCATATTTAAGTTTTTTTAACAATGCTTTTGCTTCCCTAATTTTATTAATTGTTATACCTTCAAAAGTCTGGCCTCCAAAACCCGGCTCAACACTCATTAAAAGTAAATAATCAATATATTCTCCACAATATCTTATCTCATCGATATTCTTACAAGGATTAATCGCAAGACCGACTTTTTTGTTATATGTCTTTATTGCTTTGAATATCCTGATGGGGTGAATACAGCAATCTAATTGTACAGTAATTATATCTGCCCCTGCATCAGAAAAATCCGAAATATATTTCTCAGGGTTAAATAATTCAAAATGAACTTCTATAGGGAGTTTTGTAATCTGTCTCAAATCCTTTATTGTCTGTGGGCCAAAAGTTAAATTGTTTACATAATGACCATCCATTATATCCACGTGTATAATGTCGGCTCCGGCTTTTTCCAGATTAACGACATTTTCTCCAAGATAGGCTGTATTGCACGCAAGAATTGATGCTGATATTTTTGTCAAAGCCATCACCTCGCGCTACTCTATTGATGTCTTGTAACATCATGCATCCAATCTTTTAAAATTGGGTAAACTTCAATATATTTGTCTACATAGAACTTATATTCTTCGTGTTTTTCCTTGTTTGGCACAATTTTATCAATAATATTTACCATATGATGAGCAGCCTCAGGTATACTACGATAGACCCCTGAAGCAATTGCCCCTAATATAGCTGAGCCCAGGCTTGCAGCTTCAGAAACCTCAGGTATAAAAATAGGTAAATTTGATACATCTGAATGAATCTGCATCCACAATTTACTTTTTACTGCCCCTCCACAGGCGTATAATTCATTAACGTTAAATCCAGATTTTCTAAAAGTACGTAGAATGTGTTCTGTTCCATAACTTATCCCTTCAATTATTGCTTTATAAATATGTGTTGGCGTGTGTTTCAAAGAGAGACCATATATCATACCTCTAATATTTGAGTCGGTAAGTGGTGTTCTATTACCCTGCCAATAATCCAAAAGTATTAATCCTTCAGAACCAGCTTGAATACGGGAAGCTTCTTCATTTAAAATATCATAAATGCTGCAACCTTTTTCCTTCGCAAGCTTTTCTAAACCTCCACAAAAATTATTTTTAAACCAGTTAACTATAGACCCGGTAGAAACTTGCCCACCTTCCACTACATTAAGGTCTGGCACTACTGCATCCGGATAGCTGCCGAAAATTCCTGGTGCATGTAATTCTTCTTCAGATAATCCTAAGAGCAAATGCGAAGAACCGGTGATAAAAGCTACCCTTCCCGGTTCTACAACATTCAATCCTATCATAGCAATGAGAGCGTCAGCTCCGCCCTCGCCTACCGGAATTCCCTCTTTAAGTCCAAGATCTCTAGCTGCTTCTTTTGTAAGAACTCCTATATTTTTCCCTAGAGGGTAAACATTACTTGGATATTTATCTATAATATCATCTAATCCAATTTTTTCATAAAAATCTACAGGCCATCCGCCGCGTTTATTATCGTAATATCCTCTGATTGAAGCAGTATTGATACTTGTTGTCCATTCACCAGTGAGCTTATAATTAAGCCAGTCAATACATTCAATAACTTTAAAAGCTTTTTTATAATTTTCAGGCTCATTTTCTTTTAACCATAAAGCCTTACATGGAAGCCATTCTGCTGAAACATTCCCAAAACCATTATATTTTAATGCAGGATGCTTAGTAGCTGCGATTCTTTCTGCCTGATCTGTAGATCTGACATCCATCCATAATACTGCTGGTCTTATTGGATTACAGTTTTCATCTACCAGCAGTACAGTACAACTTGTTGTATCGGCGCCAATGCCAACAATTTCTTCAGGTTTTACTTGCCCTTTCTCAATGGCACTTCTTACAGACTTGCAGATAGCAAACCACCAATCCTCTGCACGCTGTTCTGCCCATCCCGGGTTTGGTGTATATAGCGGGTATTCTTCTGTTCCGTATGCTACGGGTTTGCCTTTTAAATCAAATATACCAACCTTTACACTGCTTGTACCTAGATCTATACCAATAACATATGGTGGTTTTAAATTGCTCATAAAATACCTCCTCCAAACAATTTTTATTTTATAAATCTTTTATTTCTGGTTTCTATATACTGCTGAAGCAACGGCAAGTATCATTATGACACCTTTCCCTATATCTTGAACCCAAAACGGAAGCCCGAGTAAGTTAAGACCATTATTTATAACACCAATAATAAATGCGCCGACCATTGTACCTAGGATGTTGGGTTGGCCTGGCTTGATTGTAGTCATGCCAATAAAAACAGCGCCAAGACCATCCATTAAAAATGCTTGTCCTGCAGTGGGTTGACCCGACCCTAAGCGCGATGCCAATACTATTCCGGCAAGAGCTGCAGTAATACCCGAAATAATAATAGCAATACTGCGATAATATCTAACCCTTATACCGGATAGCCTTGCCGCATTAATATTTCCCCCCACGGCATAAACATATCGCCCAAAGACGGTTCGGTTTAAGAGAAAATATGCAGTTATCAAAACTATTGCCATAATAATTATTGGTGTTGGTATCCCAAAAAGTGATCCCCTACCAAAAAAATAAAAGAAATCCGGTAAACCTCCATATACCGCACGACCACCAGTATAACCGAAATTTATTCCCAAAATTATTGAAGAAGTACCAAGGGTGGCTATCATTGAGCCAATCCCTATAAAAGTTATTAAAAAGCTGTTAATTAAACCTGCTATCACTCCAACAGAAAGGCCTGCTGCTATAGAAAAAAGCATTGAATGTTGAGTGACGAGAAGACCTGTAGTTAAAACACCAGCCAAACCTGCCACATTTCCTACTGAAAGATCAAAATCGTTGGTGGCCATACATATTGTTAATCCAACAGCAACAATAGTTAAGGTAGATATTTGTCTTAAAATATTTATTAAATTATCCGGAGCCATAAATCTATCTGATATTACGGAAAAAATAACAATAACGGCCAGTAAAGCAAAAACGGTTCCATATTTACTTAAAGATGAATTCTTATTGATTCTTATTTCTTTTTCGATTTTCTTAGTGTTTACTCCCATTATTTTCTAACCCCCACTTCAGTTCCCATTGCCATACTTAAGATTTTTTCCTGCGAAAAATTTTCACGATTTATAGTACCGACACTGTACCCTTCATGCATTACCATTATTCGGTCTGAAAGACCTATTACTTCTTCAATATCAGACGATACGAGTATAATTCCAGCTCCCTCGGAAGCTAGTTTCCCAATAATGTTATACATCTCCACCTTTGCCCCCACATCTACACCTTCTGTGGGCTCATCAAAAATAAAGACTTTGTTTTTACGGTTGCCAAACAACCACTTGCCAAAAGAAACCTTCTGTTTATTTCCCCCGCTCAAATTATTTACTATATTATGGGGGTACGAGGGGACAATATTAAGATTATCGATCAATTTTAAAGAATTTTTTACTTCAGCTCGACTGTTGATAACTCCAATTCTTGATATTGTATTTAAATATACCATGCTAAGGTTTTCCATAACACTATTTGATAAAAATAACGCATTAGACAATCTGTCCTCTGGTATAAGCGTTACCCCTGAACCTATAGCCCTATATATATTATAATTTTTCATAACTTTCCCGTTTAAAATAATATCACCCTTTATAATACGCCGTGCCCCAAAGAGCGCTTCAACAAATTCTGTCCTTCCAGCTCCTACAAGGCCAAATATCCCTATTATTTCACTTTCTTTTACATCTATTGAAGCATCTATTACGGTTCCATCTGCAGTTGCAACATTCCTAGCCTCTAAAATAACTTTACCTGGCGAAACTTGAACTTTTGGAAATTGATTTTTTATATCTTGATTAATCATCATTTTAACAATTTCAGGTTCTGTCACATTTTCTTTATTACAGGTTGCCACTTTCTTTCCATCTTTTAAAATTGTTATTCTATCACACATTCGTAATATTTCATCCAAGTAGTGAGATATAAAAATAATACTCGATCCTGACTTGCGGAGTTTATCCATTACACTAAAAAGATGTTCAGTTTCATTCTTTGTCATGGCTGCTGTCGGCTCATCCAAAATCAGAATTCTAGGATTGTAATTCAGTGCACGGAGAATTTCAATCAATTTTCTCTGGGCAGGATTTAACTCCCGTACTGGTTTGGAAAGCTCTACGTCTACACCTAGTTGTTCCATCAATCTTTTTGCTTGAGACTCCATGGTTTTGCGGTCAATTATACCAAAATTTGCTGCTTCATTACCTAGAAATATATTCTCTATACCATCAAAATAGAAAATCAAATTACTTTCTTGAGGTACTATTGAAATTCCTGAACTATAGGCTTCTCGCGGATCATTAAAAGATACCTCTTTCCCATCAATGAGGATTTGCCCTCGGTCAGGAGACAGTGCTCCGGTTATAATTTTAACCAAAGTTGATTTGCCTGCTCCATTTGCGCCTACAAGACCATGAATTTCTCCTTGGTTTAGATCTAAATCCACATTCTGAAGCGCAAGGGATCCCGGAAATGCTTTTGTTATTCCTTTTACTTCTAACAGGCAGGGCATATTTTCCTCCTCCTAGCATATTTTTTGAAAGGGCCCTTGTAAAAAGGGCCCTGGTTATTATTTATGATACTAACAGTTGATATTATTGTTCGTAAAAATCTTTACCCTGCCATGGTAAAAGGCCCTGGGCTGGTATATTCTTATTGGTAATAAGTGGTGACTGCAGATAGACTGTTGTAGAAGGTACGACTTCACTTGCAGGTTTCTTTTCTACAACAATAGAATTGATATATTCCGCAGCGCGTTGACCCATCAATTCGAATGCCTGCGCCACAGTAGCTGAAAATGCACCGCCTTTAGCTATTTCATCCACAGCATCAGGATGGCCATCAATTCCTACAACAAATACTTTTTTATCAAGCCCATGCTGTTGGAGAACAGAAGCTGCTGCCATAGCGGGTTCATCCCAGCCCGCCCATACTGCATCGATTTTATCACCAAAACGGGTAACATAATCTTCCATTGTTTTTAGTGTGTCTTCATAAAAATTAGTATAATCGATATTATGATCAGCCAAAACTTTTATACCGGGATTTTCTTTAATCATCACATCAAGAACCTCGCCCCGTTTGCGAACTCCATGATGTTCAGCCATTTTAAACAGAATCACATTGCCATGACCACCTAAACGGTCTATCATATAAGCAGATACTTTTGCCGACATTAGATAGTTGTTACTGGTAATATCTACAATCACACCAGGGGTCCAGCCTGAATCAATAGTTATTATAGGGATACCTGCTTTGCTCGCCTCATCAATCGAAGCTTGTGAAGCTCGTAAATCAGCCATAGAAAGAATAATCGCATCAGGTTTGCGTTGAACAGCATTTTCTAGGAAACTCGCTACATTCGCTCCGGAGCCCTTGCTATCTGAATAAGAAATATTCCACTTCCAACCTTTTTCCTGTAGAAACTTTTCGAAACCGGCTTTTGCTCTCTGTTCAGATTTTGCCGCTGCATTTGAATGTATCCAAGCTATATTAAGTTCTTTAGATTGACCAGAACTCTGATTTGATTGACTTGAATTCTGGCTCGTTTGGTTGTTATTTTGTGCCTGCTCAGTGTTTTGAGCAGTGGATGACTGTTGACTGCTGCTTCCTGTTTGTACCCCAGATGAACAAGCGGTTAATACCAACAAGATCAGGATTAATAGAATGGCTACAGAAAATTTCCTCATGTTTTTCCTCCTTTTCATCAATTTTCTTTATAATTTTACCTTAGAATATATTTACTCCCTTATCACCTCCAATAAAAGAGTTTAGGAATCTACCTTCTTTCAGGCACATTTGTGCTTTTGTATAACTTATGTTACTATCTTAATATTACATCTTGTAGTAATATATTTTCAAGTTATTTTTTTCGCCATATGAATTTAATTTTATAAAATATGACTTGTCTTTGTTATTTTTATCTAAATTGCTAACATATACTTGATTTTTTCATTTTAACTTAAGTTTTAATTAGCTTTTTTATAAAAATACTTTCAATAATTAAAATATTTATCTTACGATATTCCGCATTAAATAAAATCCAGTCGTTATTCAGCTGATATAAAAAAATGTATATTTAAAAACCGAAAATCAACACCGTAATCAAGTAGTAAAATAAATGCCGTTATAAAACGGGGCAGCCGAAAATATCTGAAGAAACAGACCAGGAACCAGAAAATGTTTACTGGACTCTTGATGAAGAAATTATTCAACTAAATGAACAATTTTACGGTTACTGCGGTATACAAACTAGCGAAGCTTCGCCTCAAACCGACGAGACTCATAGGAAGAGATAAATATTTGAAAGCAGGAAAAATAAAACAAAAAATAGAGACATGCCACTTGTATAGGCTACTTCTACGTCTTTTACTACCCTGCCATTTATTATAACCCTGTAATGGCTATCAGATCAGGCTCACCTGCATTCATAACCTCAAAGTATAAATCTTTAGATATTACTACGGATTTTTCGTTTGCAAATTTTCTTTTGGTTGCCTCAATAAAGCTTTATTTATATCATCTCTTGGCATTTCCGTCCACTTCTCATCGTCCCTTTCCCCTCACATGTGGTATACCTCTAAGTATAGCTCATAATTTAGCAAAAATAGCCCTGGCATAGGGCTATTTGGTTTAATCACATCCTTTTCTTGTATGATAATATCTTAAAAAAATATAAGGGGCTAAGCTCAAATCATATGATTTGGCCAGCCCCAGTCTGGAACTGCCTTATTAAGCAGTTTTATATGGAAAAAGATTTTTAATTTTTACAGGGTTGTCCTCCTAGACCCATCAAAAGACCATTTTCTTTTACTGCTGGACTTGTAGTCAAAAACAACACTTTCCCATTTATGGGTGATAAAATTTCTTCTATTTTGTTTCCAAAGTAGTCTTCGATGATTCCGACACATTTGTTTTTACTTACTTCATCTCCAACTTTTACTTTTGTGTAAAATATGCCTTTTTTAGGGGTGTAGACCCAGACGAATTCATCATAAAAGGTCAGATTTTCAGGGACTACTGGCTCTCCCTCAAGGCAGCCTAAATAGCGAAGGACATTGTATAGTCCTTTCATATGCAAGTTTACGGATTCTTCATCGAGTTGGCCAATGCCACCGGCTTCAACAATAGCTGCCGGTATCCCGTGTTCTGAAGCGTTAGCATACGTGGTACCATAATCAGGCCAGCTGCCGGTCAAAGTGGTGGAAATGATATTTTTAAGTCCATAATATTTCGTTATTTCTAATGATTTTTGATCTATCTTTTCATTGCCGCTTTTGTGATATATGGAGAAAGGCTCCAGGGCTTCTACCATGTCACCGCCGTGCAAGTCTAAATAATAATCACCTTTGAGTATAACATCATTGAAAAGATGATATGCCAATACTTGTGTATAACTACCGTTTTTGTCTCCCGGGAAAAAGCGGTTTGGATTTTTACCGTCAACGGGACATACGAACATACTCCGACTCTCAAAGGCTTTAAGACTTGAAATGGTGACGATCTGGATTTTGCCGGCGACTTTTTCAGGGGCAAGTTGCTTAAAAAGCCTTATTGCCGACACTATTCCCGGGTACTCAGCCCCGTGGATGCCTGCAGTGATGGTAACTGTGGGACCCGGTTTTGCACCTTCTATTGTGGCCAGGGGAAAGGCAATTTCTTCCTGGTCGCTGGAATAGAATTTCAACCATTCGTTTTTTTTACAAGTCAATTTATATCCCTCCAGAATATGTTTGTTGGTCTGTTATGAGGCAAAGGTATCAGGAAAGAACCGACTTAACTTTGATTCTTCTGGCGGAGGAGTGAGAAGGCTTACTATTATTAAGACAGCGGTGGATATAAAAATTGTGGGAAAAACGGTCCCTATACCAAAAGGCTGTTTAAGGGCTTCCCAAACTATAGTTATTATGCCGGCGGAAAGTACACAGGCAAAACCTCCGGCAGCCGTTGCTCTCTTCCAGAAGAAAGAAGCTATAAGCGCCGGCGCAAGCCCTCCCTCCATGGTATAAGCATAAATTACCATGGCCAAGATAGAAGGAAAGAACTGTACCTGAATATATGCAAGAAGTCCTAAAATAAGCACTGTCAGGCGAGTGTATAAGAGGACCCTTCGATCATCGGCTTTTGGATTTATAAACGTTTGGTAAATATCGTGTATGATGTTAGTAGCAGGTGAAAGCAACATAGAGTCTCCTGTAGAAACGATTATGGCTACTGCCGCTGCTAACATAATGATTCCCACCAAAGGAGGCAGCGCATTTTTTGCCACATGCATAATGATAGAATCGCCATTTATACCGGGGAAAAGCTCTGCCCCTACGGTGGCTGTAAAGACCAGCACAAAAACTATAAAAATTATTGCCGGTAAACTTACGATGACCGCGATGCGCGATTCTTTAATATTTTTTGAGGCAAAAATCCTTTGCCATAAAGGCTGCATGACGAAGACCAGGCAGAAAGTGGGAAACATTACTTTCATGGCGTCATAGAAGGAGCCTCCAAAGATATTGACTTTATCCGGGGAAACATGTGATAAAAATGAAGATAAACCACCGGCGGATTGAAGCACAAATGGCAGGCCTATTAAGAGCGACAAGATAATAGTTACTCCTTGGATGAGGTCGGTATAAGCTACAGAAAGTAGACCTGCGATCATAGTATATCCAATTATGAAGATTGCAGAAATTATTGTTCCAACTTTTGGGTCAATACCTGCTGCAACGTTCAATACATAGCCACCGGCCTTCATTTGGTAGCCTACGATGGCTGTTTCGGCTGCAATTATAATGAGCGAAGCCACAAGCCTTGTTGCATTATTAAATCTTACTCCCAAAATATCGGGTGTGGAATACCCCTCAAAATTTCTTATTTTGTCGGCTATAAACACAAGGGCCAGTACCGCCAAAAAGCCGCCGGCATCCATCCAAACCGCTGAAAGTCCCACTTTATAAGCAAGAGCAGAGCCGCCGATAAGGGAACCAGCACCGATATATGTGGCCACCATGGTGCCGGAATTTACCCACCAGGGTAGACCTCGATCGGCCATCATAAAGCTTTTGCTGCCCTCTATTTTTTTATAGAACCAGGTCCCTACTAATAAGAGACCTATAAGATAAATTATAATAGCCCATAAGTATATCATAAGAAACCTCCTTTGATAATTTAGATATCATTTAGATAATTCCCCTTTATTTTCTCTCAACAAATTTGTGTAACTTTCACTCATTTTCACATAGTGATTAACGATAGCTTCATGAGCTTTCCCAGCATTTTTCGATTTTATGGCATCAAGGAGTCCATAATGTCTTATTACCACATCCTTTAGAGGGATATTGAGTTTGCTGTAAAAAGTCATAAAGAGAGCCGCTATTGTTGTATTGGTGTCGGCCCAGATTTTGTAAAGCAGGTCATGTCCGGTGGACTTTAATAAACATGAATGAAATTCGATATCACAATTTACCATACCTTCGATATCTTTATGCTTAGATGATTCATCCATTTCAATGAGTATATTTTCGAAATGTCCTATGATCTCCGGGGTAATACGAGGCAAGGCCAGGTCCACCGCGTAACCTTCAAGAAGCCCTCTGATACTACAGACTTCGTTTACCTGTTTTTCTGTCATGGTAGTCACGAAAGCTCCTTTGTATGGATTTGACCGTACCAAGCCTTCGCTTTCAAGCTTCATTAAAGCTTCCCGGACAGGCCCTCGGCTTATATGTAATCTTCCGGCAATGTCTCCGGGGATGATCCTGTCACCGGGTTTTAGTTCACCGCTTAAAATCATCCTTCGAATATAAACTGCAACATTGTCTTTTATGGTTTTATGATTAAAGTCCACCAAAGCATCACCTTTCCTATTCTTGTTTTGTGATTCTCATGATGCAGACATCATCTTCGGCTAATGTTTTGGGAAATTCCAATTTTATATTGGGAAATGGCTCTAACATGGCGAAATCTCCAGGCATTAAGAGCAATCTACAGAGCTTGGTTATCTCCTCCTGGCTGCATCCCAGTTCCTTGAATGCATTGATATGAGGGCAATTGTAGATGCGCTTTTCTGCGATCTTTTCGGAAAGCTCGGTGATCTCTTGTTTAAATGCCAGCATCCCGCCCCTGGAAGTTTGGTTAAGGAGTGCATCGGCAGCATCTTTAACATTACCCATCTTTTTTGAATTGTGTTTCCCAAATTCATAAGACGCAATAGCCATAACTTTGTCTGCATCTACTTCAGGATACAATTTTTGAAGAGTTTTGTAAATAAAGTAAAAAATCTTTGCTCTATCTGCAATGGCACTCTCCAAGGCTTTCGCAAACTCTTCTGGGGTAATGTCATCTTTAACGCCCAGTTTTTCCACAAAAGCTTGAATCCGTTTTTTTTCATCATAACAGCACATAACATTTCACCTCCTTTCATGGATACAAAGATACATTTATACTGTCAACTGTTAACAATTAATATTTATTCTACATTTTTTTGCTATTTCCTGCTATTTCGAATAAATATAATGTCTGTATAACGGGGTTAAATCCCTCGGCTTTAGCCTAAACCTTTAAGAGTCAGGTGCTCTACCAACTGAGCTAATGGCCCCCGAATACTTTATATCCTGCTTTATATGCAGCAGGATATCCCTGATACTGCATTATAGTGTCTATCGTTTTAGCGAGCTTTATTTTTTTGTATGCTTCAATAAACTCAGCATCTTTAACAAGAACCAAACCCCATTCCTGGTGATTAGCTTTCTGTTCTTCATATTTTCCCTGCAGGCCTTCGATAAAGCCCATTGCGTAGTCATTTTCAAGCCCTCTGGTACTGAAGCCGTCTTTTATATATTGATACCTCAATCTTTTTACGGCGCTTTCTATGCAATCCACAGCAAATTCCATGACAATATTGCACACCATGACGTCTTCTTCTCCGCCGAAGAATACAATTGTATGCGTTCGTCTGGTCCTGAAATAATTATAGCACCCGAAGTTATCTGCAATAACCCGTGCCAATTGAGCTTTCCACTTAGCTTAGCTAAGCTTTTGTAAAAGAAATATTGGTTCTTTTTTCTTTTATATCTTAACTATATGAACTCCACCTGATAAAAAAAGCCGGCATTGCAAATCCGGCTGTAAAACTAAGTTATTTACTTCATGCACGAATTTCCTGGCGCAAAAACAAAGTGTATGCTGCGGCAAAGATGATAAGGGTCGCCGCCACCAACCCCGTAAGATGCGGCCATACCAGCAAAAGGCTCTGGCCCAGAGGCAAAAATCCGGAAATGGCGCCGTAAGCCTGTTCGACGAGCACCGGTCCGAGAGTTCTCACTTCCGGCGAAAGAAGTGTCAGAGAAGCTTCGCTGTAGAGCGTCGATGGAGATAGGCGGCTTATATTCTGTCTCAATACGACGTTGTAAAACTCAGATGCGGTCTGAGAGGAGTCATTGGCCGGAAATACCGCATCGGCCACCATGCCAGCCAGCAGTGGAACGAAAATGGAAAAAAAGAGCCACAGAGCTATTCCTCCCAGAGCCGATGTGGCGGCCTGTCTGAACAGCAGTGAAAACAGCATCGAAAGGGCCAGCCAGAAGGCCATATACACCACGCTCAAAGCCAGATAAAGCAGGAGTCTTAATATCTCCTCTCCCGATGGCGCAACACCGGTCATTAGTATCCCCATGCCCCCTACAAAGCCGCCGAGAGCCGCAGTCATTATGGCGAGCACCACAAGCCTTGCAAGGAATTTGCCGTTTATAACGTCATCCCGGTATACGGGCTGAGACAGCAGCCTGCTCATAGTGCCCCGATTCTGTTCCCCATTAATGGCGTCAAAACCCATCGCCAGGCCCACCAGCGGTCCCAGTAGGGATAAAAACCATGTGAAGGGCGGCAGTGAATTGGCAGAGGTGGTAAAAAGCCTTACCAGCGTAAACCCGCTGTCTCCCATTTCATCGGCCGGCAGGCTCTGCATCGCAGCATAAAAAGAAACGGCACCCGTTACCATAATCAAAAAAAAGAGGATAAAAAATCTGCTGCTGGATAATTGATCGGCCAGCTCTTTCCTGAATATGGTTTCAAGATTCCCGCTGCTTTTGCGCTTTACCTTTTTTTCAATATCTTCACCTTCAATGCTGGTGGTAGAAGTGGTTACCGTCACCCTATTTCACCTCTTCTCCCTGGAAGTACTGACGGTAAATGTCATCAAGATTATATCCCCGCACATTCAAATGGTAGACAGCCATGTGGCGGGCTGTAAGCTCTGTTACGATGCGGGGCGCCAGATTTTCACCGTCGCCTTTGACAATGACCGTATCTCCGTGCCTTTCGGCGAAATTCACTCCGGCCACCGACATCACCGCATCGGCCAGCTGCTCAACAGGCTCGGCTCTGATTTCAATTACCTGCCCGCCATCGGAAAGCTGGGCCGCCAGGTCTTTTATCTTTCCCTCGGCTATCAATTTCCCTTTAACAAAGATTCCCACCCTGTCACATATGGATTGAATCTGATAAAGAAGATGAGAAGAAATCAGGATGGTCTTGCCTTCTTTTTGTCCCAGATCTCTTATGATATCCAGAAGCTCTTCCGCACCTTCGGGATCAAGGCCCAGCGTAGGTTCGTCGAGGATTATAATTTTCGGGTCCTTTAAAAGCACATCGGCTATCCCCAACCGCTGCCGCATACCCCTGGAGTATTCCTTTACCCTTCGGTCCGCAGCTTCCGCCAGACCCACCTTTTCCAGCAGGTTTTGAATCTTTACTTCGGCCTCCTGCCCGGCGATATGGTTCAACCTGGCGGTATACCTCAAATTCTCACGGCCGGTCATGTCATCGTAGAATCCAATATTATCCGGCATGTATCCCACTATCCTTTTTACATCCAGAGCGTCGCGCATGGGGTCAAATCCTCCCACCTGCAGACTTCCCGATGTAGGTTCGGTCAATCCCATGAGCATGAGGATGGTGGTGGTCTTGCCCGCTCCGTTCGGTCCCAGAAAACCGAATATTTCTCCGCTGTTCACAGTCAAGTTGAGTTGATCCACTGCGGTAATATCCCCGTATTTTTTCGTAAGGTCGACCATCGATATAATGCCATCATGTCCCATTTCTATCGCCGCCCGTACTTTTTGAATATCCACATAACCCAAAGTATCACACCTATGACTATAACTGCACCCACAACGCCCCATAGGGTCGATACATGTACGGTCACCCGAATATCAGCATCGGCCGTAGTTTCTTTCGTTGAAGCGCTGATGCTCACCACATAATCGCCGGCAATAGCTTTGGCGGAAGAATCGATAAACGCCGTTACCTGCCTTTTTTCTCCGCTGGGGAGGCGGTCTATGGTGGAAGGTTCAAAAGTCACCGCCCAATTCTGAGGCGTCTGGGCCGAAAAAGTTATATCTTGAAGATCGGCACTGCCGTTGTTTTCAACCTGCAGTGTCACCGCTCCTTTGTGCCCTGCCGTAACATCCGCATTTAAGCGTCCGGAAGGGGTGGTGAGATTTAACCTGTAAGTTCCGGTTATAACAACTTCCAGGTTTGCCTTGACGGCCTCATTGCCGGAAACAGCAGCCGCCGTTATGCTGTATTTCCCGGCTTTCACGCCCTTTGGCGGCTGAACCGTCACATCAAGGTCCTGGGTTTTCCCCGCATCGAGGCTCAAGCTGGTTATCTGGTTGTCCTGATAAGCCGGTTTGAAAAAGACCTGCCATCCCTCGGGAGCACTGGCTCCCAGGCTGTAAAAGCGCCCGTGCCCGCTGTTGTTCGACAGAGTCGCGCGAAAACTGTAGCTCGCCGTGTCGGGACCGCTCAATGAGGGATACTGTACCTCCAGTTTATCGCCGCCGCTGGCGCCGGCCTTCACCTTTACATTTATCGATAATACTGCCCGGTTCCTGGCTCCGACGGCTTCGACCTTCAGATTGTAATCCCCGTTTTTCTGGTCCTGAGGTATCTGGATACGCAGTTCCGCCTGGCTGCTGTCATTGGAAGGTATGAAAATCTCATGGATTTCCATGCCGTTTCCATAAATCTGTCCCGTCCAGCCTGCCGGCAAAGATGCCACCTTGAGGGTTACGTATCCGGAAGTCCCGCTTATTGTAAGCGGAAAAGTAATGCTGCCTCCCGGTTGTGCCGTCACTCCCGGATAAGGGGTGAAAACCGTCAAACCCCCTGACGCAAGGGCCGGCTGCACACCGGTCATGGCGAAAATAAAAACAACCGAAAATAATAGGGACAACGCTTTTTTAATGAAACTGAACTTATAAAGCCAGTAAAACAAGACAATCACCCCGTTTTTTAATTTTGTTGGCCCTATTTTCCCGGTTTTTATTGTAAAATAGAAATATGCAAAATTTATGATTAATTTGTGAGGATTTTTTGAAAAACCAATTCATTAAATAAACAAAACCATTATAAGCGATTCATAGCCTCTCCGGCATGGTAGGAACTCCTCACCAGGGGACCCGAGGCAACGTATTTGAAGCCGATATCGTAACCTATTTTTTTGTACTTATCGAATTGCTCTGGAGTTACATATTCAGCCACTTCTATGTGTTTGCTGGAAGGCCTCAAATACTGGCCTATAGTCATCATATCGCACTTTATGTTTCGAAGGTCTTTCATCACATCGACAACTTCCTGTTCGGTTTCACCTAGTCCCACCATGATGCCCGATTTTGTATAGATGCTGTCGTCGAGTTCTTTTACCCTCTTTAATAGATTTAAAGACCGCCGGTAGTCAGCTTGAGGCCGCACCATTGAATAAAGTCTTGGCACCGTCTCCACATTGTGATTTATGACATGGGGATGAGCTTTCACCACCGTCTTTATGGATTGGTCATTCCCCCCGAAGTCCGATACCAGTACTTCTATAGTAATCCCCGGAATTTTTTTCAGCTCTTCTATGGTCCTGGCAAAGTGGTAAGCACCGCCGTCGGGAAGGTCATCCCTGGTGACACAGGTCACAACCACGTGTTTTAACCCCAGCCTCCAGGCAGCCTCGGCCACCCTTTTCGGCTCATCTTTATCCGGAGGCTGCGGGCAACCCTTGTCCACAGCACAGAACCGGCACCCGCGGGTGCATACATTTCCCAGGATCATGAAGGTAGCCGTCTTTCTGGCGAAACATTCGCCTATATTGGGGCAGTCGGCACTCTGACATACCGTATTCAGGGACATGTCCTTTAAAAAATGCTGCATCATTTTCAATTCTTCCTGCGATACCTTTACCTTCAGCCATTCAGGCTTTTGCATCTTTTATCCCTCATTTCAAGTCATGTAATGTCATTTCCTCAATATCCGTATCAAATACGTCTCTAAATTTTCCAACCATTTTATCTGTAACGCACTGTATATCTTCCGTTATACCCAGCTTTTCCAGGGATGTCACTCCGAATTCCTTTATACCGCACGGGTTTATGAGATGGAAATATTTTAAATCGGTGCTGACATTGAAGGCTATGCCGTGCCACGTAATCCACTGTCTTATGGCAGCACCTATGGCACAAATCTTTTCATCTCCAACCCATACACCCGGATATTCTGGCTTTTTCCCTGCGGTTATACCGTAATCGGCCAGAAGCCTTATTATTACATCTTCCAATCTATCCACATAAAGATGGACATCCTTTTCCCATTTGTGAAGATTGAAAACAGGGTACGCCACGATCTGGCCGGGTCCGTGAAAGGTTATATTTCCTCCCCTCTCCACTTCGTAAATCTCGGCTATCTTTTTAAGTTCATCCATAGGAATCAAAATATTGTCAAAGCCCCCGGACCTTCCGACAGTATAGACCGGAGGGTGTTGCAATGTCATCAGTATGCCATCGGCAAAACCCTGTTTTACCATATCCCGGGCCTTCAGTTGCATATCTTTAGCCTCCAGGTAAGGGGTTTCGCCCAGTTTCAGCCACCTGACCTTCCTCATCGTCTCTCATCTCCGTGTAAATATTAATAAAGGATGATTATATTTTAACAGTAATGTTTAAAATAATAAAGTAAGCAAAAAAAATCAGGGGATAAAAACAATGTGGGAAGAGTTTAAAAAGTTTGCTATTAAAGGAAACGTTGTGGATCTGGCCATCGGCGTTATCATCGGCGGAGCCTTCGGAAAAATCGTTTCTTCCCTTGTAAATGATATCATAATGCCCGTAATTGGCCTGCTGATGGGAGGTATTGATTTCAGTAAGCTAGAATTTCGCTTCAGAAATGCCATTATCAAATACGGTGCTTTTATTCAAAGCATCGTCGATTTCTTTATAATCGCCTTTTCCATATTCATTTTCATCCAGCTGATCGGCAAATTAAAACATGAAAAACAAAAAAACGATGAGGAGCGGGAAATAAACAGGCAGGAAGAGCTCCTCACCGAAATTCGCGATTTGCTTAAACAAAAATTTTAATTCAACATTCGTTTTGTGTAACAATTTATGCTATTATCTTCTCCAGAAAGCTTTTCGTGCGCTCGTGCCTGGGAGCTTTGAAGATATTGAGGGGCACATCTTCCTCCAGTATCCTGCCACCGTCCATGAACACCACCCGATCGGCCACTTCCCGGGCAAAACCCATCTCGTGGGTGACCACCATCATGGTCATGCCATCCCTTGCCAGGCCTTTCATGACCGTAAGCACCTCCCCCACCAGCTCCGGGTCCAGGGCCGATGTGGGCTCGTCAAATAGCATCACTTTGGGCTGCATGGCCAGGGCCCTGGCAATGGCCACCCGCTGCTTCTGACCGCCGGAAAGGCGGGAGGGGTATTCATCCCTTTTATCCGCCAGGCCCACCTTGCCCAGAAGGTCCATAGCTATTTTTTCAGCCTCTTCCCGGCGCATCTTCTTTACAGTTATCGGCCCCTCCATAACATTTTCCAGCGCTGTCATGTGGGGGAACAGGTTGAAATGCTGGAAAACCATGCCTATTTCCTGCTGCAGCGCTCTGAAAGAACGGTTTTTGGGCTCCAGGGGCTGACCTTCCACAAAGATTCTGCCGCTTTCCGGATGCTCAAGATATTTGATACACCTCAAAAGGGTGCTCTTGCCGGAACCGCTGGGGCCGATGATAACCACCACTTCACCGAGCGATACCGCAAGGTTTATGTTATCCAGCACTTTTAAATTCCCGAAAGATTTTTGCAGATTTTCTATAAATATCATGGGAGACTCACCGGCCTTTACCGAAACCTTATTCATATACGGAGAACCTCCTCTCCATCTTGCCGAACACCACCGTGAAAACCGATGTAAGTAGAAGATAATAAATACCCGCCAGGGTGAATACTTCTATGGGTTTGAAGGAATTGGCGTACATCTGCTGGGCTACCCGCATGAGTTCCACCATGGCGATGTTGGAAACCAGGGAAGAATCCTTCAAAAGTGCGATAAACTCATTGCCCATGGGCGGGATGAGCCTCCGGTAAGCCTGCGGCAGTATCACCCTTCTCATGGCCTGACCGTAGGTCATGCCCAGAGCCCTGGCCGCCTCCATCTGACCTTTGTCT
Source organism: Thermoanaerobacterales bacterium (assembly GCA_012840135.1). Classification (GTDB taxonomy): domain Bacteria; phylum Bacillota; class Thermosediminibacteria; order Thermosediminibacterales; family Tepidanaerobacteraceae; genus Biomaibacter. The sequence continues at coordinate 18,711 of DUMA01000007.1, forward strand.
ATGGATTGAATGCCTGCCCTAATTATTTCCGCCACATAGGCTGCAGAATTGAGGCTCATGCCCAGAACCGCTGCCACGAAGGGTGGAAGATTTATGCCTAAAGACGGCCCGCCGTAATAGATGGCAAAGAGCTGCAAAAGCAGCGGCGTCCCCCTCATCACATAGATGTAAAACCCCGCCGCTCTGGAAAACAATATATTGGAAGATATTTTCATAAGAGCCAGTATGAGTCCCAGAAGGGTTCCAAAAAACACCGAAAGGATGGTGAGCTCAACGGTGGTTACGGCTCCCAGCCCCAGAATGGGTATAAGATTTTTCATATATTCAAAGTCCATTGACCCACCTCAACATTCAGTCTATTGATATTAAATAATTTGGCCCTTTGAAAAGCTTCAAAGGGCATAGCTTTTTAAAAATTAAAAATTAACATCTTCCAGTGTCGATATATCCTCTCCAAACCACTTCTTGGAAATCTCAGCCATGGTGCCGTCCTGCTTCATTTCCTCCAGGACCTTGACCAGGGCTTCCCTCAGGGCCTTGTCCTCTTTGCGGAAGGCTATACCTATGGGTTCTTTTACCAGGGGGAAGGCTACCTTAAATTCATTGGGCCTCTTGGTCATGTAGTAGCGCCCTACCAGTTCGTCCACCACTATGGCCTGGGTCCTGTTGTTGGCCAGGTCAAGGAACGCCTCGGTGAATTTGGAGTATTTCTTGAGTTCTTTCAGACCTTCAATCTTGTTGGCGGCTTCCTCACTGGTGCTGCCAAGCTGGGTACCTACGATTTTGCCCTTTAAATCATCCTGGGTCTTTACGGAATCATCATTGGCCTTTACCACCACCACCTGGGCTTCATTCAGGTAAGCTGGAGAAAATTCCACCTGTTTTGCCCTATCGGCGGTCATGCTCATGCCGGACCAGATTATGTCAAACTTCTTGGAGTTCAATGCCAGAATAACTCCATTCCAGTCGGTGGGAATCCACTCAGCTTCAACTCCCAGCCTTTTTGCGGCTTCCCTTGACAAATCTATATCATAGCCCACCAGCTGATTTTTGTCATCCCGGAATTCCAGAGGCGGGAAAGCATCGTCAATGCCTATGGTTATCTTGCCGGCTTTCTTGACCCTTTCCAGAGAATCGTCAGAACCTGTATTGGCGGCACCATTTCCGGAATTGTTGGATTCGGCGGTTTGGTTTTGATTATTTTGGGCTGCCTGATTTGATGTGTTTGTCCCGGAAGTGTCCGCAGCTTTCTGTCCGCATCCTGCTACAACTGCTGCAATAAAAAATAGAACCAGAATAAGAGAAAATATTTTCTTCAAAAGAAATTCTCCTCTCCGAAAAAATTCTGGTCCTATTATACTTTAATATATTAAACTTGTAAAGAGATAAAACGCCTTTTAAAAAATATCCTGCATCTTATAGCAGCTCCGCTGCCAGCTGGGCCAGTGGCGAGCGTTCTCCCTTTATCAGGTTAACATGGCCTGCCAGCGGCTGGTCTTTGAATTTCTCCACCACATAGGAAAGGCCGTTGCTGGAATAATCCAGGTAGGGGTTGTCTATCTGTTCGGGATCGCCTATAAGAACTATCTTGCTGCCTTCACCCACCCTTGAAACTATAGTCTTCATTTCATGGCGCGAAAGGTTCTGTGCTTCATCTATTATGATAAACTGTTTTGCTATACTCCTGCCCCTTATATAGGTCAGGGCTTCCACTTCCACATTTTTAAACCCCACCATTATATCTTCAATATCTTCTCCGTTCCTGGCATTGAAGATATACTCCAGATTATCGTATATGGGCTGCATCCAGGGCCTCAGCTTTTCGTCCTTGTCGCCTGGCAAAAAGCCTATATCCCTGCCCATAGGTACCACCGGGCGGGCCACCACCAGCTTTTTATATACCTTTTCGTCCTCTGTCTTTAAAAGCCCTGCCGCCAGGGCCAGCAGGGTCTTGCCTGTGCCGGCGCGGCCCGTTATGGTCACCAGGGATATCTCATCATTTAAAAGCAGATCAAAGGCCATCTTCTGCTGGGCATTTTTGGGTCGAATCCCCCAGACCGCATCTTTTGCATGGTATAGGGGAACTATGGATTTTTTCTGAAGGGCATATCGCCCCAGCGCTGATTTAGAAGATCCAAAAACATCCCTGAGTATCACAAATTGATTGGGATGGAAAGCCTCTCCAAAATGTTCCACTGAAAGGTTTCCATCCATGTAAAACATATCTATGATTGACGGATGAACATCCTTTTCTACATACCCCTGGAAAAAATCACTGGCTGTAACTATTTTGTCCGAAAGGTAATCCTGAGCCTCAACCCCCAGGGCATCGGCCTTTACTCTCATGATGGCATCCTTAGAAACCAGGATAACTCTTTTGGGCTGTGGTTTTTGATTTTCCTCCATCTGCAGGTTCTTTGCCACCGCCAGAATCCTGTTGTCGTTATTTGATTCCAGGAAATAATCCGCAAGAGAGGTCATGGCCTTGTGGTTCAGCTCCACCCTGAAGGTCCCCCCACCTTCCAGTGGAATGCCTTCGTGGAGTTTGCCCATATTCCTGAAATTATCGAGAATCCGCGAGACACGGCGGGCATTTCTCCCTATTTCATCCTGGTAGCTCTTCTTTGAATCCACTTCCTCTATTACTACTGCCGGGATCACAACATCATTGTCCTCAAAAGAAAAAAAGGCATTGGGATCGCTGAGTAAGACGCTGGTATCCAGCACATAAATCTTTTCCAATGCCATACCTCCTGTTTAAATTATTAGGCACCCTTCTTCATTGCTTCGATTTGCTCTTCTAATTCCATTATACGCACCAGGAGATTAACTTTATTACCTTCATTTTTTGTCCACTGGTTTAAAAGTTTTTCCCTCTCCTGTTCCAGTACTGCTACTCTGTTCCTTAACATTTTACATCCCTCCCTGCTTTTTGTATACATAAACCATGATAATACGTTTCAATTTTAGTATACAAAGAATTTGTTAAGTAAAAATTATCAAAAAGTTAATTTTTTGTGAAGAAATATGTCAATCTTGTTATAAAATATATTTTGTTTGTTACAATACTTTTTTTATATTATAATGAATAATATATTAAGAAAAACATATTTTGTATAGGTCAAACGCTCGAGCATCACGTGGATTATCTGCGGGTCATTCCATCTTATTGTACTTGTCGATAGAACATATATATCGCAAAAAAGTGCGAAGGGAGTGCATATTTATGGAAAAGATGAAGGTCGGTGTCGTTTTCGGCGGGCAATCGGGAGAGCACGAAGTCTCCTTAATGTCGGCTACATCCGTAATAAGGGTTATGGATAAGACAAAATACGATATTATTCCTATAGGTATAACAAAAGAAGGCAAATGGCACGTCTTTCAGGGCGACATATCAAAAATCGAAGACGGAAGCTGGCAGCAGGAAGCCGTGCCGGCTTTTCTGCCGCCGGACACGAGCTACAGATGCCTGATGTCTTTAAAGGACGGCGTAGAAGTTCGCCATTATATTGACGTAATCTTTCCAGTGCTGCATGGGCCCCGGGGAGAAGACGGCACGGTGCAGGGGATCTTTGAACTTATGAACATCCCCTACGTCAGTTGCGGCGTAAGCTCTTCGGCTGTATGCATGGATAAGGTCTTTACAAAACAGATTCTTCGCCAGTCCGGGCTGCCGGTAGTGGATTACAAAGTGTTTTATAAAAAGGACCTGCCGCAAAAGCTAGATGAAATGACGACAGAAGTGGAAGCCTCTTTCGGCTATCCGTGTTTCGTGAAACCGGCCAATATGGGGTCCAGTGTGGGCATAACCAAAGCCCACGACCGAAGTGAATTGAAATCCGCTTTAATGCTGGCGGCGGAATATGACAGAAAACTCCTGGTAGAAAAGTTCATCCCGGCCCGCGAGATAGAGTGTTCAGTGTTGGGCAACGACGACCCCCAAGCATCCCTTCCGGGCGAGATAATACCAAGCCATGAATTCTACGATTACACAGCAAAGTACTTCGATGGCGGCAAATCCAAGCTGCTTATACCCGCACCCCTGGCCGGTGAAGAAACCGAAAAGATACGAACCCTGGCAGTCAAGGCCTTCAAAGCCCTGGATTGCAGCGGCATGGCCCGGGTAGATTTTCTTATGAGCAAGGTATCGGGAATAATTTATATAAACGAGCTAAATACCATTCCGGGGTTTACCAGGATAAGCATGTATCCCAAGATGTGGGAAGCCACGGGTATACCCTATAAAGAACTCATAGACAGACTCATAATGCTGGCCATTGAGCGACACCGTGAAAAGCAAACTTTAAGGCTTTCATGAAGTGTTTCACATTTGTCCAAAAAAAATAAATTATTATATCGAATCGTGCTTTATTCAATGGGTGCCATTTTTCGGCACTTTTTTTATTTATTTTTTATAAGCCTATTGACATTTAGTAATCATTACTATTATAATAAAAATGTAAATTGGCATAATGTAGAAACGAATGATAAGGAGGTGTGAGCAGTTGCCTGAAAACGAGCGTCATGGTGATGTAACTTTCAAAGGTCAAGCTCTGACAGCAATAGGACCATTGCTAAAAGCCGGCGATAAGGCACCGGACTTTAAGGTCCTGAACAATGCCCTGGAAGAGGAAACCCTTGCCACCACCCGGAGCAAGATAAGGCTCATTGCTTCGGTACCCTCCCTGGATACCCCTGTCTGTGATATGGAAACCCGGATGTTCAACAAAGAAGCCGTATCTTTCGGCAGCGATGTGGAAGTCTTAACCATCAGCATGGATCTCCCATTCGCCCAGAAAAGGTGGTGTGCCGCTGCGGGCGTGGATAGGGTAAGGACCCTCTCCGATCACCGAGAAGCTTCCTTCGGAAAAAACTACGGAGTCCTGGTAAAGGAGCTTCGGCTCTTGCAAAGGGCGATCTTTCTCGTGGATAGGGATGACATCATCCGTTATGTTGAATATGTAAGGGAAATAGGTCAGGAGCCCAATTATGAAGCGGTCTTGCAGCAGATAAAACACCTTACAGGCGCTTTGTAAATTCTCTTTAATTACATCACATGAATTTTGTGCTGTGCGGAAATGTACATACCCAACCATTAAAATCAACTATCCTGATTTTTGCATAAAATCATTTGTTGGATCTGAAACTATTAATAATTTATTAAAATTTATTAAAACACGAGGGGGTAAAATTATGAAAACCATGACCAAGGAAAACCTTAAGGCAGCCTTTGCCGGCGAAAGTCAGGCCCATATGAAGTATCTCATTTTTGCAGATACGGCCGAAAAAGAAGGCAAACCCAACATAGCGAGATTATTCAGAGCCATAGCCTATGCGGAACAGGTCCATGCCACCAATCATTTCAAAGCCCTTCAGGAATTAAACGGAACTGCTGACAATCTACAGGTAGCCATCAACGGAGAAAATTTCGAAGTTGACGAGATGTATCCCGCTTATGATGCGGTAGCAAAGCTGCAGGACGAAAAAACAGCGGAAAAAAGCATTCATTATGCCATTGAGGCTGAAAAGATTCATGCATCCCTGTACGATGAAGCGAAAAAAATGGCTCAAAATGACAGCGATATAAGCGGAGAAGAAATTTATATCTGTCCCGTCTGCGGTTACACAGTAAAAGGCGCCGCTCCGGACAAATGCCCTGTATGCGGGGTTTCAAAGGATAAATTCGCAAAATTTTAAAACAGGCCATTATTCGCCGAGTACATTTTTTTCCAGCAAATAAATCCTTACAGCCGACGAGGTTGGATGTCTGCCATACTGCCCTCTCGCATACAGGCAGGCATCCCGTCTGTTATATAAATCAACTTATTTTGAATTTAAGGAGGAAAATGGTATGCCTGATTTTGGTAATGCTTTTTCTGGACTCGCCAAAGACCGCAAACTTACCGAACAGGAACTTATTCGGGCCATCAGATTCATGGTTGCTGCAGAATACGAAGCAGTACAGTTATATATGCAGTTGGCGGAATCCATAGAAAACGAACTGGCAATTGAAGTTTTAAAAGACATAGCCGATGAAGAAAGGGTGCACGCAGGAGAATTCTTAAGACTGTTATATGAACTTGCCCCGGATGAAAAACAATTTTATGCAGAAGGTGCCAGAGAAGTTGAACAGGAAATCTTAAATCTACATAAAAAAAGGTCTGGAAAAGATTTAACCGTAGGAGATCTTAAGAATCAAAATTGAAAGGTAGGTGTAAAGGCGGCATCTACAAGTACCGCCGTATTTATGTCAGATTTTCTGAACAGACAGGCTTCACCCCTTTCGGACGAACAATGGGAAGCTTTCGAAAGTGTAATTATTTCCACTGCCCGTCAGCAGCTGGTGGGCCGCAGATTCTTATCCATCGTAGGCCCATTGGGAGCAGGTGTCCAGCACATTAATATCGACGCCCTGTCCGGTGAATTGGAAGCAGAAACAGACCTTGAAGGAGAAGATGAGTCCGGTGTCATTGTCCAGGCCCGCAGGTCTTACAAAAGCATACCGATTCTTTATAAAGACTTCAAGGTCAACTGGCGCGATATTGAAACCTCAGAAACCTCAGGCATTCCCCTGGATACTGCGTCGGCAGCAGCCTGCGCATACAGTGTGGCGCTGGCCGAAGATGACCTTATTTTCAACGGCCACACGGAATTGGGAATATCCGGCATCTTTACCGTTCAGGGAAAAACCTCACTGGCTATCGGCGACTGGAATCAGTCCGGTACGGCATATGATGATGTGGTAAAGGCTATAGAAGCCCTTTCGCTAAAAGGTTTTTACGGCCCCTATGCCCTGGTGGTAAGCCCGAAATTGTTTGCCGCTTTGAACAGGGTATACAAAGATACTCCCTATCTTGAATTGGACCGGATTAAAAACCTTATGTCCGCCGGTGTTTTCCAATCTCCGGCCATATGTGACGACAGTGCGGTCGTGGTGTCCACCGGCCATCAGAACCTGGATCTGGTTATTGCTATGGACCTGAGCCTTGCCTTCCTGGAGACCACAAAAATGAACCACACTTTCAGAGTTCTGGAAATGGTAATTCCCAGGATAAAGAGGCCGGATGCAATTTGTACTCTTGAAACGAATAAGTGCTAGAAAAATTGGTTTTCACATGGTAACTAATTTAAATGAGGAGGCTTTATTATGTCAAAGTGGCAGTGTTCTGTATGCGGTTATATCTACGAAGGAGATGAGGCTCCGGAAAAATGCCCCAAATGCGGCGCTCCAAAAGATAAATTTGTAAAACTGGATGATCAGGCCGCGGAGCTGGTGGAGAGGTCGAGATTTTCCAATAATTTGCACATGGAGCTTTCCACCCTTATGGAAAAAGTAAAAGAAATATCCGACAAAGGCATAAAAGATGCTCTCGACCCCAACTGTGTAACCTTATTTAAGTTTTCTCTGGCAACAGCCATAGATATCCAGCAAAGAATTAAGGCCGAGCTTAAAGCTCACATGAACAAGGGCAAATGGGGTTAATGAGCAGTAAAAAGTAAAACCTGGTTTAAAATTGAAATATTAATCAAAAATACTTATAAAACGGAGGGTGTAACATGAAAAAATGGATTTGCACCGTGTGCGGATATGTCTACGACCCGGAAAAGGGGGACCCGGACAACGGCGTGGCTCCGGGCACTGCTTTTGAAGACATACCCGATGATTGGGTTTGCCCCGAATGCGGTGTTGGCAAGGATATGTTCGAGGAACAATAGGCCACTGGCTCATCCCCCTCTTTATCATATATCTTAAGGGCCCGGTTAAAAATCCGGGCCCTTTATTAAAGGGTCGGGTTTAAAATTCTCACTTATCCGCGAGATTCATGAGACTTTTTTGCTGTTTTACTGTGAAATGAACGGTTTTATAAACCGGCATCCAAATCTACATAAGGAGGTTTTTACGTGGACCCAATAGTTATTGTCGGCAACGGAGTTGCCGCCGTCTCTGCAGTGGAAGCATTCAGAGAACATGACAAAAATACCCGGATTATAATAGTAAGCGCCGAACCCTATCACGCATACTACCGCATGCGTCTATCCCATCTTCTGGGTGAAGACCCCGAAGTAGAAAAACTGTTGATACACGACCCTGTCTGGTATGAAGAAAACGGCATACAGGTGCTTCTTGGTCGCAGAGCTGTTTCGATAGATGTGGTGAGCAAATCTTTAAAACTTGATGATGGAAAAGTTCTCACGTTCTCCAAGCTTCTGCTGGCACAGGGCAGCGATCCTTTTGTACCTCCGGTTTCGGGGACCGATTTAGACGGGGTTTTCCCTGTAAGGACTGTGGACGATGTAAAAAAACTTTATACCTATTCCCTGGATAAAAATAGCGGCGTCGTAGTAGGTGGCGGTGTTTTAGGCCTTGAAGCAGCCTGGGCCTTAACAAAAAAGGGCAAAAAAATAAGCGTTTTCGAAGTAGCGCCATATCTCCTGATAAAGCAACTGGACGAGGAATCCTCAGGGATGTTAAAATCTCTGGGGGAAAAGGCCGGCATGAGTTTCATACTATCCGATCAACTGGTGGAAATCAAAGGAAATGGCTCGGTTTCCGGTGTTTCTTCAAAGTCGGGTCGTGAAGTGGAAGCAGACTTTGTGGTGTTTTCCATAGGTGTGCGGCCCAATACAGGGATACTGAAAGACATCGGCATCAATGTAAATCGAGGTGTCGTGGTGGATGAACACATGCACACATCTCTCAAAGACATCTATGCCGCCGGAGATGTGGCAGAATTTGCCGGAAAGGTTTACGGCATATGGCCGGTGGCCAAGGAACAGGGTAAGATCGCAGGCCTTAACATGGCCGGTATATCCGCTTCATACAGTGAAATAGTACCTTCAAATTATATAAAAGTATTCGATACCGAGATCTTTTCCGCCGGTGACCTCTGCAAGGAAGAAAGTGCCCATGCCGTAATAACCGATATTCAGCCTGAAAACAATATATACAGAAAAGTATTTTTCAAAAAAAATAATGTGCCGGTGGGAGTGATACTCCTCGGCGATACAAAACCGGCCGTGAAAATATCAAGAGCCATCAAAATCGGCCGGGATATCCCTGAAGATATAATCAGGTCCAACAACTTTGAGAGATTCGTTCAGCAACTGGACTACAACTGACATTCTGCTTGTATCGGCAAGATAAAGCCGCATTGTCCAACCGCAAAGGAACTGGATGAATACCTGAAAAGGAATCAGACTTGAAGGGCGGCCGATGGCCGCCCCTGCCATGAAAACCTGTCCTTCATCCTTGAGCCTATTTCACCACATTTTTAAGGCGACCGATACCCTCAATCTCGGCTTCAATGACATCTCCCGGCTTCAAGTTCCCCTTTCCCGGAGGAGTTCCGGTACTTATGACATCTCCGGGGTTTAATGTCATTATATGCGATACATACGAAATAATCTGGCTCACATTAAAAACCATGTCGGAGGTGTTGCTGTTCTGAGTCATGGTGCCGTTATGATACATCCTGATATTGAGGTTGTCGCCATCCAGACCCGACACAATACACGGGCCGATGGGCATGAAGGTATCGTAACCTTTGGCTTTTGTCCACGGCTTGCCCTTTTCCATGAAATCCTTGGCGGTGATGTCATTGCCGCAGGTGTAGCCCAGTACGTAATTTTTTGCATCTTCCACCGCTACATCTTTTGTTTTATCCTTTATGACCACCACCAGTTCTGCTTCATAGTTCAGTTCCTTCACCCCTGCAGGTGAAACAATGGCCTCTCCCGGTCCTATGACCGACGTATCAGGCTTTAAAAATATCACGGGTTCCTGGGGCATGGGATCCCCCTTGCCGGTGACCACTTCCTTATAGTTCACGCCTATGCACACCACTTTCCGGGGCATACATGGCGCCAGGAGCCTTACCTCCTGAAGCTTAAAAATCTTTTCTTCTTTTTCCCAGGTTCCAAAAATAGACCCCCTGACAGGAAATATCCTGTCTTCTTCCAGCACGCCGTATTCCGGCCCCTGCCCTGCGTCAAACCTCACAAATTTCGTCACAATGCCACCTTCCTTTTTGCTTTTAGAAATGAGAACATGTTGTCCCGAATTGCGAAACTCCGTTTTATATAACGAATAATATATTCTACATTATTTTTTATTTTCCTTCCGTTTTTTTAATTTGGGGGTTGATGGAAAAAACTTCATATCAAAAAAGCCCGCAGCTTGACTTTGACCATCAAGGGCGGACCTTCTTACGATTTTTATTTACAGCGATTCTCTGTACATCTTCTTGACATCATCTATTGCAGGCACTCTGGGACTTGCTTCCAGATTGTGAGTCATCCATTTGCAGGTATGTTCGGCCAATGCGTCTATATCTTTTTCGGTGATGCCGAAAGCGGATATCTTTTGAGGAACTTCTATGCTGTCCATTAAATCTTTGAGGGCTTGAACAGATTTTTCGGCGGCTTCCAGCAATGTAAGCCCCCTTACATCCACTCCCAGCGCTTCGGCAACTTTGGCAAATTTTCCGGGGGCTTCAGGGATGTTGAAGCGCATGAAAGCAAGGGATACGGCTGAAAGGCTTTCCCCATGGGGCACATCATATATGCCGCTCAGCGGATGCCCCATGCCGTGGATGCCGCAGGTACCCGAAAGATTGATGGCGACTCCGGCCAGTGTATTGGCCCAGGCCATGCGCTCTCGATACTGTATGTCATCCCCATGTTCGCAGGCACCCTTCAGGTTTTCTGCCACGAGTCTAATAGCCTCCAGAGCCAGTGCATCGGTAAACGGCTGGCTCCTTTTCCCCACATAAGCTTCCATGGCGTGGAAGAATACATCTATCCCAGTAGATGCTGTAACTTTTTTCGGAACGGTCAGCATGAGCTCCGGATCGATGATAGAAAACCTGGCGTAGGTCCCCGGTGATTTCAGGGATTTTTTAACTTTTGTCTCGGGGTTTGTAAACACCGCATAATTGTTGGCCTCGCTTCCTGTGCCGGCCGTAGTGGTGATCAGCACGATGGGCAACGCATCGCCACCCCGCTTCCCGGCTATGTAATCGGCTAAAGGTCCTTCATTTAAGGTCGCAAAAGCTATACCCTTCGCTGTATCCATGGCGCTTCCCCCGCCAAGGCCTACAACAAAATCAGCGCCGGTATCCCGGGCAAGCTTTGCCCCTCTTTCCACAGTAGTTGTGAGAGGATTTGGTTCCACTTCATCAAAAAGCACCCAGTCTATTTTCTCCTGTTCCAAACTTTTAGCCACAACGTCCAGATAACCCGCTTTTTTTGCACTGGATTTGCCGGTCACTATAAGAGCCTTTTTGCCCAGGGCTTTTGCATTTACGCCCACTTCCTTAACCTTTCCTGGCCCGAAAATAAGCCTGGTCGGCATGAAAAATTCAAAATTCAACGACCACACCTCCTGAAGTAATTTATACGAAATGTCCAATACCGCTATATACCTGAAAATTCTTCATTATTCTTCCATATTGTAACACTTATTTTTCAATTATTCAATTCTCCACCCCATATGTCGGGATATCTTTCGGGCACATTCCAGAGCCTTTTTTGCAAAAAAATCCATCTTGTCGGGGGTCACCGTCACCGTAGACCCGGAAATGCTCAGCGCTCCAATGACTTTGCCGGAGTAATCAAAAATTGGGGCTCCTATGCATCGTATGCCCTCCTCGTTTTCCTCATCATCCACCGCAAATCCCCGGGTTCTGACGGTTTCGAGATGTTTTATCAGTTCATCAGGATCTGTAATTGTATTTGAAGTATATTTTTCCAGCCCCTTCTCGATTACCTTCGATACAAGATCTTCCGGCAAAAAAGCCAGGATGGCCTTGCCTACCGCCGAGGCGTGCATGGGAGCCCTGCGGCCTATCTGGGAGTACATGCGGATGGTCCTGCTGCTGTCTATTTTGTCGATGTATATGGCGCTGTTGCCGTCGGGCACCACCAGGTGAACGGTTTCATTGACTTGCTCTGAAAGTTCTTTTAAAACTTCATGAGCTTCGCGGCGGAGATCCATCCTTTCCAGGATGGCACCTCCCAGGTAGAGCAGCTTCATGCCAAGGCGGTACCTATCGCTGTAAGGATTTTGCTCCACATATCCGAAGGTCAGGAGTGTGGATAAAAGCCGGTGAACGGTACTTTTGTGAAGGTTTAGTCGCCGGGAGAGTTCTGTAACTCCCAACCCTTCTTTAGCGTCGGCCAGTTGTTCCAGTATTTTTATAGCCCTTTCAATAGACTGGACGGTGTTATCATGCGTCATAATTTCCCTCCGAGTTTGAAGATGTGCCGCAATGCGAAATATAGTTTCACAAATCTTATACAACAATTCGACATATATTATTAAAATCCTTTTTAGAATAACCGTAACGCAAAGATATTCATAGATATAAGATGGTTTTCCATAATCTATTATCTTAAAAAACCATTCTCAAATCTATTATTCTTCCATCTTTTCTGATACAATATATTAAAAAAGCTACTGGCTTTAATTATTTTTTTTGGGAAAGGAGTTCTTCAAAGTGGAAAAAGACAAAACCGGCAACAAACAACCACCCGGCAGGTTCTTTCACATGGACGCATCCGAGGGCGATTTTTCCAAAGGGATTTTAAAAGACGTAATGGTTTCATCCTGCCGTGGCGGTGCGGTTGAACTTGAAAAGCAGGATGGCTTTTATGTAAAATACGGTATATATACCTCTCAGACCTTCGATGTTTCACCCTTCAAATATGCCGTTGTTTCATGGAACGCCGATACTCCAACAGATTCATATATCAGGGTGGAGGCTCAGGTGCGCTCCGGTTCCAAATGGTCGTCCTGGTTTGCCATAGCCGAATGGGGTTCCGGAATTAAATCCAGTAGCATCGGAAAACAGGAGGACGATATTGCCAGGGTGATGATAGATACCATAGCCTTAAACGGCAGTGCCTGCGGCAACGGCTTAAGATACAGGCTTGTTCTAAGCGGCGGTGGCAACAACTCTCCCCTGGTGCGGATGGTTTCCTTCGTCTGCTATAACACCACCGACAGGATGCCGGGTAAAATCCACCTGGAAAAGGATCTGGCCGTGCCTATGATTTCCCAGATGCAGCAAAACCCAAAGATATCAAATGTCATCTGCAGCCCCACTTCCGTTGCCATGGTACTCCAGTATTACGGCATCGATATTTCAGCGGAAAAAGCGGCGGAAGCTGTATTTGACAATGAGGCGAAAATCTACGGCAACTGGCCGTTTAACACAGCCTTTGCGGCAACCCTGGGTTTTACGGCTTACGTGGATAGATTCGATGATCTCGATGACATAAAAAGGGAAATATCTGAAGAAAGGCCGGTGATAGCCAGCATCAGCTTTAAAAAAGGAGAGCTGGAAAACGCTCCCATAGAGGATACCGACGGACATCTGATCGTGGTAAGGGGCTTTTGCTCAAAAAATGGGTCGGATTTCGTGATAGTAAACGACCCGGCAGCTCCCACCCGTGAGCAGGTAAGGCGCGAATACAGGGTAGACCAGTTTTTAAAAGCATGGAAGGGAATCGTTTATATCATACGAAAAACATTTTAATCAATATAAGAAGGAGACACAGAAATGGATAAATTCGATGATATGATTTTAAAAACACTTTCAAACATGAGAAAGATAGTGGTTTACAGGAACATTTTAAAAGACCCTGTAATCACGAGATTTCAGGAAATCCTCAATCTTTCCGCCATCGGTGAGTCGGGGAATCTTGCATTAAAATATCACGATTTTATTGGAATGCTGGTGGAGAGGGCAGAATTCGAAGGAACAATTCTTTCTGGCGATTTATGGAAGGATTTCATAATTGACCTAATTCTTGCCGACGAAAATCCTTTCAGTCTCGGGTGTGAAGTATCGGGAATCAATGGAATTGGACAAGCTCTAAAGGAGCTGGCTGTCCAAGACCTTCAGTCCTTACATGACCTGTTCAACTTTGACTTCAAGTTTTTGATAGAATTATTAAATCAAAAATTTCCCGGCACAGGATTCAGGGAATTTCCGGTACATTATGAAGCATGCGGAGTAAAAAGCCAGCCTTGTCCCATTGCCTTGTGGGAAAAAAAGAAAAATTTATTTAAAATCCTGGCAGATTCGAAGGATTGGGCTTTAAACTTGAATGAACTTGCACTTTTTTATAAAGAAGCGGGATGCGGGAAGTTCGGTAGATACTGGGGATTCAAGCTGGAAGTTACCGAAGGCAGCCCAAGGCTTTCGGGCGTTCCGGAACCCGATCCTGTAAGACTTTCAGATCTTGTGGGATATGAATCCCAGAAAAAAGAAGTCGTAGAAAACACCCGGCAGTTTGTGATGGGATACAGTGCAAACAACATGCTGCTTTACGGCGATAGGGGCACGGGTAAATCGTCCACCATTAAAGCACTGCTTCATGAATTCGGAAAGGACGGTCTCAGAATGGTGGAAGTTCCGAAATACCACCTGGCCCACCTTTCCTGGGTGATTGCCGTGCTGAAGAAGCGTCCCCAGCGGTTTATAATATTCATCGATGACCTTTCCTTCGAAGAAAACGAGACTGAATACAAATATCTAAAATCCATACTTGAAGGGAGTCTTGAAGCGACACCTGAAAACGTGCTTATATACGCCACTTCCAACCGCCGTCACCTGGTGCGGGAGTTTCACAGCGATACGGAAGGCGATGAAATCAAAGCCCGGGATACGGTGCAGGAAAAATTATCTCTTTCCGACCGCTTCGGCATAACGGTGGTCTTCCCGTCGCCGGATAAAACAGAATACCTGGAGATAGTTGAGGGCATAGCCCGACAAAGAGGAATTGAACTTGATGCCGAGAAGCTGAAGGAACTTGCCATGAAATGGGAGCTATGGAACAACCAGCGTTCCGGCAGGACTGCCAAACAATTTATAGACGATCTGGCGGGAAAAATGGGAACAGGTGCCTTTCAGTAAAAAGTGCCGGATTTATTATTAGCATCGCCAGAAACAAAAAGGCCTCATTATTATTGATCTTTCCGAGGCCTTTATAATTTTTAAAAAAAGAAGACCCATATCAGGTCTTCGTATTTTAAAATTTTGCATTAATCCGGGACACACGGCTGCCTTTTTTCAAGTATCATATCCTCACCATTTTTATAAATAACAATATACTTCTCCCATTCAGGATCTTTTCTTGCAATTGGAGTGTCATCATCATATCGATAAAACCTTAAATGCGGCCCGCGGCTTTCATCACGCATAAGAGCTGCGGATACAACCATTTTGGCCACCTTCATCATGTTTTGATTTTCTATAAAATATGCCGGGCCGTGTTCATCGATAAATTGTTTTTTTAGTTCGAGGTCTTTTAATTTTTGCAGAGCATCTTGAAGGCCTTTGCCAGTCCTCACCACTCCTGCATTGCTTTCTACTATTTCCTGAATCATGTTTCTCATTATTTTCGCACAGATTTCTCCATCACATGCACTGTAAAGTTTATTCACAAACTTTTCGGCTTCGGCATGTATTATCTTTTTTATCGACTCAAACTGACGGTTCTCGTTTCCATATCTTTTTGCAGCATCTTCGCCGGCTATTTTGCCGAACACCTGACAGTCAAGGAGCGCATTGCCGCCAGGGCGATTTGCCCCGTGCTGGCCTCCGGCTGTCTCTCCTACAGCCCATAATCCCGGCACGGTAGTTCTGGCATTTTCATTGATCTTCACGCCGCCCTGGAAGTGCTGGGCACAGGCCGCTACTTCTATAAGCTCGCCTTTTGTCAAATCTATGCCCCTGTCCGAAAACCACTTTATGGACGGCTCATTTATTTCCATTAATCTATATAACGGGGATTCATTTCGCTTTCGTTCACCAATATCCCTGGTCTGTTCCCGGCGATACCTCGCTCGGTTTTCTTCAGAAAGCATATCGAATCTGAATCCCTCGGGATTTTTGCTGTAATCAAGATATACTTTGTGTCCGGCCTTCATTTCCTTGTAAAGAGCAATGTCAATAATGTGGGTCTTGTGCTCGTAAGAGACCGGCCAGCTGGCACCTTTTTTGAATAAGGTATTGTATATTTCTTCACAGGATGTGCCATCGGGAAAATATTTTTTCAAAAATTCCTCTCCGGCATCGTTAATAATGCGTGGCACAGCCCTCATCATACTTCCCGAGCAGTTGAATTTGGTTTTGACGGAAGCTATTCCTATCTGTATGAACTCCATGTTTACAAGTTCTGCACCGACTTCATATGAAAGAGCGTACCCATCTCCCGTCATCCCGGCAGGAAAGACATTGTGCCTGTAAATCATACCTCCGCCACCGGTGGCAAGGATGATAGCGCCGGTAGATATGCCAATGATGGCTTCTCCCGGATCTTTTGCCCGGGTATCCAGAGCCAGCGCTCCCACCACCTGCCCCTCATGCTTTATCAGATGTGCTACCATACAAAAATCCAGGACGTCTATATCCATTTCATTAAATCTTTTCATCAAAGCTTCCTCTATATGGACGGCAGTGTAAGGCCCCGTATAGCATGCCCGGGCATATTCCGAGCCGTCGGTCACAAACTGGTCCGCAAGGCCGTTTTTCTTCACAAAGGGCACACCAAGCCTATCCAGGTATTCGAAGGCATCCCTTGCATTTTTAGCCAGAACCTCGGCAAGGTTGTAATCCGAGACTTTACCACCTATGCGGTATATATCGTCGGCATGGTAGCGCCAGCTATCGGCCCCACCCGGCTCGGTATGGTCAAGAGTGGCATGAAAGGCCATGCGGTCGGAACAGGCCGTAGCGGTGACACCGCTTTTCCCCAGCTTGCCTTTGGTGACGATCATCACCTTTAAACCCTTATTATATTCCTTTGCGGCAATGGCAGCCCTTAAGGCTGCTCCCCCGCCGCCTACTACAAGGATGTCACAGTTTATGATTCTCATGCTCTATCCTCCAGGTTATGGGATCAAAACAGCTTTTACCGCTTCTTTGCTATCCATTACATCCAGAGCTCTGTTCGCATCTTTAAGATCGAAACGATGCGTGATCATTTTTTCAAACAATTTCTCATTACTTAAAACTAAATTCATAGCCTGATGGGTATGACGAGTAGAGCTAACCCATACCCCTTGTATTCTCAGGTTTTTATGCACCAGATCCTTATATCCGTCAAATTCTATAGTACCCATAGGCTGACCAAATCCTATAGATAAATAAGTCCCTCCTATCCGAATTAAATCTAATCCTTCTCGAAGTGCTTCAGGATAGCCTACTGCTTCTACAGCAAAGTCGACACCTCTATTGTTCGTTAAATCCATTATTATATCTTTTCTTTGTTTTTCATCCGATTTCTTTCTATTTATTGTCACTGTAGCACCGAATTCCTTGCACAAATTCAGTCTGGTCTCCGAACCGCCTATAACTATTATTTCTCTGGCGCCGGATGCTTTAGCGAAGGCCGTACTGAATATACCTATAGGACCGGGGCCTTGAATCAAAACCACATCGCCTACATTGGGCTTTACGATATCAAATCCGTGGGCGGTGGTGGCTCCAGAACAGGAAGCCGAAACAAGAATGGCGGGATCCACATTTTTTGGTACTTTAAAAATATCCATTCCGGAGCGGATAATAATATATTCAGAATAGCACCCGTTCAAGTATGGAAATTCATTTCTAGAAATATTAATACCATATACTTTTCTATTGGGACATAAAGATGGTTCATTCAATACCGCACAATAGTAACAGTGGCCGCAACTAACTCCTCTATTCCATAAGATCATGTCACCGGTCTTTATGGCTTCTCCATTTACATACTTCACATCACCGTTTATTTCGACTACTTCTCCAACACCTTCATGGCCTAAAATCAGAGGTAAGGCTACTCTGGGGTCCTGGCCTTTCCACATGTGCACATCGGAGCCGCATACTCCTGCAGCTTTTATCCTGACCAGAATTTCATTTTCCCGGAGGTCAGGGATTTCGATTTCTTCCGGAATTAACGGTTTATTAAAATCTTTTAAGACCATAGCTAGAGTTTTCTTTGACATTATTGACAGCTCCTTCTTACGGTTTGATCCAAAAATATTAGCGTATTCTCATTAAATTGACAGCTTTGATATCTATAACAATTTCTCCTTTCTGATTTTTACATGCAACCTTGATTTTAACAATTTTTTTCTCTTTGATTATATCCTCGATTTCACCCTCGAACGTTATTGTATCTCCAATTCTAACTGGTTTTAGATACTTTATTTCCGTGCTTAAAGCTAACGAACCGGGAGAAACCAACTGAGTAATGACATTATTTGCTATACCCGCTGTAAGCATACCATGGACTATTCTTTGACCGAACATAGTAGTTTTCGCATACTCGGCATCCACGTGGTGCGGCGCAAAATCTCCCGTTATGCCCGCAAACAGAATGATGTCGGTTTCCGTAATGGTTTTGCTAAAATAGGCCCTATCTCCAACTTTAATATCGTCGATGGTTTTCTCCTTCATGATTTTATTCTCCTATTTTATTATTTTATTTCTCCGTCCAACTCTTTTTTCCAGTGGTCTACAACACTTTTTGGAGCATAACAAAACATCATTATCATATTCTCGCTAGAAGTGTTTTCAAGCATATGTGTTGAATTGGGATGAATGTAAATATAGCTTCCACTTTCCACATTTTCTCTTTCATCATTTACATGCATTATCCCTTTTCCTGAAACAATAAAATACACTTCCTCCTGTTCGTGAGAATGCAAAGGCACCGATCCTCCCGGATAAACCGTTACATATCCCATCACAAAATTCTGGGCCTCTACGGGAGCACCAGGACCCACGATAACCCTTGTGAGCCTGCCGGCGGGAAATTCCGTACCTTTTATTTCTTTGATATGATATTTATCCATAGTTTTATGCCTCCTTCACAAACCTTTTATCAAAACAAACATTTGAAAACTCTCGAAATCTACCCTCTTCAAGAGATGCCATGATGAAAATGTATGATAATTTTGAGCCTGGTCCTGCTACGTTTGGGTGAAATCCAGAGGGAACGGCGACTGCTGAGCCCTCTTTTACGACTTTGCAAATTTCTGGAGAAGCTATATCCGCAGAATAAACCATCTGGATTCCAAACTGGGGATAAGGCATGTCAAAAAATATATAAAGCTCTTCTCTTTGCGCGCCATGCTCATGGGGAGGCCAGCTTGTCCAACTACCGTTATCACCAATAGTTATACCCGCCAGGAGCCTTGATGCCTTTATTTTTTTTGAAATAATTTGATAAACATCTCTTCTGGAAGAAGTTTTTTCGCTCCCTGAAACGAAATGGGTATCAGGATCTTCGCTGACATGATCAAAATAAATTATTTCCGGTTTGGATTTCATATTAGAAGGAACCGAAAACCATACCATTTTTACCTCTTCTTTAGTTTGGATATTAACCTGGTTATGGGGAGGTATAAATAATCCATCATACTTATTTATCATCTTGCATACCTTATCTATCTCACAGCAGGCCTTTCCGCCTATGCAAAATATCCCCATTTCCTCATTGCCTGTTCGTACTTCAAATCTCTCATTGTTTAAATTCAATGTGCCGCTGCTTATAAATTTCAGCGTTGAGTTTTCAGGTGTGACAATGGTTGTAAAACCCGGTTTGTTAAAATCATATTCAAAAAACGTACCATTACTCATAATGACACCCCTCCTACCTTCCTTTAAAATCAGGTGTACGCTTTTCGGTAAATGCTCTGACTCCTTCCTTTGTGTCTTCGGTGGTAAAGCAATAAGCCAGGGCAAGAGCGTCTCTTGATGGATTTATACCCATATTATCTATTACCGTAGAATTAATTATATCTTTATCCAGAGCCATAGTTATAGGCGCTTTCTGGGCTATTTCTTCAGCAATACTATATGCTCCTTTTCTCAACTCGTCGACGCTGTTAAAAACTTCGGTCACCAATCCGTAATCCAGGGCCTGCTTTGAATTTATGAATTTGCCTCTATATACCATATCTTTTGCTCTGCCTTCACCGATAACTCGGGCTAATCTGCACGGCCCTCCCCACCCTGGTATTACTCCCAGTTTTATTTCTGGCAATCCAAACTTTGCGTTTTCCGAACAAATACGGATATCGGCACATAGGGCTAATTCCAGTCCTCCGCCCAGTGCATACCCATTTACTGCGGCAATGACCGGGATCCTGAATCTCTCGATGTGCGAGAAAACTTTGTGGCCGATTTCAATAAGGTATTTTGCTTCCCTTGGCCCCATCGTTGCGAGTTGATCTATGTCAGCTCCAGCTATGAAGGCTTTTTCTCCCGAACCGGTAATTATAACTACTCTGACCTCTTCATGGCTTTCTATTTCTGTTAGCAACTCGTCCAGTTCTTCTACTAAGGTGGTATTCAATGCATTCATAGATTTTGGTCTATTGATCGTTAACAGTGCTATCTTGCCTGTATAATCTAAATTCCATCCTTCATTCATTTTGACTCCTCCTGATATTATTATTGTTTGTACTTAATTTTATCGATTAACTTCATCGGGATATCATAAAAGATATCAGGGTCCATCATTTTGAGTTCCCTATCAATAGCAGGAGTAAAATCCATTCTGGATAATATATCTCTTTCCAGTTCAATCCCCGGCGCTATTTCTTTTAATGTCATACCTTTTTCGGTCAATTCAAATACAGCCCTTTCAGTAACGTACAAAACTTTTTGCCCTGTTTCCCTGGCATATTCGCCGCTGAAAGTTATCTGATCGACGTTTTTTACAAACTTCTTATACTTGCCTTCATTTAATATTTTCAATTTCCCCTCTGATATTTCGATCTCTAAACCACCTGCTGTAAAAGTACCGCAAAATATAACCTTTTTTGCTGACTGGGAAATGTCGATAAATCCGCCGCATCCAGCTATATTTCTACCAAATTTGCTGACATTTACATTACCAAACTGATCGCTTTGAGCAAGGCCTAAAAATGTTATATCCAGGCCACCACCACTATAAAAATCAAATTGTGAAGGTTCATCTATTATCGCCGTAGGATTTGTAGCAACACCGAATATTGCTCCTTGTGCCGGAATTCCACCTATAATTCCCTGCTCTATAGTCAATGTTAAAAAGTCACTAATACCTTCTTCAGCAGCCACTGCTGCAACACCATCCGGCATTCCGAATCCCAGATTAACGATGGAACCGGGCAGCAATTCCATGGCGGCGCGTCTTGCTACAATCTTTCTTTCATCCAGTTTCATAGGTGGCAGTTGAGCCAGTGGAACTTTGACCCTTCCAGTAAAACCAGGATTAAATTCTCCCTCATAAGTCTGCCATTGCTCATTATGCAAAACTATCGCATCCACCAGTATTCCCGGTATCTTTATATCTTTAGGATCCAAAGTGTTTGTTCTAGCCAGGTATTTTACCTGGCAGATTACCTTGCCGCCGGAGTTTTTTGCGGCCTGAGCCAATGCCAGAGCTTCCAGGAATACTGGCTCTTCTTCCATTGAAATGTTTCCCGCTTCATCTGCAGTGGTTCCACGGATTATCGCAATATTTATCGGGAAAGACCTGTACAGCAAGAGTTCCCGGCCTTTTAATTCTATCAATTCCACCAGATCTTCTTTTGTGATATCATTTAGCTTTCCGCCCTCTACCCGCGGATCCACAAAGGTTTTAAGGCCTATGTGAGTGAGAAGGCCAGGCCTTCGGGCGGCAATTTCACGGTAAAGCTGTGTCATAACTCCCTGGGGCAGATTATAGGCTTCGATTTTGTTTTCATTGGCAAGTTCGGCCATTCTAGGAGACCAGCCCCAGTGCCCTCCTATCACTCTTTTGACCATTTTCTCATGGGCAAATCGGTTGATTCCCGTAGCTTTTTTATCACCCAGGCCCGAAGCATGCACAAATGTCATGTTGCACGGGTGCCCGGTATTCAAAAAACTTTCTTCGATTTTTTCCAATACAAGCGAAGGTTCAAGAACACCTCCACCGGAACCTACCGTTGCAACTGTATCCCCATCTTTGATTAATTTTACAGCCTCTTCAGGAGCCATGAGCTTGTTCATTCTAGTCCCTCCCGATTGTTAACAGCGATTTTTGAATTTATGAATTTCAAACTTTTCAAAACTGCGGGATCCGGATCCGTGCAATATTGGAATCCCAGTTCGACCGTAATATAGCCTTCATAATTAATCCTTTTCAGATTTTGAAAGAAAACTTCATAATCCATTCTACCTGTTCCCGGCACCATGTGATCATCAGTCACGCCCATATTGTCATCTATGTGGAAATGAAGCATATTGTTTTCAATGCCCAAGAAACCGTCGGATACGGATTCTCTGTTAACAAACATATGTCCTGTATCCAGCACAAGACCTATTCTGTTCCCCAGGTCTTTAACAACCCTTTTCCCATCTTCTGCAGTCACCACCAGATCAGTTTCGTAACGGTTGCCCGGTTCCAGCATTAGATTTATGGTATTTCCTGAATATTCCATTAATTTTGAAATACTATCTATCATATTACTCCATGCGCTTTCATAGCTCTGGCCGAATCTTGCATGACCGGGGCATATGCTTATAAGAGGAGCTCCCAGGGCCACAGCTATATCTATACTTTTCTTTAGATAATCAATGCTCCTATTTCTTATTATATCGTCGTCTATAGCTATATTTGTTGGATACCTGAACTGGGCTGGAATAAATCCGGATATATTCAAACCTGCGTTCCTTACCATATCCCTTATCTTTTCTATCTTTTCAGAGGTCATATCGTAAGCGTATGCATGGGGAGTCCCTCCCCATATTTCAACGCCGTCATACCCAAATGAAGCTATTCTTTCTATAGCATCCTCCAGTGAGTAATAGAAATAGGGAAATGTTGAAATACTTGTTTTCAAATATTACCCTCCTCGTATCTCTTCATTTCATTAGAAGATTCGGTAAAAACATGACTATTGAAGGCACATATGTTATAAGGATTAATACTAAAATTAACGGTATATAGAATACAAACAAAGCCCTGGTCAATTTTGGCACACTTATCTTTGCCATACTAGACATTAAAAAGAGCAATGTCCCTACAGGAGGTGTTACCAATCCTATAGAAAGGTTCACCATCATGATTAACCCAAAATGTACCGGATCTACCCCTATACTCTTCATTATCGGCAGCAAAATGGGAGTAAATATTAATATGGCAGGAGACATGTCCATAAAACATCCTACTATCAGCAAAAGTATATTTGTTATAAGCAGGATAACAAACTTGCTACTGGAAATAGACAGTATGAATTTTCCTACCATCTCGGGGACATTTTCAAAAGCCAGGACCCATGCAAAAGCATTTGATGCTGCAATTAGAAATAACACAACAGCTGTAGTTTTGGCACTATTTAAAAATATCTTTGGCAGTATTTTAAGGTCTAGCTGTTTGTATACAAAGATTGAAATCAGCAGAGAGTAGGCTACTGCTACTACAGCTGCTTCAGTGGCTGTAAAAAAACCCGAAACTATGCCGCCGATTATTATAATTATGGCGATCAGAGCCGGAATAGCCGCAAGCGTGCTCCGCGTAAAATCTTTAAGCGATACCGGGGGCTCTGCAGGATAATTCCTCTTGACCGCTATGAAATAACAAATAATCATCAGCGCCAGCCCCAGAAGAAGGCCCGGCATGAAACCACCCAAAAACAGCGCCCCTACAGAAACTCCACCTGCTGCCATGGAATATACTATCATTGTATTTGACGGAGGGATTATGAGTCCGTTGGTAGCTGAAGCGGCTATGACGGCTGCAGAAAAGTCATCATCATATCCCTTTTTTTTCATTAAAGGAAGAAGCATGGCGCCTAGAGTTGAACCATCCGCCACGGAGGAGCCGGAAACACCCGACAGGAATATCTCCCCCACTATGGCAATCATCGCCAGACCGCCGCGGATTCTTCCCACTAGGGCATTGGAAAAATCCACAAGACTTTTAGAAGCCCCTCCTTTTTCCAGTATCTCTCCTGCAAGTATAAAAAATGGAATCGCCAGTAGAGGGAAACTGTTTATTCCTGCTATCATGCGCTGAACAATAACCTGCAACGGCAAATTGCCAATAGTCAATAATGATATCATCGTCGACAGTACCATTGATATGGCAATGGGGACTCCCAAAGCAATCAATATTAGAAAACTTATAGTTAATGCTGCTATCGTCATAGGTTTCTTCACCCCCTTATCATTCTTTTATAGTTTTAAAACTCAATAACCATTTTTCTAGCGAAAAGATTATTATCAATGCACCGCTTATGGGCAATGACATATAGACCCATGAAAAAGCAATTTTCAGTGCGGGAGATATCTGCCCAAAGTTCTGTAGCGTCACATATATACCATAATGAAACATTATGATACCCACAAGTATGGTGCATATATGACTCAAGGCAACTATACCCCTCTTTACTGCCCGGTTTTTTACAAAACCGATAAATATATCGATCCCCAGATGGCCTGATTCTCTCACAATTACTGCACCACCCAACAGCCCTATCCATATCATAAGGTATCTGGATAGTTCCTCAGTCCATGAAGGAGCTATCCCCAATTCTCTGCCCACGACCTGAATCAACATTGAAATGACATCCACCATCATAAATATTACTATTATTATTTCTATCGCTCTGGTCAAAATGTCCAGCAATTTTGTGAACGATTTCAATTATGAAGCTCCCTCCTCATAATAAGATGTCTGACAGGGAATTTAGTAGGAGGGTTTCCCCTCCTACATGAAATGTTTATTATTGTACTGACTGAATCTTCTCTATCAAACCATCAAATTTGGGTTTTAATTGTTCGATCAATGGTTTCACAACTTCCGCAAAAGCAGCCTGATCAACTGTATTAATTTTCTCACCCTTAGCCTTTAATTCATCCATGGTCTTTTTCTCATAATCAGCCCATGCCTTTAACTGATACTCTTGTGAGGCCTTTGCTGCTTCCATGATGGCATTTTGTATATCCGAAGGCATCTCATTCCATTTCTTCAGACTCATAACAAGCATATCCGGTATTCTCATATGCTCATCCAAAGAAAAATATGGAGCTACTTCATAATGTTTCATTGTAAGAAGACTTATAGGACTGTTTTCGGCTCCGTCAATAACACCCGTCTGCAATGCAGAGTATACTTCGGAGAACGAAGTAGTAGTTGGCTGAGCTTTAAAAGCTTCTATAGTCTTTAGCATGACTTCGCTGGGCATGACCCTAATTTTCATACCTTTTAAATCCTCGGGTTTTTGAATGGGTTTTACTCTGTTGTAGAATGACCTCGCGCCGCCATCATAATAGACTATACCTTTCAATTGTTTACTCTCTAAATCTTTAAAAATTTCCTGACCTATTTCACCATTTAAGACATTCCAGTAGTGATTTGCATCTTTAAACAAATATGGGACACTGAAAATATCCATCTTTGGTGCAAAACCGCTCATATTGCCTGCCGAGACCCTGACAAATTCTAATATGCCCTGCTGTGCCTGCTCAATTACTTCTGTTTCCTCGCCCAGCTGAGCGGCGGGATAAACTTTTACTTCAACCTGCCCGTTTGTTTTCTTATTCAATTCCTCTGCAAAAACATTCAATGCTTCTGTCGTTGGATGTTCGGCCGGGTGATTTGTAGAAATCCTAAATGTGTATTTTGGTGTTGAACCGCCCTGTTGTTGGGTTCCTTCACTGCTTTTATCACTACTATTACTACTTTTTCCACAGCCTGTTAAAAGGATGCTTCCTACTAATGCTATCACCAATAACAAGACAAGACTTTTTTTGATAGACAATACAATCAACCTCCTTAAAAATTTTTTGTTATAGTTAAGATTCCCTTTAAATAATTCTAAACTTATTCACCCCCTTAATTGGTTAAACAGATATTAATTCTCTTTACTGTTTAAAAAATTAACAACCGATTGTTCCATGATTTTAAGAGGAGCTACCTTCCCAGTCCAGATCTCAAAGGCAACAGCCGCTTGATAGATAAGTAAGTTAATTCCTGCAATTGTATCTAGATTTAAACTTCTGGCTTTCTTTAGAAATGTGGTTTCAAGAGGTTCATATACTGTTTCATAAATGATAGCGTCTTTTCGGACTTTATCCCATGGAACTAATAATGAGAGGTCCCCTTTATTATTCATTCCAAGGGATGTACAATTTACTATGAGATCACTTTCATTGAGTGCATTATTCCATTTTACGTCTTCCCATTGAATTACTTCTACATTTGTTTCTTTAAAGAAACTTAATTTATCCTCCAGCGATTTTGCCCTTTCAAAGTTTCTATTGGTAATGTATATTTTTTTGACTTTATTCATTGCCAGTTCCACGGCAACAGCTTTAGCTACTCCCCCGGCGCCAAAAACGAAAGCTATGGACGGGTATCTATTATATTTCGCCAATAATGACAATCCAAAACCTCTGGAGTCGGTGTTATAGCCCGTCAATATACCGTTTTCATTGTTTATGCAATTTACCGCACCTATTAACTGCGCTTCCGGTGATAGTTTGTCAAGATACTGCAAAATTTCTTCTTTTAAAGGCATCGTAACGCTGAGACCTTTAATAGAGAAAGTACGCACCATCTCCATTGCGAGTTTTAAATTTTCTTTACCCGTTTTCAATGCTATAAAAACTTTATCTAAGTTTTCGTATTTAAAAGCACTATTGTGTATTACTGGCGACAGCGAATGACTTACAGGATCTCCTAAAATTGCATAAATATCAGTTTTACCGGAAATAACATGATAATTATTCATTGTATAATCTCCCTTGTGTTTTTATAAAAAGGTTGATTATTTAACTGAATTTCTTATTATTAACTCACAGGGCATAACTTCAACTTTTGCCTTGGGTTTCCTCTTGGCCTCAATTATCTTTATAAGCCTTTCACATGCCTTTACCCCCATCTCATAGAATGGCTGGGAGACGGTGGTCAAGGGCGGGTCCAGAAGGGGTGCCATATCGGAGTTATCAAAGCCTATAACTGAAATATCATCAGGGACTTTCAGACCAAAATCCTTTATAGCTCGGATAACTCCTATAGCTTTCGGGTCGCTGGTGGCAAAAACACCATCTATCTCATAACCCTTTTTTAATAAATCAGTCATGGCTTTATAGCCATCTTCCCATCCGTAGATACCATGGACAACCAGTTCTTCTTTGAAAGGTATACCGGCTTCTTTTAGTGCTTTTTTATATCCTTCGAACCTCTGCTGGTAAAGGAAGATATCCATATGGCCGTTTATAAAGGCTATATTTTTTAAGCCTCGTGACAGCATGTATTTTGTGGCGTCATAGGCGCCATTATAATTGTCGACGGTTATGGCATCCACATCTTCCCCCATCTGCCTTATGAGAAACACCACGGGAAAGCCCTCTCTTTTTAATTCCAACAAGTGTTCATGGCCAGGGCGAGCTGTGGAAAAGATAAATCCGTCTATAAGTCGTCGTCGTAGATTATCTATATAAAACTTTTCGGTTTCTACATCCTCGTCAGTATTACATAGTACA
Organism: Thermoanaerobacterales bacterium; assembly: GCA_012840135.1. GTDB lineage: Bacteria > Bacillota > Thermosediminibacteria > Thermosediminibacterales > Tepidanaerobacteraceae > Biomaibacter. The sequence goes on from DUMA01000007.1 coordinate 46,205, forward strand.
ACGGTGTAACCATGTTTTTTAGCTGTATCCTCTATACCACGTATGGCAGCTGGGAAAACCAGATTTCGCACATTAGGAATGATAAGCCCCAGAGTTCTGCTCTTACCATCTTTTAAACCCTGTGCCAATACATTGGGTTGATAGTTAAGTTCTTTTACAGCCTGAAGTACCTTCTGCTTTGTTTCATCATTTACTGGTATTTTACCGCTAAGAGCTCGAGATACCGTGCTGGTAGATACTCCCGCCCTTTCTGCCACTTCTTTGATAGTAACCAATCGCAGACCCCCTATCTGATACATGGAACAATCTTTAATTTGCGTTTAATATCGTATCCTTTCTTTGACAAGGATTGTGCAATGGTTTGTAATAACGTTTGTGCAATCGTTATCATTTTTATTATATTTTATTCGACGTCAATTTTAAAATTCCTGCTTAATCTTAAAATTTTTTTAACAAAAAAAATAAAATAAAAAAAGCATTGTGCCATATGCGATAAGGATTAAATCTTAAAGTAATTGTATATTTAAAGGCTCCCTTAAGAGTCATTCCGGATAGGATTTAAATCCCATCTGCGTAAAATGTTTATCATAAGTAAAAGCACATTGAGCATGGTACTTTTTCATCGCTACGAAGCTGGTACAATCTGTAAAGCTAAAGGTTTTATCATTGTATTTTTTAGCCAGCATCCAGGCTTCTTCTTCATCATTTTCATCTATTCTTATAAACTTAAGAATCTTGCTTTCTCGAATGAAAGTACCTATTTTGATAGCGTCATCATGCCTTCTGCAAAAATAAGCGTATACTTCATCAAATACAAAATTGGTAGTAAAGGGAATGAAATTAATGTTTCCTAGATTTTCAGGCGTAAAAAATTTTACACTTTTATCATGATTAACATCATCCATGTCATATAGGGATATAAAAGCGGACGTATCAATAAAAAGCAATTTCTTATCCTTTTTCATTCTCAAACTTCTCCTAATTTACTGGAATTTAATCATTAAATTCATGTCTATAAATATACTTATCATGATTAATGGAACCGTCTTTGCGGCCGGTGTGAATTCCTTCTTTGGCGAGTTTAAAAATTGGATCATCTGGATCTATTTCATATTCCTTTTCGATTTCTTTATCTATTATGTTGCGAAGAACTTCAGCCATACTTGTTTTATACTTAGCGGCCTTTTCTTTCAAGTAGTTATGCTGATCTTTTGTCAGGTAAATCTGGGTCCTGAACTTTTCTTCCATAAAATAACCTCCAAATGGTATAATTAGAACTTACATTATACATTATACATCATGTTTAACTCATAATCAATTTACTTTAAAAAAAGAAGGCCTATAAAAGGCCTTCGCACGTTATAATTCTGTCATATTTCTTATTTATCTCTGCACCCTGCCGGAGGCGTCGCCTTTTGCCAGGGTCTGAACTTCCTTCAATGTCACATGGTTGAAGTCGCCTACTATGGAATGTTTCAGGCAGGACGCCGCCACGGCAAATTCCACCGCATCCTGGGGGGCATAACCGTTGCACAGTGCATAGATCAATCCGCCTCCAAAGGAATCGCCGCCGCCCACCCGGTCTACGATGTGGATCTGGTATCTTCTTGATTTATAAAATTCTCTGCCGTCATAGTAGAGGGCAGACCAGCCGTTGTCGAAAGCCGAGTAACTTTCCCTCAATGTTATGGCCACGCCCCTTAAATTAAATCTTTCAGCCAGCTGTTTTGCTACGTCTTTATAACCTTCTTCGCTGAGTTCCCCTTTGGTCACATCGGACGTGCCGGCCTTTATGCCGAAGACTTTTTCGGCATCTTCCTCATTGCCGATGGCTACATCCACATATTCCATGAGCTCTGTCATGACTTTGTTGGCCTTTTCTGTAGACCATAGCTTTTTCCTGTAATTGAGGTCACAGCTCACTGTGACGTTCAGCTTTTTGGCGGTTTTTACGGCATCAAGGCACGCCTGGGCCGTATTGTCTCCCAGGGCGGGAGTTATACCTGTGAAATGGAACCACTTTGCTCCTGATAGAATTTTTTCCCAGTCAAAATCGGAGGGACTGGATTCCGCGATGGATGAATGGGCTCTATCATAGACCACCAGCGACGGCCTCTGAGAAGCACCGATTTCGTTGAAGTAGATACCCAGCCTTTCTCCACCCTTCACTACATAGTCGGTGTGCACACCGTAGCGGCGGAGGTGGTTTATGGCGGCCTGTCCGATGGGATTGTCCGGCACCTTTGTCACAAAATAGGCATCCTCCCCGTAATTGGCGAGGGATACCGCCACATTGGCCTCCCCTCCGCCGTATGTCACATCAAAGGAATCGGCCTGAACAAATCTCAAGTAATTCGGCGGCGTGAGCCGCAACATGATCTCACCGAAGGTTACTATCTTGTTTGGCATGACAACACTCCCCTATCATCAAATTTTATAATAAATTTTACAGTCTCCAAAAACCGTGCGGCTAGAATCTATACATTCATGCCGCACTACAGTCGTCATTTTGGCCAGGCAAAATTCATTTCTGTAGGTGCAAACCTAGAGCAGCCGCAAAATTCCTCCCAGTACAACAATGCCGGAATTCAAACTTTTAACCTCGGATCAGCCCCGGGCTGCCTTTACAGCTTCCACGAACTTCCGGGCGGTCTCCTCCACTTCTGCATAATTGCCCTTTTTAGCTCCTTTTGTGAGCTCTCCGCCGACACCGACAGCCACACATCCCGCTTTAATCCACTCGCCTACATTTTCTAAACTCACTCCGCCGGTGGGGATAATGGGCGCATAGGGCAGCGGTCCCATGATGGCCTTAACCATAGAAGGTCCGAAGGCGCTGCCGGGGAAGAGTTTTACAAAATCGGCGCCGGATTCCATGACTTCTACCACTTCTTTTATTGACATGGCTCCCGGCATGGTGACTTTTTGGTACCTGTTGCACAGCTTGACCATTTCTGGGTTAAGGTAAGGGCTTACGAAAAACTCCGCCCCTGCCAGCATTGCAGCCCTGGCGGTCTCCGGGTCCAGCACAGTGCCCGCTCCGATAAGTATCTCCCCTTTCGGATAGGCCTTCTTGAGCTCTTTTATTACATCAATGGCCCCGGGCACCGTCATGGTGATCTCGATAGCCTCTACGCCACCGGCCTTAACGGCTTCGGCAATTTTCAGCGCCTGTTCGGGCGAATCGGCCCTGACCACGGCCACAATGCCGCAATCCATGATACGCTGCATAACTTTTAACTTATCCATAAAAAATCCTCCTTGTTTCATATTATGATACATCGTTTCGCATTTAATAAAATATATTCTACATGAAATATAATATTCCTTCTTTAACCTGATTTATTTCTATAACTTTTCATGCATCCTATGCAGGTTTTTATTCTCTTATTGTTGAGCTGCCCTTCATCATAAATGTCTAAATTTAAAAATATCCCGGTATCGACCATGTCTAGGGCTTCCTGCTATATATCTAAATTTTAGATATAGATAACTTGTTGAAGTCCCTCTGCGTAAAGACAGATAGCAATACCTAACCTTGGATATCACAAAGACCATATAAACACAAAAAAATTGAGTTTCATCATGATGATGAAACTCAATTTCCATTTGTTATTCCTCTTTTATTGCTTCCGATGGGCAGTTTTCTAATGCTTCTCTTGCTTCATCTTCTGCATCGGCGGGCACTTCATCTACTGTAGAATGAGCCTTGCCGTCATCGTTCCAGTCAAAAACCGCCGGGCAGGTATCGATGCAAAGTCCACAGCTGATGCAAAGGTCCTGATCAACGTATACCTTCAAGGATAAAACCTCCTCAAATAGTTTTCCTTGACTATTTTACCACAATCAGGTGGACTTATGCAAAGGTTTTTTTAGATTTTTTCTTCGACAATATTTTTTATTTCCTCAAGTTTGATACCCGTATTCAGCGGGCGCGTCCTGAAGTAGAAGTACAGAAATGCCGCCGCTGCCGCAATTAAACCCACAGGGTACGATACGCTGGTGGGCAGGCCGAAGCCCTCTGGTGCCTGAAATATATAGGTTATACTGACCGCCGTCATGAAGGTGGCCGGGATTGCGGCAATCCAGTAATTCTTATTTTCCCTCACAAGATATACGGCTCCAGCCCACAACACCATCATGGCCAATGTCTGATTGGACCATGCGAAATATCTCCACACGATGTTAAAATCTATCTGCGAGAGAACAATACCCACAGCAAACATGGGAATCGTTATTTTATATCTGTTAATTATCGGCTTCTGATCGAGCTTTATCATTTCCGCTATGGTATACCTTGCAGCTCTAAATGCCGTATCTCCGGACGTTATGGGGAGCACCACCACTCCCAGGATGGCCAGCACTCCTCCTACAGCTCCCATCATTCCAAAAGATGCTTCTTTTACCACCCCCGATGGTCCGGCAGGCGTGGCCAGAACTTTTCCCAGGGCCGGTATTCCGCCATAGAAGCTCATGGCAGCCGCAGCCCAGATGAGGGCTATTACAGATTCGACTATCATCATGCCGTAAAATACGAATCTACCCTCTTTTTCATTCCTGATGCACCTTGATATTATTGGAGACTGGGTGGCGTGGAATCCGCTTATGGCTCCGCAGGCTATTGTTATGAACATTAGAGGCCACAGCGGTGCCCCCTTTGGATGTAGATTTGCCAGGGTTATTTCCGGTATATGGTACCCCTGGAAAAGCAGAGAACCGCCTATGCCGAAGGCCATAATCAGCAGTATGGCACCGAAAATCGGATATATTCTGCCGATAATCTTATCGATGGGGAGCAGTGTCGCCAGAAAGTAATATGCAAATATTATCCATACCCACACGCTCTTGGTCAATACTTCCGGCGTCAGGATGGCCAGCAAACCAGCGGGACCGTTGACAAATACCACACCCACCAGCACCAGAAGAACTACCGCAAATACGTTGATTATAATTCTACTCTTTTCGCCCAGATACTTTGCGGCAATTTCAGGAACATTGGCGCCCTTGTTTCGAAGAGATATCATGCCCGCCAGATAATCGTGCACGGCGCCGGCAAAGATGCCTCCGAACACTATCCAAAGGAAAGCTGCCGGTCCCCAAAGGGCTCCTGAGATTGCGCCGTAGATGGGCCCAAGGCCCGCAATATTTAATAACTGAATGAGAGCGCTGCGGTATTTGTCCATGGGCACAAAGTCTACGCCATCATTAATAGTGTAACATGGTGTTTTTCGGTTTTCATCAGCGCCGAACACCCTCTCGATGATGGCACCATAAATTATATAACCGGCTATAAGAGCGATAATGGAACCAATGAAGGAAAACATTTTGATACCCCCTTTATTTTTTGTTTTTTCCGCTCAAGCGGATACTTTCTTAATATTATTTTAAATCATAAACTTGAGTTATTGCGATTTTTCGCCCTCAACGGCAAAAAAAAAGACCTCTAAGGTCGTAAAATCATCTTGAACGGCAATTAAATATAAGAATTATTATCAGATTTCAAACATTTCCCTTAACTCCTTGGCATGTCTTCTGCTGACAGGAACCTCATCCTTTTCATAGCCTTTGATGGTCAGTATGAAAGTGCCGTTAAACCACGGGATAATCTCCTTCACTTTTTCAAAATTAACCAGATAACTCTTATGGGTCCTGACAAAATCGGGGCTCGCTATTTTTTCTTCCAGCTCGGAAAGGGTATAGGGACTTAAAAACTCCCCTTTTTCGGTTTTTATTTTGCTTCCTTTTTCAATGGCTTCACAGTAACATATATCATCGGGACATATCAGGTAAATCCTGTCGTTTTTCCAAAGTGAAATTTTGCCGCAACCCGGTTTCCTGGTCTTTTGAATGTATTCCGAAACCCTGAGTGATTCCTGTTTCTGTTTTCTTTCCCCGAATACTTCGATTAGCCTTTTTATTGTTTTATCCAGTCTTTTTTCAGAAAAGGGCTTTAAAATGTAATCCAGGGCATTTATCTCAAAAGCTTTGACGGCATACTCATCATAAGCCGTGGCAAATACCACCACCGGTGATACCCCTTCCGAGAATACCTGCCAGGCTACTTCAAAACCGTCTATATCGGAAAGCTGTACATCAAGAAAAACTACATCGGGTTTTAAATTCAATATTTTTTCTATGGCTTCCTGCCCCGATGAAGCTTCGCCGACGATTTTTATTTCATCATAAGCTTCCAGGAGATAGCACAGTTCTTCCCTGGCAGGGGGCTCGTCATCTACCAGCAGCACTGTAAATTCCACCATCGTTCCTCCCTGCCTTCTGTGCCGGAATAAAGAACTTTACCTCCGTTCCCATGCCCGGCATTGAAAATATCGCAAGACGACTTTTGCTGCCGTAAAGGCTTTCCAGCCTGCCGTTGACATTGTACAGGCCTATTTTATCGCGGCAGGCCGAGCGGGATAGAACTTCTTCCGCCATGCCTTTCTCCATACCCACTCCATCGTCCGTCACGGATATTTCCACCCCATTTTCAACACTTCTGGCAGCTATTTGGACCGTCCCACCGCTCTTTTTCGGCAAAAGCCCGTGTTTTATGGCATTTTCCACCAGAGGCTGCAGGATAAGAGGCGGCACCATGATATTTACTCCCGCCTGTATTTCGAAGACAGCCTTCAACCTGTCACCAAACCTCGCCTGTTCTATGGCCAGGTATGCCTTCACGTGTTCCAATTCCTGTTCCAGGGGCACCATTTCTAGGCCTATACTTAAATTTTTCCTGAAGAAATCTCCAAGATAAATGAGCAGTTCTCGGGCTCTGGCCGGGTCCTTCCTTAGAACCGATATGATGGTGTTCAATGCATTGAATAAGAAATGAGGATTTATCTGGGACTGAAGCGCCTTTAGTTCAGCTCGTGCTAGAAGTCTTGATTGATATTCAGCCCTGCCCAGTTCCAGTTGGGTTGAAAACAGCTGCCCCAGACCTTCCGCCAGCTTCACATCCACGCTGGAAATGCTGTTTTCACGGCTTTTATACAGCTTCAAACTTCCTATAACATTTTCTCCTTCCTTTAATGGCACAATGACGGCAGATTTTAGCGGACAACTTTCATCGGGGCATTCTATTTCCGCTCTGGAAGAAGCTACCTGGCACTCACCGGTGGCCAGAGCCCTGCGGGTGGCTTCGGTAAGAACTTCGTGGCCCGACCTGTGATGGTCCTCGCCAGCCCCTATGTGGGCAAGGATTTGATGATCATCGGTTATTGCCACCGCATCAAAATCGGCCTTTTCGTAGATTATCTTTACAGTCTTATATGCTGACAGTTCATTCATGCCGCGCTTGAGGTACGGCAGCGTCTCCGAAGCTATATCTAAAGCAAGCTGCGCCTGATAAGCTCCCGCTCTTTCCTGCTCCTTGAAAATATTGTCCACGATCAATATGAAGATGGCGATTCCCGCTGCATTTACCGCAGTCATGGGGAACCATATGACCCTGACAAGTTCCAGAGCCGCATTAAAAGGTTTGGCTATAATTAAAATAATAACCATCTGGAGAAGTTCCAGAGCTACGCCTATCAAGAAAGCCACAGGCCACTCCACCCTGCCGTGTTTTAATTTTCTGTGGATGAATCCGGCTATGGTGGCTTCTGTAAATGTCGACACCGAACAGGCTACAGCGGTAAATCCGCCTATATCTATGGCCCAGCGGTGAAATCCGGCAATAAAACCTGATAGGATGCCCACCATGGGCCCACCCAGCAGCCCACCGATGATGACGCCCACGGCTCTGGAGTTGGCTATGGCACCGTAGATTGGTATGCCAAGATAAGTTCCCATAATTCCGAAGGCACCGAAGATTGCTGAGAGTACCATTTTATCTTTCAGGGATACTTCATTTTTAAGTATCAGATTTTTAAAGGGTCTGCTTCTTGACAGCAGATATGCTATTACTATAAAGAAGCCCAGCCTGTTAACAAGATTTATTAGAATGGAAAAAATCATGTTTTCATCTCCCGAAAGCCGTCATGTCTTAACTTTCTATAAATAAATATATCACATTTTGTGAAAAGTATAAATTTATTTTTTACTTTAATGCAGGTAAAACTTTAAAACTTAAAAGCAAATAAATGCTTTCTGACTTTTTCTGTCAAAATAGATTTTTATATTCCTATACCTGTCATTATATGTTATAATTGTTTACTGGATATAACACTGGACGAAGCGGGGGTACTTTTCTTGCAAAGCTCTCAAAGATCCCTATCACTTGAAACCATAAAAAGAGGCCTGCTGGCCGGCATCGATGTAACATGGCAACTGTCGCGCATCATAATCCCCATTTATTTTATAGTCACTTTTCTGAAACACACCCCTGTGTTAAACCTCTTATCCGGCTTGTTTTCGCCATTGATGAGAATCTTCGGCCTGCCGGGGAAAGCCGCCATTGTCCTGGTCCTGGGCAATGTGGTAAACCTGTATGCGGCCATCGGGGCTATGGTTTCCCTATCCCTCACTTTAAAAGAAATAACCATACTGGCTATCATGCTTTCCTTCTGCCACAGTTTGCCTGTTGAAACCGCCCTGGCAAAAAAAATCGGCCTTTCGGCGGTAAATGTCATCGCAGTGAGGGCGACACTTGCAATCGTATCTGGTATTGCTTTCAATCTAATATTATGAGTGAGTCAAAAAACAGTCCGCCAACTCAAAAAACGGAGGAATCATATGGTAGGTATAATAAAAGAAGCCGCCGTAGGCAGCTTTCTGTCGGTGAAACAAATTGCCATTATCGTGATCCCGCTCATGGTATTCATGGAAATATTAAAAGACATGGGGGTCCTCAACAGAATCGCCAACCTCTTTTCTCCCGTAGTCAAAATATACGGCATGAAAAAAGAGTCCGGTTTTCCGCTGGTGATAGGAATCATCATAGGACTATCTTACGGCGCAGGCATTATATTTCGGTCGTCCCGGGAAGACAACCTACCGAAAAGGGATCTTTACCTCATTACTTATTTTCTGGTTTCAGCCCATGCAGTTTTTGAGGATACGGCCATCTTCATGGCCATCGGCGCCAGCGGCGCGCTCCTCCTCGTCACTCGCCTTCTGGTAGCGGCATTTTTTACTTTTCTCGCTTCACGGCTCATAAAGGACCGGGATGAAATTATGTCAGAAAAAGCAGGGTGAACAATATGAACAAAAAGGACGGCAACAGCTTCAAAGTCATCAGTCTGCCAAAATTGAACGGCTTAACTCCAACTCTCGAATCTACAGCCCTGAAGCTTATGGAAGAAGCCGGCGAGCTGGCTCAGGCCATCGGCAAATTTCGGGGGCGCAGCGGCGAAAAGATCAGGATGGAGGAAAAAGAAGCGGTAGACATGATGGCCAGGGAACTTCTGGATGTGGCTCAGGTGGCCGTTTCCATGATGTTCGTTCTGGAAGAAAATTACAACATCGATCTTGAGGAAAAGATTGAACAACATATCCAGAAATTGAAATCAAAGGGATACTTGTTGTAAATTCGGATTTGAACGGCTTTTTATTCACGCAAGCTGAAGTTCATTTACCATGGCGGCAAGGTTTTCAAAAAACTCGCGGTTGGTCTTAGTCCTTTTCAGACGGTTGATGAGGGTTGTGGCAGCCTCTACGGTATCCAGAGGAGCCAGAGCTTTTCTCAAGACCCAGACCGCTTCCAGTTCTTCTTTCGACAGGAGCAATTCTTCCCGGCGGGTGCCTGATTTTTTTATATCTATGGCAGGGTAAATTCTGCGCTCGGAAAGTTTCCTGTCCAGATGTATCTCCATATTGCCCGTACCCTTAAATTCCTCGTATATGACATCATCCATGCGGCTTCCTGTCTCCACCAGAGCCGTGGCTATTATGGTGAGGCTGCCGCCTTCCTCAATATTGCGGGCTGCCCCGAAAAATCTCTTGGGCTTGTGCAGGGCGCTGGGGTCCAGGCCGCCGGACAACGTTCTGCCGGTAGGAGGAACCACCAGGTTATTGGCCCGGGCCAGGCGCGTAATGCTATCCAGCAGGATGACCACATCCCTCCTGCTCTCCACCAGCCTTTGAGCCCTTTCCAGCACCATATCCGCCACCCTGAGGTGGTTTTCGGGAAGTTCATCAAAGGTGGAACTCACCACTTCGCCATCTACAGAGCGCCTGATATCGGTTACCTCTTCGGGCCTTTCATCTATTAAAAGAACTATGAGCTGTACATCCGGATGGTTTTTGGTGAGGCTGTTGGCGATTTTTTTGAGCATCATAGTTTTGCCCGCTTTAGGCGGCGAAACAATGAGGGCTCTCTGACCTTTGCCTATGGGAGAAATTATATCTATGATTCTGGTGGAAAGGTCCTGGGGGTCATTCTCAAGGGTTAGCCTAGGCTGGGGAAAGATGGGGGTCAGGGAATCGAAGTGAAACCGCCCTACCGCATGTTCCGGATCCAGGCCATTGACCTCGGATATCTGCAGTATGGCTCTGTACTTTTCCCCTTCTTTGGGAGGCCTTATTTTCCCGGAAATCATATCGCCCGTCCTTAAGTGAAATCGGCGGATCTGAGATGGGGATATATATATATCTTCATCGGACGGCAAATAGTTTTCGATCCGCAAAAAGCCATATCCATCAGGCAGGACTTCAAGGACACCTTCGGCCATAGTATCCCCGGGTTCTTCAGCCATGGTTTCCATGATTTTGATTATGAGTTCACGCTTGCGATATTTGTAATATCCTGGTATCTTTTTTTCCTTGGCAATTTCATGCAGTTCAGCAATGGTCTTTTTTTCAAGTTCTGTAATTAACAAATTTTCACTCCTTTTCATCGGGAATAAAGGCGGTTATGCAACCTAGCTTGAGGAATGGATTCTTTCAAACTTCATGCGGGAAATGCCGAAAGGTGTGGTTCTATCAAAGATTATGCGCATGGAAGGAAAAAATATTCATGGGGAAACTTTTAAAAAAGGAGGCCCGGTTGAGGGTCTCCTTTTTATTGATACACCGAGGAGGATTTGCCTTTTGCTAGTTATTATACCATTTATATCTTGTATCGTCAATATTTGACCCATATTTATAAAATGAATTTAACCGCCGGTTCTAAGATACTCCCGGCAATTCTATAATAAACTTTGTTCCCCGTCCTTCTTCGGACTCAAATTTTATTATGCCTCCATAGCTCGATATGATCCTTCTGGATATATATAGACCAAGGCCCGTACCACTTTCTTTTGTGGTAAAGAAAGGCTTAAAGATCTCGCTCATATCCTCCTTCTTTATACCGATCCCATCATCCTTGATCTCTGTAATCACCGTATTTACTCCAGAGTATACATTTATGTAAATATTTCCCCCGGATGGCATCGCATCAATGGCATTTTGAATTATATTTATGTAAACCTGTTTTAACTGGTCCGCATCTATGTAAACCGGGTTTACCTCATCAGCCTTAAAATGACTTAATATGCCTTTTAAATCAAACTGAGGTTTTAATAAATTCATAATATCCTTCAACATCTTATCTATATAAATATTGTCATACTTTTTTCTATGTTCTTTTGTAAGTGACAGAAAATCATCCACCAGCCTGGCAAGGCGGTCAAGTTCGATGGCCATGATTTTCGTATATTCTCTGCGCTTATCTTCCTGTATCAGACTGCTTTCGAGAAGTTGCAGAAAACCCCTGATAGAAAAGATGGGATTTTTAATTTCATGCACAGCACTTGCGGCCAGTTCACCCATTACTGTCAAACTTTCCAGCCGCGATATGTTTTTCCGAAGCCTTTCAAGTTCATTCTTATCTTCATAAGAAATGATGGCTCCAAGGTTGGTATCATGACCTTTCACAAGAGATGTGGTAACATCAAAAACCAGCGGCTCCTTTTTACCATTGCCGTCACTCTCGTTTTCAAGGTACACCACATGTTTTCCTTCTTTGATCTGAATCGGTGGTTCCTCGCTGACTGTATGTACATCTTCCGTGAACATTTCTTCATATGCTTTGGCATATTTTACAAAATCATTTTTCCCATCCCGGAGTCCGTCTCCCATTTGTCTTCTCCTCTCGATGCCAGATCTAAAGTTGTCGAAATTTTTTCTAACACACTTTTCAGTTCCTCCATGTCAAAAGGCTTTACAAGAAAACCGCAGGCTCCCTCTCTTCTGGCCCGGTTCATATACTCCTCATCGGAAAAACCGGACATGAAAATAGCAGCCACATCGGGTTTTTCCTTTTTTAAATGTGCCAAAAGGGTGAAGCCGTCAATCCCCGGAATGGTCATGTCGATCAGGGCTATGTCAGGCTTTTCCTGATGCACCATTTCCAAAGCGTCCATGCCATTTCCGACTCCAAAGGTTAAATACCCCGAAGAATTAAGAGCCTCCAGCAACATGGTCCTAACCCATAGCTGGTCATCCACAACCATCACCTTGCATCTTTCCACAGACTTCTGCCCCCTTTTCCCGGCAAATCTTTCTTTAACCTAATTATCGCATTCCCCCGGCTTTTGAATTCCCCACCTCCTGAAAAACAATGTGTAAAAAATGGAAATTTACACTAACAACTATTATTATTCTATACAAACACAATTTTTCCTTCTTTTATCTAGAATTTATTTGAAATTTTTATAAAGTATGTTTTATATACTACTACTCATATTTCATAATAACAGTAGTATAGCGATCATCGTATATTTTAATGGTCTTGATTTTTATATGCTCCGGAATTCGGGCGCTTCCTCTCTTCACCGGGTATGCAATATTATTGACTATTATGGTGGTATCTACCGGTTCGAGGGTGTCTTTTTCCCTGACGGTTATAATGCCCCCAGGTAACACCTGAACCAGAAGTTCCCTGTCCTGCACTCCAAGCTTTATCGGGATCCACGACAATTCATTTCCGCCGTCCTCCTTTGCAACCAAATACCCGATAAAATTCGTCCCTTTTTCAGGTATATCTATGTGTAATTTTACCTTCCAGGATGACCCGGGCTGATGCATTGCCACCGGGTCTTCAACAACAATATTCTTGCTGTCCGTCAGAATCTGCCTTTTAATCCTGAATGCGGCGCTTCCACCTGGGACATAAAACCCATCGATGTATGCGATATAATCTCCCGGCACTGGCCTTACCATCTTGATTTTTTCCTCGACCACATCGACCCCTGCAGATGACGCTGCTTCCTCATACCTGCCTGTTTTATCGTTCTTCCTATACAGGTAAAGATCCACATCCCCGCTGAAAGCTCCTGCTGCCTCTATTTCAATGCTGAGGCTCATGGCATCCGGAGGCACTATAAAAGATGTACTTCGGGCTAGTTCTCCCTGTCTTACCGTTACCAGTTCTGACGCTGTATCCTGTGTTTCTTCCGCCAGACCGAATCCCATCACATTCCCCCGAAAAGCTTTACTTCCATTTTTCAACAATATTTCCCGGGAAATTTGTCTTTGTCCCTTTTTGGCCGATAAATACAGATGGTCTCCGTCGATGAAAGCTCCCGATGCTGCTGCTGTCAAATCATAGTAGGTCCTGTCCGCTCCAAAATCGGACAAATTGTAATCGGATATCACCACTGCCTCCCATACTCCCGGCATAGGATTTTTCACCGTGAATGTAATCCCATCCCGCGATGCCATATAGTCGGATCCGGCATAATCATCAAAGACTTTTTGCCCTTCAGGATCGTAAACGTATAAAAGACTTCTGCCCATGGTACCATTTTTTTCCTTCAACACTTTCAGACTGAAATTTAATTCGGACATCCCGGCTACAGTCCTGAAATAATAGCGTTGCCACCGGGCTGGCAGCAGATAATTTTTAAAATTCATGGAAACATTGCCTGCCATATCGTAGGGAACCACGGCGGTGGTGGTAAAATCGGTCACGGATCTTCCACCTGAGTATCCCGTCGTCCTGACGGTGTAAAGGCCGGGTTTTTCAGGAAAATCATAAGAAAGCGACACTCGCCGGGGCTTGCCCCGGGGAAGAAGCACGTATTCCTTGTCTGCCGTCACCCAGCCAGCATCCGACTCCAGTCTCAATTTCATCAGATTTTCCGACATGTTTGTTAAATTTATATCTATCTTCCCCACAAGTATATTTCTTAGTAGTATTCCGCCCTTATACCCCGGGCTTTCCGGCAGCTTTATTTCTACCTTCCTGATGTCAGATTCCTTTGGATCGCTGCTTTTCAATATATCCCATGCCTTGACCACATCTATCAGGCCGTTCCCCTGTTCAAGGGGATTGTAACCATCTATCTTTCTTGCACCTTTTTCAAGAGATTTTTTTATGGAGGCGGCGGTAACGTCCATGCCTTCCATTCGGGATTTTTGCATCAGCAGCGCAGCGCTGCCTGATACAAAAGGAGCAGCCATGCTGGTGCCGTCCATTAAGAAATACCCTGCGCCGTCCCATCTTGCCACCGTGGAAACGGCACTGGAGGGAGCCACCACCGAAGGCAATGAAGAACCGCTGGAAGCTGGACCCACGCCAGAAAAATACCACAGGGTTTCTCCGGGGACCTGCACATTGTAGTTTATGCTCCAGAGTGCAGAAGACATATATGCCCACACCGTTATCACGCTATCGCTGTCTCCGCCGTCGCTGACAGTGGAAAGTCCCGGACCCGTATTCCCCGCGGCCATTACCACCAGTGTCTTTTTGTCGATAGTTATTTTTTTAATTAGCTCGGACTGGGCCTTCTGTTCCTGCTTTGATGACGACAGATTGCCTATGCTTATGTTTATAATGTCGGCACCGTGTTTTTTTGCGTAATCCACCGCACCGGCTATATCGTCCCAATTCCCGTCTCCCGAAGAACCCAGAGCTTTTATGGCCAAAATCTGCACACCGGGAGCGGTGCCCTGCATAGCTCCCCAGGCGCCTATAATTCCCGCCACATGGGTGCCGTGGCCGTTGCCGTCAAAACTCAATTTTACGGTATCGCCCGCGGGATTTATTTCCGAAACTACAAAAGACGATTCTTCGACATATTCGGTGCCGGGGTCGTCTCTGCCGAAAGTCGACCATTTATATCCTTTGCTGTACGCTTCAAGGGGCCTTTCATCTGTAAAATTGAAGTTCAGATTTCCATCCACATATACGGTATCGTATATTCCCGGCAATACAGGATCTGTGACCAGTACACCGAAAGAATCATCACTGTCTCCATCCCTGTTCAAGTCCTGGTTTATATATCCCCTCTCATCGAGCTGTTTTTCCTTTAAAAATCCCAAATGGTATTTTCCGCTTTTGGATTTTATGCCGGCCACATTGAATTCTATCCCATCAATCTTTATGGTATTCCCACCGGCAGCCGCGACATACTTCGTTTCGACCCTACCTTCATCGGTAAAGTCGGCATAGTCCACTATCTTTATGCTTCCGCCAGGTGTCTTTTGAAGGTCTGGGTGACTTACATCAATTCCTGTATCTATGACGGCCACCCTGATTCCGCGGCCGTCGACACCTGTATTTTCCCTGAAAACATCAACTTTGATGGTTTTCAGGGCTTCCTTCATCCCTTCATTTACATCAATAAATGCCTCCTGGGCATGCACCCTGCCAGGCAATATAATCATCAAAATTATGAGCATTATTTTTAATTTTCTGAGCACGCCGATCATTCCTCGAGAGATTTAATAAGTACCACTCGTCCATTATCCACTATTATGTAAGCCCCGTTCCCGCTCATAGCCTTCACGTCTGTTTTTTTCTCTCCTTTATAGGCTGCCGCTTCCGGAGACAGGGGCAATGATGCAGGATTGCCATCTATAATTATCCTTATCTCCCCCGCTTTATCATCGACTGCCGTAATAAGACCGTAAAAGTCATAAATGTAGCCTTTCTTTGCAGCCATTGCTGTCAGGACTTTTGCCGCTTCAGCCCTTGTAGCAGGCCGGAGGGGCTCAAAGCGCCCCTCCGGTGTGCCTTTCACCAGCCCCTCTTCAACGGCATGGGCTGCATAGGGTGCGGCCCATGAAGGTATACTCGCTCTATCGACGAATTTCTTAAGGACCTGTCTGTTTTCCCAACCATAGCCAACTGTCCGCGGTTCAAACGCCCGGAAGAGCATTGCCACCATTTCGGCCCGATTTATGCTCCTGTCGGGATAGAAGCGGTTACCTTCGCCTTTCACTATGCCCAGCTCCCATGCCTCGGTTATGTAGCCCGCAGCCCAGTGCCCATCGATATCGGAAAAAACTCCTGAATAATACCGCACATCACCGGCTTCTTCTTCGTATCCCAGTGCAGTCACCAGCATTTTTACAAACTCTGCCCTCGTCACGGACTTTGCCGGAAAGAACTTAGCCCCTTCTCCGGCGATTATGCCTCTCGCGGAAAGCATGACAATTTCACTTTCCGCAAAATTGCCGTCTATGTCGGAAAATTTCCTGAAAAAAGCATTGGCATGTGTCTCTGTAGGGACGCACATCCATAAAAATGTAAATACAATGGCTGATATGAGTGCTTTTTTTGCGGCATCTAGGGATTTCATGGCAATCCTCTTTTCAATCGGAGATGGTCAGATCTATTATGGTATCCGCAAAGAACAAGCCGGCATCATAGCTTCCTGTAGCAATTATTCTGTCTCCTTCGTAAATTTTGCTTATGCTAATTTTGTTGGAACCTTTCATAAATACGGTATCGTCATTATAGTGGATTTCCTTTTGGGTTTTATTGCCATCCGCATCCTTTACGCTCATTACTATAACTTCGGCGTCTTTGTGGATGTACAGGACCGTTCCTTCAATTGTGTCCTGAACCTGCCGGGTGGTGACATCTATGCTCAAAGCCTCATCGCCTTCCACCTCCATATCGAGGTAATAACCGACCTGAAGATCATTTATCTTTATTTTCTTCCTGTCCTTGAGTATTTCGGTATCAGTAGTGATATAAAAAGTGTAATCGTCACCATTTTCATCCGTTATGGTTACCGCAGGTGTATCCGATATGGTTATAACTTTCACTGTGCCGCTGATATCCCTTTTTACGCTCTTGGCACTTATTTCAACAATTTTGTTGTATTCCAGGTTAACGTCGACTTCGTCACCTTTTCTAAGGTCCTTTATGTCGGCAGACCTGCTGTTTTTCCTTATATCCGCATCTTTGTCCAGTTCAAAATCTCTATTATTTCCATCTTTATCTTCTATAGTGATCAGAGGGTTTTTCCCTGAAAAGCTGATAGCCTTGATGATGCCGCTGATTTCTTTTCTGGCGCTTTCGGCTTCTATCTTGACCACCTTGCTTGCCGCTATGGTTATGGTTGCCATGTCGTCAGGTATAAGATCTGAAAGTCCGGCGCTTTTTCCGTCTTTTTTGATACTGACATTGCTGCTTATGGTGTAGCTTTCCCGCTTGCCGGTATCCTCATTGTCTATTACAAGGATGCTATTCGTCGAAGTAATGATGGATCTTAAAATACCTGTTACCTTTTTCTCAATATTTTGAGCTTCAATCTTGACTATCTCCGCACCCGTTACATAAACCTTCGCCGGCTGCCCCACAGCAAGGTCGCTCAGCAAGGCGGACCTGCCATCCACATATATGCCGGCACCGCTCTTTAATGTCAGCACCATATCGGTGCCGCCGGTCTTTTCCACAGTTAAAACGTTACGGGCAATGTCTATATCCTTGATGGTACCTTCAATGGCGGCAGATGCGGGTATGCTGGAGGTCCCGCCGGATGTCACTTCTACGTAATCCAGCTTAAACCCCGTGCTGTCGGGAATCACTTCGACATAATCTCCCACTTTTATATCGTTTATCGTAATCTTTTTCAAAGAACCCTGATCATCCTTATATATAGAAGTGGACTTGTTTACAGTGTACGTTTTTGGTTCAGCGTTTCCTGCAGAAAGTTTGACCGTAATTGAAGGCAAAACCAGTGTATCTACATCTTCCACAGTGCCGGATATCATACCGGCTTTGCCGACTTTTTTTGAAAGATTGCTCAGCAAGACGGCCGCCTGAGTTCTTGTCAGCACATCATTCGGTTTAAAGCTAAAGCTGCCGTCGGCTTCAGGAAACCCCTTCATTACCCCGTTTTCCACGGCAACCTGAACATAAGACCTGGCATCCAGAGGAATGGTATAAGTATCGGTGAAGGTCAGATCTACGTTTTTCATATTTTTCGCTTCCTGCTCCAGGCCCAGGGCTCTGACCGCAAAAATCGCCACCTCGCATCTTTTTACCGGATCTTCCGCCCTGAAATCCTCCAGGTCGTTTCCAGAAACAATGCCCTTTTCCACCGCTTCGGCCACATATCCCCTGGCCCAGACGGGTACTGCAAATGCTTTAGGGAAATCAGCCGGAAGGCTTTTGCCTTTAGCTTCCTCCTCGAGGCCCATAAGCCTTATTATCATGGTCACGAACTCATCGCGCTTTATACTGTCATCCGGTGCAAATCTGGTCCCGTTACTGTCCACACCTTTTACTATGCCGTTCAGGTACATTTTCTCTATGTAAGGTCTCGCCCAATCATACTTTGATGGGGTAATATCTTTAAACTTCAGATCCACCGCCAGGGCCTGGGTGATGCTCATCATAGTCAGGGCTGTCAAGACAAGCATCGACAAAAAAACTTTACTTGACAAAAATCCCGGTTTTTTCATGGGTTTCCCTCCGCTCATATAAATTCTATTTTCTATATTCTACATGTACAGGATATATCCTTCTTTTTTTGCAAAAAAGGGCGGTATTTCCGCCCTTTCCCTCTTTCTATATTTTATTTGGTGTAGACACAAAGTCCGCTGCCGGAGGTGCTGGACCGTCTCCGGCAGAACAGTGACTTTTTACACCAAAATCGTATTTATTCTTCGGCTTTTATCTCTGTAACTTTGCCGTTTTTTATCCTCAGTTCTACTTTCATGCCCGCCTTTATATCTGAAATTTTATCTATTTCGTTCAGGTCTAAATTGCTGTCCAGTACAAATGTGTATATCCCGTCTTCATTTTCCACGGTTATTTCCCATTGTGTTCTGAGTGTGAGAGACACTACTTCTCCTTTTAATTTGCCATCCTTTATTTCTTTTCTTTCCCTTTCCCGGTCCCGGATTCTATCCTGGAAACTGTAAACTTTAATCTCTAAAGCTTCCCCATCCCGAGCTTTAACTTCCGCCATGTCGCCCGGTTCTATGTCCGAAAGCTCTGCTGTTTTTCCATCGACGGTAATCTCGGTGTCTTCATTTACCCTGAATGTCACCACATTGGTCGTCTTCACAGGGAAGAAGTCTTCCACTTCTATGAGGTCTCCCCTTATATATATCGAGGAATCCCGCTTTAACGCGCCCTTTACAACTAACTTTTCGCCCACATAATCTTCCAATCCGTCGGTTTCTCCGATGAGGACAAAAGTGCCTTGCTCTGTGGAAAGTTCATAATGGGATCCTTCTATGTCATTCTCTTCCAGAATCCCTACAAATCCCTTTTCGGCATCTTTTAGATAGGTAAAGATGGATATGGTTTCATCGTCTTCATCCACATCGGTAACGAAACCTTCGGCGCTTACGGTTATCAGCTCCTTTTCTTCAAGCACCTGGATAAACACCACATCGCCCTCGCCATTCAGTACCAGTTCTACCCGGGCACCCTCGTTCAGATCCTCCAGATCCCGGTATTTGCCTTCGATGTAGACCGGAGCATTTTCTTTAATATCATAGGTTTTTTCGCCAAAATCGTTTTTAATTGTTATAATCAATGCATCAATATCTACATCTTCCACGGTGCCTATCAGCTGGTTTTTGCCCTCCGGCTCCAGAGTGCCGTCAAGCCTGTTGACGAGTACCGCCATTTCCGCCCGGGTAATAGGATCCTGGGGTTTAAATCTCCCTCTGTCGTCACCCTGCATCAAACCCAGGTCTGTTACCACATATACATATCCCACGGCATCTTTCGGAATTGCGCCGGCATCCTTGAAGGCCAGCTTTTCCTTCATGTGTTCAAGGGCTTCATCTTCTTTACCCAGCGCCCTCACCACATATTTTGCCACTTCATATCTTTTTGCCGGAGCGTTGGGGTTAAAATCTTTCAATTCCTCCGGCTTCACCAAGCCCTTTTGAACAGCCAGAGCCATGTAGTAGTAACCTTTTGCCCATGACACCTGTAATTTTTTAACACTGGCGGGCACAGGCCTGATTTTATCAACTTCATCCTCCCATCCCATGATCCTCAAAGATATGACTATAGCTTCCAAACGGGTTAGATTGTTTCTCGGTTTAAAAAAATCTCCGGGATATCCGGTAAAGATCCCCTTGGCAAACATCCTGTCGATGGCCATCCGGGCCCAATCCAGAGTCTCATCCACATCAGTAAAACCAATTTTCCATTGAGTTTTCCCCTGAATGCTGCCTTTGAAATTTTTCCCTTCGGGGCCTTTGGCAAAGGCGGAAGGCACCGCCATTGTCAGAGCCATCAACATCACCAGCAGCACGGCTGTAAGTCTTGCAGTTTTTTTCTTCATACACGACCTCCTATTTTCCATTCTTTTTTTCCCTCGTTCCGGAACAGGGATTTATATTTTCACTATATAATATCGTAAAAGAATATGGAAAATATGAGGTTATTTGGAATATGTAACATAACTGTAACAATACTGTAATAATGCTGTTATGTTTTTTCCAGTATGCCGTTGAATAAAATATCCAGCGCTTTTTCTTTCAGATATTCCATGGAAATTTCATCATTATTATTATCAAAGATGCTCTCTATAAAGAATACTCTCCAGGAACTCAGAAACATCACTGCTGCCAGGTGCACATCTATCTGCCGCAGCACACCTTCATCTATACCCTGCTGCAAAATATCCTCCACCATCCGGACCATCTTTTTTTGCCCTTCTATAATCCACTTGTGAAGATCCCGGCTGATATAGGCGAAGTCATGAAACATGAGATTCGTCAGGCTTCTGGCGTGAGCGGCAAACTTCAGGTGGGCATCCATCATATTTACAAGCTTTTGCCTGAAATCTCCATCCTTTTTTGCACCCTGTTCAATGGTATGGTAATACCATGTCATGCATTGTTTCACCATGCCGCAGAAAAGCTCTTTTTTGCCTGGAAAATATTCGTATATGGTGCCTTTTCCTACTCCCGCCTTCCGGGCAATCTCCTCCATTTTTGTCTGATGAAAGCCTTTCTTAATAAAAACATCAAAAGCTGCCCTGATAATTTCTTCATATCTTTCTGTCTTTTTTTCGGCAATTCTATTTTCACTATGCATCTATTTTTACCTCATCTCCCCTACGGTTCCGGGCTTTTTTCTCACTCTAAAAAGTCGGCGTTTCTCCACCGGATAAACTGCCGCCCGATACCGGAATATACACCACATTTTCAAGCTTTATCTTCGCAAGATTATAGTTGTAAATTGCCTGATTCCTTTGAAGCTCCACCTGTTTTAACATTTCCTCCGCCTGAGAAACATCCACACTTCTAACCATCCCGACTTCGTAGCTCAATTTCGCCAGGCGCAGGCTTTCTCTTGCCAGTTCCACCGATTTATCCAGCACCGGGATATTGGCTCCGGCCTCCTGCAGGTCAAGCAAAATCCCCCTCACTTCTGCTTCCATATCCTTCTTTTTGTTTTCCAGGTTTATTTTCGCATCCTGGAGGGCATACTCTTTTTCTTTGTATTTAAAAGTGTTGGAGGGATATACCCTGCTGGTCAAATCGAAATCCAGCTGGGCGATGTCAAGCTTACCCTGGGCTTGGATGATATCCATCCGGTTTTCCAGGGCATCTTTTAATAGTTTTTCTATGTCCGGCAGTGTTTCGACAGGTTTATATTCAAAAGCATCCGTGAGCTCTATTTGCTTTTCAAGATCTATACTCAGAAGTTTTTTAAGATTAATGTACGCCTTCTGGCGCCTCTGTTCCGCAACGGATACCGCTGCTTGAGCCTGGGCTACCTGGACCTGGGCATCCATTAAGTCCCTTTTTGCTATCATTCCCGTCTTGAACTTGACCTCCGCAATCTTCAGCATTTCTTCCTGCCTTTTGAGAGCATCCTGCGATATCTTCAGATTGTCTTCGGCAGCCAGGGCTCCGTAATAGGCGGCTTCCACCCCGAACCGGATGTTGCGCAAAGTGGCATCAACGCTCGCCTGTGCCATCTCGATGCCAAACTCGGCGCTTTTTTTACCCATTTCCATGTTATATTTATAATCAAAGTCCGAGGTGCTTATTTTAAACATATCTATTTGCGGTAGGTCTGATGACGGTGCATTATTGCTCTCTTCTTCGCTTTCTTTATCTTTTTTTTCTCTATACTTCAATTCTTTTTGAGCTAGTTCCGCCTTTTCCACTGCCAGCTTTGACAGCGCCACCTGGGGATTGTTCTGTTCCGCCATCTTCAACGCATCGGCGAGAGAAAGCTTCATTACCTGCGGCTCTTCAGCCTTTTTATCCCCCTGGGCAAAGGCAAAACCCGTAGCAACAAGAGATGCTATCATTAACAAAATCAAAACCAGCTTTTGTTTCTTTATAAAGTTGACCATTTTCATCCTCCCCAATATATTATTGTCATGGAAGCATAAACTCTATCGGGATTTTTCGGCCGTTTCTGCCCTGCGACGCCTTCCAATGCTTATTCTTTTCCATATGCTTCCGATATCCTCCAGTATAGTATATATCACAGGGATTACCACCAGAGTGAGGATTGTTGAAAAGCTAAGGCCGCCTATAACGGCAGTGGCCATGGGGGCCCGCAGTTCCCCGCCTTCACCCAGACCCAGTGCCAGGGGAAAGAGACCCAGTACGGTCGTCAGGGTTGTCATGAGTATGGGTCGCAGTCTTAAGGGCCCTGCTTTTATAATAGCCTCCTCCCGGCTTATGCCCTTATGTCTCAATTGATTTATAAAATCTACCAGCACTATGGCGTTGTTGACCACAATGCCCGCCAGCATGATTATACCGATGAAGGCCGGCATGTTCAGATGTCTTCGGGTCAACAGCAGGGCAAATACAACACCGATGATGGCTAGGGGCACCGTAAACATAATGCCCAAGGGCTGGGTCAGTGATTCAAACTGGGCCGCCATCACCATGTACACCAGTATTACGGCCAGTATGAAGGCCAGAAATAGGTCGCGGAAGGATTCCATCATTTGCTCCTGCTCTCCGCCCATTTTAAAACTGTAGCCTTCAGGCAGGTTTATGGCCTCAAGTTTCTGCTGAATTTCACTGTTTACGGTCCCGGCAGCCCTTCCCACCACGTCGCCGGTTACGGTAACCACTCTGGCCTGGTCATCCCTGTCTATGGTCACGGGGCCGATACTCTTTTCCACTCTGGCTACATCGCCGAGAGTTATCATGGCCCCCGACGGGCTGGGTATCAAAAGATTTCTGACCTTGCTTATATCATCCACCAGGTTTTCTTGGGCCTTTATCACCACATCTATTTCATCGCCACCAACCTTATACTTGGTGGCAGTGCTGCCGGCTACCGCCGAGTTCACCGCCTGGGCTATCTGGCTTGTGGAAAGGCCGTAAAGGGCCGCCTTATCCCGATCCACCATAATATCAAGCTCCGGCTTTCCGCGCTCAAGGCTGCTTTCAACCTCGCGGGTTCCGGGCACCGATTTTACTATCTCCACCACGCGATCGCTGATCTCTTTTAATTTATCAAAATCATCGCCCTTTATGGAAATGGATATGGGCTTCAGTGTGCCTCCGCCTCCGAAATCCATACTGCTCATGGTGTCAACCTTTACCTCTGCCCCAGGCATCCTCGCTGTTATTTTCCTTATCTCTTCAGCCACATCCTGGGAGCTGCGCTTCCTCTCCGACAGGGGCTTGAGCACAACGGCTATGCTTGCGACATTCTTGCTTTGCTGGCTGCTGTCTTCAAGGTAAGATGTAGACGAACCTATGTTTGCAAGGACTCCGTCGATCTCCTTGATTTCCCTCAGCTTCTGTTCTATCTGTAAAACATATCTATCTGTCTCATCAAGGTTGGTGCCATCGGGCATTTTTACAGATACGGTTATCATCCCGGTATCGGATTGGGGCAAAAACTCCGTTCCAATCAGGGGAATGAGCACAATGCTCAGGATAAAAATTGCCGCAGAAAATATGACTAGAAGTTTTCTGTGAGACAGTGACCATCTCAGCAATCTGCCATAGCTTTTCTCAGTTCTTTCATAAAATCTTGAAAATGCATCCAGGGGAATATTTAAAATCCGAGATAAACCATTGCCGGTGGAACCCTGAACTGTACTTTCTTCCACAGCCCCGGTTACCTGAATTAGTCTGGATGAAAACAGCGGCACTACCGTCAGGGCTGCTGCAAGGGATGACAGCAGAGAAAAGGTTACAGTCAGGGCAAGCTCCTTAAAGAATTGGGCCGTTATGCCCTGAACAAATACAATGGGCAGGAACACCGCTACCGTAGTCAGTGTGGACGCGGTCACCGCCATGCTCACTTCATTGGTGCCGGAAATGGCAGCGGTTTTGGCCTCTTCACCTTCCTGGCGGTGTCTGAAAATATTTTCCAGCACTACTATCGAGTTGTCCACCAGCATGCCCACTCCCAGAGCCAAACCTCCCAGTGACATCATATTCAGGGTAAGATGGTTGAAATAAATAAGCACAAAGGTGGCTACAATAGAAATCGGGATGGATAGTGCAATTATCACAGTGGTCCTCAGATTCCTCAGAAAAAGGTAAAGTACGATTATGGCAAGTAGAGCACCGGTGATGGCATTGCTGGTGACGTTACCAATGGACTTTTCGATGAATTCCGCCTGGTCCAGCACCGGTACATATCCTATTCCTTCGGGTACCACCTTTTTTATCTTTTCCATTTCCGCCTTTATGCTGTTTGCCACCTGTACGGTGTTGTAACTGCTCTGTTTGCGTATCATCAGCGTTATACTGGGTTTGCCATTATATCTTGCTATGGTGGAAACCTCTTTATGGGTATCTTTAATCTCCGCCAGGTTCTTCAGGGAAATGCTTCCTCCCTGCGGAAGGGGTACAGGAAGGTTTTCTATCTCGGAAATATCTTTAAACTGAGCTGTGGTCCTGATAAGATAGTCTTTTTTCCCCTGAGATACTGTGCCGCCGGGGAGGTTCATGTTCTCCGCCTGCAATATTCCGGCTATTTGCTGCATGGAAAGCCCGTAAAAGGCCAGCTTATCGGGGTCAACATTGATATCTATTTCCCTTTCCAGACCGCCCACTACATTTACCGAAGCCACGCCTTCCAGCCTCAAAAGCCTTTTGGTGATGACATCATCGGCGATGTTTTTTAACTGAACTATGTCATTTCCCCCGTAAATGGCCAGTTGCATCACCGGCATCATGGAAGGATCAAATTTTATGACCATGGGTGATTTTGCACCTTCGGGAAGGAAGGGCTTTATGAAATCTACCTGTTCTCTCATGTCCAGGGCCGCCATATCCATGTCCGTTCCCCAGTTGAATTCAACAAATACCGTAGAATTTCCTTCACTGCTGAAGGACTGGATGTTTTTTACATTGCTTATGGTGGAAAGCATCTGTTCAAGGGGCTGCGTCACCATACTTTCCACTTCCTGCGGGGATGCCCCTTTGTACTCAGTTATCACCACCGCTCCCGGGTATACAAAATTTGGAAACAGGTCTATACCGAGCCGGGTGAAGGAAATAAAGCCCAGCACAAGAACGATGGCAATGACCATCAACATGGTAACAGGGCGTTTTATGGAAAATTCGGCCAGATTCATTTTGCATCACCCCGGCTCTCCACAGATACCTTAACTCCGTCCTGCAATAAATCCTGGCCTTCTACAACTATCTGCTGGCCCGGCGACAGCCCCTTTGTTATTATTATTTTCCCCATGGATGCGGCCCCGGTCTCCACCTGTTGAGCCTTTGCCACATTGTTGTCCACCGTATATACAACTTCTACGCCGTCATAGGATACCACAGCATCCTCCGGCACTGTCACCACTTTCTGGTGAAAAGCTACTATCAGCTTAACCCTTGCAAACATTCCAGATTTTAGCAAGCCCCCGCCGTTGGGCACCTTTATTTTTACAGGATATACCTGAGTCCTGGGGTCCTTGAAGGGACTGATGCTCTCGATGACGCCCTTTATGGCGGAAAGGCCGGCTGAATCAACGCTAACTTCGGCCTCCTGCCCCACTCTCAAAGCACTGATCCGGTCTTCCGTGACATTTATCTCAATTTCGGCATTCTTCAGATCCCCCACGGTTATGGCGGTTACCCCCGGGCTGAGCAACTGGCCGACCCGGACACTGATAAATCCCACGGTCCCGTCCACAGGTGCGGTAATCAGAGTATTGTCAAGAGCTGCCTGCGCAGCGGAAAGGGCCGCTTTTGCCTGGTTCACCTGGGCTTCGGCAGCAAAGATGCTTTCCGGCCCCGTTTTCTCCTTTGTAAGCATAAGCTGGGTCCTAGCCGATTCAAACTGTTCTTTTGCCACTTTATACTGAAGCTCGGCGCCTTCAAATTGCTGTTTGGAAACAGCTCCCTGTTCCAGCAGGGTTTTCATGCGGTTGTAATTTTCCTCGGCATTCTTATAATTTGCCTGGGCCTGATTATATACCGATTCCAACTGCGCTATCTGCTGGGGCAGCTGGCCGTTCTTCAGGCTTTCAAGCTGCGCCGCTGCAGCATTATATGCGGCCTGGGCTTGATTTACCTGGGATTTTACATCTTTCTGCTCCAGTTTTATCAATACCTGGCCTTTTTTTACCTCCTGACCTTCCTTCACCAGTATCTCCTCAACCCTTCCTCCAATTTTTGCAGAAAGGCTCACTTCCCCGGCAGCCTGCACCTTTCCCGGGAAAGACTGGTATTCGGCCAGGTCCTCTACTTTAGAAAATGAAGTCCTGACAGCCACCACCTTTTCCGGCTCCGATGTGGCCGCAGGCTTCTGGCCGCATCCCGAAAATAAAATTACCACCATCAGCACCAGCAATATGTACGCCGTCTTTCTATCCCTTGTCTGCATGAATAATCCTCCTTATCTCATCCGACCGACCGGTCGGTTCTGAAATATTATATAAATTTCCCCTAACCCTGTCAATAACATTATTGTTAATTTCAGGATATTTTTTACCGCAAATAGTATTCTAGGGCTTTTGTAGCCACAATGCATCCTGTAAGCCATACTACACCTATGAGAAATCCTGCCAGTATATCTGTTGGATAGCTAATCCCCAGATAGATGCGGCTGGCACCTATAACGGTTATTAACAGGAGCCAGATAGCCGCTGCTGTCATTTTATGTCGACCTTTGGTTTTTTTAATGATTAAAAAAATTAAAAAGCCCAAAAATGCCGTAAAGAGCAGTGTCGTACCGCTGGGAAAACTAAATGCCATGAAGCCAGGAGGTTGACCCAGCGGTGAAAGTCTCGGTCTCTGGAATAAGGGCTTCAACCCCCACTGGATGATAAGGCTTCCGGAAAAAGCTGTCAGCAACATGGCAGGATAAATGATGCTTTTATATAAGTATCCTGCCCATAGCAGACCTGCGGCAAGCAACACCAAAAGCGCCGGTGGCTGCTGCAGAACGTTGATGACCCTTACAATAACATCCATGGTAGGGCTTTGCGCCGATTTTATGAAACCAATAATCCCCTGATCCAGCCATCCCAGTTCTTTCTCAAGCATTTCCGTGGCAAGTTTGACAAACATCATGCCGAAAATTCCCGCGGTGATAAGTCCTCCGATGATGTAAACGCCAAATTCGCCGTACTTTGCAAAATATTTATCAAAAGTCTTTTTTACAAAATTATACTTTTGCCATTTTGCAGGTGTGAAGGTGATGGACACCCCGGTCTTTTTTACTATCAAATAAACGATCAGAATTGTTATCGCCAGCACAAAAGAACCCGGCCCCAGGAGTCTGTCTATATAAGCAGTAGCCCTTTCTCCCATAGCCATTATAATGGCGCTCTCCATGAAAAATCGGGCGCTCCTGCTTAATAGCGCTGCAATGAAAAAGGTAGTCAGATTCATGCGAAAAACTCCCGAAGCTATGGTAAAAACTTTATAGGGAATGGGCGTAAAACCCGCTACTGCTACAGCCCATCCGCCGAAACGCGCAAACATATCTTCTATTTTTTGGATGTTGTTGTCCTTTACAAATCTCGAGAGAATGGGCCTCCCAGCCCTTATACCAATAAAATATCCGAACATGCCGCCCAGTGTGGATGCTATCGATGTAATGGCCGCATAGTAAAGGCCTGCGGCTGGCGAAATAACAGTCAGAGGAATCAGAACTATGTCGGGCGGTACAGGGAAAAAAGATGCTTCAGCAAAAGATAGAATAAAAAGGCCTATGGCTCCATTCTGCATAAAGAAGTCTTTAGTTCCCGCTATAAACTCTAAAATTGTATTCATTTATATCACCGTTTATGATTTATTTTACTTACACCATGTTTATACGTAAAAAATAAAAAAAGTTTATCTAAAAAAATTATAATAAAAAAAGCGGAGCTTTTAAAGCTCCGGAATGTAACAACCACCGTAAAAACTTCCAAAT
Organism: Thermoanaerobacterales bacterium; assembly: GCA_012840135.1. Lineage (GTDB taxonomy): Bacteria > Bacillota > Thermosediminibacteria > Thermosediminibacterales > Tepidanaerobacteraceae > Biomaibacter. Next base: position 74,643 of record DUMA01000007.1, read on the forward strand.
TCCATGATCAAAACCTTATTCTACAAGCACGGCGGGGGCATCGATGGAAAAACGAACTTCGACGTTTTCCCCTTTTTTAAATGTGTGCGCGAATTGTACGGGTACGGAAGTGCTGACATCTATCCCGCAGTCCACCGTTATCCTGACAGTACTTCCGAAATGAAAGATCGATTTTATCCTCCCGCTCCAGCAGTTTTGGCTTATCCTGCCGTCCATCCGGCAGCCTCTATCAAGGCTGCCGTGGGTGTCGCGCGGAATGAGATTTATTTTATCTCCCCGGAGGGCAATTTTCACCCGACAACCTGCACCAGCATTTCTTTCGTCTTCCAAATCCCCGGATTTTTTTACAGCCACGGCAAGGCCATTAATATCTGCAATCAAAGTTTCCGATCTTCCCTCCAGAATTTTTGCAGGCCAGATGTTTTCAATGCCGACAAATTTCGCAAGTTTTTCACATGAGGGATGATCAAGTATTCTTTCGGGGGGAGCCTCCTGCACCGGCAAGCCATCCATCAGTGCCATGGTTTTGTCAGCCAGAAAGGCCACTTCTTTGAAGTCGTGGCTTACAAAAAAGGTGGTGACGCCTGTAGAATGAAGCACATCGGAAAGTTCCAGCAGCAGAGCCTCCCTGGTGGGGGCATCCAGATTGGCGAAAGGTTCATCTAGAAAAAGGACTTCCGGCTCCAGGGCAAAAGCCCTGGCAAGGCTCACGCGCTGGGCCTCGCCGCCGGAAAGAGCCCGGGCCCATCGGCCCGAAAGATGTGCCACCTTGAACCTTTCCAGCCAGAAGCCGGCCCTCAGCTTGGCTGTAGCAGCATCCACCCCGCGAATTTTCAAACCCATGATTATATTTTCCTCTACAGTGGCATCCAAAAGCAGCGGTTCCTGAAAAACCACCGCCATGCGCCGGCGTACCCTTATTCTATCACGGGGTAGGACTCTTTCGCCCCTGAAGTATACATACCCGTCATCGGAATTCTGCAAAAGGGCCATAACCCTCAGTAGGGTGCTTTTGCCCGACCCGTTGGGACCTATTACCGAAAAGACCCTGCCTTCCTCAAGGCCTATTTCTTTTACATCGAGGATGCGGCTTTTACCCACCCTTACAGATATATTCTGCCCCTCAATAATATACATTCCTGTACCTCCGCTGCTGTATAAAGGTCAGCCACAGTGTAGCGGCATAAGCCAGAAACATCAAAATAAAGCTCAGAGCCAGAGCCACGTCAAAGTGACCCTTGCTGGTTTCCAGCACTATGGCAGTGGTCAATACCCGGGTATAATTCTGGATATTGCCGCCTACCATCATGGACGCTCCGACTTCGGATATGGACCCGCCAAATCCAGCCATAACTGCCGCCATCAGTGAATACCGTGCTTCCTTCAGCATCAAAAAAAGCATCTGCAGGGGTGAGGCCCCAAGGGCCATAATCTGCCAGCGCAGCTTCCTGTCTATCTGCTGGAGAGCCGCCGTAGAAAGCGCCAGAATAATGGGTGTGGATATTACCGTCTGTGCGATTACCATGGCAGCGGGCGTATACATTATTCTTAGCATGCCAAGGGGGCCGCTTCTCCAGAGCATGAGGCTCACCCAGAGCCCCACCACCGTGGGTGGCAGCCCCATGCCCAGATTGGCAAGACTTATCACGAACTTCTTGCCCGGAAAATCCCTGAGCGCCAAAAGCAATGCCAGCGGCAGCGCAATGGCAATGCTTATCAGGGTTGCAGTGCCGGTAATCTTAAGTGTGAACAGTGTAATACCAAGAACTTCCCGATCCAGGGAAAAAAGTAAAATTAACCCTTTTTTTAAGCCATCTATAACTGTGTCCAACATGCTCCCCCCGCATTTGTTTACTTTGCCAGAATCAAAGGTGGTTTTTCTTGACTGCTAAGCTCTATGATTGAATCCAATTCAAGCATTATTTTCCGAGAGAATTTTCATCTTTTCCCGCATCCGGGAAAAACAGAGGCTGTCCGAATTTATCCTTTCCAAATTCTCCTATAATCTTCTGAGTATCGGGAGATATCATAAAATCCACAAAAGCTTTGGCTCCATGTTCATTTATCATTCTGGCGGCATTAGGATTGTTCTTCTTAATATACTCGGGATTTGTCTGCATCACGTGGTATATGTTGAGAAGGGAAGCGTCTCCTTCCTTCAATATTTCCAGTTGCAGCTTATCCTTTTTGGCAAGATAGGTACCCCTGTCGGTGAGGGTATAAGCTGCTTTTTCTGAAGCGACATCCAGCGTGGCGCCCATACCCTGGCCTGTGGACTGGTACCATTTGCCTTCGGGTTTTCCCAGACCCGCTTTTTTCCAGAGCTCCAGTTCCTTTTTATTGGTTCCTGAATCATCGCCTCTGGAAACGAATAAGGCCTGTTTTTCAGCAATGGATTTGAAGGCTTCCACTGAATCCTTCGCATTTTTTATGCCGGCAGGATCATCTTTGGGGCCTACTATAATGAAATCATTGTGCATCACCAGCTGTCGATTGATGGCAGCTCCTTTTTCCACAAGTTGAATCTCAGAATCCGGCGCATGCACCAGCATCACATCGGCATCGCCTTTTTCTCCCATGGCCAGGGCCTGGCCGGTCCCTACGGCGATGGGTTTGACCTTATAGCCGGTCTTCTCTTCGAAAATGGGTATCAGCACGTCCAGCAATCCGCTATCCTGGGTGCTTGTTGTGGTGGAAAGGATCAGCTCTTTGTTTTCTGGCGGGCTCGTCTGGGAACCTGCTTGATTTGCTGCATCACTTCCCGATGATGAAGTTCCTGTTTTCGCCGGTTCAGTCTTGGCTCCGCATCCCGATAAAACAACAGTCAGACTCAGAATCATTACTGATGCTACCAAAAACCACGTTTTCTTAATATGCTTCATGAAAAAACCCCCTCTTATGAAATCGTTATGTTAATACAAACATAATGTTATAATTCTACCTTTCTTCTTTTTTTCCTGCATGTCTTTTCATTCTTTAAAAAAATAAAAAATATGTGCGATACTTTTAATTTGTCTAGTAACCCGAAGGAAGAAAATATATTTTCGAGAGATAATATAAATAGTTTGGATGGTCAGAACGATTTGTGAAATTTATGCCTATCCTGTTGTTTTTGGCCATTTTCCCGGATTTATTTTTATGTTTTTCAGGGGTATAATATAAAATTGTGTGATTTTGTATATTTTGGGGGGAATATTCATGGAGCTCCCACAGCTCATTTATTTAGGTGTAGTCGCCTTATACCTGTTCTTTTTCCTGCTTTTCCTGAGATATTTCGTCTGGAGATATTATTCCAATAAACATTATTGGTCAAAAAGAAAAGTGCTTTCAATCTACGAACTGCAGAAACTGGCGAAGGAAAAAGGCAAAAAAATGCCCTTCTTTTCCATTTTGGTACCGGCCCGGGAGGAAGCTGATGTAATAGGTCAGACGGTAGAACATCTGGCACGCTTGAACTATCCTCACGAGCTTTTTGAAATAATTGTAATAACCGATGAAAAAGAACTGTCTACCGGAAAAAATCATACCACCCAGCAGGTGGTGGAAGATAAAATAAGGGAATTTGCCGCCAGGGGAAATTGTCCTGTATTGAAGCATGTGATGGTCCCCTACGATTTTGACGGCAACTTTCAGGGGCAGAATCTGGGAAAGCCGGTACCTTCTACAAAAGGCCGGGCTTTAAATTATGGTCTTTCCTTCATAAACGAAGGCTCGGACATCTGCGGATTCTACGATGCCGAAAGCCATCCTGAACTGGATGTGCTGCTCTACATAGCCTGCAACTGGATTAATTCGGAAAAGAGATCCCTCATCTGGCAGGGGCCGGTCTTTCAGGTCAGGAATTTCTTTTACCTGAGCCCCATAACAAAGATAGCCTCGCTTTACCAGGCGCTGTCCCACGAGTGGTACATGCCCGTTCTTATGAAGAAGCTTCCCTTTGTTGGCGGGACAAATCTTTTTATCGAATCGGACCTTTTGAAAAAAATAAAGGGCTTTGACTGCAAGGCTTTGACCGAAGACCTGGAGATAGGCGTAAGAGCTTATCTTGCAGAAGGTGCCTGGCCTGAATATTTCCCCTACATAAGCACCGAACAAACTCCCGAAAATTATAGATCTTTTTTCCGGCAGCGCTTGCGCTGGGCGGCAGGACATATCCAGGTCATTGAAAAGTTTAAAAATACCCCGGAATACGCCGGACCGAAAAAAAACAATCTCATCAAGACGCTGCTTTTAAAAGGGGAAGTGGAATGGACTTTATATCAAATAGCGGTAATGGTGCCGCTGGTGATAATATGGCTTTCCTGCAAGGGATTGATAGATCCTTCGGCATTGCCCGAAGGGTTCCGGATATTTTTAAAATCTCTGGTTTTCATTTATTTCGGATTTACCTATTATCTCTATATTGTAAAATACTATCCGTATATGAAGAAAAGAAGCACCTTAAATTCTCTACTTTCCCTTGTATCCCTGCTGGTTCTGCCACTGGCGGGATTCCTGCTGCCATTGCCTTACACCGCAGCCCTGATCCTCAGAGCCTTCAACAGTCAACCCCGGGTATGGGTAAAAACTCCCAGGACAAGAGAAATAGCAGAAATCAGCATGAAAAAAGTGTAATAATAAAACCCCGCAGGGGGTTTTATTATTTTATATTACTGTATTTTTTTCTTTGGAACATTTTTCATACAAGAAATGATTTCTTCAAAATAAGGCATCGCCGGAATAGCCCCCCTCTTTGTGGTGCACAGCCCGCCGGCGGCACTGGAGAAGTCCACGATCTTTTCAAGCTCCGCATGAGTTATTTCATCGGGCTTCAAATCGTTTTTACTTATGCACCAGAGCAGCGCCCCCATAAAAGCATCTCCGGCGCCGGTCGTATCTAACACCCTGACATCGTAAGCCTTTACATAGCCGGTAGCGGATGAACATCTATAGAAACAGCCATTTTCTCCCATGGTTACCTGCACCAGCTTTATCCCCATATCGAATAATTTCCCGCTACCTTTTTCTAAATCCGTTTCTCCGGTCAAAAATTCCATTTCCTCTTCCGAAAGCTTTACTATGTCCGCATGCTGGAGCCCTAAAGACATACCCTCCTGGGCGGCAGTGTCATCCTTCCACAGCAGCGGTCTCCAATTGGGGTCATAGGATATTATTTTTTTATATTTTTTTGCCAGATCCAGTGCATAAAGCGTGGCGCTCCTGGCCGGTTCATGGGTGAGCGACAGAGAGCCGAAATGAAATATCTTTGCATCCGCAATGATCTCGGGTTTGATATCCCGCACATCCAGCATGATATCGGCACCGGGATTCCTGTAAAAACTGAAACTTCTTTCCCCTCTTGGATCGAGGTGCACAAAAGCCAAGGTAGTGTTCACCGAATCCGAAAAAGTCAGACCCGCGGTGTCGATTCCGTAAGATTTTAACACTTCTTCCAGAAAATGTCCGAACCGGTCATCACCTACTTTTCCTATAAAGGCACTTTTCCCCCCAAGCTTTGACACGGCCGCAAGGACGTTGGCTGGAGCACCGCCGGGGTTTGCCTCGAATATGGGACTTCCCGCCGCACTATACCCCGCAGGAGTAAAATCAATTAAAAGTTCTCCCAGCGCCACCACATCAAACATTATTTATCCCCCTACATATATCATACTTCATAATTATCGCTATTTTCCTGGTTTTTACAATAATTGTTTTCTGAATCTTGTCCCTCGCAAGTATATTATATTGTTATAACGTTCACGGGAATATTTCTTATTCTGTTTTGTAAATTGTGAAAATGACCATGGTCACCTGTTCATCTCGCTGTCGATACCGTCCTTCTTGTGGCTTTTTATAACCCGTTCGATTTCATTAAAGTCGCAGGCAGGCAGGTCTCCCGGCACGGTGTTCTTTAAGGCTGCCATGGCATTGCCGAATTCGAGTGCTCTTTGCAGACAGTTGTATTTTATTATTCCAAAAAGCACTCCCGCCACATATGCGTCACCGCTCCCTATCCTGTCCACGACCTCTATTTCTTCATAAGGTTCTTCCTGATAAAACCTGTCTTCGACGGCGCTGTAAATTCTGGAATTCCACGAATGCTTTGTGGGGCTTATAGCTTTTCTTTCGGTGGTCGCCACCACCTTTATATTGTAATCTCTTGCAAATCCTTTCATAATTTCGTCCAGTGTCCCCGACCTCTGGAGCATGCGGCGGGATGTCTCCTCGGATACGAAAAGAATATCTATATCAGGAAATATGGATGTTATCACATTTCTTGCTATCCCTTCATCCCATAGTGATGCCCTGTAATTGACGTCAAGGGATATTATTACGCCATTTTGCTTAAATTTTTTTATCATCTGAATGGCAACCCGTCTTACGTTGTCGCTCAAGGCCAGGGAAATTCCGCTGACGTGAAATATTTTGGCATTGTTGTAAACCGAAGGGTTTATCTCTTCTTCGGTTATAGTGTTAAAGGAAGAACCATACCTGTCATATACCACCGTCGGCTTTCTGGGGTGCGCTCCACTTTCAAAATAATATATGCCCAGTCTGCCATGTTGGGATTTATCATAGATCACATAATCATCGCTGACACCGTAAAACCTTATCTTATTTTTAATAAATTTCCCTATTTCATTGTCGGGAAGTTTTGTGATGATCCCTGTTCTAAGGCCGAGGGAGGAAATCCCTGAAACAACATTGAGCTCGGAGCCCCCGGCTCTTTTTTCAAAGACTTCGCCCTGGGATATTCTTTCTTTGTTAGGCGGTGAAAGTCGCAGCATCACTTCGCCAAAGCCTATCACATCAAAGGCCTTATTGATGCCCAATTCTTTTTCAAATATCATGGTTTGCCTCCATCAATTCTATGAGTTTATCTAAATACTATTGCAGTCCATATTTTGTCTTTAATATATCATAAAAGCCTTCCATTGCAAAGAGCGTAATTTTGAGTTATAAGCAAACTAGGTTAAAGGATGGAAAATAACCATGAACAGGTTTCTGGTCGTAATCGGTTGGCTTCTGGTGAGGGCTACTTTGATTATAAAAAAATAAATGGCAACGGTTTCCAATACTGAAACCCTTGCCCTGTCTGCATTTTTTGGAGCTGATGGTGGGATTCGAACCCACGACCTGCGCATTACGAGTGCGCTGCTCTACCCCTGAGCCACATCAGCATACATATAATATTTTAACCCCTTCAGGCTATTTCGTCAATAAGTTTCAAGATGATTCCACAGGTCATAGAAATAAAATGCATAGCAGCAAAAAATAACAAATTGAACTGCTTTCTTTCGCCGGTCCAAACTTTTTAAGGTTTCTTATACCTCCCCCTGGTAAAAGGATCGGAGTTCAGGTATTTTCGGTACAGCCACAATAAAAAATAATCGAGACCGTAAAAACCCGCATTCATACCTGCCAGTATTAGGATTATGGCAGCCGTATACATGAGGCCATTGGTGGAAGCGGTGCCCGCGAGAAGGTAGTTAAGGTTCATAAAAGCTCCTCCCAGAGCTGCAAACACAGTGAGCGCTCCCAGTATCAAACCAACTCCGGCCAGGATTTCTCCGTAAACGATCAAATATGAAAAAAACTTTTCCTGATGCCCTTTCAACAAAGCAATGATAAAATCTTTATACCATTCATATTTTGTAAGGGGTGGTGCCACCGTTTGGAACGATTCATTCACACCGGCCACCTTCATCCAGAAGCCTTTGATGGCAACTCCTGCCTTAGGTCCCACCCATACTCCCGACGGGTCTATTAATTTGTGATATCCTGCGTTGAACCACTGAATACCAAGCCATACTCTCAACACAAGCCATACAGGCCTCAATATCGGATTCTGAAAGAATCTGGCTATCAACTGGTTTCCTCCTATCTTCGTCATATTAATTCCTTTATATTTTTTCCATAAAACTGCTTTTTATTTATACTTGATCTTAATGTAAAAAGCCGTTTCTCCATAAGACACCTTTTTTGTGATAATATGCAGTTAACACTGCGACATATCGATCAATATTTTTATTGTTATTACATAATAATCTTATTTTGTAAACATATATCATATTTTTGTTAATGATAATCAGTTACAATTGAAAATTATTTTTATTAAAAAATTTCTAACATAATGGAGGAATTTAAGAATCCCCGTCGAATATATATTTATAACAATTACTCATCTTTGATGAGGAGGTGGTTATTTTATCATATGTGAAAATAGAAACATAGTTTTTTACAACTGAATAATGCAAAGATTAAAGGAGGAGAAAAAATGACCCTTGCTCACTGGATTTATGCTTTAGGAACCCTTGTTGTAGTATTGACCATGATTTTCCGCCGTAATGTCCTCATTCCATGCATAGTCTCTACTTTTTTAATCGGGTTGATTTTTAAAGGTTCCCTGGTAGGAGCCGTAACTACCGTATTCAATGCCAATATGGCAGCCCTGTCTGAACTGGGCAGTATCTTTGTCATCATCGGTCTCATGGTGGCCATGTTGAAATCCTTGAGTGTGACGGGAGCGGATGAGCTGCTGGTCGCTCCGCTAAAAAAGCTCATGGTATCACCTCTGATTAGTTATATCGTTATCATAGCTTCAACTTATGTTATTTCGCTTTTCTTCTGGCCCACGCCGGCAGTTCCTCTTATCGGTGCGTTATTGGTACCGGCCGCCGTTAAAGCCGGTCTGCCCCCCATGGCGGGTGCAGTAGCTTTGGCCCTTGCAGGGCAGGGCATGGCCCTTTCCGGTGACATGGTCATACAGGGTGCCCCGGGCCTTTCAGCCAAGGCTGCGGGTATCCCGGTAGCCCTTGTTAACAGCCATGGTGCCATTCTTTCATTGATTACCGGTATTGTCGCCATGATCATAGCTTATATAATGATGCAGAAAGATATAGCCAAATTCCAGGCAGAAGGCATCAGAGAAATGGCCGCTTCCAACGACGCCCATCCCGCCATGCAGGTGCAGGTAAAAAATAAGCAGGGGGAAGCTTACGCTCCATTTCTCGTATGGCTTCTTATTCTTTCCATGGCCGCCGTTATATTTGCCATGTTCGCCTTTGATATCAAGGGTGGCGATGCGTCGGCTCTACTGGGCGGCACGGCCATTCTCATAATGACAGTAGCTACCCTTCTCGTGGAGGGTATAAAGGGCCTCGATAAAATAGCCGATCATTTAACAGACGGCCTTGTATTCGCCTTTAAAGTCATGGGTCAAATTCTACCCATTGCAGGCTTTTTCTTCCTGGGCAATCCCGAAGCAGTGGTGAAAATATTGGGCGAAGGCGCTCCCGGTTACCTATTTGACATCGGAAAGATGCTGGCTCAGGCCATTCCTCCTCAGGGATTCCTATCAGCTTTCGGTATGCTGATACTTGGCATCATCACCGGTCTTGACGGATCAGGCTTTTCAGGTCTGCCTATGACTGGAACCCTGGCAGGCGCTATGGCCGGAGGCAACCAGACCATAGCTGCAACGCTGGCCGCTATTGGTCAGATCGGCGCCATATGGTCAGGTGGTGGCACCATCATCGCATGGAGCTCTCTTGTGGCAGTGGCAGGTATCGTCGGTGTGCCTGTGCTGGACTTGGTGAGAAAGAACTTTATTCCTGTAATAATAGGCATGATAGTATCAACCATAGTTGGTGTTTTGTTCTTGATGTAGCTGAAAAAGCGGGGAAATCCCCGCTTTTTTTATGCCATTTTTCCCTATGCTATGATTTTTGTAATCAAAACCACCGTTTTTGCCGCCCATAAAAATACGACCTGGCTGAGCAAAGTTCCCAGTATCTTGCCTCCTACCAGAAATGCCACCATGGTGTTGGCTTCCTGCCTTTGCCTTAGGCCCTGAAGGGTCTGGTCCGTTATGATTGCTGCCTGGGGGTCTACCACCACAGCCAGAAGGATGGTGGCCGCACCATTTATGATCCCCGATAGCTGGCTTGCGGTTATGCGGTACTGCGGCACCAATGCCCCCGCGTATATGGCTGCCAGGACGCCGATGGTGGAAATGGACGTTATGATGAGATTTAAAACCAGGAACGTGGGCGGTATCTTTTCAGGCTTCAATCCTTTAAGCAGCGACAACCCCGGTTTTACCAGGCTTTTTTTAATCTTTGCCACGGGTTTTTGAAAAATTACCATTCCTATTAGCTGCGGTATGGAACCGGCCTTCTCCAGACCGAGGATGCCCTTGGAAAAAATAACCACAAAGCTTGGAATGAGTGCGGCGCCTATCAAGCTTCCCAGTGTCGCCGAGAAAATTATCCAGCGAAAATCATGCAGTAAAAATGCAAAATCCCCTTCATTTATGGCTTTGTCCACTATGCTGCCGAGCAGCGGTGCCTGTATCATGTTGGCTGTCCTTGATATAAGCACAATAATATTAAAAAGAGAAATGGCCATGGCAAGCCTTTTTGTCCTGATACCTGCCAGGCGCACCGAATAGGATAGAGTATCCACCATGTGAATGGTGGTCGTAAACAATATTACAATAAGCAACCTTTCCATAATTTACCTCTCTCTCTAATCTGAGCTCTGAGGGCCGACCCTTGCTTTAATGAGTTGTGCCCCCGACCTTGTATTCCCCCCTGCTTATTATATAACTGGACATGACATTAATCAAGAAAATCAGATATTTGCTGTCATTTTCTGGCGGTAAAAACCAAAACTTTGTTTATTAATGAAAATGATTTTCATTATATGATGATTAATGTTATCATTGACAATTTTCATAATTTCCCTATTGATTTTTTTGTCGAATCCTGTATAATGATATTTGTTTCACAAGCTCATCATTGATGAGCAGTATATTAAAGGGGAGGAGAAAAAATGACTTTAGCACATTGGATTTACGTAGTCGGAATTTTGTTCGTAGTTGTGACTATGCTCTTTCGCCGCAATGTTGTTATCCCCTGCATGGTTTTCACGCTGGTAATAGGGTGGCTTTTCAAGGGGAGTTTTATCGGCGGTATTTTGACGGTTTTTAATGCAAGTCTAATCGCAGCTCAGGATTTATTCAGCATTTTCTTAATAATCGCCCTGATGGTCATGATGTTGAAATCCATCAGTATTACCGGTGCTGATGAGCTCATGGTCAAACCCTTAAAAAGATTCATGATCTCGCCGGCAGTCAGTTATCTGATTTTGATAGTAGCCACATATGTAATTTCATTATTTTTCTGGCCTACACCTGCCGTTCCTTTGATTGGAGCACTTTTAGTGCCGGTAGCTATTAGAGCGGGACTTCCGCCCATGCTGGGTGCCATGGCGCTCGCTCTGGCCGGGCAGGGAATGGCCCTTTCTGGAGACGTCATAATCCAGGGAGCCCCTGGACTTACGGCCAAAGCCGCGGGTATCCCCGTTGCTCTTGCCACGAACTATGGTGGCATCCTGTCGCTCATAACAGGTCTGGTGGCAATTATTCTTGGATACTTTATGATGCGATCCGAGATAAAGAACGGTACAAAAATCGAAATCGACGGTTCTTATAACCTGGAAAATTCCAAAGATAACGTTCAGTTAAAGGGAACGGAATATGCAAAACCGCTGGTCCTGCTGGTCAGCATATCCATGGTGCTGGTAGTAGTCGCCATGTCCGTGTTCCAGTTAAAAGGCGGCGATGCATCGGCCCTGCTTGGAGGAACGGCTGTAGTCATCACCATCATAGCCAGCATGCTGGTTCACAAAAGCGAAGGATTCGACAAGATTTGCGACTATATCTCCGACGGTTTTGTTTTTGCCTTCAAAGTGATGGGCCCCATTATTCCCATAGCAGGATTTTTCTACCTGGGCAACCCTGAAACCGCAGTAAAGATAATGGGAGAAGGTGCCACCGGATACCTTTTCGACATCGGAAAAATACTGGCAGCATCCATTCCTGCAAAGGGCTTTTTATCGGCTTTCGGAATCCTTCTGGTAGGCATGATAGCTGGCCTCGACGGTTCAGGATTCGTTGGTCTTCCCATGACGGGAACTCTTGCCGGGGCCATGGCGGGTGGTGATCCACACGTGGCCGCCGCCCTCGGTGCCATAGGTCAGATGGGTTCCGTCTGGTCCGGCGGTGGAACCATAGTGGCATGGTCTTCACTGGTAGCCGTGGCCGGTATCGTTGGAGTTCCGGTAATGGACCTGGTGAGAAAGAATTTTATTCCGGTCATGACAGGTCTTATCATATCAACAATAGTCGGCGTTATGGTGCTGATGTAGCTTTCAAGATTTTTTATATCGCGTATCGCCTCATTGCACCCATATGCGGTTCTGCTTTAAAGCAGAACCCTTTTTTTATTATATCTGCACCTCACATTTAACATATGTATAGTATATACCAGAAAGTGATTTATTGTCGGGGAGGTATTCGGTTTGGAAAAAAGCCTTCAGCTGCAAAAGGAAAACAACTGGTATTATGTTTCTACAAGCCGGGCTCTGGTTGATCTGAGACTTCACGCCCGCGAAATAGATAATTTAGTGCCCTTCTGGTTCGGGGTTACGGAACAGGGAACCCTGGTGGACCAGTCCCAGCCGGAAGCGCTTCAACTGGCGAGGGCTAATAATCTTCCCATCCTTGCCATTGTCCATAATTATTCCGATCCTCAGATGTCGGAACTGATTCACGAACTGCTGACAAATCCTGCTCTTCGAGAGAATATGGTGAATTCCATAGAAAACATGCTGGTTTCCAGAGGTTTTGCCGGAGTAAATATTGATTTCGAGTTTGTACCGCCACCCGACCGGCCATCTCTCAATGCCTTTATGGAGAGCCTTTACCGTAGACTTTCGCCTCGCTTCAGGGTCACCATTTCCGTTCCGGCGGAACTTCAGGAAAATCCCCAGCACCCATTTTCAGGAGCCTTTGACTACGGGACCCTTGCCATGTTTGCCGACGAGCTTTTTATCTTGGCCTATGATGAGCATTTTTCAACACCGGGGCCTGTAGCTTCCATAGGTTTTGTAAGACGGGTGCTGGATTTCGCCATTACAAGAATACCACGAAACAAGATAAAGCTTGGTATGGCTGCCTACGGTTACGATTGGGTAACGACAGGAGGAATGCCCAGGACTCTTTCTTACGATGAAGCCATATCGCTGGCAAGGCAACACGGCGCTACCATAACTTACGATGAGCAGGCTCAGGAATCCACTTTTACTTATACTGCTGATGGAGTCCAGCATATAGTTTGGTTTGAGGATGCCCGCAGTTTTTCCGCAAAACTCGATCTCGTCAACGAATACAATCTTGGCGGCATAGCTGTATGGCGCCTGGGTCAGGAGGACCAGGCCGTTTGGAACATTATAAGGATCAAATTGGGTGCCGCAATTTAATAAAGAAGTAATTGCTCTCCATAGTGGAGGTGTCATTTCTTGGCAGAATCATTTTTAAGGTTAAAAAATAATAACTGGTATTATATATCTACTTCCACCGCTCTTGCAGACCTTAAAGCCCATATACGGGAGATCGATTGTCTTCTCCCTTTTTGGTACGGCATTACCGCTCAGGGAACACTCATAGACTGGTCCCAGAGCGAAGCGATACAAATAGCAAAAAGGAATAATGTCCCCATCCTGGCGATGGTCCATAACTACTCAGACTCTCAAATGTCAGAACTGGTACATGAATTGCTGATATATCCCATTCTGCGGGATAATCTTATAAATTCCATAGAAAACATGCTAAAAACCCAAAAATATGCAGGAGTAAATATATGTTTTAAATTTGTACCGCCGGCCGACAGGGAAGCTTTGAATATTTTTATGGAGCGGTTGTACAAACACCTTACTCCGGGGTTTATGGTAACAATTTCCGTTCCGGCAAAAACAGGAGACGACCCTGGCCACCCTTTTTCAGGAGCTTTTGATTACGGAGCACTATCGGTATATTCCGATGGGGTGTTTATTATGACCCACGATGAACACTTCTCCAAACCGGCCCCCCTAGCCTCCATCGGTTTCATCCATCAGGTACTGGATTACGCCATTACAAGAATCCCCAGGAACAAGATTGTATTGGGGATAGGCATTTACGGATATGAACACGCTTCTGACGGTGGAATGCCCAGAATATTGAGCTACTATGATGCCATAAATCTCGCCAGCAGGACCGGTGCCCACATCATTTACGATGTTAATTCTCAGGAGTCAACCTTTACTTATTATGTCGGCGGTACCAATCACATAGTTTGGTTTGAAGATTTTCGAAGCTTTTCTTCAAAAATAGACCTTGTTAACATATATGATCTCAGCGGAATATCGGTGTGGAGGCTCGGTCTTGAAGATCGTCGTGACTGGACAGTAATACGCACAAAATTGAAAGGAACTGCCCGCCCAACTCAGGATTGATGTTTTGTTTTCTATAATTTTCCAGCATAACTGTTATGCTTTTTGCAAAAATATCTTATAGAATATTTTTAAGGGAGGTTATTTGATGGCAAGGATTCACTGCAGCGTCTCAAATTGCAACTACTGGAAAAACGGTAATGTATGCGATGCTTCAGAAATAATGGTAACTTCCGATTCTATAGGCGATACTATGCCCGATAGCTTCGATGCTCCCCGGGCTTCCACCGCACCCCAGACTCCCGTTTCTTCATGCATGGAAACCTGCTGCAAGACTTTCGTGCAGTCAGGTTCACCGGCAAAAAATGCCGATAGAATTTATAGGAAATAAATTCCAAAGAGGGTGCTGTGAAACTTCAGTCTCCGCACCCTTTTTTTTATTTTATAACAAGAATTGCTGTCACATTATTCAACTGTTTACAGTTATTATTATAAACAAAATAATAAAAAGAGCGGGCGGAAACCGAAGTTTCTTTACGCCCCCTCTAACTTTATTTCAATATCCCTGTAGAACTTAAAAATACAAGAATTATGATTACAGGAACCACATATTTTATGCAAAAGGCCCAGGCGTTTTTAAGGCCAAAGGGTATCTTGCCATTATTCGTAGCTTCCTTTATGGCTTCATCGATTCCCAAAACCCTGGCTGCAAACACGCACATCATGAAGGCTCCAAAGGGCATCAGCACGTAAGATGCCAGAAAGTCCATCACACTGAGGAAGTCCAAATTTCCTATCTTGAACCATGAAAAAATCCCCTGAGAAAGTGATGAAGGTATTCCTACGAGGAATATTATAAGCCCGAGATATATTGCTGACTTTACCCTGTCCTTTTTATAATTGTCCACAACGAAAGATACGTTAACCTCCAGCATGGATATGGAAGAGGTTAGGGCTGCGAAAAGCATCAGCAGGAAAAATAGAAATCCAAAGAGCGTTCCTAGAGGCATCTTGCTGAAGACATGCGGCATGGTGATAAACAACAATGGAGGTCCTGCCGCCGGGTCAAGGCCAAAGGCAAAGACCGAAGGTATGACGACCAGGCCTGCCATAAAAGCGGCCATGGTATCCATTATGGGTATAACGGTAGACATCCTGGGTATGTTTTCATCTTCCCCCAGGTAACTGGCATAGGTCATGGTACATCCCGCACCGATATTCAGACTGAAGAATATCTGCCCCATGGCCATCAAAAATGTGATACCTGCAAGTTTGCCGAAATCCGGTACCAGATAATAGTTCAAACCCTTCATGGCACCTGGCAGAGTGAGAACCCTTATAATCAGCACGATAAATATGAGGTACAAAAGGGGCATCATTATCTTGCTGGCTTTTTCAATACCGCCGGATATTCCTTTAGCCACAATGTATATTGTCATTCCCATGAAAATAGCGTGCCAGAGCAAAGGCGCATATGGGTTTGAAATAAACCCTCCGAAGAATTGGACCATATCACCTTTTATTCCTCCGGTCAAATACTGAACCATATATTTTGTTATCCATCCGCCCACCACAGAATAGTATGACAATACTATGAAGTTTACAGCAATAGCCACAAATCCTACAAAACGCCACCACGGGCTTCCTCCGGACAATTTGTCATAGGTCCCTACCGGATTTAGCCTCCCCCTCCTGCCTATGACTATCTCGGTTACAAGCACTGACATGCCCAGCACCACTATCATGATAAGGTATACGAGTAAAAAGGTGCCTCCACCGTATTTTGACGCAAGATAGGGGAACTTCCAGACATTGCCCAGACCTACCGCAGCGCCGGCCGCCGCCATGATAAAACCGAGGCTAGATGCCCATTGTCCCCTGCTGCTTGCTGCTTTGGGTTCTTGCTTTCCCATGATTTTTCCCCCTTTCAAACTTGTCATTATTGTTATTATAAGACAGGAGAACCGTCAGACCGTGTCTTCACACGGTCTGACGTCACTGTGTCTGGCGAAAACAGTGAACTTTTGAGACAGATCGGATTTCAGCCCTGAACCGGCCTCAGCCTTGCCGTGAAGTGTCTTAAAACCGGCGGTTCATAGGTAAACTCCAGGCCTTTAAGGGTAAAGGCCTTATCTTTTATGGCAATCAAAGCATCTGCCACCACATCCATATGGTCATTGGTATAAACCCTTCTGGGAATGGTGAGTCTCATCAGTTCCAGCGGGGATTCCAGCTGTTCGTGGGTATCCGGATCGCGGCCCAGCAGGAATGATCCTATCTCCACAGCCCTCACCCCGGATTCCAGATACAATTCATTAACCAGCACCTGGGCCGGGAATTGATAATAGGGGATGTGCGGCAGCATCTTTTTAGCATCTACGAATACTGCATGGCCACCGGTGGGTTGCTGAATCGGCACTCCGCCTTCAATCAGTCTGGCACCGAGATAGGCTACCTGAGAAATCCTGTACTCCAGATATTCTTCCTTTATGCCCTCCTGTAGCCCCCGGGCAAGGCACTCCATATCCCTCCCGGCCAATCCACCGTAAGTCACAAAACCTTCATTGGGAATGAGGTTGGTCTTTACTGCAGTAAACAATTCCTCATCTTCTTTTATTGCTATAAGGCCTCCGATGTTTACTATGGCATCCTTTTTGGCGCTCATGGTAAAGCCTTCGGCATAGGAAAACATCTCGCGGACTATTTCTTTTATGGATTTATTTTCGTAGCCCTTTTCCCTTTTCTTTATAAAATAAGCGTTTTCCGCAAATCTGGCGGCATCCATAAACACTCTAATTCCGTATTTTCTGGCGATCCCGCTTACACCCCTTATATTTTCCATGGAAACCGGCTGTCCGCCGGAGCTGTTGCAGGTAACCGTAATCAGAATAAAAGCTATGCTTTCTACTCCATGCTCTTTTATAAAAGCCTCCAGCTTTTCCAGGTCGAAATTGCCCTTCCAATCATAAGGTGTTGTTGTGTCAAAGGCTTTTTCCGTGACAAGGTTCACTGCCCGACCGCCGTTTAGCTCAATATGAGCCTTGGTGGTGTCAAAGTGCATATTCCCTAAAACAAACTGGCCTTTCTTTTTGATGAGACATGGGAATAAAACTTTTTCGGCGCCTCTCCCCTGATGCGTCGGGACACAGTAAGGATAGCCGAAAATATCTTCTACCGCATTCTGCAGGTGAAAGTAATTTTTGCTTCCGGCATAGGATTCATCCCCCAGCATGAGCCCCGCCCACTGGTAGTCGCTCATGGCTCCGGTGCCGCTGTCGGTGAGAAGGTCTATATATACGTCTTCGGCCTTTAATAGAAACGGATTGTACCCCGCGTCTATGAGCGCCTTTTCCCTCTCTTTTCGCGTTGTCACCCTCAAAGGTTCTACCATTTTGATCCTGAAAGGTTCAGCCACTCTTTTAAACACCGTTAACTCCTCCCTCGGTTTACAAGTATAATCTTAACTTCATTGCAGATGGTCCCGCTGATGCTCATCTTTATTGGAACCAAAGTTGTATTAAAGCAATTATTATGCCAGGTATGTCCGGCGGCTTTTAATGGCTATGTAAACTTCATGGGTGGAGGGTTAACAGCTCTCAATACAAATCTTCGTTTTGAGCAAACCGTATTATTTTTAGACGTTTATGGCTTTTGGTGTGTATAATGTTGAGACATCCTTTAAACTTATCTGTCTCTTTACTTCATTTATAAAATTCATTTTTTTGGCATCATTATGCATCTTGGTGCCATATTCTCTTAAAACATTTGCCGGGAGTTTCGACACATTCAAGCATCTTCAGAACTTCGGGAATGTCCGACGGTTATTGAAAAAACTTTTTCTGCTCATAACTTGAAAAATGTTTCATTATGATACATCACTAAATAAGAGAGAATTCGGGTTTGAATTATTAGTCTATTTCCTTCATTTTTCTATAAAGAGTGGCTCTTGATATGCCCAGCATTTCGGCAGCCTTTGTCTTGTTTGGAAAGGCCGAAAGGGTTTTTTCCAGCAGCGTCTTCTCCACTTCTTTCAGCGTCGGCCAGTTCTGCCGGGTGTCTATACAAAGGCCGTCAATGCCGGTATACCCCTTCACAAGCTCCGGCAAATCATTTACATCGATAATTCCATCTTCATCCATGATCATGCTCTTTTCCAGTATATTTTCTAATTCCCTTATATTGCCGGGAAAATCATATTCCATCAGGGTTTTCATGGTCTTCGGCGAAATTCGGGGTGTGGCGAGACCAATCTGTTTTGACAACTTGTTCATCACAAATCTTACGTATAGCGGGATATCCTCTTTTCTTTCGCGAAGGGGCGGCAGATTTATCTGAATAACATTCAAACGGTAATAGAGGTCACCACGGAAAGCTTTTTCGGCTACCATTTTTTCCAGTGGTTTATTCGTAGCGGACATAACCCTCACATCAAGTCTGATCTTGCGGGTGCCCCCCAGGCGCAGAATCTCCCTATCCTGTAAAACCCTAAGAAGTTTTACCTGGAGAGACAGAGGCATATCACCTATCTCATCCAAAAAGATGGTGCCTCCCTCGGCCTGTTCGAATATGCCGGCTTTTCCCCTGCTGCCGGCACCGGTAAAAGCCCCCGGCTCATACCCGAAAAGTTCGCTTTCAAGGAGGGTCTCCGGTATGGCGCCGCAATTCACGGCTACAAACGGCTTATCCCTTCGTGAGCCGGATTTATGGATAAACCTTGCTATGACCTCCTTCCCCGTGCCGCTCTCACCCGTAATGAGCACATTTGAATTTACCCCTGCCGCCTTCCGGGCCAGATACATGATTTTCTTCATTATGGCACTTTTGCCTGCTACAAACTCCCCATCACCGGTATAATTGGAAAGTTGCTGGGACAGGTCTGCGATCTGTTCCTGAGCCTTTTTCAACCTGATATTCAGGTCTTCCACTTCGGTGATATCAAGAAAAACCGAAATGCTGCCTATGATCTCGTCGCCGTCATAAATGGGGACAATATTGGATATAACATATTTATCCCGCACTCTGGTCCTGTTGCCCAGCATTTCTTTGCCCGTCTCGATAACCTTGATTAAAGATGAATCCGGGACCACATCCTTTACATATTTGCCCAGGATCTTTCGATTGTCAAGGCCGGTGATCCTCTCGTTGGCTTCATTGACATACACCACCCTGCCTTCCCTATTGGCGATGACGATCCCCTCGTGAACATGTTTTAAAATAATCTCGATGGCCGAAATCATTTTCTCCAGCCTGTACACGACGTCTCCCTCCCTCCAGAGCGCCACTGATAATATTTCAGCAAACCGGCATGGTATTTACGGTCAACTGGTTGCGATGACGGACATAAAATACTTTTTTAATAAATTCTATAGATTAAGGCCAATTCCTTTTTGTAAAATAATGCCGTTCATACCAGAAAAATTGTACCGGAAACATTGGGGATTTACCCTGTACTTTTTAAAAGTAAAAACTGCCGACAGATAATCCGTCGGCAGTCTGAAGGCTGGTAAATGCTAGCCTTTGCTTTTCTTATCCGTTTAAATTTATTTTCTATTTATATCCACCCACATGAACTTATTTATATAATCCGCATATATCTCAGCTCTATCTTTGTGATAGGAGTTGAGGCTTTTTTCCTGTCGGAACCTTTCAAGAAAATTATCAATACCTTCCTCGTTGTCAATAGGAAGTTCCACCATGTTTTCACCTCATTTTTTGTTTTTAAAAAGGTCGATATCATTATTATATTATGCAAAAAAACGGCTCATGGATACTACCACAGCCGTTTTTTTCGGAAGAAAAGCATGGAATAACCCCCCTTCCCAAAATAGTGTGATAGCGCTCCACCTAGGGCTCGGGAACCTTAGGTGACAGTCCTGCACCTGTTCGATGCAGGCCCAGCCCCTATGCCTGCCGGCATCTGGACTTCGGCGGTGGCCCCTTTTACCTTTTTCATTAACTGCCGTTTCCAAAGGCTACTCATGGTGCACCGCGCCTCTACCGCACCTCTAACGAGGCAAGGTATGTTATTTTTTTAAAGTTTATTTTATTTTATATTGATGAGCGGCGTTTGTCAACTGTATTTTTTTACCAGATCACCGCTTAGTTATTTTATCCATTCCTCCCATATACTCTCTAAGGGCCTCTGGAATCACCACGGAGCCATCGGGTTGCTGGAAATTTTCCAGTATGGCCGCAGTGGTCCTGCCCACCGCCAGGCCCGAGCCGTTCAGCGTGTGCACAAACTGAGGCTTTGCACCTTTTTCGGGCCGGTACTGGATTTTTGCGCGGCGAGCCTGGTAGTCCTTGAAGTTGCTGCAGGATGAAATCTCCACATAGCGGTTGTAGCTGGGCATCCAAACTTCTATGTCATAAGTCTTGGCCGACGAAAAGCCCAGGTCGCCGGTGCACAGGGCTACAACACGGTAGGGAAGCCCCAGGATTTGAAGTACTTCTTCGGCGTCTCTCGTCAATTTTTCCAGTTCGTCCATGGAACTTTCCGGTTCGGAGAATTTTACCAGCTCCACCTTGTTGAACTGGTGCTGTCGTATTAGCCCCCGGGTGTCCCTGCCCGCTGAACCCGCCTCAGCCCTGAAGCAGCCGCTGTATGCTACATAGTATATCGGGAGTGAATCTTTTTCCAGTATCTCTTCCCGGTGCAGGTTCGTCACCGGCACTTCTGCTGTAGGTATCAAAAAATAATCGGTATTGTTGTACAGTTTGAAGGCATCCTCCTCAAACTTTGGAAGCTGTCCGGTGCCCGTCATGCTGTCACGGTTCACAATAAAAGGTGGAAATATCTCTGTATAACCGTGTTTTTCTACGTGAAGGTTGAGCATGAAATTTATAAGGGCTCTCTCCAGGCGGGCACCGGCTCCTTTGTACACCGCAAATCTGGAACCGGTGATTTTTCCTGCCCGGTTGAAATCCAGGATATCCAGAGCCTCTCCTATATCCCAGTGGGCTTTGAAGTCAAAGTCAAAGGTCCTGGGAGTTCCCCATCGGCGAACCTCCACATTGTCCGCATCACTTTTCCCTACGGGCACCGTGTCATCGGGAATATTGGGTATCGTCAGAAGGATTCTCTGAAGGCTTTCCTCCAGGGAATTTATCTTTTCATCCATTTCCTTTATACTCTGGGATACTTCTCTCATCTTAAGGATAAGGTCTTCTACTGGCTCACCGGCCTTCTTTTTCCTGGCTATTTCTTCCGATTCCTGGTTTCTCAAATTTTTGAGCTTTTCTGCTTCAAAGAGCAGGTTTCGCCGCTCTTCATCCATTTTCATGAATTCATCGAGAGCGGCTTCCACGCCCCTTTTTTTAAGGGCATCCCTCACCGCATCCGGATTCTGGCGTATGAATCTGATATCAAGCATTATTTATACCTCCTGAAAAATTTTAACTTTATCTGTGCGCAGCCATATAAAAAATCCTCCTACCCGTCAGGGGCGGAGGACCCGCGTTGCCACCCTATTTTATAACTCAATTGACATAACGGGAAATCCCGGCACCCCTTCAAAGGCGCTGCTTCAGGGCGGAATTCGGCAGGTTTTTTTGCCTGCTCGCACCCACCGCAGGCTCTCTGGAAAAAAGACCTTGCTTACTTTTCCCTTTCATCGCATTTTATCATATGGTTTGTGGATTTAATTATATCCAATAATTTTCAGAAAATCAAGGGCAAACAGAAACTGGGTTTTAAGCACAAAGTCACTATTGCTTGATTTCCTTTTCTCAAATGTTGGCAAATACTACCCGGCAATGATATAATATTTAAAGGAATATGGACCTTTTTTCAGGAGGTTTAACATGAACGAACAAATCAAAAAACTGGCTTTTCTGGGCCTTTTTATGGGTCTTCTGGTCATCGCCACGTCGGTACTGCGCTTCCCGGTACCTTCCTTCAACCTTTATTTCAATCTAGGGGAATCGGTCATATATCTGGTGGCCCTCATTTACGGCGGACCCACCGGAGCCCTGATCGGAGGCGTGGGTTCTGCCCTGTCCGACCTTATTGCCGGCTATCCGGTATGGGCACCCATTACCTTTATAATCAAGGGCCTTGAAGGTTTCATAGTGGGTAGCCTGACCTCAAAGGCAAATCCCTATATCGCAGTAATCCTGGGAGCCCTGTGGATGATGGCAGGATACGCTATCTCAGCAGGAATACTATACGGTATAGGCGCTGTGCCTGTAGAACTTGCAGGAGATTTCATTCAGGTCAGCACCGGGGCAGTTATAGCGCTCTTTTTGCACGGGAGATTAAAAAATCTCTCCTTCAACGATAAAGACAAATTTTAGAGGTGAGCTTTATTGAAAATTGGAAAGGTGCCACCGGAATTATTGAAAAAATCTGTATATCCTTTTTTGGGCATAAAAAGAAAGGAAGTTCTGGTTCATTCCGGTTTTGGCGAGGACTGCAGCGTCATAGATTTCGGCGAGTACGTGGCAGTCGCGTCCTCTGATCCCATCACCGGTGCGGATAAAAACAGCGGTTTTCTCTCGGTCTTTGTCTGCTGCAACGATATTGCCGCCTGCGGCGCCGAACCTCTGGGAATTTTTGTGACATTGCTCCTGCCTCCCGACTCCGACGAGGATACGTTAAAGGCATTGATGGGAAGCATTCACAGTGCCGCGGGCAGGATCGGCATCGAAGTCCTGGGCGGTCACAGCGAGATTACCTCCGCTGTCTTAAAACCTGTAATTTCTTCCACAGCCATAGGCATTGCCAGAAAGGGCGAATTTGTCACATCCTCCGGCGCAAAGCCCGGTGACGACGTGATAGTGACCAAGGCCCTGGGGCTGGAGGGAACGGCAGTGCTGGCATCGGATTTTGAAGACATTTTAAAGACTAAAATACCCCTGGAGCATTTAAAAAAGGCCCAGGGATTTATAGAAAAAATAAGTGTTATACAGGACGGACTTGTCGCCGCTGCCGCCGGAGTGTCCGCCATGCACGACATAACCGAAGGCGGACTTCTGGGAGCATGTTACGAAGTAGCTGAAGCCTCGGGTGTAGGAATAGAGATTTATGGAGATAGACTCCCGATCCTGCCGGAAACCCGTGCCATCTGCGGCTTTTTCGGCATCGATCCCCTCGGTCTCATCTCCAGCGGCTCCATGCTCATCTGCGCACCCGATGGGCAAAAGGTGATCAATGCTTTAGAAAATAAGGGTATCCGCTCTACTATGATTGGAAAAATTACCGCCGGAAACCATAAAATAATGATATCCGGCGGCAAGGGATTACCTTTGATACCTCCCGAACGGGACGAACTTTATAAAGCTATAGAAATAGTAAGAAAGATGCAGAAAAACCTATCATGACCGCAGAAAACTTTGCGCTTGAAAAGGAAAAAGGCCGGTTCCCCGGCCTTTCAGCTTATAGACAAAGCCCGCATGTATTATTCCGCTACGGACACGCTCGCACGCCGTTAGCGGCAGCAGAGCTGCCGACGGCTGAGCGAAACTAGTCCCGCTCCATAATACATGCGGGCTAAGTGAGTTTGTCAACGGTCTGAAAGGCCGGTTCCCCGGCCTTTAATTCTTCATTACGATAATATTTTTAGAGATAGCCTCATCGGCAGCTATCCTGGTATTGCCCACCTTAAATACAAGGGAAGGAAATTTTTGCATAAGCATTACCGTCATGCCAGGCAGCACTCCCAGCGCCATGAGCTTGTTTAAAGTCTTTTTATCCTTTGCATCTATTCTTAATATGGTTGCCTTTTCACCTACTCCAAGCTCTGTGAGATTTACCCCGCTGTCTTTTGCAACCATTATGCGCTTTTCCCCCTTCTCAAAATCCTGCTGAAGAGCCCGCCGGGTCTTACCATTTCAAACCCACATCTTGGACACCTGATTTTACCACAATGTCCGCTCATGGGGCAGCCCTTGCAGGAAGCTGCATCGGGCGATTTTTCATCAAATTCCAATCCACAAAAACTGCATTTCATCATAATGTCACCCCCAGGGTATTCAGCACCCAGTTTAATGCTACACCCGAGATAAAAGCAAAAGGTACGATAAAACCAACTATAGCAAGGGCGGTCTTTACTCCCCTTTCCTTGACCATTATGGAAAATTGTGCGATGCACGGCACAAAGAGTGTAAGTGTAGCCGATGCCACTACCATCTGCACACCGTTTAATGCTCCGCTCTTTTGCAGGTCGTAAAGGCCTGCCGCTCCGTAATCCCTGCGGAAGAAACCGAACAGGAATGCTTCAGCGGCTTTTTCCGGCAGCCCCATGGCATTCATCACAGGAGCCAGGGCATGAACGATCATGTCGAAAAGCCCCGTCATCTTACCGAACCATATCAAGACGCTGGCCAGGATAAACATGGGAACAATCTCAAGAAAATACCATTGCATCCTGGAAAAAGTCTTTTCGAGCACATTGGATATTTTGGGCATCCTGAGGGGAGGAACTTCCATATAAAAGCTTGGCCTCTCTCCCGGCAGAATTTTGGCGGTGAGGTATCCTATAAATAGGAATACCAGAAGTATGAATCCTACCCATACCCCCATGGCATAAGGCCTGCCCGAAAGCAGAGCCAGAATAACGCCGAGCTGCGCCGAGCAGGGGATGGCCAGTGCCAGAAGAAGTGTGGCTATAATCCTTTCTCGCCGGGTTTCCAGGGTTCTGGAAACCAGAGTGGCCATGGTGTCGCATCCGAAGCCCAGGGTCATGGGTATTACCGCTCTGCCGTTGAGCCCTATTTTCTTGAAAACCCTATCTACCAGGAGGGCCAGCCTGGGAAGATAACCCGAGTCTTCTATAATGGAAAATACCAGGAAAAAAGTACCGACTATGGGCAGTATAATTGCCACCGCATATCTGATGCCTAAAGTTATTATGCCATAGTCCAGAGCCAGCAGCTGCTGGATGGGCTTATATGGAATGAGGGAAACCACAATGTGGTTTATCCATGGGTTTACGTACGCCTCAAAAATATTTCCCTCTATAAAGTCCACAACAGTTCCGGCGCCAAACTGCCCCACAAACTTGTACAATCCGAAATAAAGCACCAGAAAAAGAAGGGGAACGCCTGTCAAAGGTTTTATTGTGATATCGTCCAGCCATTGTTCAAAAGAAGATTCCCTTTTTTCCCGGGCACTTATAACCTCTCTTAAAATTCTATCGACTTTGCTCTGGCGCTCTAAAGTTATTAAATACTGCAGGGGTTCAGGACAGGCCTTCCGGGTCTTTTGTATTATTTTATCGATGGTGTCAAAATCCTTTTCCTTCCGTCTCACCAGGGCCGTAATTTCCTCATCTTCCTGAAGGAGCAAAAGAGCGATAGACCTTTTTGACAGCCTGTAATCCGATTTAAGGAGAACCTCGATGTCGCGGGCAGCCTTTTCGATCTCATTAAAATTGCGGTGTGTATTAAAGTCATGATATTCAAGCGGCTCTTTTCTCGCCATATTCCGCCACCTTTCTTTTAAACTCAGTCATGCCGCGATTTATGGCCGCAGCGGTGGCCGCCACCGGTATCCCCAGGATGCGGCTCAGCTTTTCGATATCTATTGTACGTCCAATCCTCTCGGCCTCATCCATCATATTTACCACCAGCATCACCGGTAAACCTGCTTCTATCAACTGCAGGGTCAGAGGAAGCATTCTTTCCAAATTTTTTGCATCAACCACATGGACTACTATATCGGGTTCTTCTTCCAGCAGCAATGTCCTGGTAACTCTTTCTTCTTCGGTTATGGGGATGAGAGAATACATGCCGGGAGTATCTATAACTTCATATAATTCATTGCCGATTTTGCTGGTCCCTCTGGATACTTCCACGGTGGTGCCTGGATAGTTTGATACCGTTACATAAGAACCGGTAAGGTAATTGAAAATTACGCTTTTACCCACATTGGGAGTCCCTACAAGAACCAGCTTCCGTTTTTTTGATTGTTTTTCCCTCTCATCACATTGGCTTTTACTTATGCCATTCTTAAAGTAAGAAAAAATGCTTCTTTTATTCCTGCAGCAGTCCATTATTACCCCTCCTTGATAATCATTCTCACTGCAATCTTAAAAAAAACTTCTTTTCATCATCATTATATGATAATTGCTCTCACATGTCAATGTGATTGAGATTGATTATTATTCACCAGCGGCGAAAACCTCTGTTTTTCCGTATTTTTCCCTCTTTTTTGTATAAGTATATATTTTTTGGTTATTATATAAATGTAACCTTCTCAAGGAGGAAAGCTTATGGGGGAAATTGACATAATTGCAGAGATCTCCGATATGAAAATCCTGGATTATCGAAACACCCTGGCGCTGGCAAGTCTTATAGAAGTTCTGATTGAAAAAGGTATTATCGGCAAAAACGATGTGGCAAAAAAAGCCCGGGAACTGGATATCATTTGTAACAAGGGATTGAACTCAGCCGGTAAAAAATACTTTTTAACCAGAGTAAAACCCTAAAAAATGCAAAAAAGGCGACTTCAGAGTCGTCTTTTTTGCATAATAAAAAAAGTCCTGTTTACATACCGTTAAACAAAGACTTCATTTTTTTCCTTGAACTCTTGATATTTTTTATAAGAAAGCCTGACCAGCGATTTATCCTGGCTGTACGTTACTTTCTCAAGGGCTTGCTCTATGTTGTAAAATCCACCGTCTGAAAAGCCGAGTTCAGCGTTGGGAGAACAATTGTCATTGAGAGTCTCCATTAAAAACCAGGTAATTTGATTGCACACGGGTCTTTGGCGCGTATAAGAATAAAACTCATAGCATGTTTCACCCACGCAAGAAATGATCCTGGCATTTACCCCTGCTTCAATCTTTACCCTATCGATGGCTACTTCCTGAGCCAGCTTCCCAGGCCGAATTATCCCCTTGGGAAGCACCCATTCTCCCTTATCATTTTTAAGAATCAAAACCCTGTCACCGGAAAAAACCACTCCCCCGGCACAAATCCTTGTCAGCATGCTTCTGCCTCCTTTTTATCTGTGGATTTAATAAACCCTATTTTAATATTTCGACATGTTTTGCTAAATTCCTCTTTAATATCATCTTATTGTTTCCGGATTATTAATATACTTTTTACGAAAGCCGTCAGCTCATCTACGGCTTTACGCAGGTCTCTTATTTCATGGGATTTAAGCTGGCTTATGTTTTCCATCAAAAGTTCAAGAAAGCCTTCTCTGAATTCTTCAAGAATTTTTTCTCCCTCCGGCGTAATTTTTACCATGACTACCCTGCGGTCCTCAGGGAGATAAAAACGTTCCACAAAGCCCTTTTCCACTAGCCTTTCCACTTTTATTATCAAAGTTTTTATATATAAAAAATCTACCTTTGCTAAAAGGTAGATTTTAAAATTTAATCCCGGCAGTGACCTACTCTCCCAGGGGAACTCCCCAAGTACCATCGGCGCTGGAGGGCTTAACCTGTGTGTTCGGCATGGGAACCGGTGTTTCCCCTCCGCTATGACCACCGGGAAATTTTTTCGA
>DUMA01000045.1 GCA_012840135.1 Thermoanaerobacterales bacterium
GTTTATTTACAAGAAATAGAAAATAAAGATTTCCGGCGTGCCATTGCTGCATTGCAAGAGGTCTTGAGTTATGAAAAAGATGAATTGAAAGATGAGGATATGAAAGAAATAGTAGCTATAGTAAGGCCACAAGCTAAGAAAATAGCAGCTGCTCTGGAACAGGAGAAAATGGAGCAGGGAATGAATAAGTTTTTTGATCTTAATGAACCAAAGTTACGTTCTTTGATCCATCGTTTGAACATTGACTATAAAAATTTACGGTCGAAATTACGCAGTTTGTTGGAGGAAGATGTCTATCTTTGGAAAGAAGAAAAGGTTAAAGAAAAGTTGCCGGAAATTGTGGCAGAGTTAGAGTTGATAGATGCTCTAAATGAGCTTTATGGAGGAAAGGCCAAAGATATTAACGAAGCTATATACCACTTCCGTGAAGTTTGGTTCAAAAGCAAACTGCCGCTTGCTTGTTTTAAAAAAGGACAGCAGTCGGAAGTTGCAAAGGCTATTGACTTTCTGGAAAAAGTAGTGAGTGACCCGAGGCAAGCCGTCAAAGAAAAAGGTGCAGACCAAATTATTGAAAACGCCTGCAAACTTAGAGAGCTGTTGCACGATAGTAATTCATTAATTGTACGTTTAGTCAAAGAATATGCGGGACAAGAAATTACTTTTGATGATGCTGCGGAAATTTACGGATATTTACCAAATCTTTCATATCAGGGAGAAGCGGAGGTTAAGGTAGAGCTTGAAAAGGCTTTATTAAGATTAAAACGTAATAAAGCTATTGAAAACTTAGAAAGAAAATGGAATGAAATCACCGATTCTTCTTCACCGGAAGAATGGAGCGAAAATCATCGCGTACCTATTCAATGGGTACTATCTGACCAAGAATTCCTCGAGTTTTTTGACAGATTCAAAGAACGGCGCAATTTGAGCAGGGAAGAAGCGGAGAAAATCCTTGCTTTTCTCGAGAACAAGCGCGCTAATATGTCTGTTCTAAAGGACGAACGCTTTGTTTTAAGGAGATTTGTGGAAGTAGCTGCCGGGGAGTATGCTGCTTTAGTAGATGAGGTTATGGCTCGAAAATTACAAGATTACGTTTACCAAGAAATGGGAGGAAAAGTGTACATGTGGCTGATGCAACAAAGTCGGCTAACAAGTTTGGTACGTGACTGGATTAACGCTAATTACCGGGAAGTTTTTTACCATCGCGTAGAAAAAGTATTGGAGAATATTTCACCTGAAAAATTAAAAGAGATCGTTCGGAAGCTTACGACTGAGGATTCTTTAATTGGCATGAGATTGCTAGCTGCTTTTAATAAAAAAGAGGGATGATGGTGATGAAGGAGTCCTTTTTGGTTTTCACTACTCCCGAAGAACTAATAAAGTTTATGCGCCAAGAAAAGGAGAAGGCTGAAAGGTATGCTACGCGTTTTATCCTCATTGATGACTGGCAACAGTGGGATAACTTAATTAGCAAGTTGAATTTTGAAGTGAGTAATATAATTTGCCTTTCTGAATATTGCAATGGAAAGGATGTTTTTCCCAGCCTCCAGGGTGTAATAAATTCCCTAGAGGCTATGGGTAAAGACGAGAGTATTCTTATTTTGCCGTTGGCCGA
>DUMA01000008.1 GCA_012840135.1 Thermoanaerobacterales bacterium
ATCACACCGGAGGTGAACAAAAGATGGCAACAGGACTGGAAAGGATAGCAGAAATAGTGGCAAAACATCCAACAGGAAAGCTGCAAACCCTGGTCCACTACATCAACGAAACAACACTAAAAGAAAAACACAAAGAATTACCGGCAGACAAAGCAACAGGAATAGACAGCATCACCAAAGAAGAATATGGTAAAAACCTTGATGAAAACATCAAGAAGATTGGTGCCAGGCACTAACTTATTTATTTAATGAAAATTGAGACACCTTCTGGTATTGGAAATAACAGGAGGTGTTTTTTTATGGGAAGAAAACCCAGGATAGAGTTTGCAAGAAACTTTAGAATTAGGGCCCTTATTAAAAATTAAAGAAAATATTTTATCAATACTGCAATCATAAATTGTGATATAAACAGGTATTCATGGTAGAATATGATGGAGATAAAAGATATGAAGCCATAAAATATAAAATAGAAAATGAAATACCGCTTGATAATAAAGACATAATGGATCTAATCTTTTTACCCTTAATGAAGAACAAGTGGGTTGAAGATGAGGCAGCAAGAAAAGTCCTGTAGTTAGCTGAAGAAATAAAAGATGAAGAAATGCAGTCTATTGTCATTGCATCGGTGCTTGGGCTGGCAGATAAGTATGTGAGAAAAGAATATATAGACCGATTAAAGGAGGTGGTCAGGATGACCAGAATAGGTGCAGCATTGATTGAGGAAGGTAGGATAGAAGGCAGAATAAGAAAGGCACAGGAGTCAATATTGGATGCCATAAAGGCCAAGTTTGAAACAATACCCTTAAGACACCTTTTGTTATCATAGATACATCAGGAATTACTTTTTAATATCACATATTTACAAAATATTTTATAAATGATATTATGAAAATGTTTGAAATCACGATTTTTTTCCTTTGAATCATGAAAGAGATAAATGATGCCAGCATAATAAAGATATTGTAATTAATCAAAAAATGGGGATGATGCCATGTCTCTTATCGACACTGAAAGAGATAACATTCGGAAAACCTGGGCAAAAAGGCGGGAATGCAATGGCCAAAGAGAAAACGATGAAAGAAGAAGCAATGGAAAGGGCCGGTAAAATAGCGACTAAAATAAAATATGAGCGTATTGAGGTTTGATAGTATGGTAGATTATGAGGAAATAGAAAAAATAAAGAAAGAGTTAATAAAGAAGTTTCAACCTACCAGGATAATACTATTTGGATCTCAAGCAAAAGGGATAGCTAAGTTGAGTAGTGATATAGATTTATGCGTCATAATTAACACAGATAATAAAAGAAGTCTGTTGGCCGAAATTTATTCGGAAATTGATAGTCGTAAACCCTTTGACGTTATAGTTTATACACCGGGGGAATGGGAGAAATTTAAAAATCGTGAGGGAACTTTTGCACATTTAATAAATGAGAAGGGGGTGACCCTATATGGTTGACAGCAGTAGGTATCAAGATTGGATTCAAAAGGCCAAAAAAGATATTAATGCTGCTCTAATACTAAAAGAACATGACTGTGGCAATGATTTAGTGTCTTTTCATTGCCAGCAAGCCATTGAAAAGTTGCTAAAAGGTTATATCATCTATAAGATAAATAAAATAGTTGAAGGTCATAGCTTGGTCTATCTATGTAAAATTTGCATGAACTTTAACCCGGAGTTAAAAAAATATATTAAAGACTGTGCTTTTGTAAATCAATATTATATAGAAACAAGATATCCATCGGAAGATACCATAGAAGTGTCTGATGAAGAAGCGCAGGAATGTATAAAAATATCAAAAGAAATATTTCAATTAATAGAAAATGATATTAAATAGGTTCTCGACGCTTTTACCATATTTCCTTGACTACATTCTCCACCGTAAAGCGGCCATCGTTTTCCATAAATGAAAGGACTTGATCCAGCTGGCGGCCCGCGTGTTCACCAGTGGTGGATACGCAGGCCATGCCGATTACCGCCCTCATTATGTCATCCTGCCTGTTTACTTCCGCTATAGATATGTTGTAGCGGTTTTTGAACCTTTCGATTATGCTTTTCACTATCTGCCTCTTGTCTTTCAGGGAAAACGTATCGCCCATAGAAATCTCCACAATCATTGTGCCGATGATCATGTTTATTTCAGCCCCCTGCAGTATTTGATTATCCTAGTTATCTAGGGCTGCAGCCCCGACTGCAGACCGCACTGACAATCTGAAAACCTATGACCGGCAGGAACATCAGGAAGATGCGAAGCACGCGGGCCCCCAGAGAAATAAGCTGCGGGTCCCTGTTGTTGAACATTCGGATAAGGCTGTCCGGAAAAAGCTGCGTGACAACAAACCCTATGATGACGACACCGTGGCCGCGGCGATGGCCAGCCTCAGCGTTTTTTTCACCCGGTCGATTTCCTGGCGCCGTAATTGTATCCTATGATGGGTTGGGCGCCCTGGTTAATGCCGAATATGGGCATCAGGAGAGATAGGTGCCAGGCACTCACTTATTCACTTATTGAGAATTAAGACAACTTCTGTAATGGTAATAAGAATATTTTATATTAGAGTATGATGTGATAAACCAAATATAAATCTTCCTTTCATCGATATTTATATTCTCCAGCCTGTCAGATGACATAATAGAATATTTCTTAAGATTAAAGCTAAAGAAGATAGAAGAACTCAACCTGGAATTCACGCATAGAAATGGGGGCGGTCCTTTTTCAAGTCGAGAACCGTCCCCGTTTGAATTTATTCTTCTACTTCTTCCTGAATGTTGTCGTTGTCTGCTTCTGGTTGGGCTTCTTTGGCACTGCCTTTTTCTTCATTATCTTCTGCCTTACAGCCAAAGAATATGCGGTGCTGGAATATCTCATGAGAAACAGGGGCAGGGTACTGACCAGGACTCAAATAGCAGATCATGTATGGAATTATGATTTTGAAGGAAATTCCAATATAGTCGATGTCTACATAAGGTATTTGAGGAGAAAAATAGATGACGGCTTTGAGGATAAGCTCATACAAACTGTAAGGGGTAGCGGGTATATGATGAGGGATGAATCATGAGAAATCTGACCATTCGGACCAAAATGACAATGTGGTACAGTTTCATGCTTTTAATTTTGCTTTCTATTTTCAGTTTCTTAGTTTATGCCATGATGTCAAAGATGATGTACAGCGGTGAAGAAAATCTGATAAAAGCCCATGCGGCTCAGGCGGTTTCAAGTGTAGAAGTGGAAAACGGTAGTGTTAAATTCACCGAACCCCATGAACTCGTGATCTCCGGCACTTATATAACTGTATACGATAAAAGAGGCCAGATAATATTCGGCGGTGACGGTATTTATCCTGACATTGATATAAAGAAGCCATCGGAAGAAAAATTAAGGGTAATTAAAACAAAAGACAATACATGGATGATATATGATAGGCCTGTGCATGAAGAAAACGGCCTTGTAGCTTGGGTGCGCGCCAGCCGCTCTCTGATGCCGGTGGGAAAAACCATGGAGAATCTTAGAGATATATTGTTTTTGACAATTCCCCTTTTTCTTATTATTGCCTCTGGAGGTGGCATGTTTTTGGCAAGCAGGGCTCTGGCACCAATAGATCGCATAACGAAGACTGCCAGAGCCATAGGGCATGGTGATTTGAGCAGGAGATTGAATATGCCGAACGTTCAGGATGAGGTCGGAAGGCTGGCAATGACCTTTGATGAGATGCTGGACAGGCTTGAGAAGAGTTTTAAAAAGGAGCGGCAGTTTACCTCGGATGCTTCTCACGAACTCAGGACCCCGATAGCTGTTATAAGGGCTATAGCTGAAGAAACCCTGACCGGCGAAAGAAATGGTGATGAATACAGGGAGGCTCTGGAAATTATACTCAAAGAGGCGGCAAAAATGGGTAAGATGGTATCTCAGCTGCTGCTGCTGACAAGGGGTGATGAGGGAAGATACAGGCTGGAGATGGAAAAAATCGACCTTAAGATTGTGGTTGAAGACGTAGCCGGAGAGATGCAGTCCATGGCAGAACAGTACGGTATAGATTTATGCATTGATGCTGGGAAGAGTGTGGTAGTAAAAGGTGATCAGACGCTTTTGACAAGGCTTTTCATGAATTTGATAGAAAATGCCGTAAAATACAATAAAAGAGGCGGATGGGTGAAGGTCACCCTGGATGAAGTGAAAAACTTCGCCAGAATAATTGTGGAAGACAGCGGAATCGGTATACCGGAAGAAGATTTACCCCATGTATTTGACAGGTTTTACAGGGTTGACAGGTCAAGATCCACTGATGGCACCGGCCTTGGGCTTTCGATTGTCAATTGGATTGTAAAAATCCACAGTGGCAAAATTGACATAATGAGTCATCCTGACAAAGGGACAAGATTTATTGTATATTTGCCGCTAAATTCAAGCCGGGACGGTTCTTGACTTGAATTTTAGTTTTAAGTGGGGGCGGATTTTATTCAAGTCAAGAACCGTCCCAATTTGAATTTTCTTATCGGCATTTTGACTGATTTTTAGATGATATGGTATAATTTAAAAAAAGAATCATGAGCAAGTTGCAGAAATAGTTGTTTTTACTAATCTTGAAGGTGAATCATATTAATTGGAGATACAAGTTTATAAGAGTATAAAAAATTTAAGACAAAGGTGGATTTAGCATGAGTATAGTCAGAGCAATGTTTGAAATCATGTATTCATATCCAAAATTAGAAGTTATGGATGAGTATTTTGATACCAAAGCATTATTAATAAACACGGCTAACGATGAAGTTATTGAGGACATTAGTACCAATGGTAAAACATCAATACCCAGGTGGGTGAAACAGCTATCAAGTACAATACTTGGAAATAGGCAGATAATAAATGGATTAAGAACAAATGAATTGACACTGCCTGAACCTGCGGTAAATCTACTAAAAGGTGTAGTAGTTACTGATAGAACTCCAGAAGGCAACGATTTGGATGGCGTTTACGGGTATTTTCCACTGCAAGGATTTTTTAAAGTTGTAATAAAGAAACAGCGTGGAGCTATTTTTGAAGCCTACATAAGTGTTGAGGGTATGAAGACAGCCTTTAAATTGCGAAGTTCAATGGCTATTTACGGAGATGAGGAATATTCTATAGCTTTTAGAACCATTGATAATTCTTTTGGGTTTGCTCTCATGTATGCTCCTTCAATAGTTGGTGCAAAAGGAAAAAATATGGTAAAAGTATCTTATTTTGATAATTATACTTATTATATAGATGATGCATCAAAATATATAGACGTAAGAAATTTCGGCAAGGGGCTAGACTAATGTGAAAAAAGACTTTAATTATTTATTAAATAGGATTTCTCTTTTAGAGCCCATACATGAGAATGAAGATTGTTCAGAGTGCGCCGAAAGGGCTAAGCAATTTTTAGGGATGGGCAGGATAATAACTTTTGTAGCCTATAAAGATGGTGAATATAACATCTCTGAGTTTATAGCACCCGGAAGTTTGCAGAATCAAAAATGGTTGTACCATACAGTGCTGCTAGTATCTTTAAATAATAAAAAATACATCGTAGATATAACATCTGATTTTAAAGTAATTAAATATGAGGATTATATAAAGACCTTAAAAGATATAAATAAACTAAATTTTAGACAATATACAGGTGCTATATGGAATAAAGTAATATATACTTTAAGATGGAATACGCTGCCGGGAGGGAAGGATATTTAATTCAAGTAGGGACGGTTCTCAACTTGAATTCATCTTTAGAGGCTTGTCAGTATGTTACTTTTTGCGCTTTTTAGGGTTTATGGTGTTTGTTAAATACACATTACCGAAATAAAGCTGATCATTCGAGGAGATATTCTTCATTGGGTGTTTCGGGGAGCACCCGGTATTCCATTGCACTTTCAAAATAGCCTATAGTTTGAAGTCGATGCTAATTGAAAAGACACTCCTCAAGCAAATTAATGTCTTTTACCGTAATTTGGTTTCTGCCAAAATCAATCAAACCTTCTTTTCTCATGCGAATAAGTTCGCGGGACAGAGAGGGCCTGGGGATGCCCAGCTGTTCCGCTATTTCTCTTCTTAAAAAAGGCAGGTGTATGATAAGGCTTTTTTGCTTTTTTACTTCTTCGATGATGTAGTTTGCGATTTTCTGTCTTATCGTCTGGTAGGACAGGTTTCTTATTTTGTTGTTCAGCACAAGTATTTTATTTGAGAGAAGTCTCATAAAGCCTTTGAGGACCTGCTGGTTGGAGCTCGCAATTTTGATGATATCGTCTTTGTTTATGAACATTATTTCTGTCTTACCGGTGGAAACGATGGTGGATGGGTACCTTGTCATATCCGAGAAAATAATTACCTCTCCGAAAATATCTCCTTCATGGAGCCGGTCTATGGTGACGGTTTTTCCGCAAGCGAAGGTTTTTCTAATTTCTGCGCTGCCTTTTAATATAATTCCCATCTTTGCACATTCCTCATCTTCAAAAGCCACCGTTTGCTCTTTGGAATACTGCCCTATCTGGTAGTTGATGCTTTTTAATATCTCCAGTATCTGCTCTTCCGGGATGTCCCTTAAAAGTGTACATTTATTTAGAGCCTTTGCCAGTTCTTTCATAAAAATGCCTCCGAAAATAAACATCTCCGAAAATCTGCAGCAATTTCATGGGCGGTGGCTGCCTTCTTGCACTCATACCAACTTATTGTATTATCATGCAGTTATTCTGATATAGATCCCGGTTTTTCATGCAGTTTTTTACACTGCCGAATATTTTTTTGAACGGTAACATGCGTTACCGATTTGTTAAAAGTATTTTATTATAATATACCCAGAAAATCAAGCAGGAGGGAAAAACATGAAAAGGAAAATCGTCAGCATAGACGAGACAAAATGCAATGGGTGCGGGCTCTGTGTGGCGGCTTGTCATGAGGGTGCCATTGAAATCATAGATGGGAAGGCGAAGCTCGTAAGCGATGAATACTGTGATGGCCTGGGCAACTGTCTGCCCGAATGCCCGACGGGCGCCATACAAATCATTGAAAGGGAGGCCGCAGAGTTCAACGAAGAGGCTGTGAGGAAGAGAATGATGGGAGAAAGGAAAAAAGGTCCGGCGTTTTGCGGCTGTCCAGGAGCTGCGGCCAAAAGGCTGGAGAGGCCCGACGGCTCCAGGAATAATAATGTGAGCATAGAAACCGAAGAAATTCGAACGGCGGAATTAAAGTCAGAGTTGAGGCAGTGGCCTGTCCAGTTAAATCTGATAAATGTGAATGCGGATTATTTAGAAGGGGCTGATCTGCTGATAGCGGCTGACTGCACGGCTTATGCCTATGCGAATTTCCATAAAGATTTTATCAAAGGGCGCATTACCCTGATCGGATGCCCCAAGCTGGACGACTGCATGTACTATGAGGAGAAGCTGACTGAAATATTGAGAAACCATGACATAAGGAGCATCACAGTGGTCAGGATGGAGGTGCCGTGCTGCAGCGGAATAACTCATGCGGTAAAATCCGCCATGCTCAACTCAAAAGTTATAGTGCCTTACAGAGAAATTGTCATAAGCACGGAGGGAGACATTTTATCATAACACATCAGGGTGGTCCGGCAATATGCTCTGATTTTATAGAGCGGGGCCATCCTGGAATATCAAAAAGGGGGAAAGTCAGTCGAAAAGACATGGGCCGCAAGGCTCATGTCTTCTCGACCTATTTCAAACGGGGACGGTTCTCGACTTGAAAAAAACATAAAAAAACATAAATTCGACCTAGATTTGGGCCGCTTTCGGAAGGAAATACGTTTTCAAATGGGGACGGTTCGCAACTTGAAAAAAGACCTGAGTTCGGGCCGTCTCCGGAAGGAAATACAAGATTTTTGTCGAAACAGATATTTAATAAAACAAATATGTGGTGCATATGCAGCCAAGTATCCGTAAATTGGAAGGGGAAAAATACATGTCAAAAGACGATTTTGATATTTCCAATTACTTGGAGAACTTCTGTTTTGAACAGAATATGAATATTTTCGAAGATTCATCATCGCAAACAAAGGTTGATTATGTCTCTGTAAACGGGAAGGATATACCGAGATACATAAACGAATACTGGACATCTCGGCAGAGGCAGGCATCCTCGATACATGAGATTTCCTACAGGGCCTGTTTTAAGCCGCAGCTTCCCCGGTTTTTCATAGACCTGCTAACGCACGAGGGTGACAGGGTTTACGATCCGTTCAGCGGCAGGGGCACAACGGCTATTGAGGCCGGCATGATGGGACGAAATGTGGTTGCCAATGACATAAACCCCCTGAGCAAAATTATGTCTCTTCCCAGGTTTTTCATTCCCGAACCCGCCGATGTGGAAGAAAGATTGTATGAGATACCGATGTATAAAGACATAAAGGCCGAAATGGATCTTTCAATGTTCTACCACAAAGATACCGAATCTGAAATTGTTTCGTTAAGAAATTACCTTCAAGAAAGAAAAGAAAGCTCCAAGGAGGACGATATAGACAGGTGGATACGGATGGTGGCCACAAACAGGTTGACGGGCCATTCTGCGGGCTTTTTTTCGGTGTACACCCTTCCGCCGAACCAGGCTGTTTCACCGGAAAGACAGATAAAGATTAATGAAAGGCTTGGCCAGAAGCCGGAATACAGGGATACCCGTCGGATCATCATGAAAAAAACCCGGAACCTGCTCAGGAATTTGACGCAGAAGCAAAAGCATAATCTCAGACGGGCAGGACAGGCGGCTGTTCTTTTGTGCAATGATGCACGGCATACTCCCGAAATCGAATCCGGATCCGTAAGACTTACGGTGACTTCGCCGCCGTTTTTGGATGTGGTTCAGTATTCCCAGGACAACTGGCTCAGGTGCTGGTTTAATTTTATTGACCCCGACGAGATATCTCGCCGGATTACTATGGCAGGAACTGTTGAAGAATGGTCGAATGTCATGAGGGAGGTGTTTTTGGAACTTTTCAGGGTAACCGAGAAAGGCGGATGGGTGGCCTTTGAGGTCGGGGAAGTTAGAGGTGGCAAGATTAGGCTAGACGAGCATGTAGTCCCCCTTGGCCTTAATGCGGGTTTTGAATGCAAGGGTATCCTGATCAACCTGCAGGAATTTACCAAGACATCAAATATATGGGGCATCAATAACAATATCCACGGCACTAATACAAACCGCATCGTGCTGTTTAAAAAGCCCGGTCAAGTCGGGAACGGTTCTTGACTTGATTTTCAAGTGGGGACGGTTCTGTGCGCCACGAGGCGCACAGTATATAGCAGAAAACTTTATGGTAAGGCCTAGCCAGCCACCATTACCTAGCCTTGGGGCCGATGGGCAACCTAAGGCCTAAGCGTAGGCAAGGGAAGTAGTAGGCCGAAATCGAAAGATGAAGGTGATAGCCTCGAAATCCCCAGAACTGGGAAGGCCCATGCCTTAGAACCAGAAGAAGGCAACACCTACTTTATCGTCAAGGCAAGATAAAGCAGGCTTCCCCGGGGTCGAAGGCCTCGGCATGCTATCAACAATATACTGTGCGAACGTGGGAGACCCTGCAAGCCCCCCCACAAGGGTATGATAACTCAAGCATAAAACACAAGAGAATCAAATGTAAAAAATCATTCGGAAGGTGGTATAATGCCGAGGTCGGCCAGAATCAAAAAAGGCGAGTACTGTACATATCATATAGTGCAGCGCGGGAATGAAAAGAAAGAGATTTTTTTTAATGATGACGACAGGCGGCGTTTTATTGGAACGCTTTCGAAAATGAAGGAAAAATACAATTTTATTGTATATGCTTACTGTCTCATGGACAACCATGTGCACCTCCTCATAAACACAAACGGCAGTGACATATCTCAGATAATGAAAAGCATCAATGTGAGTTATGTGGGCTACATCAATAAAAAATATCAGCGATGCGGCCACCTGTTTCAGGACAGGTTTAAAAGTGAAGTGGTAGACAGTGACAGATATCTGATAGAGGTATCAAGATATATCCATTTAAACCCCGTGAGGGCAAAAATGGTAGACGATGCTGCAAAATATCCCTGGAGCAGTTACCCAGCATACATTGGTCGCACCAAGGGTGAGGAAAACCTGCTGGATGTTTCGCTTGTTCTGAATTGCTTTTCAAATGACCTCAGGCGGGCGATGAGGGAATACATGCAGTATGTGAACAGAGCAGGTGATGAACATGCGGTTGCCGGCGGAGATAAGCACCCCATTGATTTCGACGATGCTGAAGATAATTTCAAGAAGCTGCTGGACTATGGCGGAATTGTGAGCTTGATAAATGATACTGCGGCTAAAAATGGGATAAAATCATCTGATGTTGCGGCGGTAAAAACCCGTTATAAAGACATAAGGAATGGTTTGATAAAGGAAGTGAGGCGCAAGTCGAATTTGAGTCTGAAGGAAATTGGTGAACTGTTCGGAGGCTTGAGTGAGTCGGCAGTAAGCAAGATTCTCAAGCAATAGTTTAAGCGAGCCGGAAATTGTGAATGTTTTCCGGCCGGCTGTCTGCTTGGCTGTCCGTTTAATTGCGACAGCAATAAAAAATTCAAGTTGAGAACCGTCACCGCTCGAAATCAATTTTTATTTTTTTCAAGTCAAGAACCGTCCCCGCTTGAAATCCGCTTGAAATCTTGACCGTTACAGTATTTCCTTTTTCACGCTCTCTACGCTGAAACGGCCATCATTTTCCATAAATGAAAGGACATTGTCCAGCTGGCGGCTTGCATGTTCGGTAGTAGTAGATACGCAGGCCATGCCGATTACCGCCCGCCTCAAATCGTCATGCCTTTCCACTTCTGCAATGGATATGTTGTAGCGATTTTTCAACCTCTCAATGATGCTTTTTACCACATGCCTTTTATCTTTGAGAGAAAAGGTATCTCCCATGGAAATCTCTACGAGCATGGTTCCTATAATCATATATAAACCCTCCTGACCTATTCTTCAGCACAGGCGCGTCTGCTTTTGCCCATCTTTTTAACTACGGTTTTCAATTAAATTTCCCGCGTCTTTAACCGGTGTTGTCGGACTCTAGAAAAACTTTTCAATTACAGTGTAAAAATTGTTTGAGCTTCAGTCAAGGGCTTACAGGGTTCTGGAAGAGAAACCACAATCAAAGAAAAATGGAAATTCGGCTGATTTATTTTTCAAGTCGAGAACCGTCCCCACTTGAAAATCTAGGAAAACTGAGTAAAACAAAGCAAATATATGAAAATAAGGTATAATTTATAAAAATTGTATAGGTAACTTATTAGGATATTAAATGTCAATATATAAATAATTAACGTAATGAACATTAATGTATAAAATATAAATATGAGCAAGGGAAAGGGACAAGTGGCGGGATTTGTGCTAATCAATTATCAAGGAGGCAAGTGGATTGAACGGATTGGAAAGACTTAAAAGGATGGCTGAGAGTTATAACTGGGTGGAAGGGATTGCAAGCAGAGCTATTCTCGAATTCAAAAGAACCCATGAGATGCTGGAGGAAGTATTTGAAAATTACTTTCAAGAATACGACATATCCGACTCCAAATTCAATTTGCTGGTCATACTGTACAATTCGTCGGAAAAGGGATTGATGCTGTCGGAGATAGGAGACAGGATGCTGGTGACAAAAGCCAATATAACGGGCCTCATCGACAGGCTGGAGAGGCAGGGATTGGTGAAAAGAATAAGAGATGAATCGGATCGGAGGAAGATACAGGCCGTGATCACCAGGAAGGGAATCGAATTCACGGAGGAAGTAATAAAAAAATACAAGGAATGGTCGGGCTCCATCATGAATATCTTGAATGATGATGAGAAAAGCATGCTGATAAAAATAATGGCCAAATTGCAGAAAGGATTGGTTCGGATGGAAACGGAAAGGAGAATCCCGCATGTTACGGCGTAAATTGTCTGCTGCCTTCATAATTCTGACATTTTTTCTTTCCTTCGGATTTATCGCACGAGCAGAGGAGTCACCCGTGTTGAAACTTACAATAGAAGATGCGGTAAAAAAAGGTCTTGAAAATAGCATTGCTTTAAAACAGGTCCAAAATCAGATGGATTTGAGCGACCTTGCTTTGGACAGAGCCAAGTACCAGAGCAAGAAGCTGAAAGATGCAGAAAAGCAGCTGAGCAAAGGCAAGTCTGAACTTCAGGAGGCACAGTCTTCCGTAGAAAATCTAGAAGGCTTGATTGAAGGTAATGCTGCAAGTCAGGATGTTACTTTACCGAACGGACTTGTGATTAAAGCCGGCCAGACTCTGGATGATGTTAAAAAAATATATAATTTAGATGAAAATACAATTAACACGTTAAAAACCCAGTTTCAGGCTCAGATCGATATGATAAAACCGCAGATAAAAGCCGGGCTCGATTCGCTTTCCTACGGCGAATCAAAACTAGATTCCGCACTTATGGAAGCGGGGACAGAGTTTTCGGATAAATTGAACTTTGAGAGCCTGAAATCCCTGGACATAAAGTCTACGGAAGATCTGATGACTACCATAGCCGAAATATCCAACGAGGTTACCGTAGCTTCGTACAACATATACAAAAACCAGATAGCCCTTCTTATCCAGAAAAGCTACTACGATGTATTAAAAAACAAAAAAATGTTGGAAGTAAAACAGCGTGCCGTAGACAGGGCGAAAAAACAATACGACATTGCGGCTGAAAGCTACGCCACCGGCATGAAAGCAAAGGATGACATGCTTCTGGCTGAACTTTATTATAAAAAAACTCAGATTGAGTATCAGCAGGCTCTGGCGGATTTAAACAATGCGGTGACCGAATTCAAAAAGAATATAAATGTTCCCCAGAACACACAGATAGAGCTTACGGATGTGCTGGCGGAAGAAGTGAAAGATGAGGACCTTGAGCAGGGGCTGCAAAGTGGTCTTGCAAACAGGCTGGAAATGAAGAGGGCTTTCGGTCAGCTGGTGGTAAATAGTTTGAGCTTCGACTCCATAAAAAAGACATATCCTGAGATAACGTTTCAATATAAGGAAGCCGCACTTTTAAAAGAAAAGGCCAGGCTTGAGTATGAAAACACGAAAGTGGCAGTAGAAAGCTCCATCCGACAATCTTACGAGACCATGAAGCGGACGGGGGAAATGCTGAAGCTGACCCAACAAATGGTCGACGAAGCAAAAGAAGTGGTGGACATAGCCAGTTACAAATACAGCGAAGGTTTTGGAGAAGACAACAGCCTGCTCAAAAAACTGGACCTGGAATCCGCATCGGGCACCATAGTGGAGGTGCTGGCTGCACAGGAGAACCTGGCGGATGTGGAAGAAAAAGTGATTGAAATAATGTACGGATACAACCTGGCGAGGATGAATTATTACAATAGTATAGGAAAATTCGTATATTGATGCATTTTACGGATTTACAGGTTTAAAATGATCTGCGGGAGGAGAAAATTATGCCGATGATAAACAGGAAACTGGTTTTTATAACACTTTTTGCAGTACTTTCGGCTTTTGTACTGGCAGGATGCGGTACCGGCAGAGCCACTGATGTGTCCACCTTTGATGAGAAGGATGGTGTCGTGTACCAGGGCGTCATAGAAGCACAGGAAATCAGCATAAACAGCAAGATACCGGGCAGAATAGCCCGGCTCCATGTAGCGGAAGGCGACGAGGTGAAGGCGGGTGATCTTCTAGTGGAGATATCCAGCGATGAAATAAAGGCAAAGGAGGAACAGGCTAAAGCCTTGGTAAATGCTGCTCAGGCGGCCTACGATGCCGCAAAAGGGCAGCTGGAAGCCGCCCAGGCCATGCTGGAAAAGGCCAAAAACGGTGCCAGAAAGCAGGAGATAGCTCAAGCTCAGGCGGCATATGACTTGTGGCTCAAGACATACGACCGGGTTCAGAAACTGTATGAAAAAGGCGCCGTTTCAGCCCAGAAGCGTGATGAGGTGAAGACACAGCTCGATGTGGCGGCCCAGACCCTGAGCATGGCAAAAGAAGGCGCAAGAAGCGAAGATATCAACTCAGCCCAGGCCATGGTGGTTTCCGCCCAGGGCATGGAGCAGGCTGCCAGAGCAAAGCTTCAGGAGGCTCAGGGAGGCCTTGATGAAGTGAGAGCATATCTGAAAGACACGAAGATAACATCTCCCATCAGAGGGACGATTACGGAGCTTTCAGCCGATGAAGGAGAGCTGGTCTCCACGGGAATGTCCATAGCCACTGTGACGGATATGAACGATATGTGGGTGGAGGTGCAGGTGAAGGAAATCGATTTATCGAAGATTTCTCTCGGCCAGGAGGTAAAAGTAAAAATTCCGGCCTATCCCGAAGAAATTTTCTCCGGCAAGGTCACAAGGATAAATCAGAAGCCGGATTTTGCGGTAAAGCGCGCCACCAACGACAACGGTTCGTTTGATATACAATCCTTTGGGGTAAAAATCAAGCTAGAAAATAAAAACAAAGCCTTAAAACCCGGCATGACCGCCTTTGTACAATTTTCTAAATAGGCGGTGGTCGCTTTGATAAGAAGCCTTTTTATAAGTGTAAAAGATGAATGGCTGAAGGCCGTAAGGGAAAAGATGATCTTTGCGATTTTATTCATCATCCCAATCCTGGTAAATGTGCTGCTGGGAGTTGAATTATCCGGCAATCAGATTAAAAACATACCCATGGCTGTATGTGATATGGACAATTCCTCCCTGAGCAGGACGATTGTCCAACAATTCACCGAAAATGAAACCTTTGATGTAAAATACTACCTCGAAAGTGCCTCTGATATGGAGAGGCTCTTTAATGAGAATAAAATAAGGGCGGGCATGATTATTCCGAAAGACTTTGATGATGATGTGATGGCGCTAAAGTCTCCCACCATTATGATGCTCTACGACGGAAGCAGCATGACCGTGGCCAGTGCCGCCAAGACCAGAGCTTCCGAGATCCTTCTTACATTAAAAACAGGTATTCTTCTAAAGCAGAT
Source organism: Thermoanaerobacterales bacterium (assembly GCA_012840135.1). GTDB lineage: Bacteria > Bacillota > Thermosediminibacteria > Thermosediminibacterales > Tepidanaerobacteraceae > Biomaibacter. The sequence continues at coordinate 14,933 of DUMA01000008.1, forward strand.
CCAGGCAAGGCTTGACCTTCCCAAAGATGTGGCCCAAAAGATAGCCTTGGCTTTCAATTTCAGCAACAGGACTTTATATAACCCTGCAAGAGGCTATAAAAATTTCCTTAATCTCGGCCTGTGTGCGGCATTGATTCAGTCCGGTATCGGGATACTGGCTGCCACATCCTTGAGGAGAGTTGAAGTGCCCCGGCGTGCAACGCAGAAGATTTTCCATCTGCTCGGGAAGACGGCATTTTACGGCACAATGGGGACCGCTTCCCTTGCGATAAATCTTTACATCCAGAGCCGGTATTTTGATATTCCTTTCAGGGGCAGGATGGAAGAAGTATTTTTTTTATGTTTTGCATTCTCTATGTCGGTAGCCGCTCTTGGCGTAATGATATCGGCACTGATAAAATACGAGCTTCTGGCTACGGTGGTGGCTGCGGTTGTTTTCGTGCCCGATACGATCCTTGTCGGCTATACATGGCCGGTTATGGCCATGCCGGAAATTTACCGAAAGCTGGCCTATTATCTGCCTTTTTATCACTTTGCGGACAACTTGAGGGACATGATGCTGAAGGGTTTGAGTATTGTTTATATGTATGACGATATCGGGTGGTTTGCCGCTTTCTCAATGGTCTTCATCATTATGGGGATAACGGCCAGCATACTGTCCGGCTGCCTGAGTCACAAAACCCCCTGCGCGGAAAGGGAAGGTGAAAAGGGTGCGAGTCTTTAATATGTTTGTTGATGAATTAAAATCCATATTGAAACAGCCCATGATCGCATTTATAATTTTTGCAGGCCCCGTCCTTCTGACACTGCTTTTCGGTGGGGTATATATACACAATTATCTAGAAGACATACCGGTGGCGGTGCTGGATGAAGATAACACCAGCCTGAGCAGAAACATAATACGTCAGTTTGACGAAAATGAAAGGTTTTATGTGAAATACTACTGCAGTTCGAGAGATGAACTGAAGGGAAAAATCGATTCCCGGGAGGTGTATATGGGAATTTATATTCCCCGGGATTTTTACAAAGACATAAATACCCGAAAGTCTACGTCCGTGTTGATTCTGGTGGATGGCACCAATATGGTGATAGGCAATACAGCTTATGCGGCGGCAGCCAATATAGTGCAGACCATGGCTGCCGGTGTTCAGATAAAACTTCTTGAAGCGAGCGGCATGCTTCCCGAAGAGGCAAAAAAAATGGCCATGGTTTTCCAGTTCAACGATAGGATGCTGTACGATCCGAGGCTCACTTATATGAATTACCTGATTCTTGGATTCGTGTCGGTATTTTTACAGCAGGTTATGGTTTCCAGCCTGGGCCTTTCGGTGATTGAAGACAGAGCAGTACTTGCAAAGGGAAATACGTTTTTAAAGCTTATTATAAAGATACTGGCTTTTTCGCTTTTTTCAGTGCCATCGATCTTTATATCCATCGGCATTGTGCACAGTATTTTTAAAGTCCCCGTAAGAGGCGACCTTTCAATAATCCTTTTAATGTGCATTGCCTTTGTATTTGCCGTAAGCTGTCCCACGGTAATCATCGCTTCTTTGACAGGAGACAAGCTAAAATTTTACCAGCTTTCATTTATGCTGTCATTGCCGACTTTTGTATCCAGCGGATACGTGTGGCCTAAGGACCAGATGCCGCACGCTCTGCTGATGATAATTAAAGCCTTATGGCCGCTGATATATTTTCACAAGCCCTTTGCCGACGTGATATTCAAAGGAGTTCCTTTTAGCGCAGTGAAAAGTGATATGATTCAAATGCTTGCATATACCTTTTTCTGGATGCCTGTGGCAATGTGGATATTGAGAAAGGTCAAGGCTCCGGCCGATAGCTCGATCATGAAATCTGCAACATGACTTTGCGACCATTCTGCAACCGAAAAGATTATTGACCGAAAAAGAAATAAATGATATATAATTAAGACAACGACAGGAAAAGTTTTATTGAGGGAGGATATGTATGGAGACAAAAGTTAAAAGAGTTGAAGAAAACGCCTGGGTGAAAAATCCCGCTCACAGGGAAGTCTACCTTAATACGCTGCTTGATGAAAGCGAAAATGAACACGTGGTAGTGAGGTTGGCTAAAATCCTGCCCAGAGGTGAGATTATGCCCCATACCCATAAGAATCAGGAGACCTTTTACTTCCTGGAGGGCGAGGGCAGTGTGCTGGTAAACGGCGAGAGAAAAAGGGTAAAGAAGGGAGAACTTGTCAATGCTCCTGCCGGCTGCGAACACGGTATTTTAAACGACACCGAAAAGGAAATACTGCTGTACTGCGTGTTTTCACCGATCGGGTAAGATCGAAAGGAATCTCCGGCAAGTCTTGCAGACCCTGTGCTGTGCCTTATATTGAGAAAATGCTCCCTTTGATGAAATAACACGATTAAACCTTCCGGTCCTCATAACCTTTTGCCGTGCCGCCTGCCGCAAGACTGCGGCAACGGGATCCTGCAGTTCACCTCTATGCCTGGGGCGCACTTTTTCCGACTTTTGCCTTTCACCTGTATCGGCTCCGTTTATGTCCGCCTTTTTTACTAATTGTTCGGGCAGGGTTCTGCGTCCCGGATGAACATAGAGAGGATATAGGCTGCCAGCAGTATCACTGCACCGCCGAAAAAGGAATAAGAAAGTCCCAGATGATCTCCCAGATAGCCGCCGATGATGGGGCCGGAAACGGAGCCTATGGACATGATGCTGTTGAGCATGCCGAAGGAGCTGCCCTGGCTGTTCTGATCGCTGTTTTTTGCGATAAGCACATTGCCTGCTACTGTCACTGCAGAGTTGAAAAATCCGAAAAGGAACCTCAGGGCGCCCAGAGTGAAAATAGAGGTGGCAAGGCCCTGAAGCACTGTAAGCACGCTGCACGCCAGCAGCGACCATTTAAAAATATTTGCCGTGGATCGATTCTGGATTCGGCCGACGAGCGGTGCTCCCAGTGCAGTGGATACACCTACCAGTGAAAAGATTATTCCTGTGTAAAGCTCGGCATTTTGTTTGGATATGTTGCCTATCAGGAGCGGCAATGTAGGATATACGGCCATTAGAGCGGCCTGGATAAGAAGCCATATGGTAAAAAGGATAACTAACTGCCGGTTTTGAAGGGTTGCAGTAATATCTTTTAAAATAGAAGTTTTCGGTTTGGGCTCAACTTCTTCCTTGACCTTTGCGGCAAAGGGCAGTATGGCTGCAATCCAGAGCAAGATACCGGTGAAAACCATGCTTCCTCTGATACCCAGGAGTTTTGCCGTGATGCCGCCGAAGAGGGGGCCGGTGATGTTTCCTATGGCCGAGGCGGCCTGCACTATTCCCAGGCTGTAATTTAGATTTTCCGGTCGGCTGCTGGCCGCCACCAGTGTTATGGCTGCTGGAATATAACCGGAAAGGATGCCGTTTATTCCCCTCAGCACGAAAAGCTGGATGTGATTGTGCACCATGGCCATGAGAAAATATGTCAGCCCCATGCCCAAACCTGCTCTGGCCATCATGGGCTTTTTGCCGTACCGGTCGGAAATGGAGCCCCAGATGGGCGCCATGATGCCAAAGGTGAGAGAGTTGATGGAGAAAACCAGGCCGGACCAGAGGGAAGTATTGCTTTTAAGTCCCAGTTGCATTAAAAATATGGGCAGAAAAGGAGTAATGATGCTGAATGCTATAGAAGCCACAAAAACGCCCAGCGATATGAGGTATAGATTCCTCTGCCACTGGGGAATATATGGAAGTCTCAATTTTATTCTCCTCTCGACTTTCCCTTGATGACTATATAAAAGTATTACAAAAAAGTTTATAAATTAACATTGCAACAATACAATATTAACAAATACTGCTTGTAAAATCAATGGTTTGTTGTCATTTTGATGTCGGTTGACAAAAGGGTAAATTTTATGCTATACTTTGAATAGTCATCGGACGGAGGGGTGTCCGAGCGGTTTAAGGAGCTGGTCTTGAAAATCAGTGTCTCGAAAGAGCCGTGGGTTCGAATCCCACCCCCTCCGCCATTAAGCGGTAGTCAGAGGTCGGAAATGAGAGGCCAGAATAAAAGGATTTGTCTTCGGCAAATCCAATGAGTCCGACATCCGACATCTGATAGCTGGTATCCGAAACGCGGAGAGATGGCCGAGTAGGTCGAAGGCGGTCGCCTGCTAAGCGATTATACGGACCTAAAATCCGTATCTCGGGTTCGAATCCCGATCTCTCCGCCATTTATGCGCCTGTAGCTCAACTGGATAGAGCGTCTGACTACGGATCAGAAGGCTGTGGGTTCGACTCCTGCCAGGCGCGCCATATTTGAAGTGTGATGTGGGATGTTGGATGTGTCTCATTGGGCGCCCGTAGCTCAGGAGGAAAGAGCAGCGGTTTCCTAAACCGCGTGCCGGGGGTTCGAGTCCTCCCGGGCGCACCATCTATAATACCATTTATAGTAATATAATATCAAGCATAGTAAATATATAACGGATTTTGGTATTTAAACTATCTAAACTAAAGATATATGAACTGCGCACATTATCTGTAGATACGGGATTATCTAAATGGAAGAAGAAAAAAAGCTCGATGTTGCTTTTATGCAGGAGGCTTTAAAAGAAGCAGAAGAGGCTCTGGAGTATGACGAGGTGCCCGTTGGAGCTTTAATTGTGATGGGCGGCAAGGTCGTAGCCAGAGCGCATAACATGAGGGAAACTTCTCAGGATGCTACGGCTCATGCGGAACTGCTGGCCATAAGGAAGGCCTGTGAAGCTTTAAAGACATGGCGCCTTGTGGGTTGCACCCTCTATGTGACTCTGGAACCGTGCCCCATGTGCGCCGGAGCCATAGTCCTTTCGAGGCTTGACAGGGTCGTTTTCGGAGCCAGCGATCCCAAAGCGGGAGCCTGTGGCAGCCTCATGAACATTCCGGGGGATGACAGGTTCAACCACCGGCCGGAGATAGTGCCGGGGGTGCTGGCCGAGGAATGCGCCAGGATATTGAAAGATTTTTTTATGCAAAAAAGACAAAAAAATATTTTAACATAAAAATATACCTTAATCTATATATCAGAAGTCAGAAGTGAGAGGTTAGAATAGAAGGATTTCGCGAAGCTAAATCTAACTTAATCCGACTTCCGACATCCGGCCTCCGCCGGAAGTTTAAATAGAAGGATTTGCATTCGGCAAATCTAGCGAGTCTGGCATCTGATATCTGACATCCGGCCTCCGAATAGGGAGAGATGGCCGAGAGGTTGAAGGCGCTCGCCTCGAAAGCGAGTGGGCGTAAATCCGCCTCGTGAGTTCGAATCTCACTCTCTCCGCCACTAACAGAAGTCAGAGGCTGGAGGTCAGAAGTCAGAACAGCAGGATTTGCCTTCGGCAAATCCGATAAGTCCGACATCTGATATCCGACCCCAGATATTAGTATAAGAAATTTGCCCAAGCAAATTTCATCTAATCTGACATCCGATTTCTGACATCTGACCTCTGAACGTGGAGAGATGGCTGAGCTGGTCGAAGGCGCGCGACTGGAAATCGCGTATACGGACAAAAATCCGTATCGAGGGTTCGAATCCCTCTCTCTCCGCCATTTTTATATTCTTAAACTGAAAAAAATTTTGCCGTGCTAGACGGGGAGGCAGCGGTGCCCTGTACCCACAACCCGCTACAGTGGGGTCGAACTCCCTCCCGAGGTCTCATTCCTGTGGGGTCTGGCTTTGACAAGTGGTGACGAGGGCTGGGTCCTGCGCAATGGAAACTTTCGAACCCCGTCAGGTCCGGGAGGAAGCAGCGGTAAGGAAGCACTTTCATGTGCCGCGGGGAAGCCTGGCCGGAGCCAACTATCATTGTAACGCCCGGAGGGATAGATCGACGGAGGGTGCACGGCTATGATTTTAGCCGCCGATGAATTCGGCGGCTATTTTAAAATCTCCGGCAATAGACGGTCTATAAATGTCATTCATTCAGGCGGGAGAAATGGTCATGTCATATATTGCCCTGTATAGAAAATACAGGCCCCGGGATTTTGACGAGATCGTGGGTCAGGATGCCATTGTCACCACCTTAAAAAACCAGATAAAAAGCGAAAAAGTAGGCCATGCCTATCTTTTCTGCGGCATGAGGGGCACCGGCAAGACAAGCACTGCCAGGGTTTTTGCAAAAGCTCTCAACTGCGAGAAAGGGCCCACCGTAAACCCGTGCAACGAGTGCGCATCGTGCCGTGCCATAAACGGCGGCAGCATGGTAGATGTAATAGAGATGGATGCAGCTTCCAACCGTGGAATCGATGACATAAGGGACCTCCGGGAAAAGGTGAACTTTCCGCCGTCGGAAGGCCGATATAAAGTTTACATAATAGATGAGGTTCACATGCTCACCACCGAGGCTTTCAACGCCCTCCTGAAGACCCTTGAGGAGCCGCCGCGGCATGTGGTTTTTATCCTGGCTACCACGGAACCCAACAAGCTGCCTCCCACTATCCTTTCACGGTGCATGAGATTCGATTTTCGCAGGGTTTCTACAAGAGAACTGGTGAAGCGCATGAAGGAAGTAGCCGCGGATGTGGGAGTGGAAGCCGAAGACATGGCGCTGGCACAGCTGGCCAGAAGTTCCCAGGGCTCCGTCAGAGATGCATTGAGCCTGCTGGATAGGGCTGTGGCCTTTGGTGGCAATAAACTTTTATATGGTGATGTGCTTGATCTTCTGGGAGCTGTGAGCCGGGAGGTACTTTATGAAGTATCCGGCGCCGTCCTGCAGAAGGATGGAGGCAGGATGCTCGGCATCGTAGATGATATGGCGACCAGGGGCAAGGACCTTTTCCGCTTCGTGGACGATCTCATGGAACATTACAGGAATATACTGCTGGTTGCCATCGGTGCGGATCGCCAACTCATCGATGTGGTCGACGAGGAATATCCGGAGCTTCAAAAGCTTGCAGGAAACTACTCTCAAGAAAAGATTTTGAGCATAATAGATATATTGAAAGATGCATCCAATGACATGAAATGGTCATCCCAGCCCAGGATCGTGCTGGAAAGCGCCATGGTAAAGCTCACGCTGCCGGAGCTGTGGGAAAATTCACAGGGATACATAAGCCGCATTCAGGACCTGGAGCAGCAGATGGCATCGCTCCGGGAGCAGGTGCAAAGGGTCATGGAGGCTGCGGCTCATGCCAGCTCCGGTACAAATGGTGCCGATACTGATAAAGCAGCGAATGAGGCTAATACCGATGTAGCAGCGGGTGAGGCCAGACTGCAAAAATCCGATTCTGCTGACGCTCCTTCGGCTGCAGCCACTCGGGACACTGACGAAGAAAGGCTGCAGCAGCTTATCCAGTCCTGGCCTGAGATTATCGAGGAACTGGGCGGAATACGCAAGACGCTTCAGACCTTTATTAAGGAAGGCCACGTCAGACCCTGCAGAATTGAAAAAGACAATGTTTTTTTGTTTTGCCCTCAGGAATACAAGGAAATAATACTGTTGGGAAAGCAAATAATAGAAGATGTGGTTCGAAAAATAACCGGCATGGAGATTTACGTAAAAGGACTTGAAAGCCAACCGGTCGATGACGAAAAAAAAAACTTCTAGATAAAGATGACAATGATGCCATTAAAGTTAAAGAGAATAACGAGATTTCCGATGAGGAATTTTATCAGGGCGTGATAAAGTTTTTTGGCAAAGATATCGTAAAAATTATTTAGGAGGCGATCATCTTGCATAACATGGGCATGGGCAATATGAACAAACTGATGAAACAGGTTCAGAAAATGCAGCAGGATATGATGAAACTCCAGGAAGAACTCAAGGAAAAGACTGTGGAAGCCACTGCCGGCGGCGGGGTGGTAAAGGTGGTGGCCAGCGGCAAAAAGCAGCTGGTGAGCATAGAAATAAAGCCCGAAGCCGTGGACCCCGACGATGTGGAGATGCTCCAGGATCTCATTCTGGCGGCAGCCAATGAAGCCCTGCAGAAGGCTGAAGAAATGGTTACCAATGAAATGGGGAAACTTACAGGAGGACTTAATATCCCCGGCCTTTTTTAGAAAACAGTAAGGAATGATCGCAATGGCGTATTATGCTGAACCCGTGGCGCACCTCATCGATGAACTTTCCCGGTTGCCCGGCATAGGCCCCAAGACTGCCCAGCGCCTGGCTTTTTACATATTGAAGATGCCCAAAGACCGGGTGGCAAATCTATCCGAAGCCATAACGAAAGCCCGGGAATCCATCATTTACTGTTCGGTCTGCGGCAATTTCACCGATACGGACCCATGCGGCATTTGTCGGGCTACGTACCGGGACAGGAGCACCATCATGGTGGTGGAGGACCCCAGGGATGTGGTGGCCCTGGAAAAGACCCGGGATTATAAGGGCCTCTACCATGTGCTTCACGGTGCCATTTCTCCGCTGGAGGGTATAGGGCCCGACGATATAAAGATAAAAGAACTGCTATCCAGGATAACTCCAGGTGTAAAGGAAATCATACTGGCTACCAACCCCGATGTGGAGGGGGAGGCTACGGCCATGTACATAGCAAGGCTGCTGAAGCCTCTGGGCGTAAAGGTGACCAGGATAGCCCACGGCATCCCGGTGGGAGGGGACCTGGAGTATGCCGATGAAGTAACCCTCACGAGGGCGCTGGAAGGCCGCAGGGAGATTTAGATTTCAAGAACTCATTGTTAAACCAAAAAAACTCCTGTCATGAAAAATAAAGTTTTGTTGCGGAATAGAGTAAGATGGTCAAGGGAAAAGGAAGAAGGTATGAGTCCGCACTTTTATGGCAGGCAGGCCTGGATGGGCATGTATAAACAGCCTGTTAATCATATCGGGAGCTTTCGGCCTTTTCAGAAAAGAAAGGGTAATTCATGCAGGAGGGTATCTGACAAGCAGTGGCAAATACGGCTAAAGATACCGTGGGCGAAGATATGGAATTAGGCGGACAGCTGGTTTGTTGTGGCAAACCTATGAAGGAGCTGAGAGCCAATACCACAGAGGCATCAACGGAAAAACATATACCTGTTGCTACAAGAAAGGATGGAAAGATTTATGTGGGAGTAGGTTCTACGCCCCATCCGATGACAGAGGGACACTATATAGAATGGATCGCTGTAGTATCAGACGACGGTACAGAGAGGATTTCACTTTCACCGACCGATGAGCCTAAAGCCGTGTTCTGTGATAAGAATAATGCAGATGTTTATGCTTACTGCAACCTTCATGGATTGTGGAAGGCGGAAGTAAAATAGAAGTAAAATAAGAGTTCTACTTAAATTTAATTGATAAAGGAGACATGAATATGAAACCGTTAAAAGGCACAAAAACTGCTGAAAATTTAATGAAAGCCTTTGCAGGCGAGTCACAGGCAAGAAATCGTTATACATATTATGCATCTGCAGCTAAAAAAGAAGGTTATATACAGATTTCAAACCTGTTTACTGAAACAGCAGAAAATGAAAAGGAACACGCTAAGATATTTTTTAAATTCTTAAATGAAAGCCTAAATGGAGAAACGGTAGAAATAAATGCAGGCTACCCCGTTGCTTTAGGGGACACGAAAGCTAACCTGCTTGCAGCAGCCAACGGCGAAAAAGAAGAATGGTCAGAACTTTATCCTGAATTTGCGAAGGTGGCCGATGAGGAAGGCTACCCAGAGGTAGCGGCAGTGTTCAGGAAAATTGCTGAAGTAGAAAAGCACCATGAAGCAAGATATAGGAAACTGCTTAAGAACATAGAAAATGGAACAGTATTTAAAAAAGATACTGTTGTTCTTTGGAAGTGCAATAACTGCGGATATATCTATGAAGGAGATAGTGCTCCTGACGCATGTCCAGCCTGTGCACATCCTCAAGGATACTTTGAAGTGTTTGTGGAAAATTATTGATATTAAAGTGTGAATTTTTTAGTATAGGAATGCTCCTCATAATCTTATTTTAGGTTGTTGGGAGCATATTTTTTAACCGTGCAGATATTGATGGCTGAGAGTACATCAGCAAACAGATGCCTCCAGGTTGTGCTCCGCCTGCTGCTGAAACTGCTTTCAAAACTCACGGAAGGAATTGGAACCGAAGCCGGAGAACCGATCCGCGGTTGCAAACCACTGGACTGATAAGCTGCGAACTGGAAACCTATAAATTTGATAACTGTCAGGAAGTACAGTATATCAGTTCGTCAGATAAACCTTTTGAAATAATTAGAAGGGATTTTGAACACGCAGAACACCTGGCGGAGATTAGAGAAATTACCAAAGCAATTTTTTGCTCATTGAACTTTTATGGGAAGCCCTTGGCAGAAAATTGAAGGAACTGCATGATATGGTAGTGTTTACAATACCACCTGACAATGTACTAAAAGAGTTCAAACCTTTTGCGCACCAGTATTTCATAAAGGCATTTTGTGAAGGTCGTATTCCCAGGTATCTTCCCTGAAAAAGCAAAAAGAAGCATGCAATCATATATAAATTTTCCATGAAGAAATTCAAATGCTATTGAAATCTACGATTTTGAAATAAACAAGGCGGGTTTTATTTATATAGAGCACGCGCACTCATCTCTGAATAATGAAATTGAAAGTGGTTACAATTTCATATGAGGAGATGAGTTCATGAAAAGAGAGGATATTTTTCGATTTCTGTCGGATATTTCTTCAAGTCTTTTTATAGGAGAAAACGAAGAAACGGTAAAGACCCCCGAAATACGTCTGGCCGACGAGGTCAAAAAGGCACACCAGGACTGGCTGAAGGCCCAGAAATACTTCGAGTGCGTCACAGACCCCGACCTGGTGGACCACGCTATTTTCGCAGAAGAAGCCGCCAGGAAAAAGTACATTTACCTCCTGAAAAAGGCTAAAGAACAAGGCATATATTCAGGCAAGCTGTAATAGGATATTATTAAAAAACACGGGGGGTGATGGTATGCATATAGATTATGCTGCCGTCATTGCATATGCCTTTGGTCTCATCCTACTGTACATGATAGGGCGGGTTCTGATAGTCCCCCTTAGAATAGTGCTGAAACTAGTATATAATGCCATAATAGGCGGAGTTGTACTTGTTATCCTGAATTTCTTGGGGGGATATGTGGGGCTTTACATAGCAATAAATCCCATAACGGCGCTGCTGGTGGGATTTCTGGGAGTGCCGGGGATAATCCTTTTGCTGGTCATAAAATATATTATGTCTGCCGGATGAATTTTGTTTTTTCAATCCTTTGCGATTTATGCGAAGGATTTTATGTTTTTCTTGACTGCTTTCATTCAATCTGTTATACTTAATACTGGATTTCTGTTATACCCTACATTAATAATATCATCCGAGCGTATCCCGTCTGTATCATCAAAACCCCGCCTTTGTAATATAACAGATTTCAAAAGTTACGATGTTTTATAACAGATTCCAGGCATTTTACCGGGTTTTTCTTGAGGGGCTGGAAATGCGCGGTGTATTATTAATTTTTTTAGATAAAATATAAATGTACATTCAATGATAAGGAAGGGAGGATTTTACAAGATGGAAAAAGTGCTTGAAGTTCGCTGGCATGCCCGTGGCGGTCAGGGGGCCAAGACCGCAGCGCTCATGCTGGCGGAGTCCATCGCCGAGATGGGAAAATACGTCCAGGGTTTCCCGGAATACGGTCCTGAGAGGATGGGCGCACCAATTCTGGCATTCAACAGAATAAGCGATAAGCCTATTCACATCCACTCAAATGTTATCAATCCGCAGATAGTCATAGTACTTGATGCGACACTGCTGGGCCCCAAGGTTACGGCAGGAGTGCCCGAGGATGGCATCTATATCATCAATACTACAAAGACCCCGCAGCAGGTCAGGGAGATACTGAAAATCACTGGTGGAAAGATTTATACCGTAGATGCCAACCAGATCTCTTTAGACACTATCGGGAGGGTAATACCCAACACTCCGCTCATGGGCGCTTTTGTAAAAGCGACGCAGCTCATCCCGTATGAGGAGTTTATGGAAAACATGAGAGCGGAGCTTAACAAGAAATTCAAGAAAAAGCCCGAGGTCATCGAAGGCAATTTAAAGGCCATCGAGAGGGCATATCAGGAGGTGAAGGGTGAATGACACCGTTTAACAGGAATTTCGGCCAGGGAAGAAGGACCAAAGCAGTACGCCCCGACATGAACTGGAAGGAACTCACCAAAGCCGGCAACATTTATGAACCCGGCAATGCCAATACTTATGAGACCGGAGACTGGCGCACCATAAGACCTGTATGGAACAAGGACAGGTGCATTCACTGCCTCATATGCTGGCGTTATTGCCCCGATGCCTCCATCATCTCCACCGGCGGAAAGTTCGATTCCTTTGACTATAAACACTGCAAAGGCTGCGGCATATGTGCCAATGTGTGCCCCGTCCATGCCATAGACATGTTCTCCGAGGATGAGATAGACAAGCAGAAGGAGGCGGAGAGAAATGAAGAGTAAAGTCGCCATTACAGGAAATGAAGCTGTCGCCCAAGCTATGAAACAAATCAATCCCGATGTGGTGGCGGCCTATCCCATTACGCCCCAGACGGAAGTCGTGCAAATATTTTCTTCTTTTGTTTCCAACGGCCAGGTGGATACCGAGTTTGTCACCGTAGAAAGCGAGCACAGCGCCATGAGCGCCACCATTGGAGCTTCGGCAGCCGGTGCCCGGGCCATGACAGCCACTTCCAGCCAGGGCCTTGCATTGATGTTCGAGATGGTATATATAGCGTCATCTTTGAGGCTGCCCATAGTGTTCCCGGTGGTAAACCGCGCCCTGAGCGGTCCCATCAACATCCACTGCGACCACAGCGATGCCATGGGCATCAAAGATGCCGGGGTAATACAGCTATTCTGCGAAAATGCCCAGGAAGCCTATGACAACATGATCCAGGCGGTAAGGATTGCCGAACATCCCGATGTCCTCCTGCCTGTGTCGGTGAACTTCGACGGGTTTATCACCAGCCATGCTTTGGATGTGTTGGAAGTGCTGGATGATGAGACCGTAAAGAATTTCGTAGGAACTTATCAGCCCGAGGAATATCTTCTGGATGCCGAAAATCCTGTCTCCATGGGCAACTTTGACATGTACGACTTCTACTTCGAGCATAAGCGCCAGCAGGTGGCGGCCATGGAAGCTGCCAAGAAAGTCATCGAGGAAGTCGGCAGGGAGTATGAAGCCATTTCCGGAAGAAAATACGGCCTGATAGATGCATACAAACTGGACGACGCCGAAATGGCGGTGGTAGTTCTCAACTCGGCTGCGGGCAGCGCCAAAGGCGTCGTAGACGAGCTTAGGGAAAAGGGCCTCAAGGTAGGCGTGCTAAAGCCCAGGGTTTTCAGACCTTTCCCCTTTGAAGCCATACAGGATGCTTTAAAGGGCGTCAAGGCTGTGGCGGTGCTTGATAGGGCCGAAACTTTCTCGACCATGGGAGGCCCCATGTTTGCCGATGTGAGAACAGCCCTCTATGACCTCAAGAACGACATCAAGGTTGTAAACTACGTATACGGCCTTGGCGGCAGGGATTTGAGGCTTGAGGATGTGGAAAAGGTGTACGATGACCTTGCAAATATCATTAAGACAGGCAGAGCGGATAAATTCGTAAACTACTTAGGACTGAGAGAATAGGAGGTGCGGACATGGCTACATTAAAAGAACTCGCCAAGGTTGAGGAAAGATTTGTAGGAGGTCACAGACTCTGCGCCGGCTGCGGTCACGGCATTTCCGTAAGGATGGTCTTAAATGCGGCGGAAGATTCCAACGTGGTGGTAGGGTGCGCCACGGGTTGTCTGGAAGTGGCCTCTACCATATATCCTTATACCGCATGGAACTGCTCGTTTATACACAGTGCCTTTGAAAACGCTGGAGCCACCATCGGCGGAGTGGAGGCCGCGTACAAAGCCCTGAAAAGGAAGGGCAAGATCGATAAAGACTTCAAGTTTGTGGCCTTCGGCGGCGATGGTGGAACTTATGACATTGGCTTCCAGTCCCTTTCAGGGGCTATGGAGCGCGGCCACAATATAGTCTATGTATGCCTTGACAACGAGGCTTACATGAATACGGGCATTCAGCGCTCCAGTGCCACACCCATGGGTGCCGATACCACTACCAGCCCCGCAGGCAAGGTGGTCGCTGGCAAGCAGCAGCCCAGAAAAGATCTGACTGCCATCATGGCGGCCCACAACATACCTTATGCTGCCCAGACAGCCATACACAACTGGCAGGATGTGCACAGGAAGGCGAAGAAAGCCTTTGATGTGGAAGGGCCGGCGTTTTTGAACATTCTATCTCCGTGTCCCAGAGGCTGGAGGTACAACACTCCAGACATAGTGGAACTTGTCAAAATAGCCGTGGAGACCCGCTTCTGGCCTCTCTACGAGGTGGAAAACGGCAAGTGGAAGTTAAACTATAAACCCAAAAAATATGTACCAATCGAAGAATTTCTAAAACCCCAGGGTCGATTCCGCCACCTTTTTGCACCCGGCAATGAGCATGTAATAAAAGCCATACAGGAAGAAATCGACAACCGGTGGCTGGCGCTTCTGGAGCGCTGCGGTGAACCCCAGGAGCTTCCTTCAAGATAAGCAAGGCTTAAATGCCCCCCGTGAATAAATTCACGGGGGGCATGCTTTTGAATCCCGTTTTCCGGCACCTTTTCGGCCCCGCTACATATTATATTTAATGAAAATGGTTTTTGGCGGAGGGAAGAACGATGGGATACAGCATAGGTCTTGCTCTGAGCGGTGGAGGAGTGCGGGGCGCGGTGCACCTGGGGGTGCTGAAGGTGCTGACCCAGAACAGCATTTATCCCGATATGATTTCAGGTACCAGTGCCGGCAGTATTGCCGGTGCCCTCTTTGCAGCAGGTATCGACATAGATGGTTTCCTGGAGGAGATTAAAAGCGTAAAACCATGGAAATTATTAGATCCGGCCTTTACTCCCGCATATATACTTATGTTGATTTTTTATTACTGGACCAATAAGCCAATGGTCATGTGGGGTATTCCTGACGGCTTTTTCAAAGGAGAAAAGATTGAAAAGTATCTGGACGGGGTGCTGGGTGGGAAAAAATTTGACGACCTAAAGATGCCCCTTTTCGTCGTCAGTGCGGATATTAACACCGGCGACACGGTCATTTTCTGCAGCAAAAAAAATGTGCCGAAGGAAAAAATATATAATACGGTCTTTATTACCGATGCTAAGGTGTCCGAGGCAGTAAGGGCCAGCATTTCCCTGCCGGGAATTTTCCTGCCAAAATATATTAAAGGTCGCAAACTGGTGGACGGCGGCATAAAGGACAATATACCGGTGGGAATCCTGCATCACCGGGGAGTCAAAAAAGTGCTGGCCGTAGATCTGGGGGTAACCACCGGCCGAGCAAAAGCCGATTCATTGATGGAAATTTTGATGGCATCGATGGATATCATGGGGGATGAACTATCGTACTATATTAAAAAAAGTTATCCGGGGTTTTATCTATACCCGGACCTGCAGGGAGTTGGATATAAGGATTTTCGGAGAATTCCCGAGTTTGTGAAATATGGAGAGAATGTGACCACAAAAGCTTTACCTGACATAAAAAAATTTTTGCAAAAGCCCTGAATCATTTTCTAAATAGCTTGATAAAAAAACTAGCAGACGCCGACAATAACCGGGCAATCGCCCTCGCAATTTTCACACGGGTTGTCAACTTTTTTAACTTCATAGAGCATCCTGTTTCCTCCCAACGTTTTTGTACATTTTTAGTATGACCTCTTGTAGAAACAATATGCAAAAAAAAGAAGCCATTGGCTTCCGAAGGAGATTTGTGTTCAATGCTCCATGTACCCCGAATTGTATAACAGATCGAGTATATATTCTTCGATGCTTTTTGCGACTTTATCATCGTTTTTTACCATATTCTCTTCTTCAAAACGGATTCTCATTAGGACCGCCTCCATTTGAATGATTGTATACATGTATTATGGTTTTATTATACACCGATATTCAATGCAAGTCAAGGTAAAATAAAAATTTTTTTTAAAGGAAATGTGCTCTTTGTGTCGAATTTATTATAATAAATATGAGGCACCGGGGGGATAATGTCAGCATGATATGCCGAAAAGCCGCAGCAAAAATATTTGTTTTTGCCGCATTATGCTCTGCGATACTATTTCTGGCTGGATGCGGCATCAGCGCCGGAACATTGCCTGCGGTGTCTGAAAAGGTCTATGCTCCCCCAAAAGAGCAGGACTTTCTGGATCAGCCTTATCTTGCGCCGCAGGTGTACAACCCCCCTGTTAAGGTGAAGGGGATATATCTTACGGGATGGAAAGCAGGCATTCCCGGCGAGCTTGAAAAAATGATAAATCTGGTGGATACCACCGAACTCAATGCCATGGTCATAGATGTGAAGGACAACACGGGGAGGCTGACATACAAGTCGAAGATCCCCATGGTGGCGCAGATAGGATCCGGTTCGAACCGAATCCCGGATATAGATGGTTTGCTCAAAACTCTAAAGGAGCATGGTATCTATACCATCGGGCGGATTGTAGTGTTTGAAGACCCGGTGCTGTCTAAGGCGCGGCCGGCCTTTGCCGTAAAGAACAAAAAAGGAGAAAACTGGGTTACCCGCAAAGGTCTGGGCTGGGTCGATCCTTACAACACCGGTGTCTGGGATTATGCGGTATCCATCGCAGAGGAAGCTGCCAGAAAAGGTTTTAATGAAATACAGTTTGATTATGTGAGGTTTCCATCGGACGGCGACCTGAAAGATATAGTATATCCTGCCAATAACGGCAGGAGCCGAGTTCAAACCATATCGGCCTTTTTGTCATATGCAAAAAAACGGCTGGAACCTTACGGAGTTTACGTATCTGCCGATATTTTTGGGCTGGTGACCACCGCCGAAGACGACATGAAGATAGGGCAGTATCTTGAAGATGTGGTCAAAACCGTAGACTATATTTCTCCCATGGTTTACCCGTCCCACTATGCGCCGGGATCTTACGGTCTTTCAAATCCCAATGCGGCTCCCTATGAGACCGTGTACCACAGCCTCTCTACCGCGGTGAAAAGGTTGGAAAAGGTCGATGGGTTTAAGGCCGAAATCCGACCCTGGCTTCAGGATTTTACCCTGGGAGCACCGCCTTATGGCCCCCGGGAGGTGAGGGCGCAGATTAAAGCCACCTATGATGCAGGCCTTTCCCAGTGGATATTGTGGGATCCGGCCAATACTTACACCGTGGCGGCACTGATTCCCGAGCCTTTAGCGAAAAATGGTAATTCCAGGATAAATTTATATTGACTATACAGGAAAAATGTTATATACTAGACAGTATAAATAATGATTACTATTTTTGAATAAGCGGGAGGTGTCTGTTGTGGCAGTATTTAAGTGCAGTGCTTGTGGGTACGAAAAAGAGGGCCGCTGCAAACCGAAAAAATGTCCCGAGTGCGAGGCAAAAGATACTTTCGTGAAGGTCGAAGCCCCCAAGGAGGATAAGTAAGAGTTCATGATAGACTCAACGCAGGAAGAAAAAAAGGGATTTGTGCGAAAAACAAGGCAGCGGGATCTGATCTTAAAGACACTGCGCAGCACCAAATCTCACCCTACAGCTGATTGGATTTATGAAAAGGTCAAAAAAGAAATGCCCAATATAAGCCTTGGTACCGTATACAGAAATCTCGGGACCCTGAAAGAAATGGGCGAGATCATGGAACTCAACTATGGCAGCAAGTACAGCCGCTTTGACGGCAATCCGGAAAACCATTACCACTTTGTATGCACCAGGTGCGGCAAGGTAATGGATATTGAAGGGTGTTGCGTGCACAAAGAACTGGATGAAATTGTCGCTCGGGAAAACGGTGTCAAAGTATTTTTCCATAGAACCGAATTTTACGGATTGTGCAGGGAATGTAAGGAAAAAGAATAACATCGGAAAACAGGGTATATTTATTTTTAAAGCGACCCCATATGGGGCCGCTTTAAATAATGTAATAAATAAACCTCCCGTTGGAAAAACATATTAAAGAAAGATTTGAAGAAAGATGCAGCAAAAAGAGATTAAACCACAAAAAAATGCTTCAGGGATGTCTGAATGGGGATTGAAAACCAATATATTGGGAAGTATAATTAATATGCCACTACATATTGTATATCCAGCTTGCCCGATATGTTAAAAATGTCAGGCAGACTGTGTGGAAGAATGGACATTTATGCTGGAAGAAGGGGTGAGAAGGTGGAGAAAAAAAAGATTGACCTTACGGAAAATGCCAGGATAGTCTTGAAAAAGCGTTACCTGGCGAAAGATTCTGAAGGAAAAGTTGTTGAAGAGCCCGAGGACATGGTGGAGCGGGTCTCCAGGGCTGTAGCTAAAGCCGAGAAAAAATACGGCGGGGATGTAAATAAATGGGCTCAAAAGTATTACGATATTATGGCTGATTTAAAATTCATGCCCAATTCTCCCACTCTAATGAATGCAGGCCGGGAGCTGGGCCAGCTGTCGGCATGTTTTGTGCTGCCTGTGGAGGATTCCATGGAGGGCATCTTTGATTCTATAAAGTCCGCGGCGCTGATTCATAAGTCAGGTGGAGGTACTGGCTTTTCCTTTTCCCGGCTGCGGCCGAGGGGAGCTACGGTGAAGTCTACGGGGGGTGTGGCCTCCGGCCCCATATCTTTTATGAAGGTGTTCAACTCCGCCACTGAAGCTGTAAAACAAGGGGGGACGCGACGCGGGGCCAATATGGGCATCCTGCGGGTGGACCATCCGGACATACTGGAGTTTATCCAGTGCAAGAAAAACGATAAGGATATCACCAATTTCAATATAAGTGTAGCCATCACCGACAAGTTCATGGAGGCACTGAAGAAGGATGAAAGCTATGAGCTGATTGACCCTCATACGAAAAAAGTCACGGGAACGCTAAAGGCCCGGGAGGTGTTTGACCTCATAGTGGACATGGCCTGGAACAACGGTGAACCCGGCATCATCTTCATCGACCGCATGAACGAAAAAAACCCAACGCCCGATGTGGGGGAGATAGAAAGCACAAATCCCTGTGTTACCGGAGATACGTGGGTGGCTACTGCTGAAGGCCCTCGCCAGGTAAAAGAACTGATAGGTAAATCCTTTGGTGCGCTAATTAATGGAAAGATTTATAATACGTCAAAAGAAGGATTTTTTAAGACGGGAACAAAACCTATAGTGAAGTTACGGACTCGCGAGGGTTATTATGTTCGTTGCACTCCTGATCATAAATTTATAAGAGTAATTGATAGTAACAATTCAAAAATATCGTATGAATGGATAGCAGCAAAGGACTTAAAACCTGAAGACAAAATTCTTTTGCATAATCATCGTTCTTTTTCACATTGGCCTGGTGAATTATCAGAAGGTGAAGGTTACCTTTTAGGCCTTCTAGTGGGCGATGGCGTGCTAAAGAGAGACAATGCTATTATTTCTGTCTGGATGAAAGAGAAAACGGAAAATAGTATAAGGGATATTGACGGTTCAGTTTCAGTAATGAATCTGGCTTTAAATTATGCAAAAGCATTACCACATCGCATTGATTTTACGGGTTGGACAGAAATTGAAGGGCGAAATGAGTTTCGACTAAAACTATCAAGTTTAAAAAAACTGGCAGAAAGAATGGGTATACTTCCTGGTGCCAAAGTTATAACACCAGCTATTGAAAAGGCTTCATCGGAAGGATATAAAGGATTCCTGCGGGGACTGTTTGATTGTGATGGTTCAGTGCAGGGAAGCCCACAAAAGGGTGTAAGTATTCGTTTGGCCCAAAGTAATCTTGAACTCCTAGAAGCAGTCCAGCGGATGCTACTTCGCCTTGGTATCGTCAGTAAAATTTATACTGAAAGACGTAGCGCATGTACAAGGCTTTTACCCAATGGTAAGGGTGGTAAAAAGGAATATAATATAAAACCCCAACATGAGTTGGTAATTAGTAAAGATAATATTCGGATTTTTGCTGATCGTATTGGTTTTGGTAACACTGATAAAATGAAAAAATTAAACTCTCTATTATCATCTTATAAACGTGGAACATACCATAGATGTTTTACAGCAACAGTTTTATCTATTGATGATGAAGATATTGAAGAAGTATATGATGTACAAGTGCCAGGTATTAATGCTTTTGATGCCAATAGCTTCTATGTTCACAATTGCGGCGAGCAGCCTCTCCTACCATACGAATCATGCAACTTGGGTTCTATAAACCTGGCCAGGTTCGTCAAATCCGGCGCGGACGGCAGGAAGGAAATTGATTATGAGGGCTTGAAAGATGCGGTGCACACCGCCGTCCGTTTCCTGGACGATGTCATCGACGTAAACCGCTACCCGCTGCCTGAGATTGAAAAAATGACACTGGCCAATCGCAAGATAGGCCTGGGAGTCATGGGATTTGCGGACATGCTTATAAAGCTCGGGATCCCGTATAATTCCGATGAGGCTGTAAAGCTTGCCCGGGAAGTCATGGGTTTTATAAACGAGGAATCCAAAAAGGCTTCCGAAAAACTGGCCGAAGAACGCGGGACCTTCCCGAACTGGGAGAGGAGCATTTACGGCCCCGGCGGTTTATACCCCGAAGGCAGAAAGTTGCGAAATGCCACCACCACCACCATAGCGCCCACCGGCACCATCAGCATAATAGCCGGTGCCTCCAGCGGCATAGAGCCCCTTTTTGCCCTGGCCTTCGAGCGCCATGTGCTGGACAACCAGCGCCTGGTGGAGGTGCACCCGATTTTTGAAGAAGAAATGAAAAAACGCGGTCTTTACAGCAAGGAGCTCATGGAAAAGGTAGCCGCCGCGGGTTCTCTAAAGGAAATAGAAAAACTGCCAGAAGATGTAAAGAAAATATATGTAACAGCCCATGACATTTCGCCGGAGTGGCACATAAAAATTCAGGCTGCTTTCCAGAAATACACGGACAATGCCGTGTCCAAAACGGTAAACTTCCCCTACAGCGCCACCCGGGAAGATGTTCGCAATGTGTATCTTATGGCCTATGAAATGGGCTGCAAGGGCGTTACCATTTACCGGGACGGCAGCCGCGAGGAACAGGTTTTGAACAAGGGAGCGGTCAAGACCGACAACCAGGGTCATGCCCAAAATCTTGAGATGAATCCTGCCGGGGGCGGGCTTTCCGGAGGAGACGGCAAGCAGGTAAGGGCTGGAAAAGCCGGCGGCGTTTCTGCCGTCACGCAGCCAAAAGAAGATTATGGCGCCTCAGGCGGGAAATCCGGCGAAGAAACGGGGCTTTACGGCCCGTACTGTGAAACTTGTGAATACCGCAGGGAAATAAAGCCAAGGCCCAGGCCGGGCATTACCTACGGCAACACGGAAAAGGTGAAGATAGGCTGCGGCAACCTGTATATCACCGTAAACTCCGATGAAAACGGCATCTGTGAGGTGTTCACAAACCTGGGCAGGGCCGGTGGGTGTCCATCTCAGTCGGAAGCCACCAGCCGTCTGATTTCCCTGGCGCTTCGCTCCGGGATAGATGTGAAATCCATAGTGGAGCAGCTAAAAGGCATCAGGTGTCATTCCACCCTGCGACAGATGGCTCACAACAAAGAGATTAAAGTACTTTCATGCCCTGATGCCATCGGCCGGGCCATCGAAAGGAGCATTGGAAAAAAGCTGGTGCCCAACGGGAACGCTGTTGAAATAATAGGGAAAACCTATGATGACGGCAGCGACCTCCATTCAGATGCTCCTTCCGATGAAGCAGCGTGCTCTGTGGAAGGTTGTTCCACATGCGGCATGGGCGAATTACATCAAAAACAAAAAAATAGCGCGACCTGCCCAGAATGCGGGAGCCCTCTGGAACACGAGAGCGGCTGTGTCATGTGCAGGAGCTGCGGTTATTCCAAGTGCGGCTAATTTCATGTGCTATAGATCGAAATGCAGAAGTTTAAGATGATAAGTAAGGGATATACAAAAAAGTATATCCTTTATTTTTTAATAATAACTGATATATGATATATATTTCCCTGAAAAATTGACCTGAAAAAATTAATAATTTATAATGTAAGATGAAATGATTATTATAAGGAGACTACGGAAATGAGAAGAAAAAAGAGAATGAAAAATGAGGATTTAATTGAAAAGCGAAGAAATCAAATACTTGAAGCTGCCGTGAAAGTTTTTTCTGAAAAAGGATTCGAAGGTTCTACTACAAAAGAAATAGCCCGGAAAGCCAGAGTGTCGGAGGGCACTATATTCAGATATTTTAAAACTAAGAAAGACATATTAATTAATTTGATAAATATTCTTACGGAACAGTCACTATTCAAATTCATAGAAGAGGTGGAAAATGGTCTTGAAACAAATGAAGCATTAAAGTACCTTTTGAAACTGCATTACAACATGATTACTCAGAACTTCCAGCTTCTAAAAACCATTTTTTATGAGACAATGTTTCACAAAGATTTAAGGGAATCTTTCTATAAAAACGTTGTTTCGAAAGTGCTAGCTATAATTGAAAAAAATATTGCAGATTATAATATTAGAGATGATATACCCTCCGACGTGGCTGCAGAAACACTTTTGGGCATATTCTTTGGTATAATGATAGTGCAACTCATGGTTGAGAAAAATGGGAACATTCAGGATGATGATAAAAAGATATCGCTAATTTTGGATATCCTCTTTAACGGAATAAAGAAGAGGGATTAATCCGTATATTTTTTTAAAAAGAAATCAACCATCTCATCTATTTCTTTTTCTCCCGATTTGAAATTCTGAGCATCTCCTTTAAGCAATGATTTAAACAGAATACCGAAGTAAGATAGCGTCATCAACCCGGAGAGAACCTCCGGTTTTGTTTTAAAGTCGGCTCCTTTTTTTTCCCTTCGCTTTAGACATATCCTGACACTTCTTTCAACCTGTTCGATTTGTTCCTCTGCAAAATTGTCCATCAGACGACCTCCTAAAAAAGTAATTAATCACTTTTATAAAAATTATACCATATTAATTACAGGAATAAAAAGTGTTATAAAAAATAAAAAAAAAGTAATAACTCACTTATAAACAATAATTTAAAAATGGCAAAGAACCGACGTGGCTGGGATTAATGATTTATTACAAATATATTACAAAAACCAAAAACGTATTGACAAAGCTGCCCCTCACTACTATACTTAAAATGTAAGCAATCACTCATTATAAAAATATTTTCACGGCCTCTCTAAAAGAGGGGTACTCAAATCCTTCTTTTTGATTTTCCCTCCCTTCATCTTTTTGCCGAAGGGAGGGGTTTTAGAAAAAAACGCTTATTATAGTATAGCCGGGGGGTGAGGCGAAAGATTTTTCAAAAAAACATATAATCAGCAGCACAACATAATATCAAAAGGAGGTTTTTAAATGTACAATCTCAAGCGCATGAAAAAAGTGCTTGCTATTCTGACCGTTTTTGTATTTGTGGCCGGAATAATGGGCACAGGAGCTCCAGCGGTCGCAAAGGCTGCAAGCGATGACAAAAGCAGCAGTTCGAGCTCCATCGATGTGGTCAAACTCACATCCGACATCACTGACAAGGACACAAAAGACGCAGTGTTGAGGCTTGTGGCATTCGGAATTGTAAACGGTATGGATGACGGCAAATACCATCCCGGCGATAATGTGACCAGGGAACAGTTTGCCAAGATACTGGTCACTTCGCTGAAGATGGATAGCGCCGCAAAAGCAGCCACAGGCCGCAGCAGCTTCAAAGACGTGGAGGCCAGCAGGTGGTCGGCGGGATACATAAACGTGGCTGTCGGACAGGGGCTTATCAAAGGGTATCCCGATGGGACTTTCCAGCCTGCGAAAGAAGTCACTTATGCTGAAGCCATTACCATGCTAGTAAGAGCACTGGGATATAAGGATTCGTTCCTTACCGGCACATGGCCCGGCAATTACCTGGCAAAAGCAGCTGAGAAAGAAATCACGAAGAAAGTTAAATTCAGCGACGCCACAGGAATAGCCAACAGAGGCGATGTGGCCATCCTGGTGAACAACACGCTGGATGCAAAGGTAGTCAAAGTCGACACTTACGAATCCAGCGGCACGAAATATCTGGAATCCGACAAGACATTGCTTGAAGACAAGCTGAACATAACCAAATATAAAGATGTGCGCATAATTGCCAACAGGAGAATAGACGACGGTTTGAATGAAGATGAGATCAGAGTCAAATTCCTGAAAGACACTGAAGACAATAAATATGATGAAGGCGAAGAAAAAGATTTTGATATAGTATACGACGTAAACCTTGAAAATGTCCTTGGAGAAGAATCAACCATATATTTGAACGACGACGATGAAATCGTATATGCAGAAAAAGAATACGATGACAACTCTTACTTCGACTATATCGAAGGCGTGGTAATGAACAGCGACGGAAAGACCGTCGACAAACTCAGCCTTGTGAAGGCGGATGACGACTACGCATTTGATAAAGATGCCGTTATCTACATGATGGACGGCAACGATTACAAGACTGTGGAATACAACAAAGTAACCGACACCAGCAAGTTGCTTGGCAAAGTCGGCAAATTCGTCATCAAGAACCGCAAGATAGTATGGGCTGAAATCATGTCTTCCGGCGAAACCCAACCCTGGATGATTGTGACAAAGAATGATAGCGGAATGCTGTATGGCATAGTTGGCGACGATGACGAATATGACATCGACCTCAAAAAAGGCGAAGACTATGACGGCGTCATAGTGCTTGACACCGATGGCAATAAACTGAAGGTCGACGATATTGAAAAAGGCAATCTAGTCTATATCCAGAAGCAGGATATCGGCGGCGACGACTACGCCGTAGTCAGAGTGGTTAAGAACAACACTGTTGAAGGCAAACTCAACAGCGTAAAGGATGACAGAATTAATGTAAACGGAAAAGAAATCAAGGTTACAAAGTACAGTGATTCTAGTGGAAAAGTATACGAAGCATATTACAGCGTAAATGACGGAGAAGATATCAGTCAGTACCTTTTGAGCGACAGTGATGTGGCAAGCGATATGGAAGATGCCGACGAAGAAAACATCATTGCTTACACCGATGCGGTTGGCAGGATAGCGTACTTCGTGACAAAGGCAGAGGCTACTTCCGGGTACAAATACGGCATCGTAACCAAGAAATATGCTGATGGCGACAAATTGAAGATATTCACCATTGCAAATGACGGCACAGGTGACGAAATCACATATAATATGGAAGAAGACGATAATCTAAAACTAGATGGAGCTTATGCCCTCAACGAATACGGCCAGAAGACAAAGAGTAAAGCTACTGTTTTGGAAGGCTCCATCGTAAAGTTCAAACTTAACAAGGATGGAGAAATCGCAGAAGACGAAATCTATGTGATGGATCCAAAGAATGTATGGAAGATTTCTGCAAGCGACGACTTCGGAAAGGATTATCTGCCCAAGGCTTATAGATATTCAGGATATAAATATGACTCCAGCGATAAGGCAGGAGCTAACCTAGGGACTGTAGGAAGCGCGACAGAAAGCTACACATTCTCGGTAGATGACAATATAGTGCTAATTGATGCAGAAGGATATGTTTTCAAAGATTATACAGGTCAAAGCACGCCATCTACGCCTAAAGTTGCAGATAATGTGTATGCATACTGGAAAGATACAGACGACTTCTCTGAAGCCAGCTGGAGCCAATTAAAGAGCGCCAACGGCATTGACGGATACTTCTATGTGTTCTGCGACGATACGAAGAAGGTCAATGCAAAAGCCGCCATATTCATCGGTAAAGGTTCCGGTGCTGCGTCCAACGACGAGATGGGTATATATGTCATAGATACATGGCTCAAGAGCGGCGACAGGTATGTAAAATACGAGCCGTATGACGGCAAGGTTGAAGAAAGAAAACTGGACGATAAGAATGCGCTGTATAACGGTGATGAACATCCGTACATCGCCAAAGTAAAATCGAACGGCGATTTGACGATAATCAATCCGAAGACGGATGTATCAAAAGATGATTTCAAAGTCCTGTACGGCAAAGTAAAAGATAGAGATGCAACCAGCCTGACGATGGAGAAAGTTCGCAACATGGCTGACGGCAGCTCGGTATCCAAGACGCAATACAATATTTCAAGCAAGACAGTCGTATACGAAGAAGACAGCAAGAAATCCACATCCAATATAAGAAGCGGAGATATGATAATCTTCGTGGTAGAAAAGGATTCCAATGTAAGGGCAATCGAAAGATTAATCGATAATGAGAAAACCGATTTTGCAGACAGGCTCGAAAATGGCAAACCCGGAATAGGAGAAAGCGGTGGAGGTGGAACTACACCACCTGCAAGCGGTATAAAATTCGACATTGGTTCCTCCAGCACTGCCACTATTACAGGCGATTACAGCCGCAGTGTCGCAGTTTCGGTATATGCCGATATAAGCTGGGATTCTTCCGCTAAGGGTTCAGAGATAAACTACGAAGTTACCATTGACGAGAACGGGATCAAAGCATCTAACATAAGCGCAAGAAGCGTAGCAAACGCATCTTACGACAAATCAACAAATACAATAACATTCAACGCAGTATTCAAAGAAGACGTATATCCAGGCGACAAGCTTCAAATTTCAGCAGATGCTATCACAATAACTGCAAAATCTGGAACAGAAACAAAACAGACAGCTACATCAAAGAGCGGATCCATTGGAATCAGCAAGAGGTAATTGAAAAAATCAGCAACGTATCGAGAGGAGGGGGTAATCAACCCCCTTCTCTCATTTGTGCGACACAGGGACGGTTCTAAAATTGTCGCATTTTCAACAGATTATTTGACAACTTTTCATCTAAAACACTTGAGTCAATTTGGCAATCCATTGACTCAAGTGTATGTTTTTTAGAGGTAAATACAAAAAAGCAATATAAAAAAATAGATTTTAGCAGATAAAAACAAAACTCACAATTCAGTTGAAAAATATGATATAATAATCCCGTAAGCGGGGTTGCTATATAGATACCGCTAGCAATAAGGATATAATGGCCCTCACATGATAATGGCATCAGTGGTGGGGCTTGCAGACAAATATGTAATACCCTATGATTTGAAAGGTAAAATAACAGGCATAAATGATGAAAAGAGTCTTGATAGCCTGCTTATAGCCGTAATCAGAACCAATTCGATAGATGAAGTATATAAAAAGATCAAGGAATATAATAAAGCAATTAATTGACGAGTCAGGGGTAATACCTTGACTTTTTTATGCTAAAAATATGTAAGATGGGGGAGCGCTATGACGATAAAGATAAAAGAGCCGTTTAACGGCTTGTCGCACTTGCTTGGGGCCTTAATGTCAATGTGGGGAACCTGGATGCTCATTCAACGAGCTCTTGCAATAAGAAGCACTCGTTACGTGGTTTCTTTTGCTATCTATGGCTCAAGCCTTGTTTTACTATATACAGCTAGTGCCATATATCACCTTTTGATTGTTTCAGAAAAAGCAACGAAAATATTAAGGTATATAGACCATATAATGATATACATATTGATTGCCGGAACTTATACTCCACTTTGCCTCATTTCCCTATGGATATATCCCGGATGGATTCTGTTTGTCGGCATTTGGAGCCTTGCCATGGCGGGTATCATCTCTACAGGATTTTGGTTAAACAAACCCCGGTGGTTGTCCTCATTAATTTACACGTTGATGGGGTGGCTGATAATAATTACTACTCCTTCTCTGATACCTTCCATTACTTTTTCAGGTTTTAAATGGTTACTGGGCGGGGGAATCTTTTATAGCATAGGGGGATTAATCTACGGGATTAAAAAACCCGACTTTTTACCTGGAATTGTAGGCTTTCACGGAATCTTTCATCTATTTATATTGGCAGGGAGCTTCTGCCATTTCTGGCTGATTTACAGATATATCCCATGACATTTTGCGTTTTTTTGCAACGCAGTAATATTGATAAGTATTTGTGATAAATCCGGTTAATCCGGATTCTAGTTTTTTGTGCTATTTGCTTGACAATGTTAAATTAAGAAGCATAATATATCGTGTAACGATAATATCGTTATTCGATATATTATATGCACGAGGAGGTTTTTTATGAATAAAGAAGAAAAAATACAAATGATAATCAATTATAAGAATGAAGTGGATGCGCTTATACACAAAAAGTATCATGAGCTGGCCCAAAAATATGGTTTAAGTTTGGAACAGTATCATCTTCTTATAGAATTGGATGAGCTTATGCTGGATATTAATGATGAATATAAAGCGCCTACTGTTGGAGAAATAGCAAAGAATATCAATAATGCGCAGAATACGGTTTCCGAAAGGATAACAAGACTTGAAAACAAAGGGCTTGTGAAGAGAGTGAAGGATAATAAGGATAGGAGAATAAGCAGAGTTGTTTTAACAAAACAAGGGAGATGCTTGATTGATTCAATAGATAATCAGGCAAGCAGTAAATTTCTATTTAATTCAATATCAAATATGGAAGACAAACATATAAATAACTTTCTTGAATGTTTGGAAAAACTTATAGAGCAAATGAGGTTGTCAGAAGGACGGAGCTGCTGATACATCTCAAATTCTCAAAATTTGAAGGAGCGTACCTAAAATGATAAAAACAATGATAGAAAGATCCGGAATGACGCTATTTTGTTTGCCGGATTATATCAGGCCCTACCCGGTGCTGCTGTTCCTGTCGAATATGGCTCAGGGCCTACTGGCTCCTGTATTGATTATTTTTTATCGAAAAAATGGAATTAATCTTTTTGAAATCGGGCTGGTCTCTTCAATTTTTGAGATCAGCATGCTTCTCTTTGAGATTCCCACAGGATATGTCGCAGATATATTTGGACGAAAATTATCCGTTCTTTGCTCTTTTGCCTCTTTTGCCGCAGCAGGTGTTACCTTTGCAATTTTCAAAAACCTCACAGGGTTTGTTCTGGCCTCCATAATCCAGGGGATAGGATTCACCTTCATATCAGGAGCTTTGCAGGCATGGGCCGTTGAAATCTTAAAATCAAACCGGCAGGATTCATCCATTCAAAATGTGTTTGCTTCCGGTACTCAAAGCAGAATCGCTGGATTTTTGGCCGGGAGTATTTTTGGCGGCTGGCTGGGGCTTGCCAAAATGAATGTGGTCTGGATGATTTATATCGGCATTAATATGGCTGCCCTGTTATATGCATTCATCAATATGAAGGAACGGCGATGTGATGAAAGATCCGAATCTGAGGGCGCACAGCCGGAAACCGGAATCAAAAGGGTGTTTAAAACTGCATTTGCAAGCAGTTCCGATCACTTCATGACCATAATAATTTTATTGTTTGCCGCCTGCATTTTCTATGAGTTTTCCATGTCTCCCATAAGCGAATACTGGACCGTATTTTTCGCTGAAGACTTACATATGCCAGAATTGGTTTTCGGATGGGTGATTGCCGTCTCAAGCATTCTATTGATTGTCATCATTGACCCGGCAAGCAAATTTCTTCAGACTCGCGTTTCCAATGCGGGAGCTCTGGTCGCCATAAACATCATGCTTATGGCCGTCATCTTCTTGTTTGGTGTGTCTTTCAACCCGATTATGGCAATAATCGTTTATATTATTTATAAGATCCTGGCCAGCATATATGAACCCATCAGGGATACTTTTATCAATGCACACATTCAAGATAAGTACAGGGCCACCGTGTTGTCGGTTTATAATATGGCCGGGTCGGCCGGAGAAGTGATCAGCGGAGTCGGTATTGGCTGGGTGGCACAGAAATTTGGGATCCGGGCATCCTTTTATGCTAGCGGTCTGAGCATTTTTTTGGTAATCATTGCTTTCGGCTATATAATATCTATTTATAGAAAGGCGGATCTGTCAAGCTTTTAAGGATGCCAGCCGCTCGCTTATTCACTTTATGCGACAATTGAAGAACCGTCCCTGTGTCGCAAATGGAATAGATAATACAAAGCTACGATTTTGATGTAAAAAATCAATTTCGGTGGTAGTGAAGGCCCTGGCACCATAAAGTGAGGTTTAGCCGTCACGCACCACCTTCAATGGGTTTTTACACTGGAATCAGTATTGACTTAATGGATGAATCATATTATTATAAAAAGTGATTACTTACTCATCTAAACAAAAACAATAACGATATAACAATATAACAATATAATGCTCATATAAAAGGGGTGATTTTTCGATAAAAATGACCGAACGGTCGGTTCTTTGCGATAAAAAACCTGATAGGGATCAGCCGGCCATCATTAAAACAAGCGCTTTGCACATAATGAGACGATTGATCAACAAAAGCATGGGGGCATGAAAAATAAAATTTTGAGACGGGAGTGAAGTTCATGAAAAAAATGAAGAAAGCAATATTGCTGATGGTGATTCTTGTATGCGCTGCATTGATGCTTCTTGCTTCGGGCTGTTCAAACAAGCAGAAAGAAGTAAAGGAGCAAAATGCAGTATCTGTGAAGGTTATGAAAACAGCGAGAAGCACCATAGAGGACGTGGCAAATTTTACGGGCCAGATTGAGGCTAAAGATGAGGTAAAGATAGTGGGAAAGATATCGGGAAGGGTAAAAGAAGTAAACTTCGACATAGGCGATTATGTGAACCAGGGAGATGTTCTTGTGGTCCTTGAAACCGATGAGCTGAATGACCAGCTTTCCCAAGCTGAGGCGGCTCTGGCATCGGCAAAAGCAAACCTTTCCGCCAGCGAATCAGGCCTCGCGCAGCAGCTTGAGCAGGCCAGAGCATCGCTTGAGCAGGCAGAGGCGAATTATACAAACGTCAAAGCCGATTATGAGCGAATGAAAGCGCTGTATGAGGCGGACGCGATTTCCAAGCAGGCCTTCGATGGCGCGGAATTGAAATACAGCGTCGCAAAAAGCCAGTACGAGAGTGCAAAGGAGCAGTACAGCCTGGTAAAACAGAGCCTGCCGAAGAACATTGACGCGCTGAAGGCTCAGGTGGCACAGGCACAGGCTGCGGTTGACCTGATAAAGACAAACATAGCAAATTCGGTGATAAAGGCGCCTGTATCGGGCATGATTTCATCAAAACAGATACAGCCCGGTGAAATGTGCCAGGCAGGGTCAACTCTCGGTGCGGTGGTGAATATTGATAAAGTCAAGGTTGTCATTAATGTGCCGGCAGAGGATGTAAACAGGCTGAAAGACGGTCAGGAGGCCACGGTGAGCGTGGATGCCCTGGGCAACGACGGGAATTTTAAAAGCAAAATAAGCATAGTTTCACCTGCATCCGGCTCCAGCAGGCTATTTCAGGTGAAGATTGAGATTGAAAACAATGACCACAGGTTGAAGCCGGGGATGTTTGCGAGTGTCAATGTCGTGAGGGGGGTAAGGGAAAATGTGATTACCATTCCCAAAGACGCTGTTGTAATAAAAAAGCAGGGGAATGCAGTTTATGTGGTAAAGGCCGGAAAGGCCGAAGAGCGCCTTGTGAAAATCGGGGTAACAAGCAAAGACATGGTTGAAGTTGCGGAAGGCCTTAATGAAGGCGAAGAAGTTGTAACGAGCGGGCAAAACATGCTGGCCGAAGGCACCGCTGTTAAAATAATCAGGTAAACGGGGTGAAGGCATGAGAATTACCGAAACGGTTATTAAAAGGCCTGTTGCAGCATTTATGGCTGTGCTCGTCGTTCTTATCCTGGGATTTGTTTCACTGAGCAAAATGCAGGTGGATTTGTTGCCCGATATCCAGCTTCCCGCTGCAATGATAGTGACAGCATACCCGGGAGCAAACTCCGAAGAAATAGAAGACATGGTCACCAGGACCATTGAAAAGGGCATAGCTGGAGTTGAAAACATAAAGGATATTTCATCTACAAGCCAGGCCAATGTATCCATGATAACGGCAACTTTTAATTGGGGGACGGATATTGACACGGCGGTGAACGACCTTCGAGAAAAGGTTGATATGATAAAAAGCAGCCTGCCGGATGATGCCGAAGACCCCCTGATTATAAAATTTGATCCGTCGATGATGCCGGTGCTCATATTCGGCATGACCGGCGACAGGGATCCGCTGTTTTTGAAGCAGCTTGCGGAAGACTCCATAGAAAAGAAGCTGGAGCGGGTGGAGGGAGTTGCGAGCGTCAGTATAGTTGGCGGGGATGAGCGCCAGATAAGGGTGCTGCTTTCGCCCGAGAAGATGAACGGATACGGTATAGGAATCACTCAGGTGATTCAGTCGCTTGAGGCAAACAACCTCAACCTGCCCGGCGGCACTGTAGATTATGGCGGCAGGGAACTTTTGGTTAGAACCATGGGCCAATTCGAGAGCGTTGATGAAATAAAAAAATTGCCTGTTGCAAACATACAGGGGGCTGTCGTAAGGCTTGAGGATCTGGCGGATGTGGAGGATGCTGCGGAAGATAAAAAAACTTATTCCAGAATAAATGACCATGAGGGCCTGAGGATACTAGTCCAGAAATCCAGCGACGCCAATACCGTGCAAGTGGCCGATGGCGTGAAAAAAGAGCTGGAAGAGATAAAAAAGGAGCTTCCCAATGGAATCCAGATTTACCAGATACTTGATCAGTCGGATTTCATAAAAAGGTCCATAAACAGCGTAAAATCCAATGCCATTATGGGCGGTTTGCTTGCTGTAGTTATCCTGTATCTTTTCCTGCACAATTTCAGGTCAACCATGGTTATAGCCATATCCATACCGATTTCCATTATAGCAACGTTTGTGGCCATGTACTTTTCCGGCATTACTTTGAATCTCATATCACTGGGCGGCCTTGCGCTTGGAGTCGGTATGCTGGTGGACAATTCCATAGTGGTGCTTGAAAATATTTATTACCACAGGAGCCTGGGAGAAGATCGATTCAAGGCGTCCGTGACGGGAGCGGGAGAAGTCTCGATGGCTATTGCGGCTTCCACGCTGACCACTGTAGCCGTTTTCCTGCCGATCATTTTTGTTAAAGGCATAGCGGGCATACTTTTTAAGGAGATGAGCCTGGTCATCACGTTTTCGCTTCTTGCTTCGCTTGTGGTTGCCATAACAATTGTTCCTTTGCTGGGTTCAAGGCTCGTAAGGGTTTCATCCGGGAACGGAAACGGCAGTGGCATATTTGCCAGGGTGGCAGGCTGGATGGACGGATTTTACAGCAGCGTAGAGGAAAAATACGGAAGGCTCCTTTCGTGGGCGTTGAAACACAGAAAAGCCGTCATATTTGCTGTATTGGGGCTTATGGCTGCAAGCATTGCGGCAGTTCCCCTGGTGGGTTCGGAATTTTTCCCGGAGACCGACGAGGGCAGGATTTCCATAAGCGTGGAATATCCAATCGGAACAAAAGTGGAAAGGACGGATGAGCTGGCAAGGAAGATAGAAAAAATCGTTTCGTCAATACCTGAAGTGGAAATGTATTCGGCTCAGGTGGGCACCGATACGCGAAGCTCGTTCCTTGGAACATCCGGCACGGGAGAAAAGGCAAGCATTGATGTAAGCCTTGTGGCCCTTGGCGAAAGGACTAGGTCGTCCAAGGCGGTGGCAGAAGAGATCCGGCAAAAAATAGGAGAGGTGCCGGGAGTCAGGATTGAGGTAAGCAGCAGCTCGATGATGGGCCAGACGAGCTCATCCGTTTCAGGAAGCAGCAAGCCGGTCCAGATAGCCATAAAGGGCGATGATATGGACACCCTCGAGGCTCTGGCGGAAAGGGTCAAGTCAGTCGTGCAAAAGGTGCCGGGCACCAGGGATGTGGAGACATCCGTTGATGAGGGCAGGCCGGAAGTTAGGATAAAGGTGGATAAGGACAGGGCTTCGTATTACGGCCTGGGGGCAGGCCAGGTGGCGCAGGTGGTCAGGAGCGCCATAAACGGTGTGGAAGCCACCAAATACCGCGTAGCAGGCACTGAAATCGAGGTCAATGTTCAGCTCAATGAGCTGTCGAGAAAGACGCTTGAGAATCTGGAGGCCATGACCCTGCAAACGTCATCCGGAATTCAGGTGCCTCTCAGAAACATAGCCACATTTACGGTAACCGAAGGGTTAAACAGCATATATCGGGAGGACCAGCAGCGCACGGTATATGTGACATCGGACATATACAACAGAAGCCTAGGGGATGTGATAAAGGATATACAGTTTGAGCTGTCGGAAATTAATATGCCCGAAGGCTACAGCACGAGTTTCGAAGGTCAGAACGAACAGATGGCGGAATCGTTCGGAGACCTTTTCCAGGCAATGCTGCTTGCGGTATTCCTCGTATATGCGGTGATGGCGGCGCAGTTTGAGTCGCTTCTGCACCCCTTCACCATAATGTTTGCGATTCCGTTTTGCATCACAGGCGTAGTTTTCGGGCTTCTGTTGAGCGGAAGGGCTTTCAGCGTGCCCGCATACATCGGAGTGATCATGCTGGCGGGCATTGCAGTAAACAATGCGATCGTCCTTGTGGACTATATCAACCAGTTGCGGGCAAGGGGGAAGACGATAACCGAGGCCATAGTTGAAGCCGGGCCCAGAAGGCTCAGGCCCATTATGATGACCACTCTTACCACTATCCTGGGCCTTTTGCCGCTTGCCCTGGGTATAGGAGAAGGGTCTGAAATGGAGGCGCCCCTTGCCGTGACCGTGCTGGGAGGATTAACTTTCTCCACGCTTTTGACGCTTGTTGTGGTGCCGGTGCTTTATTCCATATTTGAAGACGTATCGAAAAGAGCCGCAAAAAGCATAAAGGCTTTTAAACAAAAACTCGGTAGAATTGCAGTTAAAGCTTAGCGAAGGGAAATATGCTGCGCGATGAGAGATTTGTTTGTGAAAATGCTGTTTTGATATTAGAATCAATGCCACTTTGCGGTACTCTTAGATTGATTTTACGTTTTTGCATAAGATAAAAAAACCGGGAGGTTTTGTAAAATGAGTAGAAAAATAATATTTTTCCTGGCAGCTATTGTGTCTTTTCTAATGCCGCTTACAGGTTTTACATTGGCTGCTGCTTCGGAAACTGCTTCTGTTGATGCGGGCGAAGTTGCAAGCAGCACATCCGGCAGTGCTGACGTCGAGGCAAAAACAAGCTTTTCGCTGGAAGAAAGCATAAACACGGCTCTTTTGAACAATGTAAACTTAAAGCTTTCGCGGCAGGAATACGAGAATGCAAAAGTTGAACTGGACCAGGCAAAGTTCGAATCAAAGCAGATGGCGGATATTCGCGACGACAAGATACTTAGAGACTATGTTCCGACAGCTTTCAGCTTTGAGGGTGCTCAGGTCAAAGACCTGGCCCCCAGGCTGAAGGAAGCCAACGAGCTGATAGCAAAAAAGAACCTGGCTTTAGACGAGCAAAATCTGAGGATAGAGGTGGAAGAAGCGTATTTTTCTGTACTGAAGGCCCGGGACAATCTTAAAAATGCACAGATACAGTTGCAAAGGGCTAACGAACAGTTAAAAAATGCTCAGGTGAGTTACAGGCAGGGCATGATTGCTAAAGATTCCATGCTTTCAGCGGAATCTGCGGTATCAAGCGCTGAAGCCGGAAAAGTTTCTGCGGAAAAAAATCTGGAGCTTGCCAAAATGAATCTCAACAAATTGATGGGCCGCAGCTTGACGGCACCCCTGGAACTCACCACTACTTTCACTTATACGCCTGCCGAGGTTCCCGATGTGGAGGAAATGGTAAAAAGCGCCCTGGAGCTCAGGCCGGAAGTCATCAGCGTGAGAAAGACAAAGGAAGTGGCAGAGCTGAACTGCAAACTCGCCCTGAAGTACTATGCGGAAAACACCTTTACTTACCGGAAGGCGAAAATAGAACTAGAAAAAGCCGTTTTAGGGGTGAAAGAGGCAGAAGACCAGATTTCCCTTGCTGTAAGGTCGGCGCATTATGCTGTAATAGAAGCGGCGGAAAAATTGAAAGCCGCCCAAAAAGCAAAAGAGACGGCGGAGGAAGCATACAGGATAACAGAACTCAAGTATAAATCACAGATAGCTACCATGGCGGATGTGCTTTCCGCCATGGAAAATTTAGGCCAGGCCGAACTTTTATACACATCCTCGGTGTTCGACTACAATGTGGCAAGGGCGCAGCTCGATAACTGGGCCGGCAAAGGCCTGGAATAGACATGGATTTTGCTGGGGTGAAGCATTTTGAAAAGAGAAAAACAATTAGAAAAGCGTTCGTCAATCCTCGAGGCTGCAATTTCAGTATTTTCGCGTGAAGGCTATCCCAATGCCAGGATGCAAGAGATAGCGACAAAGGCCGGAATAGGCAAGGGTACTATTTATCAGTATTTCAAAGGGAAAAAACACCTTTTTCAGCAGGTTGTAAAGGAAGGTATCGACCAATACGCGATCGGCATTAAAAACGAAATTAAGGGCTGTATCGGGATTGAACAAATTCTGAAAAAAATTGTAACATTCAGCTTTTCCTTTTTAGAAAATCACAGCGACGTATTAAAGATGATAGAAAGCCACCGCAGCTTGATTGACGAAAGCATGATGAAATGGTTTTATGACAGGAAAAACAAAATAACGGACCTGCTTGTAAAAACAATCGTTGAAAAAACCGAAAAAAAGGGCATGCGAAGCTATAAAGATGCAGAACTTGCCGCATATTGTTTTTTCGGAATGATGATTTCTGTGGTTCAAGAAAAAGTGTTTCACAAAAAAGAATTCGATATAGAAGAAGTATCAGATAGTATAGTCAAAATATTCCTCCATGGATATGAGCAGTTATGAAAATTGCTTTAGACTGTCGATAAAAATAGCTCGGCAGTCTTTTTTTTAAAACTACATTTCTGCACTTGCAATTAATGTCCCGGAATCCTTGCTGCTTTAAAATAGTTCTTCAACGGTTTTTAAAATAAATTCTGCATCTTTAATGGCCATTTCTGCATCTTCGGGGCCGTATTCTTCGGTAGGTATAAAATCTTCGGCACCATAAAAGCTCAGTTCTCTTTCCTTGCGCAGACGCTTTGAAATCATTTTAATTTTATCAAGGCGCTCTTGCAAGATGAGAGGGAGAGATTCTTTATGCTTTTCCAGCACACGACCCACGTCGTGTATTTTAGGCACTTCTACACCTATAGCTCTTAGCACGGCCTTTAATAATAATTCTACCATTTCTTGAGCTTCCCTGACTACATCCGAATAAGAACAGTGTTCGTTATAAAAACCTAGTGCTTTGAATCGAATTTTTGCTTTTTCCAGATAAGCTAAAGTTAAGGCATCAATTTTCACAGTTGAACACCTCCTAAAAATTTCCTTTTTTCCGTCTCCCACTCCCAGAAGTTGCCGTATTCAATCTTTTTTGCGCCATACCGGTCCATTAAATTTTTTGTGGATTCAATAATATGAGATATTATACCTTCCGGATCATATACGACTTTGTTGTGCTCAACCAAATCAAAATAGATGGGGTGAAATTTTAGTGATTCTTCCTTTGAGAGAATATATGGGGAAAGCTCACACAGGATGTCCTCTTCTTCGTATAATTGTTGTGCTAAAGATTCAAGTTCGAATTCTACATTATCGACAAATTCCCGAATGCGCTGGCTGAAACCCGGGGCTTTTTTCAAAATAATCAAAAGGTCCAGGTCTGAATTTTTCCGGTTTTCTGTCCGAGCATAGGAACCAAAAATTAAAAGGCCCAGGAGCGAATCTCCATAATACTCATGTATACGCTTTAAAACACCATTTAAATACTGCCGATGGAGTGACGAGAAGGTATTAAGCTGGGAAATGCATTCTTCAATATTTTCATTGTATACCATGTAATCACCATCATTTATAAAATCCTGTTTTTATTATACCAATCAAAAAAACACGGAGCAACTTTTAATGGGCTTATACTGCCCAGCCACCTATTGTGCGAATTTTCCCAAGTTAGAAATGCAGCTTATCCTAGATGCTTTGGGAATCCGAGCTGATCTAAAGCTTCCAACCATCAGTGAACTCAGGAAATTAAAATACAGTTTTGATAAGGCATCTGTGAAATGGTGGCTTAGACATAAGTACAAGAGGTTGTGTTTTTAACACGTGCCCCGGTAAATCGAAAAGTTTACCGGGGCGTACATTTATACTTCGTAAATTATTGATTTAAACTCTGGGGGTTGGGGGTCTTCACCACCAGAACGGCAGCCCTGTCGCCGGAACT
Source organism: Thermoanaerobacterales bacterium (assembly GCA_012840135.1). Classification (GTDB taxonomy): domain Bacteria; phylum Bacillota; class Thermosediminibacteria; order Thermosediminibacterales; family Tepidanaerobacteraceae; genus Biomaibacter. The sequence continues at coordinate 52,981 of DUMA01000008.1, forward strand.
GTTAATGATGGCGTGGGGTATATTTGCCGGGCTCAAGACGATGTTACCGGCGGCAACTTCTCTTGTCTCTTCACCTATAGTGATCTCGACTGCGCCTTTTACCACCTGGAAGAACACGTCCACCGGGGTTTTATGCACAGGCACTCCCTGTCCCGGCTCGAAGGCCAGCAATACCACCTGCACTTCCTTTTTTTCGATGAGCCTGCTGGGCGAGAATTTTTCGGCCGAGAAATTTGCGCTTTTTTCCAGATTGATAATATCCATTTACTTTCACCCTCCAAATTTTTTGTTAATTTGATTATACAAGATGAAATGGAAACAGTCTGTGATTATTGTCACTTTTCACTGGCACATTTCACTTGACAATGCGTGAGGATCGGTATAAAATTATTCATAAATGAATGAGCATTCACTCACAGAGGAGGTTAGAAAATGAAATTTCTTATGCCAGGGCCGAAAAAAATTAAAAATCTCATCGTGCCGATTATTATCCTTATTTTATTTTTTTCGCTTCTCTATGTAAACCTCTTCGGCAAAGAAGAGACTTCCATCAAGCGTACGGCGGAGGGAACTTTTCTCGAGGCTTCAGGTATTGTGGAGAACAACACAGTGGTGGTGAGCAGCGAGGTTCCCGGTATTTTGGCCAAGCTTTATGTGAAAGAAGGAGACCGGGTGGCAAAAGGGCAGATCGTAGCAAAAATCGACGATGCGGTGCTTCAAAAACAGTACCTACAGGCGCAGGACAACGTGAAGCTTGCTGAAACGAAATTAAATGCCGTAAAAGTGGCCATTGAAAATTTGAAAGTGCAGAATCAAAACCAGATAAGTCAGGCGTATAACGCCTATATGGCGGCAAAAGCGCAGTATGATAAAATAGAATCCGGCCCGAGGCCCCAGGAAATCCGGCAGGCCGAAGAAGCGGTGGCTCAGGCGGAAACGGTTTTTGAAAACGCCCGGGAAAATCTCACCAGAATGGAGAATTTGCTGAACGAAGGGGCGGTGGCAAGACAGAAGTATGATGAGGTCAAGACGGCCTATGATGTGGCAAAAGCCCAGCTGGAAGCGGCTAAGGAAAAATTGAGCCTGCTTAAAGAAGGAGCTTCCATTGAAGAAAGGGATATGGCCAGGGCTCAGGCATCATCCGCCGAGGCGGCTTACCACCTGACGGTATCCTCCGCCGAGGCCCAGATGGACGCAAAGGAGAAAGAGCTGGAGATGGCAAAAACACAGCTGGAACAGGCCGTCGCTGCCATGCAGCAGGCCAGGGACCAGCTGGAAAAGACGGTCATTAAATCCCCGGTGGACGGAGTGGTCTATGTAAAATCTCTAAACGAGGGAGAGATGGCGCCTGTCGGCGCACCCATAGTGGAACTCCTCGATACAAGCGACACCCGCCTTGACGTATACGTGGCGGAATCGGATATAGGGCTTGTCAAACTCCATCAGAAAGCTAAGGTTTACATAGACTCTTTTCCAGACAAAGTCTTTGGGGGCGAAGTGATCGAAATAAGCTCCAGGGCCGAATTTACACCGAAAAACATCCAGACCAAAAAAGAAAGGGTAAATACAGTGTTTAAAGTCACAATCAAAATAGCGGACACATCGGGTGCCGTGAAGCCGGGGATGCCTGCGGATGCGCAGATAAAGATAAGCAGATAAAGATAAAATGAGGTGATAGCATGGATGAGGCCATAAGGACTTCTATGCTGACGAAGCGTTTCGGCGACATCACAGCGGTTAACGGCATGGACCTTTCGGTAAAAAAAGGGACCATTTTCGGGCTGGTAGGCCCGGACGGGGCGGGCAAGACCACCACTATCAGGATACTGTGCGGCATCCTTTTACCGGATGAAGGGGAGGCCTTTGTAGGAGGATACAATACTGTTGCACAGGCAGAACAGCTTAAAGAATACATAGGTTACATGCCCCAGCGTTTCAGCCTGTACGGGGATCTTACAGTCATGGAAAATCTGGAGTTCTACGCCGAAATATACCAGGTGCCGCGGCGGGTCAGGAGGGAAAGGATAAAAGAACTCCTGGCCTTCAGCGATTTGGCGGCTCATGTCGGGAAACTCGCAGACCAGCTTTCAGGCGGTATGAAGCAGAAACTGGCGCTTTCCTGCAATCTAATTCATACCCCGGAATACCTTTTCCTGGACGAACCCACGACGGGGGTGGACCCGGTGGCCCGGCGGGAGTTCTGGAAAATCCTGTTTGGCCTGAAAAACCAGGGCACCACCATATTTGTGAGTACACCTTACATGGACGAGGCGGAAAGGTGCGACGAGGTGGGGCTCATGTATAACGGAGACATAATCCGGCTGGATAAGCCTGAAAACATGATAAAGGGTTTTGAAAGAGAATTGCTTTCGGTATCCGTTGACAACATTTTTAAAGCCAGGGATTATGCAGGTGAGCTGCCGTACGTCGAAGATGTTTACATATACGGCGAGGAACTTCACATAATCGTAAGCGATTTTAATTACGCCAGAGACAGACTGGCACTGGATTTTGGAGATAAAAATATAAAAACGTTTGACATAAAAAAGATTAGCCCCAGCCTCGAAGACGTTTTTATAACAAGTGTCAGGGAAATGAAAAAAGATATGGAGGTGAGGCGGGGTGCCTAATGCAGTAGAGATAAGGAATCTCACAAAAAAGTTCGGGGATTTTACGGCGGTCAACAATGTGAGTTTTGACATAAGGGAAGGCGAGATTTTCGGATTTCTGGGCCCTAACGGGTCGGGCAAGACGACGGTTATCCGGATGCTCATCGGTTTAATTGCGCCCACTTCGGGTTCGGGTAAGGTGCTGGGCTACGACATTGTGAAAGAATCGGAAAAAATAAGGTTGAACGTAGGCTACATGTCCCAAAAATTCAGCCTCTATGAGGAACTGACGGTGGAAGAAAACCTGGATTTTTACGCCGGGGTATATCTTGTGCCGAAGGATGTCTTGAGGCAAAGAAAAAAGGAAATTCTTGAAATGGCGGACCTAGTAGGCAGGGAGGATTACATAACCTCCACATTGTCCGGAGGCTGGAAACAGAGGCTGGCCCTCGGGTGCGCCATTATCCACAACCCCCGATTTTTATTCCTGGACGAACCCACCGGAGGAGTAGATCCCGTGGCCCGGCGACAGTTCTGGGACCTGATATACAGACTGTCGGAAAAGGGCGTGACAATTATGGTGACAACGCACTACATGGACGAGGCGGAGCACTGCAATACCATAGGGTTCATACATTACGGCAATCTCCTGGCGCTGGATACGCCCGGCAATCTGAAAAGAAAGAAAATGAAGGGCCATATTGTAGAGATAAAATGCGATAGGCTCATGGATTCCCTTGAGTTGTTAAAATCGGCCCCTTTTGTAATTGATGCGGCCGTACACGGTGCCGGACTTCATGTGGTGGTGGAAGACGCGAAGCGTTATCTGGGGGACATAAGACGGCTGCTGGAAGGCGCCGGTATAAATGTGCACAGCGCCGAACACGTGACACCTTCACTGGAGGATGTGTTTGTCTTCCTGGTGGAGGAAAAGAGCCGGGATAAGGTGTCAACAGAGATAAAATAATAGCGCATGGAAGGGAGTATTACAATGAAACTCAATATCAGAAGAATACTGGCCATTATTAATAAAGAATTCATCCAGATACGCCGCGACCCGAGGACGGTGGCCTTAATACTTCTAATGCCGATAATGCAGCTTTTGCTTTTTGGCTATGGGGTTTCCAGCAATGTAGACCATGTGTCCACAGCGGTGTTGAACCTGGACATCGGCAGGCAAAGCCGTGATTTGCTGGAAAGATTCTCCAACTCTCAGTATTTCGATCTGAACTATTTTGCAAAGAGCATAGACGAAGTTAGGATGCTTGTCGATAAGGGAAGCGCAAAGGCGGGTATTATCATCCCGCCCGACTACTCCGAGAACATCAGCAAGGGCAGGACTGCTCAAATACAGCTGGTGGTGGATGGTACGGACCCTACCACGGCCCAGGTGATATTGTCAAGCGCCGGTTCCGTGGCCCAGATGTTTTCAACGGAAATTGCCTCGGAGCGTATCATGAAGATGACGCAGGGCAGAAATATGCCGGGCGTGCTTGACTTGAGACCCAGAGTATGGTATAACCCGGATATGAACAGCGTCTGGTTCAACATACCGGGGCTGATAGGAATAATACTCCAGAACATCACACTTATGCTCACATCGTTTGCTCTGGTGAGAGAAAGGGAAAGAGGCACCCTTGAACAGCTGATTGTCACACCCATCACCAGAATGGAGCTGATGGTGGGCAAGATTATTCCCTATGTTATCATCGGCTTTGTAGACCTCATACTGGCGGTGGGCATGGGGACCCTCTGGTTTAAAGTCCCGATAAAAGGCAATATCCTTCTGCTTTTTGGTATTTCCGTCATGTTTCTTTTAGGAGCGCTTGGAATAGGGCTTTTCATATCCACCATCTCCCATACACAGTTGCAGGCCATGCAGCTTTCGATGTTCCTTATAATGCCGAATATACTTTTGTCCGGCTTTATGTTTCCACGGGATGCCATGCCGAAATTTGTATATCTTATCAGCAATTTTATTCCTCTCACGTACTTTTTGAAAGTACTCAGAGGCATAATACTTAAAGGCATAGGCCTGCGCTATTTGCTGACGGAGTCCATGATTCTGGCACTCTTCGGAATGGGTTTACTGGTGCTGGCTGCAAATAAATTCCAGAAGCGCATCGGGTAAAAAGAAAGATTAGAGCGAGAAAGAAGCGCCATCCGGAAACGCTCCGGGAAAGGAGAAAATGGCGCATGGGTACGGAACCCGCTTTAAACCTGTCGAAAACCTGTCAAAATCTCGGTGGAGGATCAATATTTGCCGGGAAGAGGTGGTTAAAATTAAGAAAGAATTGATCAGGAAAGCCGCCATAGACGTGATAGCGGAAAACGGTTTTTTCAACGCTACAGTGGACAGGATCGCCGCCAGGGCCGGGGTGGCGGTAGGTACCGTATACAACTATTTTGAAAAAAAAGAAGACATACTTGACTACATTTTTCAGGTAGAGTATGAAAAGAGGGTGAGTTTTCTTGAAGATTTGAAAAAAAGAGACACAGGTCCGGTGGAAAAGATTCGGGAAATCATGAATATGCATTTTTCGGAGATGAAAAAAAATCCGAATCTGGCCAGGGTCCTTCTGAGGGAGCGGGGTTTTGCGGAACAGGATAAAATGATTCACATAAAAAAGTTCGAGAAACTTCCTGCTCAAATTAAAGATATTATACAGGAAGGCGTTGATAAAGGATTAATCAGAAAGTGTAACCCGGAAATTCTTTCGGTGTTCATTTTTGGCGCTGTGGAGGCTTTGATGACAAAATTTATTCTTGAAAGTAAAAGCGGTGGAACATCTGACATCTTTGATGCAGCCCTGGAAGAAATGTCAAACCTGTTGGAAAAGGGTTTGGTCCAGAGCCCCGGTGAATCCTGACGTTTACCGGGGCTAATAAATTGAAAAGAAAGTTGTTGGTAGCTCGTACATTGTCATCTGCTCCGAGAGAAATAATTGCAATATAATATATCAAAGTATATAATAAAGAAAAAAGGGGTTTATAGATGGATAGGGATATATTATGGAAAGGAATTATAGAGGATCTTTTTAAAGAATTTATATCCTTTTTCATGCCGGAAATATATGAACATATAGATTTTAACAAAGGCCATAGTTTTCTTGACAAAGAACTTGCAAAAATATTCAACGAATCAGATAATAAGAAGAAATATCCTGATAAACTAGCAAAAGTATATTTGAAAAACGGCGATGAAAAATGGATACTGATACATATAGAAATTCAAGGATATAAAGAAGATGAATTTGCAGAGCGCATGTTTACTTATTTTTACAGAATATATGACAAATACCGAAGAAAAATAAATGCCATAGCCATATTTACCGATGAAGATCAAAAATATAAAATAGATAAATTCGAATATAAATTTTATAACACAAAATTAACATATGAATACGGGACATATAAAATAATAGAGCAAAGCGAAGATGAGCTCAAACAAAATAGCAACCCTTTTGCATTAGTAGTACTGGCAAGTCTGTATTTAATAAAAAGCAAGAAAAGCATAAATGATAGATACATGTATAAACTGAGCTTAATAAGGCTTATGCTGCAAAAGGGATATAATAGAGAACAGATAGAAAAATTGTTTATATTTATTGACTCCTTATTGGAGTTACCGAAAAAAGAAGCATTAAAATTTAATGAAGAAATAAAAATACTAAGCAAGGAGGGTGATAGTATGGGATTATCATGGGAAAGTACCAATCTGGCCAAAGTTTTTAAGGAAATTGGCAGAGAAGAAGGCAAAGCAGAAGGCAAAGCAGAAGGTAAAGTGGAAGGTAGAGCAGAAGGTAAAGCGGAAACATTGGTAAAGTTAATACGAAAAAAATTCAATTTAATCCCCAAACACTATGAAGACAAGATAATGATTCTTGATGAAAAGAAACTTGATAATATAATCGATAACATTTTTACAATACAGGATATAAAAGATATTGATAAGTATTTATGATAATTAAAAGTCCGGCTAATCCGGACTTTTGGTTTTTTCTACCACAGCCTATGACTATAAGGAATATGGGAATATGGTGTCAAGCAATCACTTATTGAATATTAAGATACTTTCTGCGATAATAGCAACAGAGCCTCCTGTAAAAGGATTTGGTTCAAAAAAATCAATCTTAAGAAATTCTTAAGGTTTTTATCACCTATTTATCACCAATAAATGGTATACTAAAAAAGAATTTAATATAAAATTTAATAACTTGACGAATGGAGGTTTAGGCATTGCCAAAAAAATTAATCAAGACATCGGTTGTTTTCATCTTAATCGTAGCAATGATTTTTGCGGGTTACAAATGGTGGAGTGGAAATAATTCTTCAAACAAGACTCTTGCACAAACTTCGTCGATAGCCAGAGTGACCAGGGGGGATCTGGAAGTTATTCTTAAGGGTTCCGGTACGCTTCAGCCCAATGATCAGGCCACAATCAATCTGAAAGTGGAAGGAACCGTTAAAAGGGTATATTTTCAGGAAGGGAGCACCGTTAAAAAAGGAGATTTGCTTTACGAGCTGGAAGATCCTCAGCTGGAAATAAGCCTGCAAAAAGCTCAGCTGGCAGTAGCTCAGGCGAAAATGAATCTTAATGAGGCTTTAAAACAGAGGGGGAAAAGCATAATTTACGCTCCTGAAAGCGGTGTTGTAAAATCAGTAAATGTAAAACCCGGAGATACCGTGAGTCAAGGTACCGTGTTGGCTACCACTTTAAATGAGAATAAAACCAGGGTTCGGGCGCCATTTAATTCCGCCCAACTGAAAAGCATTAAGCTCGGTCAGAAAGCGGAAGTTCTGTTTTTGGATTCTCTGTATTCCGTTGAAGGTAATGTTACAAAAATTGACAGCGTTGCAACACCTACGGCAACTGGCGCAAGATATTATTATGTTACGGTGGAAATAGATGGAAACTATTATGTTGAAGGAATAAACAGGCTGACTCAGGTTTACATAATTACCGCTAACGGAAAAGAGCAGGGGCTGGAGCAGGTACCGGTGGAGCCCCTTGATGCGGTGGAAATCAAGCCCGAGATTTCATCAACGATTAAGGAAGTGTACATCGACGAAGGTGATACAGTAAAAAAGGGACAGAAACTTTTTTCACTGGATGAGGAAGATATAGAATCCAACATTGAAAAACAGCAATTGGCATTGCAGCAGGCGGAACTTGATCTGGAATCAAGATTGAAAGACAGAGAAAATCTCATGGTTTACGCTCCCATTGACGGAACTATAACTGAACAAAACGTCAGGGAGGGTGATCTTATAAAGCTGTCGACCTCCAGCAGCTCTTCCAGCGAGCCCGCAGCAATTATAGTCGATTATTCCAAGATGCAGGTGGTCCTATCCATAGACGAACTCGACATAAACAAAGTTGAATTGGGCATGCCGGTCAAAATAACATCCGATGCGGTGCCGGGGGAAGTTTTTGAAGGGAAGGTTGAAAAGATTGCCGATGAGGGCAAGAGCCAGAACAATGTGGCAACCTTTGATGTAACCGTTACGATGGATAAGAATCCCAAGTTAAAAGCCGGGATGACGGTGGACGCGGAACTTACCGTGGCCAAAAAGCAAAATGTATTGATGCTGCCCATTGCAGCCATACAGCAGCAAAACGGCAAAAGCTATGTTATACCAGTGCGAAAGGATAATCCGACCACTCAGGACAATACAGGCAGGAACAGTAACGGCGGCAATGGCAGTAACGGCAATAATAACAATAATTATAATAACAACAGGAGCAACGGAAACAGGCGTTTTTCGATGAATATGATCGAAGTTCAGACGGGCATCAGCAATGACGATTATATCGAGATTGTGAGCGGTTTGAACGAAGGGGATATGGTGCTTGTGCCAACCAGCAGCTCCACGTCGAACGGCTTCGGCAACAGGCAGGGCGGTCCGCCGATGGGTCCGATGATAATAGACAGAAGATCCAGGGGGTGACGGCGTGGTAATAAATCTGGAAAACATATATAAAATTTATAAAATGGGAGATACAGAAGTACACGCTCTGGATGATGTGACATTGAAGATAGAAGAGGGTGAATTTGTGGCCATCGTCGGGCCTTCCGGGTCGGGCAAATCCACGCTCATGAATATTCTCGGATGCCTTGATACACCTACCAGCGGTAAATATGAGTTCGAAGGAAGGGATGTTTCCAAATTAAACGACAATGAGCTGGCAGCCATAAGAAACCTTCGCATAGGTTTCGTGTTCCAGAATTTTAATCTGTTGCCCAAACTTACAGCCCTGGAAAATGTGGAGCTGCCCCTCATGTATGCCGGAAAAAGTACAGCATTTAGAATAAACCGTGCAAAGGAAATGTTAAAAGCAGTGGGATTGAGCGAAAGATTGCATCACAAACCCAGCGAACTTTCAGGAGGTCAGCAGCAAAGGGTTGCCATTGCCCGGGCTCTTTCGGCGGATCCGCCGATTATCCTGGCCGATGAACCTACGGGCAACCTTGATACCAGGTCAGGCCACGAGATCATGGAAATACTGAAGGCATTAAATAAAAACGGCAAAACAATAATTCTGATAACACACGATCTGAATATTGCCAGACAGGCCCAGAGGAATGTACACATACGGGACGGAAAGATAGTAAAAGATGAAAAGGTGGGTAGTTAAATGGACATACTGCAAACGCTGAAACTGGCCTTCAGGGGTATTATTGACAACAAGCTGCGCTCTTTTTTGACTATGCTGGGGATAATCATAGGGGTGACATCCGTCATCGCCCTGGTTTCCATCGGTCAGGGGACAACTTCCAAGGTGACCGAACAGATTCAAAGCATGGGTTCCAATCTGCTTACCGTAAATATAATGGGACGAGGGGCCAATACCACGCTCAGCTACGATCAGGCCATGGAATTTTCCAGCAGCCCCTACATCAGCGGGGTGGCGCCGATTATCTCCGAAAATGTTACGGTAAAACACGGCAATAAAAATAGTCAGGTGCAGCTTCAGGGAGTCAATGCGGATTTATTGACCGTCCGAAACTATAGTATGTCGGAAGGTAGATTTTTCACTCCTGTGGATGTATCAATGCGACAGAAAGTGGCTGTGCTTGGTTCACAGATAGCCAGTGACCTGTTTGGGTTTGTCGATCCTGTAGGCCAGGAAATAAAGATAAAAGGATACAATTTCAAGGTTATCGGTATATTAAAAACAAGCAGTTCAATGATGGGATCCACTGACGAGCAGGTTTTTATCCCAATTACTGTAGCTGAAAGGATTCTGCAGACCCGAGGCGTAAGAACCATATACATCCAGGCTGCAAGTAAAGATGCTGTATCCCCGGCAATGAGCGAGATTTCTTCAAAGCTCGACAAAATATATAGAGTCAATTCCGAAGATGAAAATTACGCTTACAGGATATTTGATCAGAGTGCCATGCTGGATACGATAAATGAAACCTCCAAAACATTGACCATGATGCTCGGTGGCATTGCCGCTATTTCCCTGCTGGTGGGCGGCATAGGAATCATGAACATCATGCTGGTATCGGTGACCGAACGCACCCGGGAAATAGGTATAAGGAAGGCACTGGGCGCCAGAAAAAGGGATGTGCTCAACCAGTTTTTGATAGAGTCCCTGGTTTTAAGCAGCACAGGAGGAATCATAGGTGTCGCTGTGGGGTATTTTTTGAGCTGGGGTCTCGGCAGGGTTTTGAACATGAGCACAAAGACGACATTGCCGGTGGTATTGATAGCTTTCAGCTTCTCCCTTCTGGTGGGAGTCTTTTTCGGAATTTATCCCGCCAACAAGGCCAGTAATCTAAAACCCATCGACGCCCTGCGCTACGAGTAGGAGTAGGGCCCTCACCTATTAGCTTATAATATTTAAATGATGAAGGTAAAATGGTGGAAAGCAGCAGGCCTGCGCACAGGTCGTATTAAACACCGGCCTTATGCGCAGGTTTATTGTTTGACCCCGGATCGGGCTGGCTCCTGCCTGATATGTATGAAACTCCGTCGAAGAAAGTTGCATTACCCCCGGCTCAGCTGCCGCAGGGCGTCAGGCACCGCCTCCATGAGCACGAATATCCCAATGCCCACAAACAATATGCCGGCTATAAGCTTGAGGTAAGCGGTTGGAACATATCTTGCCACCAGGTTTCCAAAGAGAGCCCCGATGAGGGTGACCATTACTAATGCCAGTGATGCTCCCAGGAAAATGGGAATGGGCTTATTATACTGTGTTACTAGTGTAAATACCGCCAGCTGTGTCTTATCCCCCATTTCAGCCAGAAAAAGCATTCCGAAAGCCATGAAAAACAACTTCATAAAACTCATGTCGCACATTCACCCCTAAAATATTTTTATGTAACACTTGATTAGGTATAAAAACTTCAGCGCATGTTTTTCTTATTCAATAACCTGCCCCCTTTCTCAGAAAAAATGTATTGCAAAACAAAAAGACCTTCATTCCGGAAAAAATACCGGAATAAAGGTCTCATTCCCCAAAACTGTGGTGAAAGCCCAGGCGACACACCGCAAATCCAGGTAAAGCCGCCAGCGTGTTGAGCTTTCATAAGGCTTTTAGCCCCGAACTACTCCCCTTTATTTCATGGTATATATTAAATTCTATATACATTATAACACAACCCGAACGATTACCACATTCCCTTCGTTCAGCATGTATTAAATTTGCTATATACATTATAACACAACCGGTTGTTTTAACAAGTATTTTTTAAAATATGCCAATATAATTCTTCCCTTAATGCTGCCCAAGTTTAACAATTAAATGGAAACAGAACATCCAATAGTATCTGGCCAGGTGGCTCTTGATCTTGATAGTTTATGCGTTAATCTATGAGGGAATTATCCCTCTTTTTTTATTCACTGAAAACAACTTGCATGGTATAATTAAAAAGCAATCGGATAAGCAGGGTGTGGTTGCCACCTCATTCCCCTACGGGAGGGGGTGGTCGCTATGGATACATACGAAGCGTTATCTTTAATGATAATGTTTTCTATGTTAATAGTAGCGGTCCTGGAATTTAGGACAAAAAAATAATCACCCTGCTTTTGCCCGGCGGGTGATTATTCTAATATAATCCTCACGTGGCAACCGCACCTTTGCGGTTCCGATTGCCTCTATCTATATTTATATTATAACATTTTTTTTTATATGTAAACAATATAGACGATATTGATCGCTTATAACACAACCGGTTGTTTTAACAAGTATTTTTTAAAATATGTCGATATAATTCTTCCATTAATGCTGCCTCAAAATTTTCATTGAAATGACGGACAGCTGCCCGCTGTTTTTGTCCAATTCAGTTGACACCGCTTTTAAACTTTGATAATATTTGGCATAATAGATTCAGTAAGTTTTCGGAATAATTCTATATACTGGGGGCGATGTCTTGGATAAGTTTCAAAAGGAGGGTTTGAGCTTCGATGACGTGCTGGTCCTTCCGGCCAAATCCGAAGTGTTGCCCAAAGATGTGGATGTTAGTACCAGGCTTACCAATAAGATCCGCCTGAATATCCCCATCATCAGCGCCGGCATGGATACCGTCACCGAAGCGAGGCTTGCAATAGCTCTAGCTCGGGAGGGCGGCATAGGCATAATCCACAAGAACATGTCCATTGAAAAACAGGCCATGGAAGTGGATAAGGTAAAAAGGTCCGAGCATGGCGTCATCGTTGATCCCTTTTACCTGTCACCCGATAACCGCATCGGTGACGCTCTGGAACTGATGGAACGCTACAGGATTTCCGGAGTGCCCATTACCGAAAAAGGCAGGCTGGTGGGGATCATCACAAACCGGGACCTGAGGTTTGAAGATGACATGAACCGGAAAATAAAGGATGTCATGACGAAAGAGAACCTGGTGACCGCACCGGAAGGGACCACTCTTGACGAAGCGAAGGAAATTCTAAAAAGACATAAGATAGAGAAACTGCCGATAGTGGATGAAAATTTTCATCTCAAGGGCTTGATTACCATCAAGGACATAGAGAAAGCCATAAAATATCCCAACTCTGCCAAGGACAAGAGCGGCAGATTGCTGGTGGGTGCGGCGGTGGGAGTCAGCAGGGATATGGAAGACCGCCTCAGGGCACTGGTGGATGCCAGGGTCGATGTGGTGGTGATAGACACTGCCCACGGCCACTCCAAAGGAGTGCTGGAAGCGGTCTTCCGCATTAAGGATCGCTATCCGGATCTTCAGGTCATTGCTGGGAATGTGGCATCGGCCGATGCTACCAGAGATCTGATAAAGGCCGGCGCCGATGCCGTAAAAGTGGGAATGGGCCCGGGCTCCATATGCACCACCAGAGTGGTGGCTGGCATTGGAGTGCCCCAGGTTACGGCGATTTACGATTGTGCCGAAGAAGCGAAGATTTACAACATTCCCATCATTGCCGACGGAGGCATAAAATACTCCGGAGACATAGTGAAGGCCATTGCCGCGGGAGCGGATTCGGTAATGATAGGAAGCCTCTTTGCAGGTACCGAGGAGAGCCCGGGAGACATAGAGATATATAAAGGCCGCAGCTTCAAGGTATATCGCGGTATGGGTTCCATGGGTGCCATGGAGGAAGGCAGCAAGGACCGCTATTTCCAGGAGGATGTTAAAAAGCTGGTGCCAGAAGGCGTGGAAGGCCGCGTGCCATATAAAGGGCCTCTTTCGGAGACGGTATATCAGCTGGTGGGAGGCCTCAGGGCCGGCATGGGCTACTGCGGGGCAAGAAATATCGAGGAACTCAAAAAAGCCAAATTTGTGAGGATAACTTCTTCGGGCCTGCGCGAAAGCCACCCGCATGACATCTATATAACAAGAGAGGCACCAAATTATACACAGCTATAACGGAGGTCAGAGGCTGGAAGTCAGATTAAGAAGGATTTGCCGAAAAAGGCAAATCCTTTTATAAAATATGATACAAGTGGATGCATGCCCCGGCCGGCAGCAAGGCACACGCCGAATTGCCGCGTAACCCTGCAGAGCAAAGGAAGGCGCCAGAACGCCTAGCTGAACGGTCAGGTGCCAGGCCATCGCAATTACCGGATATAAAAACAAAAAATTGGCAGACTAATTCCAGGAAGGGAACTTTAGGTGCCAATAAATATAATTTTTGTAAATAAAATTAAGCAGGAAAAAGCAAAATCAAAGTAGAATAGATATAATAAAATTAATTGAAAAAATTTTTTCGTAGTAACTATAAGGAGGAGATCAGGTTTGAAAAACTACAAAAGCGACATGATAAGAAACGTAGGTTTGATTGCCCACAGTGGATCCGGAAAGACATCCCTTGCTGAAGCCATGCTTTACACATCGGGAGCCATAGACCGCCTCGGGAAGATCGATGAGGGGAACACTACCTGTGATTTCGACCCCGAAGAGATTAAAAGAAGGATTTCTATTTCCACAGCCTTTGCTCCATGCGAGTGGAAAAATAATAAAATAAATATACTGGACACTCCGGGTTACTTCGATTTTGTAGGTGAAGTAAAGAGCACTGTCCGTGTGGTGGAAAGCTGCATTATAGTAACATGCGCGGTATCGGGCGTCGAAGTGGGCACCGAACAGGTGCAGAAATTTGCCAGTGAAGCAGGTTTGCCCTACATTTTTTTCATAAATAAAATGGATCGCGAAAATGCCAATTTTTACAAGGTGCTGGATCAGATCCGGCAATTTTTCGGCCAGAAGGCCGTACCCTTCCAGCTGCCCATTGGAGCCGAGGCCAATTTCAAGGGCGTTGTGGATATAGTGCACCAGAAGGCATACACCTTTGAAGGCAAAGGCGTGAAGGAATGCCCTGTGCCCGAAGATCTAAAAGCCGATATGGAAAATTACCGTTCCATGCTGGTGGAAGCCGTCGCCGAGACCGATGACGACCTGCTGGCAAAGTATCTGGAAGGGGAAGAATTGAGCGAGGAAGAGATACAGAAGGGCCTCCGCAAGGGTGTGCTGACCGGCCAGATTAACCCGATACTGTGTGGCTCAGCTCTCACTAATAAAGGCGTCAGCCTTCTAATGGACACCATCTGTGATTATATGCCTTCTCCCCAGGATAGGGCTGCCGAAAAAGGCGTAAATCCTGTTACGAAGGCTGAAGAGGCCAGGGAATGCAGGATGGATGCACCGCTGTCAGCCCTGGTGTTTAAAACCATGGCAGACCCCTATGTGGGCAAGTTGACCATTTTTAAAGTTTTTTCTGGGAAAATACAATCCGATTCTACGGTATACAATGCCACCAAAGGTGAAAGCGAAAAAATCGGCCAACTGTATGTCATGAAAGGCAAAAAACAGGAAAATGTGGCCGAAGTGGTGGCAGGCGATATAGCCGCCGTGGCCAAGCTGCAATATACCTCCACCAACGATACCCTGACAGACAAGGACCACCCTGTGATTCTTTCAGGCATTGAATTCCCCAGGCCCGTGCTTTCACTGGCTGTCCAGCCCAAGTCCCAGGGCGATGAAGAGAAGATCTCGGCAGGTCTGACACGCCTCATGGAGGAAGACAAGACCTTTGAGGTCATAAAGAACACCGAAACCGGCCAGCTACTGGTTTCCGGGATGGGCGAGATACATTTGGAAGTGCTGGCAGGAAAGCTGGCCAATAAATTCGGAACGGAAGTCGTGCTGGATATACCGAAGGTACCGTATCGGGAGACTATAAGGACCACCGTAAAAGTGGAAGGCAAGCATAAGAAGCAGAGCGGCGGCCGAGGCCAGTACGGACACGTGTGGCTGGAGCTACAGCCTCTGGAGTCGGAAGATGGTTTTGAGTTTGAAGACAAGATATTCGGCGGCGCCGTGCCGAAACAGTATATCCCTGCGGTAGAAAAGGGTATAAGGGAGTCCTTAAAAGCGGGCGAGCTGGCGGGTTATCCTGTGGTGGGCGTGAAGGCCATCCTGTATGATGGTTCCTTCCATCCGGTGGACTCCTCGGAAATGGCCTTCAAGATAGCGGCTTCGATGGCCTTCAAGAAAGGCACTGCCCAGGCCAAGCCCGTGCTGCTGGAACCCATCATGGATGTAGAGGTGGTGGTGCCCGAGAGCTACATGGGAGACATCATCGGGGACCTGAACAAGCGCAGGGGCAGGATACTGGGCATGGAGCCCAAAGATGGCATGCAGCATATAAAGGCACAGGCACCCATGGCGGAAATGTTCCGCTATGCCACTGATCTTCGCTCCATGACCCAGGGGCGGGGTTCCTTCACCTCCAAGTTCAGCCATTATGAGGAAGTTCCTGCCCAGCTGGCGGAAAAAATAATAGAGGAAGCAAACCAGGCTGCGGGTTAATTTACAAAATTTTCCTATCCCTTTCGGTATTTTAGCCTGCTCTTTAGGATAAACTTAAAACATAGATGTCTTGAAAAGCGGGCAAAAAGTTCACGAAAGGGAGGGCGCATGATGACCAGGATTCCGAAAACTCCCAAGATTCGGGTGGGGCATACTCCGGATCGGGTGGAAGATATTCACAAGAAGAAAGTTGACAGTCTGGTGGAAGATGAATTGATGGATGACACCATGTATGGCGAGATTATCCCCAGCCTTATGGGGTGGACCTCTTCCGAAGAACAGGAAGAAAGGACCAACCGCCTTATTGAGATTTCTGAAGAAATGACTGGCAGGGGAAAAAAAGAAGGCCGCAAAAAATAGACATTCAGAGGGAGGAGCTCACACCTCCCTCTTATTTTTACAAATGAGTCAGAGAACCGTCTCCTGACTCACTGACTTAATCAGCCTGATTTATCAAAGAAATTTATGAAAGGTCTTGCAAAATTTTCTAAAGTAAAATATAATATAATTGAAGGTCAGGAAAAGTCAAATTATAAGAGAGGGGGAATTTGATGCCCAATCTTGCAGATCTCATCGAAGATTTTATAAAAGACATGTTCAGGGAGATGCCCGGTGGCATACTGGAGATTCAGAGAAATGAGATGGCAAATCGATTCCGGTGCGCACCTTCACAGATAAATTATGTGCTGACCACCCGTTTCACCCTGGAAAGGGGATATTTTGTGGAAAGCCGCCGGGGCGGGGGAGGATACATCCGCATTAAAAAGCTAAAAATAAGAGAAGATGAGTTTTTAAAGGACCTCATAGAATATATAGGAGATTCCATATCGGGCTCGGAAGCCCGGGCTATCATATCAAGATTAAAGGAAGAAGGGTTCATAAGCGATCGGGAAAAGGAAATCCTTAATGCGGTTGTAAACCGGTACAATTTGGCCATTGCCCTACCCGAAAGGGATAAGCTGAGGGCCAGGCTATTGAAGTCTACAATTACCGCGATTATGGATTATGAAGCCAGGAAAGGGGGAGAATTATAATGATGTGTCAAGAATGCAATATGAGGCCTGCTACCGTTCATATCACAAAAATAATGAACGGTGAAAAAACTCAAATGCATCTGTGCGAGGAATGTGCCAGGCAAAAGCACCTGGGATTTTCCATGGGTATGAATCCCTTTGATTTCGACGACGTTCCCGGGTTTTCTCTGGGGAAACTCTTATCCAGCTTTTTCGAAGAACCTCAGCAGGTCAGACAAAAATCCGACGAGCTGAAGTGCGACCGCTGCGGCCTGACCTTCCCCAGGTTTACCGAAACCGGGCGCTTCGGGTGCAGCAACTGCTATGATGCCTTTAAAGGGCAACTGGACCCCATGCTTAGAAGAATCCACGGCAAGACCTACCATGTGGGCAAGGTGCCTCACCGCAGCGGCAGCGAGATAAGGTTAAAAAATGAAATAAACAGGTTGAAGAGGGAACTGCAAGAAGCCATCAATGCTGAGGAGTATGAGAGGGCTGCCGTAATCAGGGATAGAATAAAAGAAATAGAACAAAAGAAAAATAAGGAATAGGAGGTGGAGGGATGGGAATAAATGAACTCATGGACCCTTCCGCCATCGCCTGGATCAACTCTCCGGGCCCCGACAGCGACATCGTCATAAGCAGCAGAGTAAGACTTGCCCGCAACTTGAAGGATGTTCCCTTTCCCCATCTCCTTTCGGCGTCCGGGGCAGAAAAGATTATAAACGAAGTATATGATGCTTTCAGGGCCAACCCTGTGCTTTCCCGAAATGCCGAGCTTTATATCCTGGATAACCTTTCCCAGGAACAAAGGAAAATGATGGTGGAGATGCATCTCATCAGTCCGGACCTGTCGGTATCGAAAAAGGGAGCCGTCATTGTGAGTCAGGACAGGACCATCAGCATAATGATAAATGAAGAGGATCATCTGAGAATACAGACGGTGTTTCCCGGGCTGAATCCCGAAAAAGCGTACGATCTGGCCAGCAAGGTGGACGATGTGCTGGAGGAAAAACTGGATTTTGCCTTCGATGAAAAGATCGGTTACCTTACGGCATGTCCCACCAATGTAGGCACCGGCATCAGAGCATCGGTGATGGTGCATCTTCCCGTACTTACCATGATGAATCAAATAGGGCAGATTTTTTCTACCATAACCCAACTGGGTCTTGTAGTGCGGGGGCTGTACGGGGAGGGAACCCAGGCCAACGGCAACCTGTACCAGATATCCAACCAAATAACTCTTGGTAAATCCGAAGAAGACATCATACAGAATCTCATTGGAGTGACCCGCCAGATTATAACCAGTGAACGCAAGGCCCGCCAGAACCTGACGGGTGAGGCAAGGATACGGGTTGAGGATAAAATCTTGAGATCTTACGGGCTGCTGACCAATGCCAGGCTCATAACTTCGGAAGAGGCCATGGCATATATTTCCGATGTGAGGCTGGGTGTAGACATGGGCATCATAAAAAATATAAATCCCGGCGATGTAAATCAATTATTCATAATGACAGGTCCGGCCTATATTCAGGAAGTATCAGGCAGGATACTTCCACCCATAGAGAGGGATTTAAGCAGGGCGGATTTTATAAGGCAAAAAATGTTGAAATGAGGTGAATTTATGAACGGAAAGTTTACGGAAAGAGCGCAGAAAGTAGTGGCATATGCCCAGGACGAGGCGCGCCGCCTCAACCACAATGTGATAGGCACCGAGCATCTGCTCCTGGGGCTTATCCGTGAAGGTGAAGGGGTCGCCGCCAGGGCTTTAAAAAACATGGGCGTTGATATACAGAAGGTGCGCCAGCAGGTGGAAATGATGATAGGCGTTGGGCCGTTTACCATTCAGGGGCCCATAGGTTATACGCCGAGAGCCAAGAGGGTCATGGAGCTGGCACTGGATGAATCCCGCAAGCTGGGGCATAATTATGTGGGCACCGAGCATATTCTGTTAGGCTTGATCCGGGAGGGCGAGGGAGTTGCCGCCCAGGTTCTGACAAACCTGGGAATAAATATGGAAAAAGCTCAGGCAGAGGTCTTAAATCTTCTCGGAGCCGACCCCAAGGCCGTTTCCACATATAAAAAGCCTGCCAATACTCCCACCCTGAACCAGTTCGGCAGGGATCTTACGGAGATGGCAGCTGAAGGGAAACTGGATCCTGTCATAGGGCGCCAGAAGGAAATCGAGAGGGTCTTGCAGGTACTCACCCGCCGTACCAAGAACAATCCCTGCCTTATCGGAGAACCGGGGGTGGGCAAGACCGCCGTGGTAGAAGGGTTGGCCCAGAGGATTATTGAGCAAGATGTGCCCGAAATTTTAAAAGACAAAAGGGTGGTAAGCCTTGACATGGCTTCCCTGGTGGCTGGTACCAAATTCCGGGGCGAGTTCGAAGAGAGATTGAAGAAAGTGATAAATGAAATAAAGCAGGCGGGCAATGTTATACTTTTCATTGATGAGATGCATACCATCATAGGAGCTGGAGCCGCCGAGGGGGCAATAGATGCTTCCAATATATTGAAACCCGCTCTGGCCCGGGGTGAACTCCAGACCATTGGAGCTACCACCCTTGACGAATACAGGAAACACGTGGAAAAAGACCCAGCTCTGGAGAGGCGTTTCCAGCCCATAATGGTGGAAGAACCCACCGTGGAGGATACCATAAGCATACTGCAGGGCCTCAGGGACAGGTATGAAGCCCATCACCGGGTGAAGATATCCGACGATGCTCTGGAGGCTGCGGCAAAGCTTTCCCACAGGTACATTACAGACCGGTTCCTGCCCGACAAGGCTATAGATTTAATCGATGAGGCTGCTTCCCGGGTGCGCCTCAAGACCCTTACGGCGCCTCCGGAGTTGAAGGAGCTGGAAGATGAACTGGATGCGGTGCGGAAGGAAAAGGATGCGGCCATAAAAGCCCAGGAGTTTGAAAAAGCTGCCAGGCTCAGGGATAAGGAACAGGAAATAAAGGCCAAAGTGGACAGCCTCAAGGAGAAATGGCACAAGGAACACAAACTGGATAAAACGACGGTTACGGAAGAGGATATAGCCCAGATAGTATCCAGCTGGACGGGAATACCGGTGAAGCGCCTGGCCGAAGAAGAATCCGAAAGGCTGCTCAGGATGGAGGAGATCCTGCACAAGAGGGTAATAGGCCAGGATGAGGCGGTGGTGGCCATTGCCAGAGCCCTTCGAAGGGCCCGGGCGGGGCTAAAAGACCCGTCGAGACCCATAGGTTCCTTCATATTCCTGGGTCCCACCGGCGTTGGCAAGACGGAGCTGGCCAGAGCCCTGGCCGAAGCCATGTTCGGAGACGAGGAAGCCATGATAAGGCTGGATATGTCCGAATACATGGAGAAGTTTGCCGTTTCCAGGATGGTGGGTGCTCCTCCGGGATATGTGGGATACGAAGAAGGCGGAGAACTCACCGAGAAGGTGCGCAGGAAACCTTACTCCGTGGTCCTCTTTGATGAAATAGAAAAAGCCCATCCCGACGTATTCAACATACTTCTGCAGATACTGGAAGATGGAAGGCTGACCGATTCCAAGGGAAGGACGGTGGATTTCAAAAACACCATCCTCATAATGACATCCAATGTTGGAGCCAACCTGATCCAGAAATCAAGGGTACTGGGCTTTGCTCCCGAGCAGGAAGAAGAAAAAACCTATGCCAGCATGAAAGACAGGGTGCTAGATGAATTAAGGCGAACCTTCAGGCCGGAGTTTTTGAACAGGGTGGATGAAATCATTGTGTTCCACGCACTCACTGAGGAAAACATCAGGGCTATCGTCACCCTTATGGTGAATGAGGTAAACGAGAGGTTAAAAGAAAATGATATTGCCATCGAGGTCACCGATGCGGCAAAGGACCTGCTGGCGAAGGAAGGCTTCGATCCGATGTACGGAGCAAGACCGCTTCGGCGGGTAATCCAGAAGAGGATAGAAGACAGGTTGTCCGAGGAAATGCTGAAGGGCAACATTACCACCGGAGATACCGTATTGATCGATGTCAGGGACGGCGAGCTCACATTTACAAGAAAAGAAATTTCGGTGACAAACCGGTAAACTGATTTCGGAAGCCGGGAGAATAGATTAGAAGGATTTGCCGAAGAAAAGGCGTATCCTTCTAATTTTTTTATTTTTTATAGACTGGATTAGACCTGATAATTTTTTACCTGAAAATTGCCTTCCAATACCGTCCCGTTTCGGTGGAATTCCGATATATATTTAATATATTGGAACTTTTACTATTTACAAATGTTTATCCGTTAAACTTTCACGGAAGTATGCTATAATATAAGCAATGTAGGGAGGGGAAGCCTTGAAGGAGAAAAAGAGATTTGTATGCCAGCAGTGCGGCTCCGTCGCATTAAAATGGATGGGCCGGTGCCCCGAGTGTGGGAGCTGGAACAGCATCGTGGAGGAAATAATGCACCCTGTGGAAAAAACAGCCTCCTGCGGCAAAAAGCCTCAGCTCATGGATGATGTGGCCTATTCGGAAGAAGAACGCATACATACATGCATAAAGGAACTGGACCGGGTGCTCGGGGGCGGTATAGTCCCGGGCAGCCTGGTGCTGCTGGGGGGCGATCCGGGTATAGGTAAATCCACCCTCATGCTCCAGACCTGTGGTTTTTTGGGCAGGGATAAAAAGGTGCTTTACGTTTCCGGGGAGGAATCGGCAAAGCAGGTGAAGCTCAGGGCCAGCCGGCTGGGGATAGCAGGAGGGCAGCTGTACATACTGGCTGAAAACGATATAAATAGCATTGAAGATGCCGTCAGGGAGCTTAAGCCTTCGGTAGCAGTGGTCGACTCTATTCAGACCATCTATGCTCCCGAACTGGAGTCGGGTCCGGGCAGTGTCAGCCAGATCAGGGAATCCACCGTGAGATTGATGAAGCTTTCGAAAGATGCCGGTCCTGCCATCTTTATAGTGGGGCATGTCACCAAGGAGGGAAATCTGGCGGGCCCCAAACTGCTGGAACACATGGTGGACTGCGTGCTTTATTTCGAAGGGGAGAGGTACCATTCCTACAGGATTCTCAGGGCCGTAAAAAACAGGTTTGGCTCCACCAACGAAATAGGTATTTTTGAGATGAGGGACAGGGGACTTTCGGAAGTGGAAAGCCCGTCCAAATATCTGCTTGCCGGGAAGCCCAGAGATACTGCGGGTTCAGCGGTAACATGCATTCTGGAAGGCACAAGACCCCTCCTGGTGGAGGTCCAGGCTCTGGTGTCCGGTTCCGGATTCAACATCCCCCGCCGGCAGACCTCCGGCGTGGATTACAACAGGGCTGCGCTTCTCATTGCGGTACTGGAGAAAAAGCTGGGATATGCTATGGGACACGAAGATGTATATATTAATGTGGCCGGAGGTATAAAGATAGAAGAACCCGCCGCAGACCTTGCCGTAGAAGTGGCGGTGGCTTCCAGTTTCAAAAACAGGCCGGTTCGCGAAAATCTGGTGATTATTGGTGAAGTAGGCCTGGCCGGTGAGGTGAGGACGGTAAGTTTTATGGAAAAGAGGGTTCAGGAAGCCGCAAAACTGGGTTTTACAGAAATTATTATTCCTTATGAAAACATGCGGGAGTTGAAAGATTTAAAAATGAAAAAGACCGGTGTGAAGAGCGTGAGGGAAGCGGTGGAAGCAAGCCTTGTATAAAAAAGAAGTCAGAGGCCGGATGTCAGAGGTCAGATTAAGTTGGATTTGCTGAAAAGGAAAATCCTTCTATTCCGACCTCCGACTTCTGACATATGTTCCGATATTATGACATGTTATAAATTCCGAATGTCGATAACTTTTCGTTTTCTGTGAGCAAAATATCGTAAATATTCAGGTCCAGGAGATTGCAGAGGGCAGCCAGATAAAAGAGATGGTTTCCCAACTCCTGCTCGAGAACTTCCCTGCAAGATGGACAGAGTTTGCCTTTTAAATGAGTGTCCATGTATGAACTCAATTCCTGAAGTTTGATCTGTCCGGGGATTTGCTGTTTTTTTGCGTTTATCTCCAGGCAGCCGCAGCCGGTGACGGATTTTGCCACCGCCCTGTTGACCCTGGCCGATGTTTCCTGAATCTTTGTAAGCACATCTATTATACTCCTGTGCCTAACAAGACAGTTGGAAACGGTGTCTTGAAATTCGTCGCAGATCAGGTCTTTCACGCTAACTCCCCCTTGTTTTTTCTATCTGAATCTATTATAGACGCCATGTGGGGCATTTGTCAAACGATTCGGGCATTAACGATTGCATCCGGTAATATTAATTTTTGAGAAGTTGGAGGAATTTTTAGTGCAAACGTCAAGAAACAATATCAATATCCTTCTCAATCTGGCCCCAACTGATACGGTAAATAAGGGCCTTGAATATTATAGATCAGGAGCTATAAGAAAGATTTATATCGGTCGCGATAAAATATATGCCATTGTGAGGGGGCAAAGAGATTATCAAGTCATTCTGTATTTAAGAGGCAAAATTTTAGAGAGCTTTCACTGTACTTGTGCTGCCTATATGCAATACGAAGGGGCATGTAAACATATCATTGCCACCATATGCCATATAATGGAGAACGGAGTACAACAAAAAAACACATCCCCTGTTGAAAAAAACGATGTTGAAGCCGGGGTTTTAGAAGAACTGCTTTTTAATGCTGCTGAAAAAAAGCAGGAGGTAAAGGTCGATTACCGCATAGAGTTTTTCCAAAATGAAATGTATGGATTTCTGGCGAGGATGGAGATGCGGCTGGGGATCGAACGTATGTATGTATTAAAAAACATAAGGGAATTCATCGAAAAAACCGCAAGAGGTGTGCCTTATGAGTTTGGTAAAATGTTAAAGTTTCATCCTTTACTCCACGATTTCTCGCCGGAAGACCGTGAGGTATTCGGTGTGGTTAAAGAAATGTATGAGATAGAGCGAAGTCTTGCCAGGTCTGGGTCACTGTCAAAAATAATTTATTTACGGGGACAGAGAGATTGATCCGTTCAGCGGCAGCGGCGACGACGGTTTCATCATAAGAGATTACGAGAAGGAACAGTACATATTGAAACTGCTGGACGACAGCGGCTTTTTGAAAGAGAAGGGCAAATTGGTCCTTCAGGATGACGACAATCTTTACGCCTTCATAAAAGACGCCCTGCCGCGCCTTGCCGAAATGGGGGACGTGCTTTATTCCGCCGACGTAAAGCACCTTTTTTCAACAAAAACTCCTAAAATAAAATCTTCGATAAGATCCCTGGGCGGAAACCTGCTGGAAATAGATGTGGATTTTGAGGGCATTGACCGCAAGACCGCAGGAGAAATATTGCGCTCCATAAAGGAAAAAAAGAAATACTTCAAATTGAAAAACGGTTCTTTCCTTTCCCTTGAAGACGAAAAAATAAAAAATCTGGCCGGTGTTCTGGAAGATGTACCGAAGGAGGATATAAAGCAAAACGCAGTCAGCATTTCAAAATACAGGGTAATGGGCTTTCTGGGGAAGAACCGCGGCCGGGTTTCGCCGCCCCTTGAACACATGGAAACATTTGAAAAGGTCATAGATGACATCGTAAATTCCCGAAGCCTGGAGATAAATCCTCCCTCAAGCCTTGTCGGGATACTCAGAGAATATCAGGTCACGGGGTTTAAGTGGCTCAAGATCCTGGCGGATCACGGCCTTGGCGGGGTGCTGGCCGATGACATGGGCCTTGGCAAGACACTTCAGACGATAGCCTTTTTGCTTTCGGCAAAGGAATCAGGGGCAAGACCGCGCACATCTCTCATTGTGACGCCCTCAACCCTTATCTACAACTGGGAAAATGAAATAGCAAGATTTGCTCCGCAGCTTGAGACGACGGTGATATCCGGCACGGTGGCCGAGAGGAGAAAAATGATAAAAAAGCTGGACGAATACGACGTGGCCATAACCTCATATCCGCTGCTGAGAAATGATGTGGACCTTTACTCTTCACATTCTTTTTATTGTGTGGTGCTGGATGAAGCCCAGCACATAAAGAATTTCGAGTCTCTCAACGCCAGATCCGTTAAAAAAGTTAATTCCCATGCCAGATTTGCTCTGACCGGAACCCCTATGGAAAACTCTCCGGCCGAATTGTGGTCTATTTTTGACTTTATCATGCCAGGCTATCTGTATTCTTATAAAAAATTCAATGAAAATTATCAAAAACCCATACTGAACGGGGACAACGGCGCCCTCCAGGAACTGAGAAAGCTCATATCGCCTTTTGTATTAGCAGGCTCAGGCAGATATGCTGCCATCCGGGGGTATTCATCGAAAACTACAGGGGCTCCAGCGGGAAAATGGAGCTTTTGGAAGAACTGCTGGAAGGGCTGGTAGAGGGCGGCCACAGGGTTCTCATATTTTCCCAGTTTACGTCAATGCTCTCACTGATTAAAAAAAACCTGGAGAAGATGAATATAAGGTATGCATATCTGGACGGGAGCACCGGTGTTTCGGAAAGAAAGAAGATAGTGGATGATTTCAACAACGGCACCGGGCAGGTGTTTTTGCTTTCGCTCAAGGCGGGGGGAGTGGGCCTGAACCTGACCTCGGCGGATACGGTAATTCACTTTGACCCGTGGTGGAATCCCGCCGTGGAAGAACAGGCCGCCGACAGGGTGTACAGGATCGGCCAGGAAAACAATGTCCAGGTTTTCAGACTTATAACCCGCGGCACCATCGAAGAAAAAATTGACGAACTGCAGAAGAAAAAGAAAGACCTGGTGGATTCCATCGTTTCAGAAGGCGAGGTCTTTATAAACTCCCTTTCGAAGGAAGAGGTCATGGAACTTTTTCGGGGATAATGTTTAAAAATCCAGAAAAACTAATTGACATATATGAGGACATTGTAGTATAATTAAAATTTAACTTGACAAATATCCAGGAATATGTTATTTTTTTACTAGCAATACTTTCAAGGAGGAAACCTGGATGTTCAATATAGGGGATAAAATCGTATATCCCATGCATGGCGCCGGCGTAATCGAGGCCATTGAAGAAAGGGAAATCCTCGGGGAAAGGCAGAAGTACTATGTTATGAGGATGCCGATGGGTGACATGAAGGTCATGATACCCATTAACAATATAAAAGAGATTGGAGTACGCCAGGTAGTCGGTGACGAGGAGATACAGGAAGTATTCAACATCCTGCGGGGCGAAAAGAGCAAAATGTCTTCCAACTGGAACCGCCGTTACAGGGCAAACATGGAGAAGATAAAAAGCGGAAATATATTCCAGGTGGCTGAGGTTGTGAGAAATCTGGCGCTCAGAGAAAAGGAAAAGGGCCTTTCCACCGGAGAGCGCAAGATGCTGGAGAATGCGAAACACATATTGATCAGCGAAATAGTCTTGAGCAAGTGCATAGGAGAAGAAGAGGCTCTTCAGTTGATCGAAAGTACATTCAACTGAAGGCATTTTTTTTAGGGTGAAATCATACCAGAATTTGCTATTTTCAGGGTGGATTTAAATATAATTTTATTATATAATGTAAATTGTAAAGAAAATAACCAGAAAAAATGGTAATAATTTAACCAGGAGGTGAAGCTGTTGATTAATAAAATTATCCGAGCAGCCATAGCTCTTGTAGGTTTTTTTCTGGGTTATCAGCTGATGGCACTGGCACTGTATATTAATAGAATGATTAATCTGGTTGATCCTGATACTATTCCGGCACTTATTACCGAACTGGCCGGAGGTTTAATTTTCGCAATCATATTTTTTATTTTAAGTTCGGGGCTAATAAAGGGTGGCATCAAGGCCAGGGAATGGATCGAAAACAGGCTTCAGAAGACACCCATGCGGGATATACTGTACGGTTTTTTAGGGCTGATGATGGGCCTTGTGGTGGCCAATCTTTTTGTAAGGGCTTTTGTTAGCATACCCTGGATCGGAGGCTATCTTCCCATAATCGCCAATATAGCGCTGGGATATCTCGGCGCCAGCGTAGCCCTCAAGAAAAAAGAGGAACTGTCGGGCATCATCAATTTACCGAGCCTGCTTAACCCGAAAAAAAATACAGCCCCTACCATAGTGAACTGGGTCAAGCCCAAGATATTGGATACCAGCGTAATAATCGACGGCCGTATAGCGGATATCTGCAAGACCGGCTTTATAGAAGGTACCCTCGTGATACCAGGCTTCGTGCTGGAAGAACTCAGACATATTGCCGACTCTTCGGACGCCCTAAAGAGGAACCGGGGCCGCAGGGGGCTTGACATCCTGAACAGGATACAAAAAGAATTAAATGTGGATGTGGAGATCTATGAAGGCAACTTTGATGATATCGCGGAAGTGGACAGCAAGCTGGTAAAGCTGGCGCAGATGCTGGACGGTAAGATAATCACCAATGACTTCAATCTCAATAAGGTGGCCGAATTTCAGAATGTCCAGGTCTTGAACATCAACGAGCTATCCAATGCAGTAAAACCAGTGGTGCTGCCCGGCGAAGAGATGGTGGTACAGGTAATCAAGGATGGCAAGGAAACCGGGCAGGGAGTGGCTTACCTTGACGACGGCACCATGATAGTGGTGGACGGTGGCAAAAAGCATATCGGAGAGACTATAGGCGTGATGGTTACCAGCGTGCTTCAGACCGCTGCCGGGAGGATGATTTTTGCAAAGCCGAAATCCTTAACCTGAGGTGAATTTTATGCATGTGAGTGCCATCATAGCTGCCGGTGGCCGGGGGAAGCGCATGAATGCCAGCATCAGCAAACAATTTCTGGTGATAAAGGGACACCCCATTCTGTACTATACCCTGAGCACCTTTGAATTTATCGATCAAATCCGGGAAATTATACTGGTGGTGGGCAGTGCAGATCTTCAGTATGCCCAGGAAGAGATTATAAATAAATACCGATTTAAAAAAGTGAGGATCGTGGAAGGTGGTGTAGAGCGGCAGGATTCCGTATACAACGGTTTGAGGGAACTTTCCCCTCAAACCGATATTGTTGTTATTCACGATGGCGTAAGGCCGTTTGTTTCGAGAGCTATCATCGAAAGGAGCATACAGGCTGCCCGGGAGTATAAAGCTATCGGAGTTGCGGTGCCCGTGAAGGATACCATAAAGGTGGTCGGTGAAGGGAACATCATAAAGAGCACTCCCGACAGGAAGACCCTGTGGGCCATGCAGACACCCCAGAGCTTTGACTATCGTCTTATACTGGAGGCTCATGAAAGAGCCCGGAGAGAAGGGTTCTACGGCACCGACGATACGGTGCTGGTAGAGCGCATGGGGCTGCCGGTAAGGGTCCTGGAGGGAGCCTATGAAAACATCAAGATAACTACACCCGAGGACATAGTGATCGCCGAAACCCTGGTAACCCTGGGATACGGCGACTTCAGGAGGTAATGGTATGAGGGTCGGAATAGGCTTTGACGTCCACAGACTTGTAGATGGCAGGAAGCTGGTACTGGGAGGAGTGACCATACCCTTTGAAAAAGGTCTTTTAGGCCATTCGGATGCCGATGTGCTGGTGCATGCCATAAATGACGCTCTGCTCGGGGCAGCAGCTCTGGGAGATATCGGGATGCACTTCCCTGATACCGATATGCGGTATAAGGATATCGACAGCCTTTTGTTGATGAAAAGAGTCGGCGAGCTTTTAAAGCAGGCCGGTTTCGGGGTGGTGAATATCGACTCGGTGATATGCGCCCAGAGGCCTAAGTTATCGCCGTACATACAAAAAATGCGGCAAAACATAGCCGAAACCTTGAACATATCGGAGGACAAGGTGAGCGTCAAAGCCACCACTACCGAAGGTATGGGCTATGAGGGCCGCGGTGAAGGCATATCCGCCCAGGCTATCTGCATGATTAAAAAAATGTAATCTGCTCGTTTGCAACTCTCAACGTTTTTGGCTTCATTCTACGGTGCTTTTAGCCGCCACTAGCCACAAAAGTTGGAGCTTTTACACCTGTATCAAGAATAAAAAAGGACATAATGGACATAATTTTTAGTGAGGATAATACCTCACTTTTTTTGTTATTAAATTAAAAAACGCCGAATTCCTTTGAAAAAAGGATACGGGGGAACCATTTTTTGGGGTGAATCCCGATTTCGGGAAGGGTTACCTTTCAATCCTAACCCGTCAGCTAACCCCGGAGGTGTGGAAAGGAGGGATTGCCTTGGGCAAAAAGATAGCGGGGCTGGTCTTTGCCCTTCTGGTGTTTTTCTGCATCGGAGGGCCAATAAAGGGGGTTGAGAGATATGAAGAGGTTTTCCAGCCGGAAACAAAGAATTTTGCCGACAGGGCAGAAGAATATTTCCCCGTGAAGCAAAATATCAAAACGGCAACCGTTGACGTGCTTGTGGGGAAGGCTTCATGGTACGGGCCCGAATTTGACGGCAGACTTACGGCCAGCGGAGAGGTTTACAACCAGAGTGCCCTGACGGCCGCTCATCGGGAGCTGGAATTTGGCACGAAGGTTAGAGTAACCAATCTTTCCAACGGCAAGAGCGTACTGGTAACCATCAATGATCGGGGGCCCTATGTGGCGGGAAGGCATCTGGATCTTTCCCGGGCTGCTGCAGAACAGGTGGATATGGTTGAGCAGGGCGTTGTGGAAGTGAAAATGGAAGTAATACCATAACCGGGACAGAGGAAAATACTCTGTCCCGATTATTTTGTCCACTGTTACATCCTCTGTCCTGCCCAGACAGACATATGTTTACATAAAATTAACATAAAACCTTACATTAAATGTTGACATATGTGTAAGGCTGATTGTATAATTATAAAAAATTAGTGAACATATGTATACAATTATACACGACTTAGGAAGGGTGCCTAGGGTTCCGGCGTAAAGTGACTGGACCGAGCGGCACCGGCCGGCCATGCCGGTTACACCGTGAGGATAAAAGCCTTTCGGAGGGTTCCAGGGGAGAATCTTTCGGAAGGTTTTTTGATTTAACTGAAATTGCGGGGAGGAGAAAAAGTGTTCAAACGACATGAATCAAAAGATATTTCCGGCTGTGCCGTGGTCGGAATCATGAATGAAAAAGGCAAAACAATGCGCGGAGATGTCATCACCAATGCTATTGCTGTAATGCATGAAAGGTCCAACGGCCTGGGAGGAGGCTTTGCGGCCTATGGAATCTATCCGGAATTCAAGGATTATTACGCCTTTCATATAATGTTCGAGGATGAGGGCGTCAAGGACGAAGTGGAGACTTTTTTGCAGGACAATATGGTGCTGGTAAAAAGCGAAGCCATACCCGTCCGCAAAAAAATGAGCCTTATGAATACTCCTATCCTGTGGAGATATTTTCTGGAGGTGCCAAAAAGCAAGATTCCATCGGGATTTTCCGAGGAAGATTTCGTGGTATCGGTGGTAATGAGGATCAATATCCGCTTTAACGGCGCGTTTGTTTTTTCCAGCGGCAAGAATATGGGAATATTCAAAGGTCTGGGATACCCTGAGGATGTGAGCCGGTTTTTCAGGCTGGAAGAGTACGAGGGTTATCTGTGGACTGCCCACGGCCGCTTTCCCACCAACACTCCCGGCTGGTGGGGCGGCGCCCATCCCTTCGGGCTTCTGGACTGGGCGGTGGTGCACAATGGAGAGATATCCTCCTATGGCATCAACAAGCGTTACCTGGAGATGTTCGGCTATGAGTGCACCCTTATGACAGATACCGAGGTAATAGTATATATGCTGGATTTGCTCCTGAGAAAACACAATCTTCCGCAGGATATTGCCCTCACGGCCCTGGCTCCTCCCTTCTGGAAG
Organism: Thermoanaerobacterales bacterium; assembly: GCA_012840135.1. Lineage (GTDB taxonomy): Bacteria > Bacillota > Thermosediminibacteria > Thermosediminibacterales > Tepidanaerobacteraceae > Biomaibacter. Next base: position 83,607 of record DUMA01000008.1, read on the forward strand.
GAAATCGACGAAATGGATAAAAACAAAAAGGAAGCCATGACCGCTCTGAGGATGGTCTACGGCAGCGCCCTACTGAACGGACCTTTCAGCATTATCATTTCCAGCTCCAATTCCATGATAGGCATGACCGACAGGATAATGCTGCGGCCCATGGTGGTGGCGAGAAAGCAGGATACGGTCTACATGTCTTCGGAGGAATCCGCCATCCGTGAAGTCTGCCAGGACCCTGACGAGGTATGGAGCCCGCAGGGCGGAGAACCGGTATACGCCAGATTGGAGGAGAAAGCATGAGGATGATACCGCCGGAATTTATAGTAAAGATAGATGATACCTGCATAAAATGCAAAAGATGTGTGAATGAATGCAGCTTCGGAGCTCTTAAGTTTGAAAATGATAGGGTGGTGGCAGACCATGAAAAATGCGTGGCATGTCACCGTTGTACGGCCTTTTGCCCAACCTATGCAATTAAGGTGGAAAAATTCCCGATGTCTTTCAAGGATAATGCCCTGTGGGGACAGGATATCCTCAAGGGCCTGTGGAAACAGGCGGAGTCCGGAGCCAAGATACTGACGGGGGCTGGCAATGACAAACCATATCCCATTTTCTGGGACCGCATGGTTCTGGATGCCTGCCAGGTGACCAATCCTTCCATAGACCCCCTGAGGGAGCCCATGGAACTCCGTACCTATATTGGTAAAAAGCCGGATAAACTGGAGTTCTGGCAGGATAAGAAGGGAGACATAAAGCTCACCACTGTGATGGAACCTCAGATAAAACTGGAAACCCCTATAATATTCGCCGGAATGTCTTACGGTGCAGTGAGCCTCAACGTTCAGCTCATCCTGGCAAAGGCGGCCCGGGAGCTGGGAACCATCATGAATACCGGCGAGGGAGGACTCCCGCAGGAGCTTGCCGACTACAAGGATAATATAGTGGTGCAGTGCGCCTCCGGGAGGTTCGGTGTCGATCTTTCGTATTTGAATTCCTGTGCCGCAGTGGAGATTAAGATAGGCCAGGGGGCAAAGCCCGGCATAGGAGGCCACCTGCCGGGAGAGAAGGTTACGGAGGAAATTTCCAGGACCCGAAGGATACCATCCGGCACCGACGCCATTTCTCCTGCTCCCCACCATGACATATATTCTATCGAGGATTTGCGCCAGCTCATATATGCATTAAAGGAAGCCACCAGATATAAAAAGCCCATAGGAGTTAAAATAGCAGCGGTGCACAATGTGGCGGCCATCGCCAGCGGCGTGGTGAGGGCCGGAGCCGATATTCTCACCATAGATGGATTCAGGGGCGGCACCGGCGCATCGCCCCAGGTCATACGGGACCATGTGGGCATTCCCATTGAACTGGCCCTGGCCCGGGTGGATGAACAGCTCCGCAAGGAAGGCATAAGACACATGGCCTCCATCATTGCCAGCGGCGGCATAAGGCAGAGCGCTGATGTGCTGAAAGCCATTGCTCTGGGGGCCGATGCGGTGGCCATAGGCACCGCCGCACTGATATCCATGGGGTGTCACCTCTGCCAGAAGTGCCACACCGGTCTGTGCGCCTGGGGCATAGCCACCCAGAAGCCGGAACTGGTAAAACGCCTCAAGGTGGAAGAAGGCGTCAGGAGGCTTGTGAACATGATAAAAGCATGGAACCTGGAGATAAAGGAAATACTCGGGGCGCTGGGAGTAAACTCCATCGAAAGCCTCAGGGGAAGCAGGGAAAGGCTGAGGGGCGTCGATCTGGATGAGGTGTATCTGGATGTGCTGGGCATAAAGCCTGCAGGTAGATAATATATGGGGAGGAGATAACCGTGAAGATTGATGCCAAGGGTTTGAATTACCGGGAGCTCAACGAGAGGATTCATGATGCTGTGTCCAAAGGTGTGGATGAAATCGATCTGGTCAATGTGCTGGGACAGAGGTACATCGGCACGGGGCTGGACAGGGAGGTCACCCTCAATATCTACGGCACCCCCGGCAGCGATCTGGGTGCCTTCATGGACGGTCCGAAGATTAATGTGTTCGGCAGCGGACAGGATGACATAGGAAACACCATGAACAGCGGCAGCATAGTCATCCATGGGGATGCGGGCAATGTGGTAGGGCTTTCAATGAGGACCGGCAAGATTTTTGTAAAGGGAAGCGTAGGATATCGCGCAGGCATACACATGAAGGCGTACCAGGACCAGTGCCCTGTCATGGTGGTAGGGGGGAAGGCCGGGGACTTCCTGGGAGAATACATGGCAGGAGGAAAGCTCATACTGCTGGGCATATTTAAAAAAGAAAAAGACCAGGTGGCAGGCAGGTATATTGCAACCGGCATGCACGGAGGAGTCATTTATATCCGTGGAGGCGTCAACAAAAACCAGGTGGGCCGGGATGTAGCGGTAGAAGAGGTAACTGACGAGGAAAAAGCCGAGATCAGGGGAGAAATCGAGGAGTTTTGCAGGCATTTCGGCATCACCAGGATCGACGATATCATGGCATCCCCCTTTGTCAGGCTTTCTCCAAAAAGCAGCAGGCCTTACGGAAAACTTTACGCATATTAAGTACTTGACTTTGGAGAAGAATTTTAATAAAATAAAATCGACAATTTTAGTAGGATATAAGCGTCGATGGGGAGGGTAGGCTCGACACCCCTTTAAGAGAGAAACCGTCACCGGCTGAAAGCGGTTTTAAGGAAGACGAGACCGAAATTGCGCCCCGGAGCTCGGACCTCGAATCAAGTAGAGGTTTTGCGGCATTGCCGTTAAAAGCAAAGTGATAAACCAGAGTGGGACCGCGAGCCTTTCGCCTCTGAACGGGGCGAAAGGCTCTTTTGATTCTCACAGGTTGACTTCCACCCGGAGAGATTGAAGGCCCACACCGGGTTAGCCATTACAATAAGCCGTGAAATCAATAAAGATGTTTAAAAGGAGGGGAGATACAATGTTCAATATTATTAAAGAAGACATTAAGGTGATTTTTGAGCGGGACCCCGCAGCCAAGAGCGTGATAGAAGTGCTGCTTTGCTATCCAGGCTTTCATGCCATTTTAATGCACCGTATAGCCCACTGGTTTTATAAAAAAAACCTGCTGCTCATAGCCAGAATAATATCCCAGATAAACAGGTTCATCACGGGAATTGAGATTCACCCCGGAGCCAGAATTGGCAAGGGATTTTTCATAGACCACGGTATGGGAGTGGTCATCGGTGAAACCACCGAAATAGGGAACAATGTTACTCTGTACCAGGGCGTAACCCTGGGAGGGACCGGCAAGGAAAAGGGAAAGCGCCATCCTACTTTGGGGAATAATATTGTAGTGGGGTCCGGAGCAAAAATACTGGGGCCCGTGAAAATAGGCGACAATTCGAAGATAGGTGCCGGAGCCGTGGTTTTGAAGGACGTACCGCCCAATTCCACCGTGGTAGGAGTTCCGGGCAAGGCGGTGGTCAGGGAAAAGGTTGACTATAAGGAAGCCGACTTTACCAGGGTGGACTTGAACCACCATCTTTTGCCTGATCCGGTGGCGGATATGATGAGATGTTTGCAGAAAAAGATAGAGGACCTGGAAGCGCGCATTTCAAGATTAGAAGGAGGAAAAAAGATTGATAAAAATATACAACACCCTCAGCCGTAAAAAGGAGGATTTTGTTCCCCTTTCCGGAAACAAGGTGAATATTTATACATGTGGTCCTACGGTCTATGATTTTTTCCATGTGGGCAATGCCAGGGTTTTCATAACCTTTGACATGGTAAGGAATTACCTCAAGTATCGGGGATATGATGTGAAGTTTGTGCAGAATTTCACCGATATCGATGATAAGATGATAAAAAGGGCCAACGAAGAAGGTATTACCGTCAAGGAGCTGGGAGACCGGTTTATAAGAGAGTATTTCACCGACGCTGATGCGCTGGGCATAAAGAGGGCCGATGTACATCCCCGGGCTACCGAACACATAGAGGATATTATAGAAATAATAAAGACTCTGCAAGACAAAGGTTATGCCTACGAGGCGGAAGGGGATGTATATTACGAAGCCCGGAAGTTCAAGGATTACGGCAAGCTTTCCCATCAAAACCTGGATGAACTGGAAGCTGGCGCCAGAATAGAGCCCGGTGAAAAAAAGAAAGACCCCATGGATTTTGCCCTGTGGAAGGCCAAAAAGCCGGGAGAACCGGCATGGGAAAGCCCCTGGGGCGAAGGCAGGCCCGGCTGGCATATCGAGTGTTCGGTGATGGCCATGAAATATCTAGGCAAGACCATCGACATCCATGGAGGAGGGCCTGACCTCATATTCCCGCACCATGAAAATGAGATAGCCCAGAGCGAAGCGGCTACGGGCGAGCCCTTTGCAAAATATTTTATGCATGTGGGATATCTCAACATAAACAACCAGAAAATGTCCAAGTCTCTGGGCAATTTCTTTACGGTGAGGGATATCCTGAAAAAATACGACCCCGAAGTACTCAGGTTTTTCATGTTGTCTTCCCATTACAGGAGCCCCATAAACTTCAGCGAAGAACTCATGCAGCAGGCTCAAAGTGCCCTGGAGCGCCTGTATAATGCCCTTTACACACTGGAGCACCTGGAGAAGGTGACGGCAGATAGAGAGCTTACTGCGGAAGAAGAACGATATTTAAAAGTACAGCAGCAACACAAAGAAAAATTTGTCGAAGTTATGGATGATGATTTTAACACTGCTGATGCCATAGCGACCATCTTTGACATGGTTCGGGAGTCCAATGTGAGTATAAATGAAAACTCATCCCGCAAAGTTGTTGCAAAAACCCTGGAGCTTTTGTTGGAGATGGGAAATGTTTTGGGTTTCTTCGGCAAATTCAAGCAGGGCGAACTGCTGGATGAGGAGATACAGCGGAAGATAGAGGAAAGGCAGCAAGCGAGGAAGGCCAGGGACTTTGCTCTGGCAGACAAAATAAGGGATGAACTGAAGGAAAAGGGCATCATACTGGAGGACACGCCGGCAGGGGTGCGCTGGAAGCGCCAGAATTAGAGGTGAGAGGTGGGAAGTAAGAAGTGTGATTAAGTAGAAATTTGGCTCTGCCAAATTTCTATCTATCATAGAAACCTTGGGAAGTGAGTCAGAGACCCGTCCCCTGACTCACAAAAATAGATATTAAGTGGAGTGAATTGATGATGAATGATGATAGCAAATCGTCTGGAAACAGGGCTGTCGGTGCGGATTCCCTTTCCTCTCTGGCGTTGGCTTTTGTGGGAGATGCGGTGTTCAACCTTTTTGTGAGGACCATGCTGGTGGGCAGCGGCAAGAAGGTGCGGGACCTCCACCGGGAGGCCATAAAGTTCGTGAAAGCTTCAGCACAGGCGGATATATTGAGAAAGATAGATGCATACCTTACCGATGCGGAAAAGAATATCGTGAGAATTGCCCGGAATGCAAAAGTAAATACGGTGCCAAAAAATGCGGATATCATGGATTATCACTACAGCACCGGATTCGAAGCCCTGTTGGGGTATCTTTACCTGACGGGTCAGAATGAAAGGCTCAACAGGATACTGATGGCATCGTTCAACTTGGTGTCTCCATCCATATCAGATACCGGAGGCCAGATATCAGATTAGGAAGGGATTTACAAAATCTGACCTCCAATAACCGGTTTCCGAATGTGCATGCCGCCCTGCTCCGCTACCTCTCACTTCCGACCTCCGTCTTCCTACTCTGAGCCTCCGGCTTCTGAACGGGATACCTTCCGCAACTGAATTTACCCTCCGGACAGAAGCCCGTGGCTTCACACGGAGCTCCTGCTTTTTCGAAAAGGCCGGGGGCTATTTTTTTAACTTCGGCCAGCATGAGATTTGCCAGTTGCCTGATTTCGCTCTGGGCCCTCTGGCAGCAGCGCAGATGAAAGAAATTATATAGGCTCCGCACATTCATGGTCATTACAAGCCGGGTCTGGGTGCCCATGGGCAGGATATACCTGGCATCTTCCTGGTCCACACCCATTTTTACCAGCTCAAGATAGTTTTTCTTGCAGGATTCAAGACCTTTTATGTATGTTAAAACCGCTTCAGGTTTTCCGGCAATGCTTTCGGGAAGTGTGGAATAATACCGGCTGTCGATGTAGCTTTCCGCCGTCTTAAGAAAGAATTCATAAAATTTCCGGGATTTCTGACAGAGGGCTTTTAATTTCTCCTGACAGAAGCTGTTAGAAATAAAATCAATGTCTTCATATATATAAATGCAAAAATTTACCGCATCTTCATTTTTTATTAATATTTTTTCTTCGTCGGGAGTAATATTAAAAGAGGACTTGTTTAAGACGGTATCAAAATGCTTTGGAAAAGCTATCGATAAATCCGGCCCTTCTTCCAGAATCCCTGCACCGTCAAATATTCCGCGAAAGTATGATGAAAGAAGGTCCTTTGAGATTTTTTCTAGCAAAAGTTCCTTTATGTCGTGCTTTTCCACCAAATCCGCGCAAGATCCATCTAACTTATTGCAAAAGTTTCGGGCAAAGGCAAGACCTTCTAGGTATGCCCGATGACGGGCCTTTGTTTCAGCTTCTTTTTGAGGGTCGACTGTTTCGCCTTTAAAAGGGTTGTTATATCTCAGACTCTGCACCGAATACGATGCTATGCGGTGGCGCGTAAGCTGGGCCAGGAGGGTCCGGCTCACTCCGTCAATGGCGAAGGTGAAGCTGACATGTTCGACGGGAGACATATGCCCCATGTCCATTAATTTTTTGATAAATGATGATGCCTTTTCTTCGGAAAAATTTTCCATAATTTCAGATGCGCTGATATTTGAATAACACAAGCGGGCTGCGGCCGCAACGGTTTTTTCCGGTTCAGGCGTATGAGTCAGAATGGTAACTTTCATAGAAGCCCTCCTTGACTTTTTTGGAAAATTAAAATATTATTGGTACAAACTCTTTTTATGATTATAACATATGTTTATTGTAAAAACACCTGGATGGTAATTCGTAATGGAAGATATTGCAGATTGAAGGCAGGAACGTTGTTAAGATAAACATGCTTAAAACATTTCAAGGAGTGATAGATATTCAAAAAGAACAAATTGAGGGCCGAAATGCCGTAATGGAAGCTATCATTGCCGGACGGCCCATATATAAAATCTACTTAAAAAAGGGGGAACGACACGGTGCCATTTTCAGGATAATGGAACTGGCCAAAGAAAAAGGCATTCCACTTCAGGAAATAGATGCCGATGCTTTTTATGCGATGGTGAGGACTTCAGGTCATCAGGGAATATGTGCCGCTGTTTCACCGAAGGAATATGTGGAAGTGGATGATATTTTAAATCATGCAAGCAGTTTGAAGGAAGATCCTTTTATCATGGTTTTAAATGAACTGACTGATCCCCAAAATTTTGGCAGCATTATCCGCACTGCCGACTGCCTTGGAGTCCATGGAATAATTATATCCAAAAACAGGGCCTGCGGGATAACCCCTTCCGTGGTTAAAGTATCGGCGGGGGCAGCCGAATACGTGAAAATCGCGCGGGTGACCAACATCGCTTCAACCCTTGATGATCTGAAAAACAAGGGTTTATGGGTGATGGGTGCCGATGCGGATGGTAGAAATTGTTTTGAAGTAGATTTGGCCGGGCCCATCGCTCTTGTCATTGGCGGCGAGGATAGAGGACTGGGCAGGCTTGTCAGGGAAAAGTGCGATATGCTTATCTGCATCCCCATGAAAGGCCATGTAGGTTCCATGAATGCTGCCGTAGCCGCATCTATACTGGGATACGACATAATGAGACAGAGGTTGTCAAAAAATGTCGGGAAATCATGAAGAATACCTTCTGGTTGACGGTTATAACATCATCAATGCATGGCCAGAACTCGACGAGGCCAAAAGTGCCAGCCTTGAAGCCGCCAGGGAAAAGCTTCTGGATATAATGGCCGATTACGCCGGGCATACTGGCGTGATGGTCATAGTGGTGTTTGATGCCCATCAGGTTGAAAAAAGCCGGCGCGTACACTATGTAAAAAATGGGGTGCAGGTGGTCTTTACAAAGGAAGGTGAGACGGCGGACCACTATATAGAAAAAATGGCAGATCTCCTGGGCCGCCAGGAAAAAGTCAGGGTAGCCACTTCCGATTGGCTAGAACAGCAGATAGTCATGGGCCGGGGAGCCATACGCATCTCGGCGGGGGATTTATATCGAGAAGTAAAGGACATTGTCGACAGGCGGCGGGCCAGGGAGAAACAGGAAAAAAAAGAGAAGCAGACCATTGGAGACCGGGTAGATCCCAAGATATGGGAGATAATAGAGAAAAATATGAGGCAGGATGGATAAATATCGCAGGACCACAAGCTTGACTACGTTTTGTATAATGAGCTATAATAGGTTAGGGGACACACCTCCTTTTCTAAGGTATTCCTCTGGGGTAGACGGAGAAATGTCCCCATTGAAGGGTTAGGGGATACACCTCCTCACTACTTGAAGCGAGGCGAGAGGTTAGATATGTGTTTTGGTTTAATTCTCACTTCCAACATCTCAATTTACACCTCACATTTTGTGGGGTAGTAGGAGGAACGTCCTAAGCGCAGCGGGAAGAGCTCTTGTTGTTTTTAATATAATATGGGGGCGATTGTATTGAATGTCGGGCTTCCGAAAGAGGATTTGGCAAGTTTCGAAGATATGCTTGACGAAGAGGTGGTATGCGAAGCCATTAACGGCAGTCATGAAGCGCTGGAATATCTTATAAACAAGTATAAGAATTTTGTAAAATCAAAGGCTAGATCTTATTTTTTAATTGGTGCGGACAGGGAAGACATAATTCAGGAGGGCATGATAGGGCTGTACAAGGCCATAAGGGATTTTAACCCTGAAAAACTTTCTTCCTTCAGGGCCTTTGCGGAATTGTGCATCACCAGGCAGATAATAACGGCTATAAAGACCGCAACCCGTCAAAAGCACATTCCGCTGAATTCATATGTTTCGTTGAACAAGCCTATTTATGACGAAGATTCCGACAGAACACTGCTGGATATTCTTTCTGGAGTTAAGATTTCAGACCCCGAAGAGCTCATCATAAGCAGAGAAGAGTTTGAAGACATCGAGGGCAAGATGGGACAAATCCTAAGCAAGCTTGAATGGCAGGTTTTGATGTCTTACCTAGGCGGCAAATCCTATCAGGAGATAGCAAAAGACCTGAAACGGCATGTCAAATCTATAGACAACGCCTTGCAGAGGGTGAAGAGAAAACTGGAGAAATATCTGGAAGTGAGAAAACTAAATTGATATAAAAAACATATTTTGCTATTGACCAAAGCATTTTTTCCTTTTATAATATATTAAGTGTGGAGAGATTCCCGAGCTGGCCAAAGGGGGCAGACTGTAAATCTGCTGGCGATGCCTTCGGTGGTTCGAATCCACCTCTCTCCACCATGTTAGAAGTTTGAGATTCGAAGTACGACATTCGAATAGAAGGAATTGCCGGAGGCAATTCCAACTCAATCGAACCTCTAGCCTCGAACATCGAATCTCTAGAAGGTGTGCGGGAATAGCTCAGCTGGCTAGAGCGTCAGCCTTCCAAGCTGAATGTCGCGGGTTCGAATCCCGTTTCCCGCTCCAACATACTCGAAGTTCGAGATACGAAGTACGACATTCGAATAGAAGGAATTGCCTTTAGCAATTCCAACTTAATCGAACATCGAACATCGAAAGCGTCGCGGGGTGGAGCAGTCTGGTAGCTCGTCGGGCTCATAACCCGGAGGCCGCTGGTTCAAATCCAGCCCCCGCCACCAGTGCCCACGTAGCTCAGTCGGCAGAGCGTCGCCTTGGTAAGGCGGAGGTCACCGGTTCAATCCCGGTCGTGGGCTCCATTTTTGATGTAAAGATATTTGAAAATTTTATTTTATTTGGTTATAATATGGACGAGTTATTATGCTTTATATTTTTACATATCAAGGAGGATAAAAATGGCAAAGCAAAAATACGAAAGGACAAAACCCCACGTAAACGTTGGAACCATAGGTCACGTAGACCACGGCAAGACAACCCTGACGGCAGCCATCACAAAAGTACTGTCCAACACCGGGCTGTCGGACTTTGTACCCTTTGACCAGATAGACAAGGCCCCCGAAGAAAGAGAGCGCGGCATCACCATAGCCACCGCCCACGTAGAATACCAGACCGAAA
>DUMA01000009.1 GCA_012840135.1 Thermoanaerobacterales bacterium
AGTTATAAGTCATTTTTTAAAGGCCTGGATGATTATATAAAATTTTATCTTTGCGAAAGGCCCCATGAATCTTTGAATTATATGACACCTTCAGCATTTTATGAAGCATTTTTAAGAAATACTGTGAATCGTGGCGTGTTGGTCGTTTAAGTCCAAATAATAGGGGGCCAGTACACAGTAAAGGAGCTTGGCTGACGTCCACCTCATGGGAAGGCTGAACGAAGGAATTTAGGCTACGAGCCAGTGAGACATGGGAGGTTTCGCCCCCTGAGAGGAAGTGGATTCCCTAGTGCCATAATATGGAAGATGAACGCGTCTTTATTTCTGCTACGCATACCTTCCATATATCAACAGAAATGTTATATTCAGCCATATTCCCTTATGAGTGCTCGCTGATACCCTGGTGAAATTCTAAGAATGAGTGAGAAATATCAAGAAAATAAAAGATTATAGAGGGGGGAGGTGATACAATGGAGGTAGTTGCTAGGATACCTATAAGGATTTGAAACCCATCATCGTACCCCTTCCAAAAATCTTCACTTGCATCGTTGCTAGGATACCTATAAGGATTTGAAACAAAATAAATCTTCTTTTATAGAATCTGCCCCTTTCGTAGTTGCTAGGATACCTATAAGGATTTGAAACTTCAAAAAATAGATGATTTAAACAAACAAATTCAAGAGTTGCTAGGATACCTATAAGGATTTGAAACCTGTCTAATATCGTTGGAGGAATTAACGGTATTAGTTGCTAGGATACCTATAAGGATTTGAAACTTAGTAGCACATAAGAATCTTTTAAAAAGAAGAATGTTGCTAGGATACCTATAAGGATTTGAAACTTCCTCCTTTCGGGGCCTTTCGGCCCCTTTATTGCCACGTTGCTAGGATACCTATAAGGATTTGAAACCTCAAGAGCCTTGCAGGCCTGAACTTTTCATATAGTGTTGCTAGGATACCTATAAGGATTTGAAACACTGCCGCATCGGCCAGGGCACCAGCAAGGGCTTCGATTTGTTGCTAGGATACCTATAAGGATTTGAAACCAAACATATCCAGTATGTTGACGGCCTTGATGAGCAGGTTGCTAGGATACCTATAAGGATTTGAAACGGGGTAAGTCGTGATGATGCCCAGATGGCGGATTGGGTTGCTAGGATACCTATAAGGATTTGAAACCGTCGACGACTGGAGCGGGCAGGAATATACAAAAGGTTGCTAGGATACCTATAAGGATTTGAAACACATTATTAATATCTATAACATCGTATCCCCATAATGTTGCTAGGATACCTATAAGGATTTGAAACAAATATTGATTTTATTTAAAAATCAAAAATGGAATTTGGTTGCTAGGATACCTATAAGGATTTGAAACTCTGATATTGAGAATATGAAGCATGATGTAGGAATTAGTTGCTAGGATACCTATAAGGATTTGAAACTACCGAAGCGTAAGCGTTAGCATCCTGAACAGGTTCGAGTTGCTAGGATACCTATAAGGATTTGAAACAGTATTTGCCAGGCTTTGTATCGAGCGGTTTTGAAACGTTGCTAGGATACCTATAAGGATTTGAAACGGGTGAATCTTGCTATGCCCCGGGAAATATCCCGCAGCGTTGCTAGGATACCTATAAGGATTTGAAACCCATGTAAGCATATATACCGATTAGCAATCGAACTAGTTGCTAGGATACCTATAAGGATTTGAAACATGTAAGGAGGGATAGAGGGTGGCTAAAATACAAGGAGTTGCTAGGATACCTATAAGGATTTGAAACCCAATTTCTCCATCATGGATAAAAATTGATGCTATGTGTTGCTAGGATACCTATAAGGATTTGAAACCTAAAAGGCCTTTTGAAGCAAATTCAAGGCAGCACTGCGTTGCTAGGATACCTATAAGGATTTGAAACAATCATTTTCCATGCTGTTTGCTATGCATTTTGCCAGGTTGCTAGGATACCTATAAGGATTTGAAACCTGGCGAGATCGAGATGGATATAAGATTATATTTCAAAGTTGCTAGGATACCTATAAGGATTTGAAACTTTAACCGAGGACATAGTGAGCATAAAACTGATAGAAGAGTTGCTAGGATACCTATAATGATTTGAAACGGAAGTTTATAAAAAGACTAAATTACAGGATTTACGGGTTGCTAGGATACCTATAAGGATTTGAAACAAATTAACTTTTTCATTATATCACCCTCTTATTTTTGTTGCTAGGATACCTATAAGGATTTGAAACTAGTTTTTTATACATTCTTCAAGAATTTGATTTGAAGTTGCTAGGATACCTATAAGGATTTGAAACACATTTGCAATATCAATATTCCCATCCGGGACACAGTTGCTAGGATACCTATAAGGATTTGAAACTAAACAACCATTACATAACGGTTAGCAAGTCGTGAAGGTTGCTAGGATACCTATAAGGATTTGAAACTATGTAATAGTAGCAGTAAAATATATTAAAGAAAAAGTTGCTAGGATACCTATAAGGATTTGAAACTAGACGAATAAAGGCGTTTTTTGGGGAGGAAAAGGCGTTGCTAGGATACCTATAAGGATTTGAAACATTGGTTCCTGTAACCAGTTTGAAAAGCTCCACCAGATGTTGCTAGGATACCTATAAGGATTTGAAACAAACTACCTTGATTTCTCCTCTATACGAATTATCTATGGGTTGCTAGGATACCTATAAGGATTTGAAACTTTCATTTAAAATACTTGCAGTTTGCGGATTGTCAAGAGTTGCTAGGATACCTATAAGGATTTGAAACAGCCTTTCTTTTATTTCTTTTAAACTAAACATTTCGTTGCTAGGATACCTATAAGGATTTGAAACCTATAAATGTGGCATATTATGCAGGAAATTATGGGTTGCTAGGATACCTATAAGGATTTGAAACAATTCTCCTAATTGAGATGGACTATATATATTCTTGTTGCTAGGATACCTATAAGGATTTGAAACGCGCCATCTTTATACCATTTTCCAGTCCTTCATAAGTTGCTAGGATACCTATAAGGATTTGAAACTTATTTGGATTATATTCCTCTACTTGCACCATTTTTGTTGCTAGGATACCTATAAGGATTTGAAACTGAGGGAGTTGAGAATGGCTTAAAAATGGCGTTAAAAGTTGCTAGGATACCTATAAGGATTTGAAACCCTTTATTTCCTCATTAATATCTTTACATATATCCCGTTGCTAGGATACCTATAAGGATTTGAAACTGCCGAAGATTTTTGCTCCTGGAGCCACAGCATGGAGTTGCTAGGATACCTATAAGGATTTGAAACCTGGCGGAAGGCTACCGAAGGAAGCGACAAAGCTGCCGTTGCTAGGATACCTATAAGGATTTGAAACGTTAAATATTTGGTTCTCTTTTGTATGAAATATAATTGGTTGCTAGGATACCTATAAGGATTTGAAACCAACATAGTCGTTTTTGTCGGTAATGGTCTTAAAAGTTGCTAGGATACCTATAAGGATTTGAAACCGAAGCCTACGCCGTAGCCAGACAGAATGGCTGGGTTGCTAGGATACCTATAAGGATTTGAAACTCTTTGAGCCATTGATACACTTCTTCTTTGGCATCTGCGTTGCTAGGATACCTATAAGGATTTGAAACATTTCTTCTTTTACTTCTATGATTTTTTCGACAATATGTTGCTAGGATACCTATAAGGATTTGAAACTTAAATCTATACGAAATACACCGTCGCACCATAGGTTGCTAGGATACCTATAAGGATTTGAAACAGGTCTTCGCATTGTGGTTGGCGGCGTCTATATGGATGTTGCAAGGATACCTATAAGGATTTGAAAGCCGAAATGTTCCTATACTTTTCCGTTTGCATCAGCCACGTTCCAAATAGAGACCTGAAAGCAATAGGACTGAAAATTAAAAAGATGCTGAACTTGCATCTATTTCAAGTCGATGTTAAATATATCATCAATTTCATGAATTATCTCATGTATCAAAGTGCTTTTTTTGGACGTCATCAGTATATTTTGCAATCATTATGTCGAATAACTCGCATAATATAATGTCATACCGTTTATAACATCACCATCTATTTTTTGTATTTTATATCTTTGTATTCTATTTTCACTTTGTCCGGAATTTTCATTTTACAACCGCAAATCTTTTAATACTTTCCGGAGGTTCCTCCTCCAGCTCCCGACACAATGTTATAAGTTTCCTGGCCGCCTTCCGTTTCTGTTCCATTGGCACATCGACACCGCCCCTAGCTCCCGCCAGGGCAGCTGCTGCTGAATGAACACCGTTTCGGTTTAATATCCCGTCTGGCTCCCGCACTAGAAGTTTGCATTGTGACTTTGCCGTAGGTGCCCCATCATGTAAATGTATCAAACATGCCCTATGCCACTGCTGAACATTGTAATCCGATTCATGAATGCTTCCCCAGGGCTTGTTTGAGATAGCCAATGTCATCACTTCCTTATTTCGGACCTAAAAATACCGCCTTGACTTTACCCGTCTTGGCGGTTACTAATGGGCTTTTGCTATCCATAACACTTTATATATTTCATCTTCTTTTATCGTTTCAGTGTCTCCGTCGTCAAATTCAATTTCACATGCTTGCGGCAAGATAGCTGCAGGATATTTATGAACCACCGTTTCCTCTCGCACATCTTTTAATTTTACAACATCTAATTCATCTATCTCCATATTATCACCTTAATCCACATAAAATGTTGTCAATCGTGGTATATCTGAACCTTTATCTATTATCCAACCAGTTTTTACTTTTGCAGTTTTACCGTCAGGCCCTGTAATCATCATTGAGACTTTATACAATTTCCCATATTTCGATTCACCTTTAGGTATGGCTGGGTAATTATTAAGATTATCTTTTACGGCTTTGATTAAATCTTTATAATTGTCTTTATTATATCCTAACGCCATCTCTAAAGCAATAGCCTTATCTTTACCTTTAGGATGTTCTTTATTTAAAGCATATCCCAATATTTTATTATCTGGAATGTTTGCATTGTCGGGTGTTATCAAACCATATTTGAATTACTTGTAGCCAATCTTTATATTATTTTAAAATTGCTGCATCAGCGCAAACTGGTTTCGTTCCTGTTTTATCATACGATTTTTTAAGTTTTTTAGCCGCTTTCACTTTTTCCACCATGGGTATATTTTCACTTAATAGAACCTCCCTTGCCCTTTTCCGGTTGGTAGCAATCGTCACCGCATCCCTCATTTCCATGTAAGCCTGTTTTTCCGCTTCGCTTCGTGGAACTTCCGTTAATGAAGTATTGCTATACTTTTGTGTTTCATCTCTGCATTAGGGTCAAGTTCACGAACATAAGGCATCAAAACATGTCGGCAATTAGGGTGAACGGGGATCCTCACCCTATCACCATCATATTTGGGATATCTCTTATCTTTCCCTGATAAACTGAAAACCTTCCTCTGAAGAGGTGCACATAGTTCACATGTCGGATCGTGCGTCGATATCCTTACCAGGTCAACACCAAATTCCTTGCACTCATTTATTGTTGCTATGGTTGCCGCTTTTCTGGTTATCGTCCGTGCTACCATCTCGGCATAGCTGCCAAGTCTCCATTTCCTTCCAAGTTGTTCCAAATAAAGACCCGAAAGTAAGGGGACTAAAAGTTTTTCAAAGGCAAACATTTTTTATCAGCGGCAAGATTCAAAAAAAATAACCCCCTCCGCCTGAGGCGAACTGAACCATAAGGCAGAGGGGAATTTTATTTTGCGAGGGCAAAATTGTTATTCCTCTTCATCGGCTTTTTCTTTATTTTCTTCTGCCTGCTCGGGCTTTATAATTTTTTCGATGGTGATATCGACCTTTTCTACCGAATATCCTGTGAGGGTTTCTATCTCGCTGACTATTTTTTCTCGGACCTTTCTTGCCACTTCCGGGATGTTGACTCCGTAAAGCACGCTGATTTTAACATCGAGGGATACTGCACCGAAACTGTTCTCAACTGCCGTGCTTTCGGTCTTTTTCACGGTGATCTGCGGGGCAAACCTTTCGGTAAAGGCGCGGGTGAAGCCCAGCAGGGCTCCTTTCTTTTCCTTGCGGAAGACATCCTCCACCTTCTGCATTGCCTCCCGGGCTATTTCCACGAACACGGAATCATTGATGGTAGTTTTACCCTCCATCATGGTCTGTCACCTCCATAAATTCTTACCATTAAATACTCTTCTTATGTTATTCTACATTTTATTCAATATTCCTTTTATAAGTGGAAAATTTAACATAAGTTCAAGATATTATGATCTTTCTAAAACGATTGCAGTAGTAGCTGATGACGATGGTAAAGACCCGGTCGTAAAAAAGAAAGGCTGTCTGCAGAGCTGTGATTATGATCCATAGGGGAAGGGGCAGTTTTATTTCAGACATGGAGATGCTGATAATAAGACCGGCTGAAAGGTATATAACAAAAAAGCAAATATTGAAAAAAATGAACTTAAGTATATACTGAAAGATACCGGTTATATGCTTTTCTATTAATGCTTTGGCAAAACCGTATATACCGAAAAATGAAATATAGAGGATGGGCATGGTTTTATCTGGTACCAGCAAAAATGCGAGGATGGATGTGGCTCCGTAAAACATGAGGCCGGTTGCAAGTCCACCTTCTATGATGACTACGGACACCGCAAAGGAACACAGGGACAGCAAAAAAAGCCTGCTGGTATGCAGGACGGCTGCAAGATAAAGAAGAATCACTACCAGGGCCGATAATATACCTCCCAATGCTATCTTTCTGGTTCCGTACATGAGCACACCTCCGTTAGCAGACGATTGGCATGAATTAGCAGCAGGTGCACAGGTCTCCTCCCATACATTCACAGCAGGTATCGCAGGCCCACAGGGTGCATAGAGCCTGACAGCAATCGTCATTGTCCCTGCGGGTAGTATAGTAGACATTCTGCCGGTAATTTTGGGCGGCATAATTCATTTGGTTGAAGGCTTGAGCATATTCTGGATTGCCGGGGTCCATGTCCATGGCGGTCTTGAAACAGTCGCGCGCTGCACCGAACCTGTTCCGACGGTAATTGACATGCCCCATGAGGTAAAACCACCGGGCATCTCGGTGGCGGATGCTGTTTAAGATACTTTCAGCCCTGAAGAGATCATTCCGGTTAAGAGCATCGGTAGCCTCCCAGTAAGGATTGGAGTCATCGCTGTAAGTATTTTGCTTGCCGTTTCCGAAGCCCTGGCTCCCGGAGCCGAAGTTGCGGCCGAAATCGTATCCCGCAGCGCCTTCGGTTATCATGCGGTAGGCCTCGTTTATTTCGCGGAGCTTTTGTTCGGCCAGATCTTTTAAGGGATTGTCCCCATACTGGTCCGGATGGTATTTTTTAACCAGTTCCCTGTAAGCTTTTTTTACCTCTTCGGGAGAAGCGCCCTCCCTTAAGCCTAAAACTTCATACGGGTTTTGCATTTCTTTTCTCCCTTCATTATTCTTTCCAGTTCTTTATAAAGCCCGATCTTAACCACATTTTCGATTATTCCCCTGTTTTTTCTGAACTTAAGTTTATCAAAATTTTTATCTATCAGGCTCAATGTGAACGTCAGGTTGAAATGCACCCATTCCCTTATTTCTTCTTCAACCGATTCCGGGAAATGAAAATTGCCGTTTTCATTTTTTATGCCATGTCCGAATCGGGCAAGGATAGGATTGTAGCTTTGGGTTTTCATGTCCCTGTGCATATCGTCATAAGCATCGATAATATATATGAATCTACCCAGATTATATGCTATATATTCCAGGATCGTCAACGTAGATTCTTCGAATGTCATGCCGGGATAGAGCAATATTTCTTTCATAAGATTGGCGAAAGGCTCTGCGGCCTCGTCTATGTTTGAGCATTTTTGCTTTTCCAGAGTGTCCTGGGCATCAAGATGTCGTTTTATGGCGGAATCCTTTTCGGGGTATCTGGCTTGAGCTTTTTTGAACTGGTTGTAAAAGATTAGACTCCCTGCGGTGCCCGAAAGATATTTTTCATCCTTTTTCATATCCTGGAATTTATAGTACGTGAGTAGGATATTCATATCCGCTGCATAGGATATATATTCATTATCCCTTATCACGGGCCTTTTGCTAAAGGGGTGGACGGCACACGGCTCCAGGCGCATGTCGATGTTTTCATCGCTCAGGGCGGACAGGATTATGGCTAAAAATGCACTCTCGTAGTTTAGCGTAAACCTGGCAAGCTGGCCGTACTTTTTGCCCAGCTCCTTGCACAGCCCGCAATAATAGGCTTTGAATATGTCGTATTCTTTTATCTTCATTTCAGGCTTATATGGCTTTATATATCCGAACATATTAATATAAATTCAATACCGCTTAAAAAAATCCTTTTTTTACTGATAGAAAAATACCGCCAGGCAACCCGGGCCCGTATGGGAGCCAATACTGGCGGAAAGTTCGCCTATTACCACTTCCATGACATGGAATTTTTCCTTTATCTGTTCGGCAAGCCTTACGGCTTCATCGGGCACATGGGCATGCACCACCCCTACTGTCTGCCGGGACAGATCCCCGCCCTTTTCGGCCATAAGTTCCAGGAGCCTTGCTACGGCTTTACGTTTGCCCCGCACCTTTTCCAGAGGTTCTATTTTCCCGGCGGCATTCAGGTGCAGAATAGGCTTTATATCTAGCACCGTCCCAAGAAAGGCCTGAACTTTTGTGACCCGGCCGCCTTTTAGGAGATATTCAAAAGTATCCACCGTAAATATGGAAGCTAGTTTTTGCTTTAGCTGTTCTATAACTTGTGCGATTTCGGAGGCGGTCCTGCCCTCCTCGGCCATTTTTGCGGCTTCATATACCAGCAGGCCCTGGCCGGTGGAAGCCGAAAGGGAATCTACGATATGTATCTTTTCCTGCTCCTTTGGGTCGAACTCGGCTTTTGCCATGAGGGCGCTGTCATGGGTCCCGCTCAATCCCGAGGATAGGGTTATCACCACCGCTTCAAACCCTTTTTCCAGGGTGGCCTTTATGAGCTCATAAAAGGCGCTGGGGGACGGCTGGCTTGTCCGGGGGATTTGACGGGCATTGATGAGCCTCTCATAAAATTTTTCGCGGGTCAGATCCACCCCATCCAGAAATGTTTCATTGTCAAAGGTAATGGATAATGGAGCAAATCTTATGCCGTACTTCTCCAGTATTTCTTCTGGCAGGTCATTGGCTGAATCGGTAATTATCTTTGCTTTCAAAATCTTCATCCTCCTTATTTCAAGTCTACCATTTTTGACAGAATTAATAAATATCTTTTAGAACTGCCTCGGAGAAAAGTTATCAGGAAAACCAAGTTTTTTATAAAGCAGGAATAAACAGTAGTCATAAACCTGCTTTTTATCATTTTCGTCCAACTGGGTATACACCTCCAGCAGCTTTTTTTGTTCTTCGCTTAATTTGGATCTTTCCTTGCCCGTTAGCAGCCAGTCTGTAGATACATTGAAGAATTCAGCCAGAGCTATTACGGAGGAAATCGATGGGCAAAAGCGTCCCGACTCATAGCTGCTGATATTGCCGCGCGTGACTCCCGTGGCGTCGGCCAGCTCCTGCTGGGTCAGTTTTTTTTCCTTTCTCAGCTTTAAAATTCTTTCTCCGATATTCTCCATTTTCATCCTCCAATGTTACTTTAAATGAACTTAAAAAAATTGCAAAAAAAGGAAGAAAAATGACGAAAATGCTTGAAAATAGTACAAAATAGAGTGTAATAAAACTTGATATGCTTGAAAACAAACATTATAATAGTTACAAAGTGAAAGAAGGTTTTTTAAAATACGTTATAATTTTCATCCCATCACCACCGAACAGCATAATTTAAATATATTCGACATATGGAGGTAAAATTCTTTTTTATTAGAATGAAATTTTCAAAAAAATAGTCTATCAAAAATAAATTAGAAATGTTTAAGGGGTAAACAGAACAAAAATAAAAGAGAAAATAGATGGGGGCATTTTAATGGAATCTGAGGGGCTTTTACTAAACATTAAAGATGATAGTAAAAAATACTTTCATCTTTTTTTGTCCAGAGATGAAATTTCGGTGGTGCTGAGGGTATTTCCGAGAACTGTTTCCGACGGTAAAGTGGTGGACTTTAAAAGCCGCGGTATGATGAAAAACGCTTTAATCGGTGAAATCTTTAAAGAGATGTCGGACAATGGAGTCGTGTACGGCGTAGATGCGGCGGCAATATACAGTGCCGTTGAAAAGGCCGATGGAATTCCTGTGATAGCCGCAAGAGGCGTTTCCCCAGAAAAAGGCAGGGACGGCTACATAGAGTGGCTTGTACCGCTGGAACCGGTGCCCATAAACTATGATGAAGACGAAAAGGTAAATTACTGGGAAAGGTGGCATATTCCCGTCGTAAAAGAGGGGGAAGACATTGCGGTGGTCCATCCCCCTGCGCCCGGAAAAAAGGGTATAACCGTAAAGGGGCATCTGGTGGAGCCGCCGCCCGTTAAGAAAGCGGTCTTTTCCCTGAGGGAAGGCGAGGTCGCATTTAGGGAGGACGGCAGAACTATATATGCGCTGAAGACGGGGAGGCCGATAGTCGGCGATTACCCTAAAGAAATCGGAATAAGCTCATTGTATATACATGATGGCAATGTAGACCTGGACTTTGGCAATTTGAAATTTGACGGAGATATTATCATAAACGGCAATGTCAATGAAGGCATGGAAATTGTGGCTTCCGGCAATGTTGAAATAAAAGGCAGCGCCTATTTTTCTAAAATAAGGGCTGGAAGAAACATTATTGTTGATGGCAGTCTTGTGAATTGCGACGTGGTGGCGGGCAAATCCCACATGCGAAGAAATTTGAAGGATTTGCTGGATTTATTGAAAGCCGATTTTGAGAGCTTGTATGAAAAAATTACATTTATTGTGAGTTCTCCCATCAACAAGACCACCATAATGAATAACGTAAAGGACATCAACGATACACTATCGGAGATGCAAAGCACTCTTGCAAAAATAAATGAGATGATAAAAGGCGCCGGCAACGGGCGAAAAGACGAAATGCAGATTCTGGTGTCAAGAGTGCAAAGGTTTTTGGGAAACTCTATAGTGACCGTGATACAGTCCTCTGACGAAATTAAAAACATCATATCCATGATAGTTGCCGTCCAAAAGCTATTTGCCTTTCAGTCTTTTGAACCGTGTTACATAGCTGCAGACTGGGTGCAGGGCGGCAATCTTTTTGCCACGGGAGATATCCTTATAAAAAACTATAAAGGCTGCTACAACACCCGCATGGAAGCCGGCCTGAACATATCGGTTCCCGGCATAGTTCGCAATAGCCAGCTTACGGCGGGGAAAAAGATAGTTATCGGGGAAGCCGGTTCCCCGCTATCGGGTGAAGAAGTGTATATAATAGGAACGGAAAAGAGCATCGTGAAGATAAAGCGATCTCATCCGGGGGTCGTGATTATACTGGGTAACCGGCGCTATCAAGTGAGCAAAACGAAAGATTATTTTAGACTGTTCATGGATAATAAAACCGGGTACATTATCGAAGGGAGCTTTTGATGCAGCTCCTCAATGGCCTGACCTTTTCAACCACCACCGTGCGGTGGCCGTCATCGTTTAAATCGGTCCAGCCGTCGACTATGACGGGAGAACCGGTGAAAAGATATTGTGAAAAAAGTTTCATCTCCCGGGGGAAGATCACCAGCTCCACAGAACCGGTCAGGTCTTCGAGCCGCACGAACATCATGCGCCCGCCGTTTCGGGTGCGACCCCAGCGGGGGTCCAGCAGGATTCCCGCCAGGCGCACCCTTTTCTTTTTATTTATTTCGTCCACATCGGCGGTGGTGTGGCTGCGGAACTCCCGGGCCACATTTTCCCACATTTCCATGGGATGGACGGTGATGTAGTGGCCCAGCGCCGAAAGCTCCTGATTTATCTTTTGCTCCGGAGAAAAGTCCGGCAGGAACACGTCGCTGGCCAGACGCTCTGCCGGAGAGTCTTCGGGCAAAAGACAAATTTGACCGGAATATCCGGCGCCATATGCAGCCGATTTTGCCTCCAGAATGGCGGACTTTAAAGAAAGAAGCAGGGCGGGGCGCGGGACGCCGAAGGCATCGAAGGCTCCGGCCAGGATCAGGGATTCGAGGGCTTTGATGGTTACAACCCGCCTGTCGGTGCGCCGGCAGAAATTGAAAAATCCGGTAAAGGGGCCTTCCTCCCGGGCCTTCAGGATTTCTTCGATGCCCCGGGCACCCAGGTTTTTGACCAGAGCAAATCCGACCCTGATTGTGTCACAGGGACGGTTTTCTTGACACATTGCGACGGATTGCGTCACGGAAGCTTGTGTCACGGGGACGGTTCCGTTGACACATTGGGCTGGGGTCGCTGGGGTCACAGGCGATGCCATAGGAATGGTTCCGGCAGCACATTGGACCGGGGTTATTGGAATCGTTTCGGCGGATCGGCCTGCAATCGGTTGTGTCATAAGAACCGTCCCACTGACAGTCGATGTGTCACAAGAACCGTCCCCGTGACATGCGTGACATGACTGGCGTGCGGAACATGGTTCGGGGGAAAAGGCAACGCCGCTTTTGTTTATGTCCGGCAACAGCAGCTTTATGCCTTTTCTGCGGGCTTCGGAAAGATAAAGCTGAAGGCGCGAGGGAGTGTCCATGTAAAGGGAAAGCAGTGAAGAAAAGTATTCCAGAGGGAAATGTTCTTTCAGATAAACGGTCCTGTAAGCCATGATGGCATAGGCTATGCTGTGGGACTTGTTGAAGCCGTAGTCTCCGAAGGCTTCCAGCACCGAGAAGATTTCTCCAGCGGTATTTTCATCGATGCCATGCTGCCTGGCCCTCCGAATGAATATAGGCCTTTGCCTTTCGATTTCCTCCTTTTTCTTTTTGGCTATGGCTCGCCTGAGAAGGTCTGCTTCCCCCAGGGTATAGCCGGCTACGACGTGAGCGGCCTGCATGAGCTGCTCCTGGTACAGGAAAACCCCGTACGTATCCGCCAGCACCGGTTCCAGGGCCGGGTGAGCGTAGGTGACGGCCTTTCTGCCCCGGCGCCGCGCTATGAATTCCTCTGCCATGCCGCTCTGCAGCGGCCCGGGCCGGTAAAGGGCCAGCACCGCCGAGAGGTCTTCGATACTTTCAGGCTGGACCCTCCGGAGCATATTCCTCATGCCGGTGCTCTCCAACTGAAAAGTGGAGGTGGTGTCGCCCCGACGGAGGGCTTCAAAAGTTTTTTTATCATCCAGAGGGATATCCTTTACGGACATGTTGATTTTCCGCCGGGATTTGACAAGTTCCAGCGTGTCACCGATCACCGTCAGAAACCGGAGGCCCAGCAGGTCTATTTTCACCAGACCCAGGTCCTCCAGCATTTCCATATCCGCCTGGGTGATGATTTCTTCTCCCGAGGCCCGCTGCAGGGCCACATAGTCCGTCAGGGGCCCCCCGGCTATCACCACCCCTGCAGAATGCTGGGTCATGTGGCGGGGGAGGCCCTGCAGGTGCCGGGCCGTTTCGAAAGCGCGCATTAGCTCCGGGTCCTGGCGCACCAGGGCCGAAAGCTGGGGACTCTGGTCCAAAGCGCCTTCAAGACTTATGTGTGAATAGGGGATGCAGGAACACATCCTGTCCACCTTTTCATAGGGTACGCCCAGGGCCCTGCCGGTGTCCCGCAGCACCGCCCGGGCCTGAAGGGTGGAAAAAGCTCCCGCATGGGCTATTCTTTCCCTGCCGAAGCGCTGCCTTATGTATTCCAGCACCTCCCGCCGGCCCCGGTGGCACAGGTCCACGTCTATGTCGGGAGGAGTTACCCTTTCGGGGTTTAAAAACCTTTCGAAGATGAGGCCGTATTTTAAAGGATCCACATCGGTGATGCCCAGGCAGTAGCTCACGAGGCTCCCGGCAGCAGAGCCGCGGCCGGCACCCACGGGAATGCCTCTTTTTCTGGCATAGTCCACGATGTCCTTTACTATGAGGAAATATCCCGCATATCCTGTCTGCCCTATCACCGAAAGCTCATATTCCAGGCGTCGCTGGACGTTTTCCGGCAGGGGCCTGCCGTAGCGGCCGCAGGCCCCATCGATGGTAAGCTTTTCCAGAAAACCTGCGGTGTCGTATCCGGCAGGTACCGGAATTTCGGGCAGGTTCATGCTTCCCAGGGAGAGCATGACATTGCATCTTTCGGCTATGTTTTCTGCATTTCTTAGAGCTTCCGGAACATCGGTAAAAAGCTTTTCCATTTCCGAGGGGGTCTTCAGGTAGTATTCCTTGCCCTCCAGGGAAACGGATTCTCCCAGCATTGAAAGGGTCTGCACCGAAAGGAGCGCCCTGTGGACCTCAGCATCTTCCGGAGCCAGGTAATGAACGTCATTGGTGGCCACAAGTCCTGCACCCAGTTCTCTGGCCAGGGTCCGAAGCCAGAAATTGGCTTTTTTTTCCTGGACCAGGCCGTGGTCCTGTATTTCCAAAAAGAAATTTTCTTTCCCGAAGATATCTACATATTCTGCCGCCACCTGCCGGGCTCCGTCCATATCTCCTTTTAAAATGAGATCCGACACCTCGCCCCGTATGCAGGCGCTCAGGGCGATGAGGCCCCGGCTGTAATATGAAAGCAGCTTTTTATCCACCCGGGGACGATAGTAGAACCCCTCCAGGTTGGAGGCCGTCACTAATTTTAGCAGATTTTTGTAGCCCTCTTCGTTTTCGGCCAGCAGCACCAGGTGATGTGGGGATTCCTTTCCCTCTTTTTTGCGCATGTTGTCCACCATATAGACCTCACAACCGAGGATGGGTTTTATGCCCTTCTCCACGCACAGCTTGTAGAAGGGCACCGCCCCCCAGAGCCCTCCGTGGTCCGTCAGAGCTATGGCCGGCATGGAAAGCTCCGCAGCCCGGCTTACGAGTTCCGGCAGGCGGCACAGACCGTCCAGCAGGCTGTATTCGGAATGCACATGCAGATGGCAGAAAGACATGATATCACCCTCTTCGATGGACGAGATCCAAGTATAACAAACATATGTTCTATATATATTATATAGCAAAACATATGTTTTTAAAGTGGAAAATGATTCCACAATTAATTCGCAAATAGGAAATACAGGAATAACCCATGTATAACGAAATATGTCCTTTTACATAATGAATTGATTATTAAGAATGGTCAAATCGAAGAGGCTTTTAATGTATCAGAAGGCCCTACAGAATTATGATTTTTATTCTGGACTTTATACTCTTGGCGGCGATGGATACCCCCCGAAATTATACCTCCCCCGTCGATGGGCACCACTATGGCGTCGGCGTCAGGCAGGTCTTCGAGGATTTCGAGCCCGATGGAGCCCTGGCCGGCAATTACTTGAGGGTCGTTAAAGGGGTGTATAAAGATGGCGCCGGTTTCTTTTTGCAGACGCATTGCTTCGGCATATGCCTCGTCATACACGTTACTGGAGGGCGCTGACGGTAAAGGCCACCATGGTAAAGGGCATCTTCCGCCCGATGCCGGCAAAACGGCGGATTTCCCTGTTACCCGAGCCGTGGATCATGTTTCCCGCCGCAAGAAACAGGTTACTCTTTGTCAGGGCATGGTTCATTATGTGAAATAGCGCTCCCACCATGCTCATTTCATTGGCAAGACTCCCCGGAGCCGCAGCACGTTCTGGTGAAGTCGTGATTTAAAAATGGCTTTTAAAAATTCTCGAATAATTGTATAATGTAATGTGTCCATAATCTGTAAAATAGTAAAAGGAGGTGGCCCTGTGGTCGTGGATGTTCCCATAGACCATGCCATACCCCCGCAAAGGGATTGCGCCCGCTACAAGATGCACAAGTACTGGGCGGGAAAACCCTGGTATGTGGTGTCGGAGTACATAAGGCATTTTACAAAAGAAGGAGAAATCGTGCTGGACCCCTTCTGCGGGGGCGGGGTTGTGGGATGCGAGGCCCTTATAAACCGCAGGAAAGCGGTATTAAATGATTTAAATCCCATGGCGGTTTTTATCACAAAAAACACCTGCCTTTCCCCGGTGGACCTGGATTTATTCTCCATGGAGTTTGAAAGGATAAGAGGCCGCTTAAAAAATGAGATAATGGAAATGTACCGGTTGAGAGATAAATGTCCGCTATGCGGCAGCGACCTTTATGCAAAACATGTGGTGAGAGGGCCGGCTTTAAACGGCAGATGGATTGTGGAGGCCCGGTGCCCCAAAGGGCATGGAAGGAATGCCCGCCTCCGGCGGCTCCTTACTCCGGAGGAAATAGCCGACATAGAAAAAATTGAAACCCGTCGCATTCCTTTTTGGTAT
This sequence comes from Thermoanaerobacterales bacterium, assembly GCA_012840135.1. Classification (GTDB taxonomy): domain Bacteria; phylum Bacillota; class Thermosediminibacteria; order Thermosediminibacterales; family Tepidanaerobacteraceae; genus Biomaibacter. The sequence goes on from DUMA01000009.1 coordinate 16,314, forward strand.
CCGGATGATGAGTTTCCCGACGGGAGGGAGATCATGAGGCTGAAAAATGCGGGGATAACCCGTGTACATCAGCTTTTTACGAAAAGAAACCTGTGGGCCCTTTCCGCGATTTTCCACGAGATCCAGGAAATCCGCGATGCCGTAGTTAAAGACATGATGCTTTTGGCGTTCACCAACACCATCCTCCATGTGAGCAAATTGAAAAGTGAAGACCTGCGCCCCATGTCGGCCAACTCTTATTACTGCATGGGGGACTGGATTGAGGAGAATGTCTGGGTGCGGTTCGAGAACAGGGTCATGTGGCGGTGGGGGGTCCATGAGGGTAAGAAGGAAACCAACAGACTCATCGGCAGTTTTTACAATCCAGTACAGGATTTTGCGGGGCTTTGCGAGGAGGGGACTTTTATGCTTTCCAACGGCGCTGCCCAGGACCTTTCGGGCATACCCGATGAAAGCATCGATTACTGTTTTACCGATCCTCCCTACGGCGGCAGCATACAATACGGCGAGCTTACTCTTCTGTGGCGATCCTGGCTCAGGATGGGGAATGGTTTTGTAAAAGATGAGATAATAGTAAATGATTTCCAGAATAAAAAAGAGCAGGATTTTGAAAAGATGCTGAAAGAGGCCTTTTGTGAAATTTATAGGGTCTTAAAGCCCGGCCGGTGGCTCTCGGTAACCTTCAACAATCGGGATCAGCGGATATGGATGGCACTCCTGGACGCATGCAGGGCAGCGGGCTTTGAAAAGGTGAACATAGTGCCCCAGAAGCCCCTGGGCAATTCCTTCGTGCAGTCCTGGACCGGCTATTCGTTGAAAAGGGACCTGATACTGAATTTTAGAAAGCCTTTGAAAACAGCAATTTTCCGGAATGAGAAATTTCCTTCCCGGGAGAAAATAGATAAAGGCGTTTCGGTAAATGCATCTACTATATCATCCCGGCGTATAGAAAAGCTCGGTGACAGTGATATATCGAGAAAATTTGAGGTGAAAGACATTATAATCTCCGCTGCCAGAGAATATATGGCAAAAAATCGTAAGGCCACCCTGCCTGAACTTTTCGAGGCCGCCATAATAAAGTGGATAGATATAACATACGGTCAGGTGGAGATTGATGCCGGGCAAAAAGGCAATACCGGATGTCCGGATGACAAATGTTCAAAAAGCGGATGTTATGAAGACCGGGATTCCAGAACGGCATGCGACTGCCGGGAGCTTTCGGAAGAAGCCGCCTTCGATATGGCCATTGTTGACCGCTACCTGCAGCAGGAACCTGCCTTTCAAAGAATGGAAGAAAATAAGAATATTATTTATTTACTTGATATGGAATAATATTTTATGAGAAATTATTATTAGCCCGTGGCAAGTGGAGACGTTACATCTTTCGGGAGGCGGTTTAAATAAATTCCCCATTTTTGAACATACAATATGCACACCTTGGAATATCCATCTTAGCGGGTTTGATTGCCGCCATCATATCCTATTATCTGAATGGCAAAGCCCTTATGTTCATCGGAGAGAATGCAGTAACTTATGGTGCACCGGTAGTGGAAGAGATTTCAAAGACCGGTCTTGCCCTACTTTTTGGGGGAAACATCCTTTTTTCACATGTAGTCTTCGGCACGGTAGAGGCATTATACGATATTATAAAAAACCGAGGCATGCTTTCCTACACGGCGGGTGTTACGAGTTTAATAAGCCATGCCGTTTTTGGGATAATCACCGTTTATGCGGGGAGCTTTTTTTTCGGTCCCATTTCGGGCATCGCAACTGCTATTGCTGCACATATGCTCTGGAATCGCATTATAATAATATTGGAATAGAAGAGATCTGCGAGCTACCAATTCTCCTTTTTTGACGCCCAGCAGATCCGGCAGAATGTGAGTTTGCAATAAGTCAATATTTGGGGTATAATAGGTAAGGGGACGCAGAAAGACTGTCCCCTGTGCAGAACGATCAAAAAACGGTAAGCCCTTTACCTGTATAAGGGCTTTTTGATGTTTGTCAGAATATTCTATAAGGAGCGTATGATGTTAAGCATTACCAAAATCTGTGAAGAAATTCCTGAGTTTAATAAACTTGTAAAAGATCTGGACAAAGGGCTTTCGAACCTTTTTGCTTACGGTATTTCCGATTCCCAGAGGGCTTTCTTGATAGCCGCACTGAAAAAAAAGACCAAGTCTCAGATTCTTGTGGTTGTTCCCGATTCGCTGGAGGCAAAAAGGATTGCAGATGACCTTTCGTTTTTCCTGTTGCCAGAAGAAGTGGCCCTTTTCCCCGCCAGTTCCGTCATCCCTTACGAAACGGCGGCCAGGAGCCTTGAATCCACGGCTCAGAGACTTAAAGTCATGGAGATGCTTCTGGCGGAAAAAACTGCTGTAGTTGTAGCCCCCGTACAGGCCCTTTTCAATAAACTGGTGCCGCCCAATATAGTGAAAGATTTCACATTACATTTTAAAGTTGGAGAATCTATTCCTCTGGAAGATGTTATATTAAAACTTTCCGCCATGGGTTATGAAAGGGTGGATATGATCGAGGGCCGCGGTCAGTTTGCGCTGAGAGGTGGAATTCTGGATATTTACCCGCTGACGGCCGAATATCCTTACCGTTTAGAATTTTTCGACGATGAGGTGGACTCCATCCGTGAATTTCTTCCCGAAGACCAGCGCTCAAGAAACAAGCTGGAAGAAATATGTGTCGGTCCGGCCAGGGAAGTGATATATGATGAGGAAACCGCAAAAAGAGCGGCCATGAACATCGCCGCCGAACTTAAAAAGCGCGGGGAAATATTGAATTCCATGGGCCAGGATACCATTGCACGACACCTGGAAGAAAGAGTGCAGGAACACATTGAAAAGCTTCAAAACGGGCTTTTCTTTGAATCGGCGGAGCTTTATATCTCTCACCTTTATCCTTTTCCGGCCACTCTGATGGATTATTATTCCCGAAAGCCCATAACGGTGTTCATAGAACCGGGTCGGATCCGCGAAGCTCGGGAGAATGCCGCCTTTGAAGCAGAGGAAACTTTTAAAGGGTTGCTGGAGAGGGGCGAAATACTGGCTTCCCAGGCTAACATCTATTGCAGCCCCTTTGAAATGCTGGAAAAGCTGAAAGAATCAAAAACCATCTATATGTCCGTGCTTCCAAAGATACATCCGGAATTTGAACCCCGGGCTCTTTACTCTTTCCAGTTTCGATCCATGACGCCCCTTTATGGCAAGCTGGACCTGCTGGTAGAAGAAATAACCCGACTCAAGAAGAGAAAATATAAGGTGCTGATACTGTCGGGAACTGCCGAGAGGGGCGAACACATGTTAAAAAGCCTCAAGGAGAAGAACATAGAAGCCAGCATGTTTATAAATCTTGAGGAACTTCAACCCGGTCAGGTGGCCATCATGCCGGGCACACTGGAAAGGGGATTTGAAGAACCCCACACCAAATTTGCCATCATATCCGATGTGGAAATTTACGGCAGACCCAGAAAGCAGCAGCCCCGCCCCAGACCTGTGGCAAAGGGCAGGAAGATTACCACTTATCACGATCTCACAGTGGGAGATTATGTAGTCCATACCGCTCACGGCATAGGTAAATACCTTGGCGTTGAGACCCTGGAAGTGGCAGGTCATAAAAAAGATTATTTTGCTATAAGCTATGCCGGTGGAGACAAGCTCTATGTACCCACCGACCAGGTGGATATGATACAAAAATATATAGGCTCTGACGAAAATCCTCCCAGACTCAACAAGTTGGGGGGCAGCGAGTGGAACAAGGCTAAAAGCAAAGCAAAAGAGGCTGTCCAGGAGATGGCACAGGAGCTCATAAAGCTTTATGCCGCCCGGCAGGCTTCAAAAGGTTTTGCCTTTTCCAAAGATACTCCGTGGCAGAAAGAATTCGAGGACATGTTCCCTTATGAGGAGACACCCGATCAGCTTACCGCCATCGAAGAGGTCAAAAGAGACATGGAGAGCGACAAACCCATGGACCGGCTGCTGTGCGGCGATGTGGGATACGGCAAGACGGAGGTCGCCCTGAGGGCTGCCTTTAAGGCGGTGATGGATGCCAAGCAGGTAGCTGTGCTGGTGCCCACGACCATACTGGCCGAACAGCATTACCACACTTTTACCGAAAGGTTTGCACCCTTCCCGGTGAAGATCGATGTCATCAGCAGATTTAAATCTGCTGCAGAACAAAGGGAAATACTAAAAAAACTCAAATCCGGAGAGATAGATATCATCATAGGCACCCATCGCCTGCTGCAAAAGGATGTGAGATTCAAGGACCTGGGGCTGCTGGTGGTGGATGAGGAGCAAAGGTTTGGCGTAGCCCACAAGGAAAAGATAAAACAGCTCAAGAAGAATGTGGATGTGCTGACCCTCACGGCAACGCCCATCCCCAGGACTCTGCACATGGCCATGAGCGGCGTGCGGGACATGAGCATCATAGAGACGCCGCCGGAGGACCGCTTCCCCATCCAGACATATGTGGTGGAGCATAACGAATCCCTCATCAGGGATGCCATTCTTCGGGAACTTTCCAGAGGCGGCCAGGTCTACTATGTGCACAACAGGATCGAAACCATCAATGAAGAGGCAAGGAATATTCAGAAGCTGGTGCCCGAAGCCAGAGTCGCCGTAGCCCACGGCCAAATGCACGAGGATGAACTGGAAGAAGTAATGCTCAACTTCTATGACCACAATTTTGATGTGCTGGTATGTACCACCATCATTGAGACGGGCCTTGATATACCCAATGTGAATACCCTTATAATCACCTCGGCGGATAAACTGGGATTGTCCCAGCTTTACCAGCTAAGGGGAAGGGTGGGGCGATCCAACCGCCAGGCTTTTGCATATTTGACGTATAAAAAAGACAGGGTATTGAGCGAGACTGCCGAAAAGAGACTTTCAGCCATAAGGGAATTTACCGAATTCGGGTCCGGATTCAAGATAGCGCTGAAAGACCTGGAAATCCGCGGCGCCGGCAATCTGTTGGGCACCGAACAGCACGGGCATATGATGGCTATAGGATATGACCTTTACACTAAGCTTTTATCGGCGGCGGTGAAGGAACTCAAGGGCGAGAGGATGGAGGAAGAGGTGCAGCCGGTAATAGAGCTTTCCATCAGCGCTTATATTTCCGATGATTTTGTGAGCAATGCTGCCCACAAGATGGAGATTTACCGCCGCATCGCTGCAGTGGAAAGCATAGAGGAAGCCGATGATCTGGAGGAGGAAATCGAAGACCGGTTTGGCGACATACCCGAACCCGCCAGGAATCTCATAGAGATTGCAAGGATCAAGGTGCGTGCCAGGAAGCTGAAAATTGCCAGCATAATACAGCAGGGAGATAACATTAAATTTCAGTTCCAGGATGCCCGGGCCCTCTCCCCGGAAATGATTTTCAGGCTCAGTGCGGCTTTTCAAAAACAGCTGAGCTTTTTGGGCAGTGCGGTGCCGTCATTTACTATGAAGACCCGGGGCCTTGAAGGCTACAAATTGCTATCACGCATAGAGAAGATGCTGGATGAAATGAATACTATGCAAGAAACCTGCAGTGTAGTATAATGGTAAGGGGACGCACCTCCTTTTCATGGGTATTCCTCTGGGGTAGGCGGAGGAACGTCCCCATTAAAGGGTTAGGGGACGCACATCCTTATAGCAGAGGTCGGATTTCAGAGGTCAGATTAAGTTGGATTTACCGAAAATAAAAAAATACGGGGAGGATGCTATGAAACTGAAAACAAAGGTCATAGGTCTTGCAGTAGCAATTCTTATAGGAATTTCCGGCTGCGGCATCATACAAAAGGATACCACCGAGGGAAGAATTATTGACGGCAAGGAAGTCATCGCAGTGGTCAACGGAGAGAACATCCTGAAATCCGATTTCGATATCCAGGTAAACCAGGTGAAAAGCGCCTTGGAGTCTAACGGCCAGGATTTTTCCACTAACGAAGGCAAGAAGAACCTTCAGGAAATGAAAAAGAAAGTGCTGGACAGCATGATAAAGGATGTGCTGGCCCTGCAGCAGGCAAAGAAAGAGAATGTGACTTTAAAAACCGGCCAGTTGGAAGAGGCCATCAGCCAGCTGGAAACTTACCACGGCGGCAAAGATGCCCTGGACAATTACATCAAGCAGCAGGGCCTGGACAGGAAGAGTTTTGAAAAGCTCCTGCAAGATCAGCTCATCATAAATAATCTGAAGGATAAACTCACCGCCGACGTGAAGGTCACCGATGAAGATGTTAAAAAATATTTTGACAGCAATAAGGACATGTTCAAGCTTCCTTCACCCGAGATCAGAGCAAGCCATATACTGGTCCCCACCGAGGATGAAGCCAATAAGGTGCTGGCCGAAATAAAGGCGGGCAAGGATTTTGCGGAACTTGCCAGAAAGTACTCTACCGATCCCGGTTCAAAAGAAAAGGGCGGGGACCTGGGGTATTTCGGCAAGGGCCAGATGGTTCCCGAATTTGAGAAAGCGGCTTTTGCCCTGAAACCGGGGCAGGTAAGTCAGCCGGTCAAGACCCAATACGGGTATCATATTATAAAGGTTACCGGAGAGAGGACTTCCCTGAGCTTTGAAGATGTAAAGGACTATATCAAGAGCAATCTTGAAAGCAGCAGGAAGGATGAGGAATTTAGCAAATTCCTTGATCAATGGCAAAAACAATCGAAAATAGAAAAATATCTATGATTTTTCTATGCTTTACCTCCGATGAATAGAACAGGTTAGAACGTTATATACTATATACGAAAGAAAAACCTGACTTAAGGAGGGATAGCAGTGAAGGCAACAGGAATTGTGCGGCGCATAGATGATCTGGGCAGAGTCGTGATTCCCAAGGAAATACGAAGGACTCTCAGGATTCGCGAAGGAGATCCTCTTGAGATATTTACCGATCGAGAAGGGGAAGTAATACTTAAGAAATATTCCCCGATAGGAGAATTGGGAGACTTTGCCAAAGAATATGCAGATTCCCTTCATGATTCCGTAGAACACATCACATGTATTGCAGACAGAGACGCAATCATAGCCGTAGCCGGGGCGCCAAAGAAGGAATACTTGGACAAACCCATCAGCCCGGTCCTTGAAAAGATTATGGATGAGCGCAGGACTGTTCTGATAAGCAAGACCAGTGAAAAAGACTATGTCAAGATCACCCTGGATGAAGAAGATGGAAAACCAAGATACACCAGTCAGGTCATAACCCCCATCATTGCAGAAGGTGACCCCATAGGAGCGGTCATACTGCTCTCCAAGGAACCCAATGTAACCATGGGAGAACTGGAAGTGAAAGTAGCCGAGACTGCTGCGGGTTTCCTGGCAAAACAAATGGAGCAATAAAAAATACCAGCTTTAAGCTGGTATTTTTTTTAACGATTTTTAACTTCAAACTTCGATATCAGGCCCCGCCGCCAGGACTTCCGGGGCTATGCCCTGGAACTTGCCTATATTCTTTTTGAAACTTGCGGCAAGTTTTCTGGCGGTTTCATCATAGGCGCTCTTGTCTGCCCAGGTGTTTTTGGGATTCAATAAATTTTCGGGGACTTGCGGACAGGTCTTCGGAATCATGAGCTTGAAAATGGGGTCCTGCTCATAAGCCACATTATCCAGTTCTCCGTTCAGAGCGGCTTTTATCATGGCCCTGGTATATTTGAGGTTCATGCGGCTTCCGACGCCGTAAGGTCCTCCCGACCAACCGGTGTTGACAAGAAATACGCTGACATTGTGCTTTTCGATCTTCTCTCCCAAAAGTTTAGCGTAAACCATGGGCGACAATGGGAGGAATGGCGAACCGAAGCAGGAGGAAAAGGTGGCCTGGGGTTCGGTGATACCTCTTTCGGTACCGGCCAGCTTGCTGGTATAGCCGGAGATGAAGTAGTACATAGCCTGCTCCCTGGTAAGTTTGGCTATAGGAGGCAGGACTCCGAAGGCATCGGCGGTCAGGAAAATAACGGTCCTGGGATGGCCGCCCACGCCTGGGATGACCGCTCCCGGGATGAAGTCAACAGGGTATGCCGCCCGGGTGTTTTCGGTCACCCTGTCGCTGTCGTAGTCCGGTTTTCTTTTTTCTTCATCTATAACCACATTTTCCAGTACTGCGCCAAATTTTATGGCTCTGTATATCTGCGGTTCCCTCTCTTCGGTGAGGTTGATGCACTTGGCATAACATCCGCCTTCGAAGTTGAAAATTCCGTCATCGGACCAGCCGTGTTCATCATCGCCTATAAGCATCCTGTCTGGGTCCGCCGACAGCGTGGTCTTTCCGGTGCCCGAAAGCCCGAAGAAGAGAGCGGTGGCCCCATCTTTGCCCATGTTGGCAGAGCAGTGCATGGAAAGCACTCCCTTTTTAGGCATGAGGTAATTCATTATGGAAAACACGGATTTTTTGATTTCTCCGGCGTACTGGCTTCCACCGATGATGATGAGCTTTTTCTCGAAGCTTAGGATTATAAAAACTTCTGAATTAGTGCCATCCAGCTCCGGACAGGCCTTAAAACCGGGGGCAGCGATCACGGTAAACTCCGGTTCATGGTCTTTCAACTCATCGTCAGTGGGTCTTAAAAAAAGCTGGTGTGCGAAAAGATTCTGATAAGCACTTTCATTTATGACCCTGATGGGAAGCCGCAATTTTGGATCGGCGCCTACAAATCCGTCGAAGATGAAGAGGTCGCGGTTTTGCAGGTATGCCTGCAGCCTGTGCAGCAGTTTTTCAAATTTTTCCGGCGATATGGGTTTGTTGTTGCCCCACCAGATATCATCGTGCACCGATGGCTCGTCCACGATGAACTTGTCATTGGGTGATCTGCCGGTATATTTTCCGGTATAAACGTTAAAGGCTCCGGTATCCGTCAAAAAGCCTTCCTTCCTTTTCAGCGCTTCCTCGATCAAACGGGGTACCGAGAGGTTTTTATAAACCTGTTTTACGTTTGTCAGGCCGATTTTAGCAAGTTTTTCCATGCGGCAAACCTCCAATCAAAAATGGATAGATAAAAACTTAACATAGAAATTTGGATTCTATTATAATACATTTTTAAAAATAATACTAGAAATCTTGTTAGGTATTTTTTTAAACTTTTTGTGAATTTTTTATGACTCCGATATTTTCTCTATTGATACAGGACTGAAGGATTTTTATGAAAATATTGTTGGACGAAAGGTTCAGACTCCGATATTTTCTCTATTGACACGGGACTGCAGCGGTGATACGATTTACACGATAATAAAGGATTGCGTGACAATAAAGGGCTTGGCGGTCTATTTGCGCAAAGATTTGTACTGGGCCGGCTTGCTCTAAAGTCCGGCAGCCCGGGCTCGGATTGACTTGAATATGCGGGGAGGGAAAGGGTAAGTGAATATTTTGATAAAAAATGCCGCACTTATATCAATGGATGGCAAAGATGAACCTGTCAAAAACGTGAATGTGGCCATCGAAAAGGACAAGATAAAATATATAGGCGATGTTCCGAAGGATTTTTACGCAGAGAAAGTCATAGATGCCAGAGAAAACCTGATAATGCCGGGCCTTGTAAATGGCCATACCCATGTGGCCATGTCGCTTTTCAGAAATTATGCCGATGACCTGCCCCTCATGGACTGGCTCAAGACCAGGATCTGGCCCGTAGAAGAAAAGCTTACGGAAGATGATGTATACTGGGGATCCATGCTGGGTGTGGTAGAGCTCATAAGGTCGGGGGTTACATGTTTTTCAGATATGTATTTTTTCATGGAGGAAACAGCAAAGGCCGTGGAGGAATCAGGCATAAGAGCTGTCCTTGCCAGGGGCCTTGTAGGCAGTGACGATGATGACGGCGGCAGCAGGTTTAAAGAAACCAGGGAGCTTTATAGAAACTGGCATAATGGTGCCGGGGGAAGGATAAAGGTCATGGCGGGTCCTCATGCTCCCTATACCTGTAGCCCTGGATATTTAAAAAAAGTTATAGAACTGGCAAAGGAGCTCAATGTAGGCATTCATATTCATCTTTCGGAAAGCGCCGATGAAGTGGAAGAAAGTCTTAAAAATTACGGCAAATCTCCGGTGAGGCATGTATATGACCTGGGATTATTTGATGTACCCACGGTGGCAGCCCACTGCGTGCACGTTTCCGACGAAGATATAGATATTCTAGCTGAAAACATGGTAAGTGTCGTGAACAATCCGACCAGCAACTTGAAGCTTGCCAGCGGCTTTGCACCGGTGGAGAAAATGATTAGAAGGGGCGTCAATGTGGCCCTGGGCACCGACGGTCCAGCCAGCAACAACAACCTGAACATGTTTGAGGAGATGAATCTGGCCGCCATAGTGAATAAAAGCATAAACCGTGATGCCACATCCATTCCTGCCATCACCGCCGTCAAAATGGCTACGGTAAACGGGGCAAGGGCTCTGGGCCTGGAAAAGGAAATAGGTTCCATCGAGATAGGTAAAAAGGCGGACTTGATAATAATCGATATACACAAACCGCACTTTTACCCGAGGCATAACATTATTTCCTCTCTGGCCTATTCGGCCCAGGCTTCCGATGTAAAGACCGTGATAGTAGATGGGGAAATTGTCATGGAGGATTATGAGATAAAAACCGTGGATACCGAGCGAATTATGTTCGAAGCCGAAAGAGCTGCCAAATCTCTCATAGGGAGATAAAAAAGGTATTGTTGTTGCAGAGTAAAGTCAGAAATCAGAAAAGGGTGATATCATGTTGAAAATAAAGACCATTGAATTTAAAGATGAAAAGCTATATCTGCTTGATCAGAGAAAGCTTCCCAACGATTGCGAGTTTTTCGTGTGCGAAACTTTTGAAGATGTGGATTTTGCCATAAAGGACATGGTGGTGCGGGGAGCTCCGGCCATAGGGGCCGCTGCCGCTTACGGCGTGGTGCTGGCTGCCGGGCAATTCATGAAAGAAGACAAAGATGTTTTTGTAAAAAGGTTGCAAGAAGCCTGCGATGTGCTTTACAATTCAAGGCCCACTGCGGTCAACCTTATGTGGGCCGTAAATAGAATGAGAAGGGTTCTGGAAAAAAATGAATCTCTGGGGAACCAGGAAATTTATGACAGGCTGAGGGAGGAAGCAGACCGCATTTTTAAAGAAGACCTTTCAACGAACAAAAAGATAGCGGAGTTCGGGAACAGTATATTGCCTCAAAAGGCCACCATACTCACCCACTGCAATACCGGCGCTCTGGCTACCACGGGATACGGAACGGCCCTGGGGGTCATAAGGGAAGCTTTTTACTCCGGCAAGGATATATTCGTCTATGCCGATGAGACCAGGCCCAGGCTGCAGGGTGCAAAGCTTACGGCATGGGAACTGGTGCAGGAAGGCATACCCTCAAGGCTTATAGCAGATAGTGTGGCTGCCACTTTAATCCGGGATGGCAGGATTGACCTCATTCTCGTGGGTGCCGACAGGATAGCCTCCAACGGCGATACGGCCAACAAGATAGGCACTTTCATGCTGTCGGTGGTAGCGAAAGTCTACGGCGTGCCTTTTTATATAGCAGCACCCACTACCACCATAGACTTTGAGATAGAGTCAGGCAAAGAAATTAAAATAGAGGAAAGGAGCGCCGAAGAGGTAACGCACATATCTGGCGTGAGAGTAGCACCGGAAGGGATAAATGTATATAATCCGGCCTTTGATGTTACGCCTGCTGAGAATATAACAGGCATTATAACAGAAAAAGGCATCGTGAAAAAACCGTTTAAGGAAAACATACTTAAATTGAAGGAATAAAAAGGGGGAGTCGATTCATGGAAGGTGCTGTCATCGGCGGGACGGGAGTATATGATTTGAGCGGTGAAAGCTATTCCCGAACTATAAACACGCCCTATGGCGCGGTACAGGTGGATATTGTCAGGATCGGCCATAAGGAAGTGGCGTTTCTTGCAAGACACGGCAAGGGTCACTCGGTGCCACCCCATCTCATAAATTACAGGGCAAACATGAAAGCGCTCCAGCAACTAGGGGTAAAATATGTATACGCCACGGCAGCGGTGGGTTCCTGCAATGAAGACTTTGCCCCCGGGGATATAGTGGTCATAAAAGATTTTATTGATTTCACAAAGGCGAGGCCGATGACTTTTTACGAGGGTGGGAAAGAAGGTGTAGCCCATGTCGATATGAGCGCCCCTTACTGCAAAAACCTCAGAAAAAAGTTTTATGATGTTGCAAAACAGGATGCAATAGATGTGAAGGGCGACGCCGTCTATGTCTGTACCGAAGGGCCGAGGTTCGAGACCCTTCATGAGGTGAAGATGTACAGGCAGCTGGGAGGCGATGTCATAGGGATGACCAATGTGCCGGAGGTCGTGCTGGCAAAGGAACTGGGCATGTGCTACGCAGCGGTAGGCATAGTGACCAACTGGTGTACGGGTTTAAAAGGTGAAGCGATAATGATGCACGATATCGAGGGCGCACTGGCAAAAAGCAAGGAGAAGGTAACCAGAGCTTTTATTAAATGCCTTGCGGGGGATTTAAGCCAGGAAAACTGTTCGTGCTCAAAAGCCCTTATCCTGATGTGAGTCAGGGGACGTTTCTTTGACTCAAAATTGTAAGCCTGAGGACAACGGCTATGTTACTCAATATTGTTGATTGGGGAGGCCGCAAATGGAGAAAGATAAAAAATTCAGGTTTGATACCATGGCCATCCATGCGGGGAGCGAAGGAAAGAATCCGGAAAACGCCCTGAATCCGCCCATATTTCAAACCTCCACCTTTACCTTCGACAGCATAGAACAGGTTGAAAAGGCCATGTCGTTTGAAAGTGACGATTACGTATATACCAGAGGCAACAATCCCACCCTGAAGTTATTTGAAAACAGAATGGCGGCTCTGGAGGGCGGCAATGCGGCGGTAGCTTTTGCTTCTGGCATGGCTGCCATATCCTCAACTCTTTTTTCTTTTTTAAAGCCCGGGGACAATCTGGTGGCCAGCAACTGCCTTTACGGTTCCACTTACACCGTCATCACCAGATTGATGCCGGAATACGGAGTGGATTGCAGGATAGTGGATATGACCGACATGGAGCGGCTGGAGGCAGCAATAGATAAAAATACGAGGGTCGTATATTTTGAGACACCTTCCAATCCCAGCCTTAAAATTATCGACATAAAAAAGGTGGTGGAAATAGCCGGGAAAAAAGGAACAAAGGTGATAGTAGACAATACCTTTGCCACACCCTATTTTCAAAGACCGCTGACCATGGGAGCGGATGTGGTGGTCCACAGCGCCACGAAGTACATATCGGGGCATGGAGATGTGGTGGGAGGAGTGGCGGTTTCTAAAGATGCGGAGTACATCCACAGGCTGAAGTTCGATTATATGTGCGAACTGGGACAGGTATTGAGCCCCTTCAATGCATGGCTGCTGCTTCGCGGAATGAAGACTCTGGGTGTCAGAATGAGGCAGCATGAGAAAAATGCCCTTGAGCTGGCAAGATTTCTGGAAGGTCATCCCAGAGTAAAAAGTGTATTTTATCCGGGCCTTGAAAGTTTCAAAGGGCACGAGACTGCAAAAAAACAGATGAGCGGCTTTGGGGCAATGCTGAGCTTTGAAGTGGATGGGGGCATTGAGAAAGCAAGGAAAGTGGTAAACAGTGTGAGGTTGATCAAGCTTGCGGTGAGCCTGGGGGACTGTGAAACTTTGATAGAGCTACCGGCAGCCATGACGCACCTGGGTTACCCGAAGGAGAAGCTTTCTGAATATGATCTGACGGAGAGCATGATAAGGATATCGGTGGGGCTGGAAAACGTGGAAGACCTGATAGAGGATATAGACGGCGCATTGAACGCCATATAGCGCAGATCAGGGGATGTCCCCTGACTCATTGGAAAATAAAATATTGATGCGGGCTTTTGAATAGAATATAATAAATGGCAGAGCTTATACAGGAAAGGCGGATTTTTTATTGACTGAGAAGAAGAATTCATTTTTAAAGGGCGCTTTAATTTTAACCGTGGCCGGGTTTGTCGTAAAAATCCTGGGGGCTGTTTACAGGATCCCTCTGGCTTTGATGATAAAGGATGAGGGTATGGGTCTTTATCAGATGGCCTATCCCATATATGTCACCCTTCTGTCGATATCCACCGCAGGACTGCCCACCGCCATATCCAAGATGGTGGCCGAGGATGTGGCTACTGGGCGATATAAAAACGCCTACAGGATATTCAGGGTTTCGGTGGTGGTGCTCTCGCTGGTGGGACTTTTTTTAACCCTGGTGCTGATAGCCGGGGCAGAAACTCTTTCGGTAAGATTTCTGGGAAATCCCAAAGCCCTTTATCCCATCATAAGCATAGCACCGGCCATTTTCTTCGTTTCCATCATGTCAAGCTTCCGGGGATTCTTCCAGGGCCTGCAGGATATGACTCCATCGGCCATGTCCCAGGTGGTGGAGCAACTGGGCAGGGTCATAGCGGTTTTTGTGCTGGCCACATGGCTTCTCCCGTATGGAGTGGAATATGCTGCCGCAGGCGCAGCTTTCGGCCCGGTGGTGGGAGCTCTGGCAGGCCTCGGCATACTTATGGTCGTTTATATAAAAAGAAGGAATGATATTTTATTTAACCTGCAGAGGGATAACACAAAAGTTCTGGAAAATCCTTTTCACATAATTTACCGGCTTTTTACCTTTGCCATACCCATAACCCTGGGTGGACTCATCATACCCGTCATGAACCTGGCCGATGCCGCCATTGTCAACAGGCGGCTGCAATTTGCTGGGTTTACTGTAAAGAGGGCAACGGAGTTATACGGTCAGCTTACCGGAATGGCAGCACCTCTCATAAATCTTCCGGCCATAGTTACCATTGCCCTTTCCGCCAGCCTGGTTCCTGCCATATCTGAGGCCGTGGCGTTGAAAAACATAAAACTTGCGGCTTTGCGGGCCGAGACCGGAGTGAGAATAAGCATAATTTTCGGGCTTCCGGCAGCCGCAGGCATGTTCGTGCTGGCAGAGCCCATATCCATGCTGCTGTACAGGAACCCCAATGCCGGAATACCGCTGGCGGTAATGGCCTGGGGCGTTATATTCCTTTCGTTGAACCAGACCACCACCGGCATACTGCAGGGCGTGGGCAAAACACTCATCCCTGTAAGAAACCTTATGATAGGAGCTTTTGTCAAGGTAGTAATAAATTATGCGCTTACTGGAATCCCGGCCATAAACATAAAAGGTGCGGCCCTTGGATCGGTGGTGGGCTACATGATATCATCACTTTTAAATTTTGCAGCGGTCGTCAGGTGGACCGGTCTTGCCGTCGATTTAAATTACATGATAATAAGGCCGGTTATGGCAACAATATTAATGGGCATATCCGTATATTTCGCTCACGGCGAGCTCATGAACCTGGGATTTGGTCGGGACATGGCAACTCTCTTTGCTGTAATTCTGGGTGCTATAATTTATGTATTCTTTTTGATTGTCATGGGTGGAGTCAGGAGAGATGATATCAGCATGCTTCCAGGCGGCAGGCGCATCGTCATGATTTTAAATAAATTTGGTACTTTCAGGAGGTAAGTCCCGATGGCAAGATTCTGCATGCAGGACCTTATAGATATCATGGCAAGACTCAGGGGAGAAAATGGCTGTCCCTGGGACAAGGCCCAGACCCATGAGTCGTTGAAACCTTATGTACTCGAAGAAGCCTATGAGGTAATCGATGCCATAGACAGAAAAAATAGAGAGGATATCATTGAAGAACTGGGCGATCTCCTCCTTCAGATAGTGTTTCACAGCCGGCTGGCCCAGGAGCGGGGAGATTTTGACATGGGGGATGTAATAGACGGAATATGTGAGAAGATGATCCGCAGGCACCCCCATATCTTTGGCGATATAAAGGTGGAAAGCGCCGGCGAGGTTTTGAAAAACTGGGAGGACATAAAGCGGGAGGAAAAGGATGTAAAGACTCAGACTCAGAGCATGAAAAGCCTGCCTAAAAACCTGCCAGCGCTGATGCTGGCTTTCAAGGTGCAGGAAAAAGCAGCCAGGGTTGGATTTGACTGGGACAATGTGGAAGATGCTATGAAAAAGGTCGCCGAGGAAATGGAGGAGTTGAAGGAGGTATATAAAGGTAAAAATGGTGATAAAATAAGAGAAGAAATGGGAGACCTGCTGTTTGCCGCAGTAAATGTGGCAAGGTTTCTTGAGGTCAATCCCGAACTGGCTCTTAGAGAGGCTACAAGGAAATTTATACGCAGATTTGATTATGTCGAACAGGCTGCAGCAAAATTAGACAGGAATCTACAAGAAATGACCCTGGAAGAGATGGATAATTTGTGGGAAGAAGGGAAAAAATATGAAAAAAAGTTTTATTTTTCCTGTGTACAAGAAGGATTTTCGGATTCTATGGAGAATAGTCCTATAGTAAAAATCATCAAGGAGGGAAATTTAGTGAACAAAGCAGATCTAATATCCATTATGGCCGAAAAAAGCGGTTTGACCAAAAAAGATTCCGAAAAAGCATTGAACGCTTTTGTCGAAGCAGTAGAGGAAGCTCTTGCAAAGAGGGACAAGGTCCAGTTAGTAGGTTTCGGTACTTTTGAGGTTAGAGAAAGAAGTGCAAGAAAAGGTCGCAATCCCCAGACGGGCGAGGAAATAGACATTCCAGCCGCTAGTATGCCGGCGTTTAAAGCAGGAAAAGCCTTAAAAGACAGCATTAATAAATAAATGAATCTGGTAACATTTAAGACAGGTCCGCAGGACCTGTTTTTTTTATTAATTCGACTTTTTAATTCGACTTTTTGCGCGGAATTTTTTATGAGATAGTATACCATAATAAAAGTAGAAACTTTCATATGTGTCGGGAGCCTTGTGACATATCGTAAATTCCACCGGATGATCGAGCGACTTTGAAATAAAAAGAAAACAGGAGGATCATAAGCATGATGAATCGTTGCAGGTATATTGTGATGATATTGCTGGCATTGATGCTGATGTCGATAATTACAGGGTGTGCCGTAATGCGAAAAGGCCCCGCAAGAAAACCCGCACTGCCGAAAATCCCTGACAAGATAAGCCGCGGCGCAGGAGT
Organism: Thermoanaerobacterales bacterium; assembly: GCA_012840135.1. Lineage (GTDB taxonomy): Bacteria > Bacillota > Thermosediminibacteria > Thermosediminibacterales > Tepidanaerobacteraceae > Biomaibacter. Next base: position 33,343 of record DUMA01000009.1, read on the forward strand.
AGAGCCCAGCCTTGTGGTGTACGACATACAGACGAAATCCACCAGGAAAATGAACCTTGAGGATTATGTGGCCGGGGTCGTGGCGGGGGAAATGGAAAATTACTGGCCTGTGGAAGCCCTGGCGGCTCAAGCCATCCTGGCACGCACCTATGTTCTTGAATTCATTGCCGACAAAGGCGGATCCAAATACGCCAATGCCGACATATCCACCGATTTCGAAGAGGCCCAGGCATGGAATCCGGGCAATATAAACGAAAACATCAAAAAGGCCGTCTCAATGACGAGGGGCAAGGTGGCCACGTACCAAGGCAAATACATCAAAGCATGGTTTCATTCCCACGCAGGAGGCATCACCGCCACGGCCAAAGAAGGGCTGAATTTTAAGGAAGCAGAGCCTCCGTATATAAAGGTGGTAAAATCTCCCGATGCCAACGCGGGACCCGCCGGCAAAAGGATCTGGTCGGCCACTTTTACCAAGAGTGAACTGGCGACCGCACTGAAGAGCATTTCAGGGCAGGATCCGGGCTCCATAGACAGCGTAAGAATTGTCGCCAGAGGACCTTCGGGGAGGGCCACCCGGATTAAAATAGGCAATGCTACGGTGAGCGCTCCGGATCTAAGAATTGCTCTGGGGAGTATGAAAATGAAATCCACCCTGCTTACAAGCCTTAGGGTGGAAGGCGATAAGGTTATTATGGCCGGGAAGGGTTTCGGGCACGGCGTGGGCCTTTCCCAGTGGGGCGCCAATGTAATGGCAAAACAGGGCAAATCCCCGGAAGATATTATAAGGTATTACTTCAAAGATGTGAATGTAGTAAAACTTTGGAAATAAGTTGATATTTATAATATGTAACATCCTTGTCAATAAATGTATCTATTTACTAATGAGTCAAAGGGATGAGTAAAAGGTTTTTAACTCATCCGTTTTTTGATGAATTCTTAAAGGTATCGAGGGGATGAAAAAACCTAGAGATACTTTCCTTTCCGAGATTGTGGCTGCACTGTCGCTCATGATGGATTTTAGTGAAAATCGAAAATTATATCATGCTTGGCGGGTAGCAATTCTATCAGAAAAGCTTTCACAAAAATTATTTCCAAACTATAGAACGGAAATGTTTTATGCTGGTCTTCTCCACGACATTGGCGCCATATCCTTACCGTATCATATAGTTCATTATGAAAAAATTGAAAAACCTTGCAAAAGTTCTATTTTGTTTAATCATCCTCAAAAAAGTGCAAATATAGTAAAAAACCTAGGTTTTCTTTTTTTAGCATCGGATATAATCCTAGATCATCATGAGCGATGGGATGGTAGCGGTTATCCTCGAGGTATTTCAGGGAATGACATAACTTTAGGGGGGCAGATTCTTCGAATAAGTGATACTGTTGATGTTCTCCTTAGGGATAATTTTACAAGCCTAGGAAACATCAAGAAAAAACTTTTACTCCAGCGAGGAAAGGAGTTTTCTGATAAGATTTATGAAGCTATGGAAGTAACTCTTGATGAAAATGATTTTTTTGATAATATTATATCTGAAGAAAGCATTTCTCAAATAGTGTTAAAAATCATGAAAAATTTAACGCCGCCTAATATGGTTCCCTTTGAAAGTGAAATGGATGAAATTGTAAAAGTATTTGCAGATGTGATAGATGCAAAACATAATTATACAGCCGGACATTCTAAAAGAGTGGCAATTTATACATATAACATTGCTAAGGCATTAGGTATTCCAGAAGAACAAGCAAAAAAGTTAAAAGTAGCAGGCTATTTGCACGACGCTGGAAAGGTGGCTATTCCAAGAGCTATATTAGATAAGCCAGGACGTCTTACCATGGATGAATATAAGCTAATAAAAAATCATCCTGTTTTCACTATGGAAATAATGAGTATGATACATTGTTTAAAAGACATGGTAATTATAGCTGGAAGTCATCATGAACGCTATGATGGCATGGGTTATCCGGGGAGATTGTCGAGAGATACAATTCCACTTGGAGGAAGAATAATGGCAATTGCTGATGCTTACGATGCTATGACATCTGAAAGGCCTTACCAAAATAAAAGGAATTCTGTAGAAGCAAAAGACATATTAATAAAAAATTCAAGAAGCCAATTCGATCCAGAAATAGTAAAAGTAGCTGTTAAGGTATTGTCATGATAGGTTTTTTATAACCCATCAAGCCGCACAGTAAAGCAATGGCTTTATTTTTTTTTACTGACTCTTTTTCTCCTTTCGGAGCGTTTTATGCTCTGCTTTATTTTTAATTTTTTTTGATATATTTAATGATACTCAAAAAATAGACATTTAACTGTTTAAAGATATGCATATTGCATAATAATTTTATTTGCAATAAGCAATCATTTATTGTAAAATTATTTATATTTAATGACTTTAAGGGAGTGAATTGGATGACAGAACAACAAAAACTAGAGATAGCCAAAAAAATACTGAACAATGCCGCCGAGATAAACATAAGTAAAAGTTTGCTGCTCAAAATAAGCCAAAAGACCGATGAATACATCGCAAAATACTTCTGCAGCCGTATGAAGGAAAGAGCAAAGAAAAATATTTGTTAAAAAAACTACATGCACAAATAAATATTGTCAAAAATATGCCAGTAAGATATAATTTTTACAAATTTATATAAGTTTATGGTAAAATTAGAGATAAGGGGTTTTTTTATGAGGGGAGTGCCTATAGGGTATGTATTTAAAAAAATATCTTTGAAGTTTTAGTTAGCAATTGTAATATCGCTGATCGTTCCGATAATCAGGGAAATTTATTTCCCGTATTTTTTTATAGACGAAGTATGGAACCTCTATCTCATACCCGTGGCCATCCTGGCTTATTATGACGGTCTCAGGGGAGCTTTAATTGCAATGATACCGTGCTGCATGATATTTCTCGCTATAGAGTTTAAAAGCATGTTAATTGAAAAGAGACCGCTTATGGATACGGGTCAGGCTTTTTCCTTCATGCTTATAATAGCAGGGATTTCTTTATTGATAGGAAATCTTACTGAAAAATTACATGAAAAAGAGAAGAAATTAGAGGAATTAAACTTATCACTGGCAGAGTTGATTGTGGTGGATCCGTTGACGGGGCTTTATAACAGAAGATACCTTGAGATGCGCATTGAAAGCGAGATAAAGCGGGCAAAGAGAAAAGGGTACTCCGTGTCCTTTCTGATGATAGATGGAGATAATTTTAAGCAAATAAATGATACATTCGGTCACCCCGAGGGGGATAGAGCTTTAAAACAAATTGCCGACAAACTCAAATCCCTCGTGAGGGATGAAGATATAGTCGCGCGCTACGGTGGCGATGAATTTTGTGTGCTTTTGCCCGATGCGGATAAAAAAGTGGCTATGGATGTGGCAAAGCGGATGTGTCAGGCATCTAATGATGCAAAACTTTCTATTTCCGTGGGGTACGCCAGCTATCCCGAGGATGCGGAAACCAGTGATGAATTGATAGAGGCGGCGGACAAAGCCCTTCTCGAGGCTAAAAGACAGGGGAAAAGCAAGGCTGTTTGCTACAACCCGGCGGAAAATACGACTTAAACCGGGTTATGACAGCTCTCATAAAATAAAGCCCTCCCGAATATATTTTTTAATGGAAAATATATGAAGGGAGGGTTTTTTGTGGAAGATAAAGCCGCAAAGCAGCATAAAGTAACCCTTACGGGCAGAGAGATGTTGGATGTGAGCGGAATAATAAATGTAGAAAAATTTACCGATGAAAATGTGGTTCTGGAAACAGAGCAGGGCATTCTTGATATAAAAGGGGAAAAGATGCATATGAAACAGTTAAATCTGGATGGAGGGCTGATCATTGTAGAGGGTCATATAAAATCCCTGACTTACTCCGAAGGTACTTTTTCAAAAGATAAGAAAAAAGGGTTGCTGAGGAGCATTTTTAAATGAGCCGATTTTTGCAGATGCTTTTTTAAAGGGGGTGCGGAGTTTGAACTTTTATGAAAACAGCGAGCAAGCGGCTCTGCTGGCACTGGCCATTGCGCTCGGGCTTTTTGCCGGATTTCTTTTTGATATATACCGCCGTATAAGGAATCTCATCGCCCCCGGTCCCCTGCTTACAGCCCTAGGAGATCTGGCTTTCTGGGGAATCGTCACCGCGGTGACATTTTACTCCCTGTTCAATCTGAACTCCGGTGAGGTGCGCGGCTATCTTTTCCTGGGTTTTTCAATCGGGCTCCTGTTTTATATATCCTGGATAAGCAGGCATGTCATAGCGGCCTTTGTGCTTTTTGACACCTTTGTAAGAAATAATTTTAAAAGGGCGTCTTACTCCCTGGGCCGATTAAAAAAGCAAAAGATCTTTGTTCTGCTGGCGAGAGTATGTTCCGATGCTAGGAGAATATTTATTAAGACGAGGTTCAAAAAGTAGCAGGATTTTTCTGGAATAAGTCGAATTTTATATATATAACTATAAATGGTATATAAAAGGAGGCTTTAAGGTGGCTGCCAGAAAGAGATTTAAAATACGCCACCTGATCATTTTATTTTTTCTTGTCTATGTGATTTACACACTGGTGGTGCAGCAGCTTAAAATGATGGACCTTGCCCGTCAGGAGGCCGAACTAAGGCAACAGATCGAAATGGCCGTGCAGCAGAGGGAACAACTTAAAAAGCAGATTCAGCTGCTTCATACCGACAGCTACATAGAAAAGGTGGCCAGAGATAAGCTGGGACTTGTAAAGCCCGATGAATACGTTTATAAAACTAACAAATCGGCGCCATGAGCATTATTGACGAATATAGCAAGGTGCAGTATAATTATCGTATTGAAGGAAAATCTAAAGGAGGAATTCTTTAAGTATGCCTGTTGAGGTAGGCCAGATAGTGGAAGGGAAGATCACGGGTATCACAAAGTTCGGCGCATTTGTAGAACTCCCGGGTGGTGTGACAGGGCTTGTCCATATTTCAGAAGTTGCTGACAGTTTTGTAAAAGATGTCAAGGACTTTTTGAAAGAAAATGACCTGGTAAAGGTCAAGGTCATCGGGGTTTCCCAGGATGGCAAAGTCAGTCTATCCATCCGCAAGCTCAAGGAAAACTCCCGCGACAGGAGGGCAAGAGAAAAGGACAACCTCAGTTTCGAGGATAAGCTGGCTAAATTTATGAAGGATAGCGAGGAAAGACTGCTGGATATCAAGAGAAGCCACGAAGCCAAGAGGGGTTCCTACGGGAGGAAGAGAGCACTTTATTAGCAATCATATTTTTATATTATGCTAATAATCATATGAAATTGTACCAGTATTGAAATATATCCGGGGTAAATCCCGGATTTTTCAGTTTTTAAAGTTAATCTGGCTCACTTGGTTCAATCGATGGAGGGATGTCTAGATGAAAGTTGCTGTTATTGACATTGGTTCTAATTCCATAAGGCTTCTGGTGGCAAATTATGACGGAAAGTCCGTCATCCCGATCGAAAGGCAGCTCATAACTACACGACTGGGCCGAGGAGTGGCTGAAAACAAAATGCTGGATGAAACCTCCATGGGGGATACGCTGTCTGCCCTGGAGCATTTTAAAAAAAAGGCGCGGAACCTGGAATGTGATATAATACTGGCCCTGGCTACCAGTGCGGTGCGGGAAGCAGAGAACGGCAGGGATTTTCTACATATTATAAAAGTAAAAACCGGGATCGATGCGGAAATTATTTCTGGAGAGAAAGAGGCGTACCTTTCCTTTAAGGGCGCAATAGCGGGACTGGGCCTTGAAGGGCCGGCGCTGGTGGTAGATATCGGTGGAGGCTCAACGGAGCTTTGCCTGGGAGATAACACGGCTTTTAAAAGCACCAGCCTTCCCATGGGAGCGGTGCGTTTCACAAAAAATTACCTTGTGTCGGATCCACCAACAATCGATGAGGTTTTGACAGCCTCATCGGCAGCGGCAGAGTTGCTTTCCGATTTTGCTGAGTATTTTAATAGGCATGTACAGGTAGAACACTTAAGGACAATAGGGATTATGCCGGAATCCGAGCCTTTCCGGACCTCCGGCAACAGTGATAGGTGCATAACCGCCGTAGGAGTAGGAGGTACTGTCACCACTCTGGCAGCCGTGGTGCAGGGTCTTGCGGTATATGACCCGGCAAAGGTTCACGGTTTTTCCCTGAAGCTGCAAGATGTGGAAGGCATCTTTGAAAAGTTCTGCCGGTTGACCTTAGAAGAAAAGAAGAGTATTCCCGGCCTCATGCCTCAAAGGGCCGATATCATCACAGCCGGGACCCTCATTCTTCTGGGGATCATGCATAAATTAAATCTTCCCGCCATCAGAGTCAGCGAATCAGACCTTATGGAAGGATATATTATAGAAAATTTATCCTGAGCCGTGGCTCTGTGGAGCAAACTTGAAGCGAGCGAAAAAGGGTTATCTATATCAATGACGCAGCACTTACCATCATGCATTTTTACTGGGAATCTCTAAAACCTAAAAACTTGTTGATTTTTGTCCAAGATTATAATAATATCATTGTAAATAGAGAACTACAACTGAATTTTGCGAATACGGGAGGCTGCATTAATAATGAAAGATGTTGTGATTTCAAGGCTCGGTGAACTTGTGGAAGGCCTGGCAAAAAAGGATGAACAAAAGAAGGCGTGGGAGGATTTTCTAGTAGAATTTGCCGAAGTTTGCGGAAAATCGGATTTAAAAGAAAAATTGAAAGCCCCCATTTCCAATCTCTTAGATCGTATAAGTGAAAAGGAACTGTCGGACGGCATAGAACTTTTGCATGAGAAGTTAGACAATTTTCCTACAGTTGATGTCTACAAAGCAATCATAGAAGCGCTCGGAAAAAAGAATGATGAATATCTTGTAAAGATAGCAGAGCTCCGTGATGTTCTTTCTGAACTTTCGACCCCGATTATACATCTGTGGCAGGATGTGCTTCTTGCCCCTGTGATCGGCACGCTTGACAGCCAGAGGGCGCAGAACATGGCTGAAAAACTTCTTGAGAACATTGCCGACACCAGGGCTAAAGTCGTAATTGTTGATGTGACTGGTGTGTCTATGATAGATACGATTGTTGGGGAATTTTTAATTGAAATGTTTTCCGCCGTGAAACTTCTTGGAAGCGATGTTATTCTGACGGGCATAAAGCCGGAGATAGCCCATACCCTTGTAAAGCTCGGCATTGATTTTAATATGGTTATTATAAAGCGGGACCTGGAAAGCGCGCTTAAGTATACTATAGGGAAGTTTTCGAAAGGCACCGAAAAAAAACAATCCAACACAAAAAGAGGGGATATCGATGAAAACTAAGTTTACTATGGTTGTGCCGACGATAAAACTTTACGATTATCTGATTGTCCCCATACAGATTGAATTGGACGATTTAACAATAGAAAAACTCCAGATGCAGCTGTTAAACGAAATAAGTGAGAAAAAAATCCGGGGAATAATTTTAGATGTCAGCATGGTGGATGTAATAGACAGCTACATATCATTTGTGCTTTCGGAGACTGCCGCTATGGCCAAAGCCATGGGCTGCCATACAGTAATCTGTAAAATTCAACCACAGGTGGCGCTTACACTTGCACAGATGGGCATAAAACTGAAGGATGTTTTTACAGCAAACAGCCTGGAAGGTGCTGTTGATATACTGAACCGGCTTGATTAAATGTTCGTTTGTGTTTTTAGTAACGGAGTGATGATAGTGGATGATAAAAATTTTAATGATATTGATATAAATATTAATGATTATGATATAGTTTTAAAGATAAAAGACGAAAACGACATTGCAGTTTCCAGGCAGATGGCAAAAAGCTTTGCTCAGAAGAACAATTTTTCGCTTGCTGACGTTACAAAAATAGCTACGGCAGTATCGGAACTTTCAAGAAACATATACAGGTATGCAAAAGAGGGGTATATTTACATAAAAAAGAAAGAAACAGAGCCGGATAAAGATGTATCTATAGAGATTATTGCATACGATAGAGGCCCCGGCATAGAAAATGTGGAGCAAGCCGTGGCCGGAGGCTATACAACGTCCGAAAGGAGTCTGGGTTTGGGATTGTCGGGTATCAGAAGACTTATAGACAGCTTCTATATAAAGTCTGAAGTAGGGAAGGGTACTGTTGTGATGGCCGAAAAGAGGAGGCGTAGATTTTGAACGAAGGGCTGAAGGTTGATATTGATATGGAAGCTGATCTGTTCATATTAGAGCATAAAATCAATAAATATTTGCAAAAAATCTGTTCGGACCTGCCTTCGGTCCCTCTTGTAAATTTAGTGGCAAGGGAACTTGCCACTAATATTTTAAAATACGGTGGAAAAGGTTTTGTTACTGTGAAAAGAGAGGGGTATAAGCTGATAGTTTCCGCTGAGGACGAAGGCATGACAAATCGTGAGGGCAAAATTGATAAAACCAAAAAAAGTCTTGGAATAGGGCTGGATGTTACTAAAAAGAACTGCGACAAGCTCGATATTGAGCAAAAACCAGGCGGAGGAATGGTTGTAAAGGCGGTGTTAAATCTTTCGCAGCAGCGTAAGGAAAAAGGCTTTGTTCTGCATGTGGGAGTGGCTTCAAAACCGCATTATCTGGAGGAAGACAATGGAGATATTTGCTTTTACAAAGAGTTGGGTGGCAAATATTTTTTGTTTGTTGCTGATGTGCTAGGCCACGGCAAAAGGGCCGGAGCTGTTGCAAAGGAGATTGAATTATACTTAAAAAATCTTAATGAGATACATATTGAAAAAATATATGCCGGTCTTGAAAAAATATTGCAGACCACCCGCGGCTGCGCGGCTTTCTTGGCGGTTGTTTCCCGAAGTGGGCTCGAGTACTTGAACGTTGGCAATATAAAAGGCTGGCTTATAAATTCGGGTTCTGTAAGGAAATTAAATGGAGTGAATGGAGTTATTGGAAGAACACCTGTTAGACTAAAAATATTTAAAGAAATTTTATTCCCGGATTTTGTATTAGTTGTATGTACTGACGGCATAAAAAAACGGCTTATTCAGGCAGATGATCTGAAATGGCTGAAAACGATGAAGACTGAGGAGGCAGCGAAAAAGATATTGCAGGAGTTTTCAATTAAAGAAGATGACGCAAGCGTTTTAATAGCAAGCGGAGGGGAATGGCTTTGAAGGATATAGAACTTTTTGTTACGGAGTATAAAAACTATCTTTCCAGATACATTTTAAAGGGAGGCCAGGACTTAAAGAGAGTATCGAAAGGGATCCACTGACGGGGATTTATGACAGGCTGACAATGAAAAACGTTATCAAAAATTGGGTGAATGCTCAGGAAAAAAACCGCTTTTACAGCCAGCTGAATGGCAAAAAATAAAAGGTTCAGGTATGACAAGGAGTGATTGTTTGTGAGCTTTTCAAATGGGATAGAGTTTTTTAAAAAACTAACCTCCCGAAACGAGCAGTTAGACTTTGATAATCTAAAGGAAGTCATCGACAGGCTGACGCAAGAATACATCGCCCGAGTTCGAACCTTATTGGGACAAACAGGGCAAGAAACAAACGAGGTAGAATGGAGGGAAGCAGTAAGCGACTTATTGGCTTTATTTACCGGAAAATATGACAATGAACTCTTCGCACGGCGTATAAAATTTGGTAGAAAACTGGGCGCTGCAGAAATACCTCTTGAACAGCTGATAAAATTATATGATTCTTTATTTGATCGATGCTGTGACGAAATAGCTTCAGTTTACCAATTTTCGAAAGAAGAAATACAAATCGTAAGGTACGGTGCTAAATCATTGTTTATAGACTTTGGTCTGCAGCTTTTGGGATACGAAGGAGAGATGTTCAACACCAGGAGAGTGCTTTCAACAATAGATGTTCTGACAGGCCTTATGAGCCGCAGTAAGTTTGAGGAAAAGCTGCAGCTGGCAATCGAATTTGCCCAGAACACAAAAACAGAATTTTCTTTCTACTATATAGACATTGACAATTTAAGGCTCATTAACGATGTTTATGGATACATCGTGGGAGATATTGTACTTAAAAATGTGGCCGATCATTTGCAGGAGGCATTGACTGATCCCTTTGTAGTCGCTCGCATAGGTGATGACGAGTTCGGGGTTATACTAATGGACGTAGGGCCTGCTGAAGCCCTGGCAAAGGCGCAGGTTCTATGCAAAAGTATTGCTGAGATGGAAATTAATCCCTTGGGTGATGACGGCATTTTTATTACGAACAGCATTGGCGTTGCTTCATATCCTCACAATGGACAAGCGTTAGATGACCTCATGCTGGCTGCCGAGGTTGCTTATATAACTTCCAAGAGGAAAGGAAAGAACCGGGCGCAGCTTTTAGATACGGTTAACGACAACATAAATCCTACTGTGGTTCACGAGAGAATTCTTATTTTGCGTGAAGCTCTAAGTTCGAAAGATAGTATAGTTCCTTTCTATCAGCCGATTGTAGACCTGGCGACTGGCGAGCCTATGGGTTACGAAGTGCTTGCTCGCGTGAAGAGAGGAGAAAATTTTCTTTCTGCCGGGCTTTTTGTTGATGCAGCAGAAAAATCCGGCCTTATGCAAGAAATTGGCGAAAGAGTCATAGAACAGGCAATGAAAGAAAAAAACAGCCCTTGGGCAAAAGACAAACTTTTCTTTATTAATTTTTCTATGCGTGAGGTGGAAAACCTGGATACTATACGGTTCTTGGCCGACCTTTTCAACCGTTATCAAATTGATCCTGAAGATATTGTTGCCGAAATTACAGAACGAGAAACCGTGAGAGATATTAATGCTGTGCATACTTTTGCCAAGGAGTTAACTGAACTCAGGGTGCGGCTGGCGGTAGACGATTTTGGCAGCGGTTTTTCTTCATTTCTTTATCTTCGTTACTTTGACTGCTATTTTGCGAAGATTGAGGGCTCTTTGGTGCGTGATATAACAAGGAGCGGACGTTCAAGAATGATAGTAGAAAATATGGCAAAGCTTTTGCAGAGGCTTTCAATAGAAGTAATAGCCGAATTTGTAGAAAACCGCGAAGTGGCTAAAATATTGGAAAACGCAGGCATCCGATTCGGACAGGGATATTATTTAGGAAAGCCGTCGCGGTGCCCTGGCAACGGAAGTTAGCGCAGCACAAGCTGCTGTGCTATAATATGGCTATAATATATGAGTTTGGAGGGATAATTTTGAATGATCTTGTTGACAACAAGGTCGAACGCTATGAAAATTTGCTGCGAGAGATGTGGGCTGCGTCTGAGAAGTACCTCGGGGCGTTTTCTGTTAAACTTTTGGTGGAAAGGGTTGTGTGGGATATTTCTAGGGAGTATAGGGAAATAGAACTGCTGCACTACGATGAGGGCAGGATATCGTGTGCAGAAATAGCGGTCAGTATGAAGGAAAATCCAAACCTGCCGGTTGATGATATGTTCATGAAGTTTATTACCAGATATCTAGAAATTCTAGACAAGCTTATTGGTCGTGAAAAAACGGACAAAATAGCGAAGAAGCTGAAAGAAGAATTCGGGAATATTCCTTTTGACTCAAAGGAGGAATAAGAGATGGATAAATTGAAAACAGGAATTAAAAATCTTGATGGCATTCTTTCCGGCGGTATACCTGTGTATTCGCTGAACATTGTTTCCGGTTCTCCGGGCAGCGGAAAAACGATATTCGTTCAAAACATTATTTTTAACAGCGCAAGGAACGGTCTTAAAAGTTTATACCTGACTACTATCTCTGAATCACAATTCAAGATGGTAAGGCATTTACAGGAATTTGAGTTTTTTTCGGACGATTTCCTGGGGGACAAGTTTATTTACGGTGATCTGGGAGCTGTTCTGCACAAACAGGGCACTGAGAAGGTTCTTGAATACCTTACCGAAATGATCAAAAGACATCAACCCAATATACTTGTAATCGACAGTTTCAAGGCCATAAGAGATATTTTTCCTGATGAGAAGACTTTTAAGGCTTTTGTTTTTGACCTGGCCGCTGCTTTATCGATATGGGAGGTTACTGTGTTTCTCGTGGGCGAGTATGAAGAAAAAGAACTCACTCTCTTAAGTGAATTTGCTATCGCTGATGGGATTTTTCACCTTTACGGCCAGGAAGAAAAAAGGTTTCAAAAAAGGTATTTGCGTATTCTGAAGATGAGAGGTACCAATTTTGAACAAGGAGAGCATCTGTTTCAAATAAGCCCAGCAGGAATAGAAGTCTATCCGAGGATAAAGCCGAAGGGCGAAGAACTACAGTACGATGTCAAACCGGGGAAAAAAGGATTTGGAATCACAGGCCTGGACGAAATGCTGAATGGTGGATTTAGAGAAGGTACTATTACGCTAATTTCCGGCGGCACAGGCACGGGTAAAACCACTCTTGCACTTAAATTTTTACTGGATGGGGCTGAAAAAAACGAAAATGGGCTGTTTCTTTCTTTTGAAGAGCCGGTTTCCCAGCTTATAGATAGCGCCCGCCATCTGGGATGGGAGACGGATAAATATCTGAAAGACGGCCGCCTTGATATCAAGTTTATTTCTCCAATAGAACTGGACGTAGATAAACACGCTTTTGAAATACTGGACATGATCAGCAATAAGAAGATAAATAGGCTTGTTATTGACAGCATATCTTCTTTTGAAAGCAGCGTTTCTGATATGCAAAAGTATAAAGATTATCTTTGGGCGATAGCACAGCAGATCAAAAGACGGCATATCACTGCTATATTTACTGCACTAAACGAAGACCTCTTTTCGCCGGCTTCAGTAACAAAAAATCAAATATCTTTGTTAGCAGATAATATAATTATTCTTCGCTACGTGGAAGAAAATTCAAGCATCAAAAAAGTTCTGGGAATCCTTAAAGCCCGCGGTACCAACCACGACAGAGACATTAGAGAATACGAGATTACCCCCAGTGGAATAAATGTTCTCGGAAAGTTAGATAAAGCAAACATGTTGAGATGAGGTGGGTTAATTGCCGACAAACCTTTTATTAAGTGTTTCGTTAAAATATTGGCAGGATTTCCAGGATACTCTTGCAAGGGTAATGGATGCGAACATTTACATCTTTGATACAAATGGCAGCTCTTTTTCCCACTTCAGTCGAGAAGCCGAACTATGCCGGAACGTAAATAAAGGAGAAAAGATCTGCAACGAAAAGTGCGTCCGTTTTTATAAAGAAATCTTGGGTTCATTGAAAGATAAAGGCATATTTACATGCCCTTACGGGATTAAACTTTATGCATACCGCCTGGGCACCTATGCTCAAAAGATAGGCTTCCTTATCGTTGCTCCTACCGGGATAAGAACCCGAGCAGGCAGCGAGGAAGAAAATACTTTTATCACCAAAGCGCACAGCATTTACCAGACTATCAATGAAGTTCTTAAGGCCATCCTTGAAAAAAACCTTTTAGGATTGCGAAGCCTTGAGCTGAACAGCATTTATGAAATCAGCCGCCTGTTGACCTCAACTGTCGAACTGGATAAGGTTATGGAGCTCATAACGAATTCCCTGATCATAATATATAAGGCTGAACTGGGTTTTGTTGGCCTTCGAGAGGGTGATAAAATAAGGATAGCTCAGGCCAAAGGTGATCACGGCGACCTTTTGATAGGTAAGGAATGGCCGATGGTACAGCCGTTGATTGAAAATGTTTTTTCCAAAGTCGAGCCGTCATTTTTGAGTATTGATGAATTAAAGACCTTACCGGACCTTTCCGATTTGGAGCTTGATTCCAGGGATAAAATCATGGTTTATCCGCTATGGACATCTTTGGGTGCTGTCGGCCTGTTGGGTATAGTGTTTTCACCTGATTCAATGGATGACAACGATACCAGAAACCTGCAGATTTATGCGAACTTTGCTGCGATAGCTTTGGCTAATGCAAAACTTGTAAGCCGACTGGAAAAAGAGGCTGAAACCGACTTTTTGACAGGGTTTTTTAATAAGCGTACAATCCGCAAAATACTGGTTAATGAACTCGAAAGGACAATCAGGTACGGCATTCCTTTAACGGTTATTTTCCTAGATATTGATAACTTCAAGGCTTATAATGACACCTTTGGACATGTTGCCGGCGATGTGGTGCTGCAGAAGACGGCAGATATAATAAAAAACTCTATAAGGACAGTGGATATTGCGGGACGCTTTGGAGGCGAGGAGTTTGTAATTATTCTTCCTGGGACAAAAGAAGAAGGCGCTGTCGCTGTTGCTGAAAGAATACGAAAATCTATAGAGACCTATCCTTTCCCACATCGCAAAGTTACTGCAAGCCAGGGTATAGCCTTAGCAAAAAAAAGTGACTCTATTGACACCTTGCTTGAAAAGGCAGATCAGGCCTTGTATCAAGCAAAAAGACAAGGGAAAAACCGCTTTTACTTGGATCCATCGTAACAATATCACCTTAAATTGTCTTAATACAAACACAGGTCAAGCATTTTAAGGTTTCCCAGATTAAAGCTGTAAAGGCATTATTAATGCGGTTGCGAATCATAAAACATAATATGTCATATAATCCTGTGGGAGGCGAGCTTAAGCTATCAAATGATATAAGCATAAGGGGGGAGGGCGGGGCCCTTGTAACTTTCTATCCAGCCTTTGGCTATAAAGTAAGTTGCTTTCATGCGTTCAAACTTTTCTTTCGGTTTACTGAGTAGCATTGAAATGCAGTCGTCAAATGAACTATATAGGGTAGAATTCATGAAAAATAATTTTCATGCTTCAGCTCTGAAAAATTTATGGTATTATTGACAAAAAAGGGTCTTTGTGGTATTATAATAAATTGCATGATTATATGCAAATTTCGTGCCACAGATTCTTTTTTTTATCCCTTCTGTATAATATTCCCTTTTATAGGAGATAGTATAATAGATAGTCCATTGCAAAAATCCCGATGCAACGGGGTTCGGGGACTGGCTTTTTTTGCTTTTGGCTTTTAATAAAAAAAGGGGTGAGGAAAACTAATGGTTCATCCTGTAAAAGTGGGGGAACGCACCCGATGGAGTTTTTCAAAAATCGAAGAAGTTATGAGCATGCCCGATCTTATCGAGATTCAGAAGGATTCTTACAAATGGTTTTTAGAAGAAGGGCTTGCGGAGGTTTTCAAGGATATTTCACCTATTGAGGATTTTACCGGGAATCTTTTGCTGGAGTTTATCGATTACACCCTGGAGAATAATCCCAAGTACTCGGTGGATGAAGCCCGGGAGAGGGATGTCACCTATGCAGTGCCTCTTAAAGTCAAGGTAAGGCTCATAAACAAGGAAACCGGTGAGGTAAAAGAACAGGAAGTCTTCATGGGCGATTTTCCTCTCATGACCGAAAACGGCACCTTCATCATCAACGGAGCGGAAAGGGTCATAGTAAGCCAGTTGGTACGCTCGCCAGGTGTATACTTTGACAGGCAGCGGGACAAGAATGGCAGGGACCTGTTTAACGGCACCATAATCCCCAACAGGGGTGCCTGGCTGGAAATGGAGACGGACCCCAATGAAGTTATATACGTAAGAGTGGACAGGACCAGAAAAGTCCCCATCACCACACTCCTCCGGGCGCTGGGGTACGGCAGTAACTCCCAGATAATGGAGCTCCTTGGGGAAGACGAAAAGATACTCCGAACTTTCGAAAAAGACAATACTGAAAATCAAAATGAAGCTCTTCTTGAAATATATAAAAGACTGAGGCCCGGTGAACCCCCTACAGTGGAAAACGCCAGGGCCTTGCTGGAATCCCTGTTTTTTGACCCAAAGAGATATGACCTGGCTCATGTGGGTCGCTATAAATTCAATAAGAAACTGAGACTCAGAAACCGTATCGTGGGCAAGATCAGCGCAGAGAATGTGGAAGACCCGAAGACCGGCGAGATAATCCTTAAAAAAGGCGAAAAGATTACAAGGAAGATGGCGGAGACCCTGGAGGCACTTAAGATAAAGGAAATAAAGGTCCTGGTTGTTGATGACAGGGCTGAATCCAGGGAAAAGGCGGTAAAGGTAATAAGCAACGGTTATTCTGATGATAGCCGTGACGGATTTCCTACCGAGAAACACATACTCGTGGAGGACATAGTTGCGTCGATAAATTATCTTTTAAATCTTTCTTACGGTATCGGAGATATCGATGATATAGACCATCTGGGCAACCGGCGCTTAAGGTCGGTGGGAGAGCTGCTCCAGAATCAGTTCAGGATAGGTCTTGCCCGCATGGAAAGGGTGGTCAAAGAGAGGATGACCATCCAGGACGTGGACACCATAACGCCTCAGGGACTTATCAACATAAGACCTGTTGTGGCTGCCATAAAGGAGTTTTTCGGTTCAAGCCAGCTTTCCCAGTTTATGGACCAGACCAATCCTCTGGCGGAACTTACCCACAAGAGAAGGCTCAGTGCCCTGGGGCCTGGAGGCCTGTCCCGGGAAAGGGCCGGTTTTGAAGTGCGCGATGTGCACCATTCCCACTATGGCCGCATGTGCCCCATAGAGACACCGGAAGGCCCCAACATCGGCCTCATCGGCTCCCTCAGCACCTATGCCAGGGTAAACCAGTACGGGTTTATCGAGACCCCATACCGCAAGGTCGACAAGGAACGGGGAGTTGTCACCGATGAAATAGAATACCTTACCGCCGATGAAGAAGAAGCCTTTATCATAGCCCAGGCCAACGCACCGCTGGATGAGGAAGGCAGGTTTATCCAAAAGAGGATCACGGCCCGACACAAGGATGAGACCATAGTGGTGCCCGCGGAAGATGTGGACTACATGGACGTTTCCCCGAAGCAACTGGTCAGTGTTGCCACGGCCATGATTCCATTCCTGGAGCACGATGATGCCAACAGAGCTTTGATGGGTTCCAACATGCAGCGCCAGGCGGTGCCGCTTTTAGTCACCGAGGCCCCTCTTGTGGGCACCGGTATTGAATATAAGGCAGCCTTGGACTCGGGCGTAATGATCCTGGCAAAAAACGATGGTATCGCGGAAAGGGTCACAGGCCGGGAAATAGCGGTAAGAAGGGATATTGACGGCGGCCTTGACGTATATAAGGTCCATAAATTCATGAGATCCAACCAGGGAACTTGCATAAACCAGAGGCCTATCGTAAAAAAGGGCCAGAGGGTAGTCAAGGGACAGCCCATAGCCGACGGGCCTTCCACGGACCATGGCGAGCTGGCTCTGGGACGCAATGTGCTGGTGGCCTTCATGCCCTGGGAGGGTTATAACTACGAGGATGCTATTTTGCTGTCCGAACGCCTTGTAAAAGACGATGTGTTTACATCGATTCACATAGAACAGTACGAAGCTGAAGCACGGGATACAAAGCTGGGTCCCGAGGAAATCACGCGGGATGTGCCCAATGTGGGCGAAGAAGCCCTGAAGGACCTGGATGAAAGGGGCATCATAAGGATTGGAGCCGAGGTCAGGGCCGGCGATATTCTAGTGGGGAAAGTAACACCGAAAGGGGAAACCGAACTGACCGCCGAAGAAAGGCTGTTGCGCGCCATCTTCGGCGAGAAAGCCCGGGAAGTCAGGGATACTTCCCTTCGGGTTCCCCACGGGGAATACGGGATCGTTGTGGATGTCAAGGTTTTCACCCGGGAAAATGGAGATGAGCTTCCGCCGGGAGTTAATGAGATGGTAAGAGTATACATTGCCCAGAAGAGGAAGATATCCGAGGGCGACAAAATGGCCGGACGCCATGGAAACAAGGGTGTCATTTCCAGAATACTTCCTGTGGAAGATATGCCCTTCCTGCCTGACGGCACTCCCGTAGATATAGTTTTGAATCCTCTGGGTGTCCCTTCCCGAATGAACATAGGGCAGGTGCTGGAGACACATCTGGGATGGGCAGCAAAAGCTCTGGGATGGCATGTGGCCACGCCGGTATTTGACGGCGCCAAGGAGGAGGAGATAATAGAGACTCTCAAAAAAGCGGGGCTTCCCGAGGATGGGAAAACCAACCTCCGGGATGGGCGATCGGGAGAGTATTTTGACCGCAGAGTCACTGTGGGCTATATGTATATGCTAAAATTGGCCCACCTGGTAGATGACAAGATCCACGCCCGCTCTACAGGGCCGTACTCCCTGGTTACCCAGCAGCCTCTGGGAGGCAAAGCCCAGTTCGGCGGCCAGAGATTCGGCGAGATGGAAGTCTGGGCTCTGGAAGCTTATGGAGCCAGCTTTACACTGCAGGAACTTTTGACGGTCAAGTCCGACGATGTCCTGGGCAGAGTGAAAACCTATGAAGCCATTGTCAAGGGAGAAAATGTTCCGGAACCCGGCATACCGGAAGCCTTTAAAGTTCTCATAAAAGAACTTCAATCCCTGTGCCTTGACGTAAAGATACTGTCGGAGGATGCCAAAGAGATAGAAATCAAGGAAACCGACGACGACGATGAAGAGCAGCCCCTGGATGTAAACATGGAGGGCATGGAAGATGAAGTCCAGCCCGATAAGGATTATGAAGAACACGAGGAAGGCGATGAGGAAGAGGAACCCGAAGAGCCGGACGAGGAAGACATTATTTACGATGATTACACCGAGGATGACGATAAAACGGATTTCGACGATGATGTGGATTTGAATGACGAAGACCTGGAACACGATTTTATCCCCGGCAAGCATGATGACGACGATACCGAAGAATTTTGATGTCGAACCTCGAACTTCGAATATCTAACATGGAAAATGAAGGGAGAGAAACAGTTGCTGGAACTCAATTTCTTTGATTCCATCAAGATCGGCCTGGCCTCCCCGGAACAGATCAGGGAATGGTCCAAGGGCGAAGTCAAAAAGCCCGAGACCATCAATTACAGGACCCTCAAGCCTGAAAAGCAAGGGCTGTTCTGCGAGAGGATTTTTGGTCCCATAAAAGACTGGGAATGCCATTGCGGAAAGTACAAAAGGGTAAGGTACAAAGGCGTGGTGTGCGACCGCTGCGGCGTGGAAGTTACCAAGTCCAAAGTCCGGCGTGAAAGAATGGGGCATATAGAACTGGCGGCACCTGTTTCACACATATGGTTTTTGAAAGGCATACCCAGTCGCATTGGTCTCATGCTGGATATGTCTCCAAGGTCACTGGAGAAAATCATATATTTTGCATCATATGTAGTTATTGATCCAGGCAACACGCCCCTTGTAAAAAAACAGCTTTTAAACGAAAAGGAATACCGGGAATACAGGGACAAATACGGCAATGCCTTCAAGGCAGGCATGGGAGCAGAAGCTGTAAAGGAACTTCTGGAAGAAATAGACCTTGAAAAACTTGCCAAAGAGCTGAGAGCTGAACTAAAAGATGCCAACGGCCAGAAGAAAGTAAGGATATTGAGGCGACTGGAAGTGGTGGAAGCCTTCAGAAAATCGGGCAACAGGCCTGAATGGATGATTCTTGAGGTCATCCCTGTAATACCGCCCGACCTGAGGCCCATGGTTCAGCTCGACGGAGGCCGCTTTGCCACATCGGATTTAAATGACCTTTACAGGAGGGTCATAAACAGGAATAACCGTTTGAAGAGGCTCCTCGATTTGGGAGCTCCAGATATCATCGTAAGAAACGAAAAGCGCATGCTTCAGGAGGCGGTGGACGCCCTCATAGATAACGGCAGGAGGGGCCGGCCGGTAACGGGGCCGGGCAATAGACCATTAAAATCCCTTAGCGATATGCTCAAGGGTAAGCAGGGCCGTTTCCGCCAGAACCTTTTGGGAAAGCGCGTGGACTATTCCGGTCGTTCTGTCATAGTGGTAGGCCCCGAACTCAAACTTTACCAGTGCGGCCTTCCCAAGGAAATGGCGCTGGAGTTGTTTAAACCTTTTGTGATGAAAAAGCTGGTAACGGATGGCTATGCTCACAATATTAAGAGTGCGAAACGCATGGTGGAAAGGGTAAAACCTGAAGTCTGGGATGTACTGGAGGATGTCATAAAAGAGCATCCGGTCATGCTCAACAGAGCTCCCACTTTGCACAGGCTCGGCATCCAGGCTTTTGAACCGGTGCTGGTGGAAGGAAGAGCTATACAGATCCATCCCCTGGTGTGCACTGCATATAACGCCGACTTTGATGGAGACCAGATGGCGGTGCATGTGCCCCTTTCTGCCGAAGCTCAGGCCGAGGCAAGGCTCCTGATGCTTTCTACCAACAATATACTAAAGCCCCAGGATGGGAAACCGGTGGTTACTCCGACGCAGGATATGGTCCTGGGTTCCTATTACCTCACTATAGAGAGGTCGGGAGAAAAGGGAGAAGGCAAGTACTTTTCCAGTCCAGAAGAGGCGCTTCTGGCCTATGATATGGGAGAAGTAGGCCTTCATGCCATGGTAAATGTGCGCATGACGAAAGTCATAGATGGAAAGCAGCGCAGCAAGATTATAAAGACTACACCTGGCCGCATCCTGTTCAATGAAGGCATCCCCCAGGATCTGGGCTTTGTAGACAGATCCATAGAGGATAATCTTTTCGAACTGGAGCTCAACACCCTGGTGGACAAAGGAAAACTGGGGGAAATAGTGGACAGGTGCTATCGCAAGCACGGCACAACGGTTACCGCAGAGGTGCTGGACAGAATAAAGAAAAAAGGGTATGAATTTGCCACAAAGGCGGGCATAACCATAGGGGTCACCGACATAGAGGTGCCCTCGGAGAAGGAAAAGATACTGTCCGAAGCTGATGAAAAAGTTGACCAGGTTGAACTCCTCTACCGGCGAGGACTGATTTCCGATGAGGAGAGATACGAGAAGACCATTGAAATATGGAACAATGCCACGGACAGAGTTACGGAAAGCCTCATGAATTCCCTGGACAGATTTAATTCAGTATACATGATGGCAAACTCCGGTGCCCGAGGCAACAAGCAGCAGATAAGGCAGCTGGCGGGCATGCGCGGCCTTATGGCAGACCCTTCCGGAAGGATCATAGACCTTCCCATAAAAGCCAATTTCCGCGAGGGCCTCACGGTGCTGGAATACTTCATATCTACCCACGGAGCCAGGAAGGGCCTTGCAGACACTGCCCTGAGGACCGCAGACTCCGGTTATCTGACCCGCCGGCTGGTGGATGTGAGCCATAATGTCATAGTAAGGGAAATTGACTGCGGCACCAGCGAAGGCATCACAGTAAAAGCCATCAAAGATGGCAGTGAAGTGATAGAATCCCTGAAGGAACGCATCGAAGGCCGGACTGCTCTGGAAGATGTATTACATCCGGAAACCGGTGAAGTGATTGTCCGGGCCAACGAGCTCATCACCGATGAAATGGCGGACAAAATTATAAAAGCCGGTATTAATGAGGTAAAAATCCGGTCTGTACTCACCTGCAGGACACGGCACGGGGTATGCACCAAATGTTACGGTAAAAACCTGGCCACCGGAAAACCGGTGAACATAGGCGAAGCCGTAGGCATTATAGCGGCCCAGTCCATAGGCGAACCTGGAACGCAGCTTACCATGAGGACCTTCCATACGGGAGGTGTAGCAGGCCAGGATATAACCCAGGGTCTTCCCAGAGTGGAGGAGCTTTTTGAAGCCCGCAAGCCGAAAGGCCAGGCCATTATTTCCGAAGTGGGAGGCACCGTAAAAATCCTGGAGAGCAAGAAAAAGCGCGAAGTGGAAATAACCACTGAAACCGGTGAAACGAGGGTATATCAGGTTCCTTACGGTGCCAGGTTAAAGGTGGAAAACGGCATGGTGATAGAAGCCGGAGATGAGCTGTGCGAAGGCTCCGTAAACCCCCACGACATATTGAAGATAAAGGGCATTCGGGGAGTGCAGATGTACCTCCTGCAGGAAGTGCTCAGGGTTTACAGGCTGCAGGGCGTGGACATAAATGATAAACACATAGAAATAATAATCCGCCAGATGCTGGGCAAAGTAAAGGTTGAAAATCCCGGCGATACCGACCTGCTCCCCGGAGAGCTCATAGACGTATTTGAGTTCGAGGATCTGAACGAGAAGGCAATTCAGGAGGGTAAAAGACCTGCGGAAGCAAAGAGAGTGCTTCTGGGCATCACCAAAGCATCGCTGGCTACCGACTCCTTCCTGTCAGCGGTTTCATTCCAGGAAACCACCAGGGTGCTGACCGAAGCGGCTATCAAGGGCAAGGTGGATCCGCTGCTGGGCCTTAAGGAAAATGTCATCATAGGCAAACTGATCCCCGCGGGTACCGGTATGAGCCGCTACAGAAACGTGAAGATATATACGGTAGACCAGCCGATGGAAGAACAAAAGCTCAATGGCCAGGAGCAGTCTTCATCATAGCGGAACCGGCATGGGTTTTAATATTGACAGTAAAATACTATGATGATAAAATATATTGGTGTGTTTAATCAGCTCTCTTTAAAAGTCAAGGGGAGGGCGAGAAAATGCTTGAAAAATTAAGAGAGGCCCCCGCTAAAACCATAGGAACAAAACAGACATTGAAAGCGCTGGAAAAGGATAAAGTCGCAGTCGTCTTTTTAGCCCAGGATGCCGAAGAACATGTAGTTTCCAGCCTCAAGGAATTGTGCCTGAAAAAAGGTGTGAAGATTGTACCTGTGGCTACCATGAAAGAGCTGGGGGATGCCTGCGGAATCCAGGTAGGGGCGGCATCGGCTGCAATCTTAAACCAATAATTTGCTTTTAAGATGCCCCTATAGGGGCATCTTTTTTTAATTTAGTGGAAGGAGGTGTGACAGTGCCGACCATAAATCAGCTGATAAGGAAAGGCAGACAGAAAGTGGAGTATAAATCTACTGCTCCGGCCCTTAAAGGTTCTCCTCAAAAGAGAGGGGTTTGTACGGTCGTTAAGACGACGACTCCCAAGAAGCCCAACTCCGCTCTGAGAAAAATCGCAAGGGTAAGGCTTACCAACGGTATCGAAGTAACGGCTTATATACCCGGTATCGGCCATAACCTTCAGGAGCACTCCGTAGTTTTGATAAGAGGAGGCAGGGTGAAGGACCTTCCCGGCGTGAGATACCACATTATTCGAGGAACTCTCGATACAGCCGGAGTTGCCAACCGTAAACAGGGAAGGTCGCTCTATGGAGCAAAAAGACCTAAAAAATAGCAGTTAAAGGAGGGATACGATGCCAAGACGCGGTCATGTAGCGCGCAGACCTGTACCTGAAGATCCATTGTACGGCGACAGGATGGTGACCAAACTAATAAACAAGGTCATGTATGATGGAAAGAAAGGTATCGCTCAGAAAATATGTTATGGCGCCTTTGACATCATAAACAAAAAGACCGGCAAAGACCCCATGGAAGTTTTTCAGGAAGCCATGAAAAATGTCATGCCGGTCCTCGAAGTAAGACCCAGGCGTGTGGGTGGTGCCACCTACCAGGTTCCCATGGAAGTCAGGCAGGACAGAAGGCAGGCTCTGGGAATAAGGTGGTTGGTGGAGTATGCCCGGGCCAGGGGAGAAAGGACCATGAAAGAAAAGCTTGCAGCTGAAATCATGGATGCAGCCAATGGCACAGGTGGAGCAGTAAAGAAGAAAGAGGAAACGCACAAGATGGCAGAAGCCAACAAAGCATTTGCACACTACAGGTGGTAGAAAGCACTGAACTTCAAGGGAAACTTAGCGGAAAGGAGTGTAAATTGTGCCTAGGCAAGTACCACTAGACAGGCTACGAAATATAGGTATTATGGCGCATATTGATGCCGGTAAGACCACGACCACGGAACGCATACTTTTCTATACCGGCAAGGTTCATAAAATGGGAGAGGTCCACGAAGGTTCAGCGGTAATGGACTGGATGGAGCAGGAGCAGGAAAGAGGAATAACAATAACATCAGCGGCAACTACA
Source organism: Thermoanaerobacterales bacterium (assembly GCA_012840135.1). Classification (GTDB taxonomy): domain Bacteria; phylum Bacillota; class Thermosediminibacteria; order Thermosediminibacterales; family Tepidanaerobacteraceae; genus Biomaibacter. The sequence continues at coordinate 57,052 of DUMA01000009.1, forward strand.
TGTTACTGGAAGGACCATCGCATAAACATCATCGATACGCCAGGGCACGTGGATTTTACGGTGGAGGTAGAGCGTTCGCTGCGGGTTCTCGACGGTTCAGTGGCTGTGTTTTGTGCTAAGGGAGGCGTGGAGCCTCAGTCAGAAACAGTATGGCGGCAGGCCGATAAATACCGTGTTCCCAGGATAGCCTACGTCAACAAGATGGATATCATGGGAGCGAACTTCTATAATGTCATTGAAATGATGAAACAAAGGCTGGGAGCCCATCCCGTGCCGATACAGCTCCCTATAGGCAGTGAAGACACCTTCAAAGGAATCGTGGACCTGGTCCGTCAAAAGGCATATATCTACACCAATGACCTCGGCACTGAAATCCAGGAAATCGACATCCCGGAGGACATGAAGGAAAAGGCCCGCGAATACAGGGAAAAGATGCTGGAAGCTATATCGGACGTAGATGAAGAAATAATGGTGAAGTACCTGGAGGGCGAGGAGATCTCCGAAGAAGAGATTAAGAAAGCCATACGTAAGGCATGCGTGGAGGTAAAAATAACTCCCGTGCTTTGCGGTTCTTCTTACAGAAACAAGGGTGTACAGCTTCTGCTGGATGCGGTGGTGGATTACCTTCCGTCTCCTCTGGATATCCCGCCGGTCAAAGGCATTTCTCCCGATACCGGAGAGGAAATTCCAAGGCAAGCCAGCGATGATGAACCCTTCTCAGCTCTGGCATTTAAGATAATGAGCGATCCTTATGTGGGTAAGCTCACGTATTTCAGGGTTTATTCCGGAAAATTGAGTTCCGGTTCCTATGTATATAATTCCACAAAGAACAGGAAGGAAAGAATAGGCAGGATACTTTATATGCATGCCAATCACCGGCAGGAAGTGGAAGAAGTCATGACCGGGGATATTGTGGCAGCCGTAGGCCTTAAAGACACCACCACCGGTGATACGCTGTGCAGCGAAGAACATCCCATAGTGCTGGAATCCATGCAATTTCCCGAACCGGTTATTTCGGTGGCCATCGAACCCAAAACAAAGGCTGATCAGGAAAAGATGGGAGTTGCTCTTGCAAAACTTGCGGAGGAAGACCCCACATTTAAGACTCATACCGATCAGGAAACGGGTCAGACCATTATCAGCGGCATGGGAGAACTTCACCTGGAGATTATCGTCGACAGGATGTTCAGGGAATTCAAAGTGGAGGCTAATGTGGGTAAACCCCAGGTGGCTTATAAGGAAACCATTCGAAAGGCCGTTAAATCCGAGGGCAAATTCATACGTCAGTCCGGCGGCCGGGGCCAGTACGGTCATGTGTGGATAGAGCTTCAGCCTCAGGAACCCGGGAAAGGCTATGAGTTTGAGAACAAGATTGTAGGCGGCGTCATACCAAAGGAATACATCCCTGCCGTAGATGCCGGCATTCAGGAGGCACTGGAGAACGGTGTGCTGGCAGGATATCCTGTGGTAGATGTGAAAGCCACACTCTACGATGGTTCGTACCATGAGGTGGACTCTTCGGAAATGGCCTTTAAAATTGCAGCTTCCATAGCGTTCAAGGAAGGCATGAAAAAGGCACAGCCGGTGCTTCTCGAACCCATAATGAAGGTAGAAATAGTGGTACCGGAGGAATATATGGGTGATGTAATAGGTGACGTGAACTCCCGCCGGGGCCACATCGAAGGTATGGAACCCCGCGGAGGAGCTCAGGTCATAAGAGGATTCGTGCCGCTGGCCGAAATGTTCGGCTACGCCACCGATTTGAGATCAAAGACCCAGGGGCGCGGCACCTATACCATGCAGTTTTCGCATTATGCGGAAGTGCCCAAGAGCATAGCGGAATCTATCATAAACAAGTAAAAAAAGTTTCATAAGGAGGATAAAAATGGCAAAGCAAAAATACGAAAGGACAAAACCCCACGTAAACGTTGGAACCATAGGTCACGTAGACCACGGCAAGACAACCCTGACGGCAGCTATCACAAAAGTACTGTCCAACACCGGGCTGTCGGACTTTGTACCCTTTGACCAGATAGACAAGGCCCCCGAAGAAAGAGAGCGCGGCATCACCATAGCCACCGCCCACGTAGAATACCAGACCGAAA
>DUMA01000049.1 GCA_012840135.1 Thermoanaerobacterales bacterium
GCAATTGGTAAGGGATTCGCAATAGGTTCCGCCGCACTGACGGCGCTGGCACTGTTTGTTTCCTATTCACAGGCGGTAAACCTCCAGCTTATAAATATTATGCAGCCGGAAGTAATAGTTGGTATGTTCTTAGGCGGAATGCTGCCCTACCTGTTCTCCGCCATAACCATGGAAGCGGTCGGAAAAGCTGCTTACCAGATGATTGAAGAGGTAAGGAGGCAGTTCAGGGAGATACCCGGCATAATGGAAGGCAAGGGAAAACCCGACTATGCGAAATGCGTGGATATAAGCACCGCCGCAGCCCTTAAGGAAATGGTATTCCCGGGACTTCTGGCGGTTATAGCGCCGCTTCTTACCGGTCTTGTGCTGGGACCCGAGGCGCTGGGCGGCCTGCTGGCCGGAGCCCTTATCACCGGCGTGCTGGTGGCGATACAGATGGCTAACTCAGGAGGCGCCTGGGACAACGCCAAGAAGTATATAGAGGGCGGCATCCACGGCGGCAAGGGCAGCGAGGCTCATAAGGCGGCAGTTGTGGGCGACACGGTGGGGGACCCCTTCAAAGACACCTCCGGTCCGTCACTGAACATTCTTATAAAGCTTATGACCGTAGTAGCTTTGGTGTTTGCACCGCTGTTCATATAAAGACAATGGAAGGCATCGGGACATACTGCCCGGTGCCTTTTGATTCGGCAGGAAGTTTAAAGCGCGACTTACGGTAAATAATATACTGGAAAGGTTTTTCCCCGGTGTGCCGGGGTATGGAACGGAGGTTAAGACTACTTGCAGCTTAAGAAAAAAATTTTGGAATTCATGAAAGAGAAAGCGTACAACCCGATGACGGCGGAGGAGCTGATGAACCGGCTTGACATTGACCAGCCGGACATACCGGCGTTTTTCGAAGCCCTGAGGGAAATGGAAAGGGAAGGGGAGGTAATACTCACCCGCAAGAAAAGGTACGGGATACCGGAAAAAATGGACCTGGTGGTGGGCACTTTGCAGTGCCATCAAAGAGGTTTCGGCTTTGTGCTCCCGCGGGATGAGATGTATGAGGACGTCTTTATTCCCGCCGACGGGATTAACGGTGCGATGCACAATGACAGGGTTATTGCCAAGATAACAAAGGGCCGAATCGACGGCGGCAAAACCGAGGGGGAAATTGTGCGCATCCTGGAGAGGGCCAACAAGCGGGTGGTGGGCACCTATGATAAAAGCCGGAATTTCGGGTTTGTGGTGCCGGACGACCCGAGGATTCTCGACGACATATTCGTTGCCCGGGAGGATGCATTGGGCGCCAGGGAAGGGGACAAAGTGGTGGTGGAAATCGAGCGGTGGCCCGAAAAGAGAAGAAACCCCGAGGGAAGGATTATTGAGGTATTGGGCCGCCCGGGCGATATAGGCGTGGACGTTCTATCCATCATAAGGAGCTACGACATCCCCGAGGAGTTTCCGGCGGCCGTTTTGCGTGAAGCGGAGGCCTTGCCGGGAGACATCCCGCAGCACGAACTGGAAAAAAGGGCTGATTTAAGGGATATGAAAATAGTCACCATTGACGGGGCGGATGCCAAGGACCTGGACGACGCCGTTTCGGTGGAGAGACTCCAAAACGGAAACTTCCGGCTGGGAGTGCATATTGCCGACGTGGCCCACTACGTGGCTGAAAACTCGCTGCTGGACAAGGAGGCTTACCGTCGCGGAACCAGCGTATATTTCCTGGACAGGGTAATACCCATGCTGCCCCAGAGGCTTTCCAACGGCATATGCAGCCTTAACCCCAAAGAGGACAGGCTTACAATGTCGGTTTTCATGGAAATAGACAGAAACGGAAGCGTGGTGGACTATGAAATACTGGAGAGCGTTATTAAGACAAGCGAGAGGATGACTTATACAGATGTTTCGGACATCTTGGAAAAAAACGACCCCGCGCTAATTGAAAGATACCGGTACCTTTTGGATGACTTTAAAGCCATGGAGGAGCTGTACCGGATACTGGCGGCCAAGCGGACCGAAAGGGGAAGCATTGACTTTGAGTTCGACGAGTTCAAGGTGATACTGGACGGAAAAGGAAAGCCGACGGACATAGTAAAGGTTGAAAGAAGGACGGCGGACAAGATTATCGAGGAATTCATGCTTGTGTGCAACCAAACGGTGGCCGAGCACATGTACTGGCTGGGCGTTCCCTTTATATACAGGGTGCACGAGGAGCCGGACATGGAAAAGATGGAAGCTTTCAATGCGTTCATTTACAATTTCGGGTATTCCATAAAGGGTATAAAGAGAGTACACCCAAAGACGCTGCAGGCACTTATCGCGAAGGTTAAGGGCAAAAAAGAGGAGAAGGTTATTAACACCCTTATGCTGAGGTCGCTTAAGCGGGCCAGGTATTCTCACGAGAGCCTTGGTCACTACGGACTTGCCGCAGCGTACTATTGCCATTTCACCTCACCGATAAGAAGGTATCCCGACCTTGTGGTACACAGGATACTAAAGGAAACCATCAAGGGAAAGATGAGGCAGGACAGGGCAGAGTATTTAAAGGGTTTTGTTGAAAGGGCGGCAATACAGTCCTCCGACAGGGAAAGGGCGGCGGACGAGGCCGAAAGGGCAGTGGAGGACATGAAGAAGGTGGAGTATATGGCGGACAAGGTTGGCGAGGAGTTTGAAGGCATAGTGTCGGGTGTTACTGCCTTTGGCCTTTTCGTGGAGCTTTATAACGGGGTAGAGGGTATGGTCAGGGTCAGCTACATGGACGACGATTTTTATCATTTTGATGAAAAAAGCTATACGCTGCTGGGTGAGAGGACCAGGAAGACCTACAAGATAGGCGATGCGGTGAAAGTGCAGGTGCTGAGGGCAGACACCGTTGAAAAAAAACTGGAGTTTACGCTGGTTTGATAGCTGGCTGCAGTATTGATTGATGGTTCGTAATTCGAAGCGTCCGGGTCAAATATTTCAGATGCCGGGTTATGGGTTGCAGGCATTTGCGGCGGCCGGGTGGTTTACATAACCACTTGACAATGCGCATAATATGGTGTATCATTTATGTCAGCTAAAGAAGAAGGCCCTATTTGCCCGACAAATAGGGTTAATTTTATCCGATAAAGCAGGTGCACTAAGAAATGGCGGACGATGTAAAGGTTGTGGCAAGGAACAAAAAAGCGCATCACGATTATTTCATTGAGGAAACGCTGGAAGCGGGTATTGAACTTGTAGGAACCGAAGTGAAATCCATTCGAAGCGGCAAGGTCAATATCAAGGACAGTTTTGCCAAGGTTGACAAGGGAGAGCTTTACCTTTACAATATGCACATAAGTCCCTACGAGAAGGGAAATATATACAACAGGGACCCGCTGAGGACAAGGAAGCTTTTGGTGCACAAAAGGGAAATTAGGAAGCTTATCGGGTATACGCAGCAAAAAGGCTTGACCCTTGTGCCGCTGAAAGTATATATAACCCGGGGACTTGTGAAGGTAGAGCTGGCGGTGGCCCGGGGCAAAAAGAGTTACGACAAAAGGGAAGATTTGGCCAAAAAGGAAGCCCAAAGAAGGATAGAACGGGCTATCAAGGAAAGATACTGATACTTCATGGGGGCGTATTTGGTTTCGACGGGGATGATAGAATCGGGAGCAGCGAGCCGTGGGTCGCACGGTACCACGTAAAAAAACCGGCAATTAAATATAAACGCAAACGAAAATTACGCTTTAGCTGCGTAATTAACGCAGCTCGTTCAACCCGGGCTTCCCGCAGTTCGGGATTGGGCGTCATCCAAGCGGGGAAC